>NZ_JAVIIT010000002.1:0-722542 GCF_033977265.1 Mesorhizobium australafricanum | reverse complement strand
CCGGGCTCACCGCTGCCGGGCCGTCGGCGCCGAAAGCGTTGTTGTAGTCGGTCGTGACATTGCCCCCGACGGTGGTCGTGGCGCCGTCTTCGGTCAGCGTGCCGGCATCCGCATTGTGCGCAACCGGAACGTCGTCGACGATGACGATGCTGATGGTGCCTTCGCCGTGGGTGCCGCCGATGCCGTCGACGGCGACCGCGACGCTGTCGGGCAGCGTGTTGTTGCCGTTGCCGGCGGGATGGGTCTGCGCGCCGCTGAGCGTATAGCTGTAGGCGAAGGTGGCTTCCGTGCCGCCGCCCGCCGGCGTCACGCCGGTGATCGTCAGCGTGCCTTCGCCCGTGTTGATGGTCTTGCCGAGCCAGTCGGCCAGAGTGTGGGTCTCGGTGCCGATGGTGACGTCCTTGATGCCGTCGGTGGCCGTGACCTTGAACGTGCCGGTGTCGGTCTCGCTGGTGTCGGGAACCGAGGTCAGGCCATGTTCGTAAACGACATTGGAAGCGCCATTGGCATTGGCGTCGTCGCTCGGTGTGACCACGACGGTTGAGCTGTCGTGGGCGCCATTGATCTCGAAGGTGATGGTCTTGGTGTCGGCGTCGCTGTCGTGATCGGTCAGCGTGTAGCCGAGCGAGACGTTGATCGTATCGCCGTCAGCCAGCGCCTGCGTCGCGGGCTTGCTGTTGTCCAGCACGAAGGTCCAGGTGCCGTTGGCGTTCTGCGTCAGCGTGCCGTAGTCGGCCAGGTTGACCGTGTTGACGCCCAGCGTGGCGGTCACCGTTCCCCAGCTCACCGGGCTCACCGCTGCCGGGCCGTCGGCGCCGAAAGCGTTGTTGTAGTCGGTCGTGACATTGCCCCCGACGGTGGTCGTGGCGCCGTCTTCGGTCAGCGTGCCGGCATCCGCATTGTGCGCAACCGGCACATCATCGACGATCTTGACCGAGAGCGTGCCCGGCAGCGAAACGTCGCCGTCGCTGTCGGTGACTATCACCGTCATGTTGTCGAAGATGGAATTGGTGCCGTCGCCGTCCGGATGCTGTACGCTGTGCAGCAGCGTGTAGGTGTAGCTCACCTGGCCGGTAGCGGCGTCGTAGCCGGTGATCGTCAATGTGCCGTCCGGCGTGGTTACGCTGACATGCTGATTGGCGCTGTTGGCCAGGTCGGCGCCCGAAATCACCTGGCCGTTGATGGTCAGCGAGCCGATGCCGTCGGGCGAGTTGATGGTGAAGGTACCGGTGTTGTGCTCGGATGGGTCGTTGTCGACCGCGGCGCTGGTGCCTGCTTCGCCGGACCCGGTCGCGCCGGCGGTCTCCAGGCCTTTTTCATCGACGGAGGTGTCGCCGCCCTCGACCGAAGGCGTAAGGTCGAGGATCGTCGGCGTCGAGTCGGGCAGCAGGCCCGGGAACAGCTCGCGATGGTCCGGCTGGCCGAACGCCAGGTCCGTCGGCGGCAGCAGCGACGTCAGGCCGAAGCCGTCGCCGATCCCGCCTGCGGGATGTTCGAAATTGCCGCCCGCGCTGCCCGGCGAGCCGTTGCCGCCGGCCGAGATCGAGCCGTCGGCGCCGAAGGCGACATCGATATGGCTTGCCTCGAGCGCGGCGATCAGGGCTACGCGTGGCACCTCGACGTCGCCGAGGATGAAGGTCGGAACATTCAGCGCGGCGTCCTTGATGACGATCTCGGATCCGTCGGGCTGCGTGAGGACGAGATCGTGTCCGTCGACCTTGATGTTGTCGATCGAGACGCTGGCCGGAAGCTTTACGACGTTGCCGGCCTCGACGTGATATTCATGCGGGGCATTCGCTGCGGCCGCATTTGCCGCCGGTGCGTTTGCGGGGGCGTTGGAGGCCTTGGCGTCGGCCGCCGGCTGGTTTGCTCCTTGCGCATTGGCCGCGCCCTGCGCCGGCGCGCCGCTGCCGACATCGACCGGCACCGGCTCGCTCGCCGCCTGGCCGCTGGCTGCCTGCGCGACCTGGACACCAGTCGAGATCGGATTTTCCGCAGCGTTCGAGTGCTCGTCCCAGGAATTTGAAACGGCGTCGAATTCGATATTGTTCGTCATAGCTCAAGCCCCTCCGGCGTTTCCCGGAAAGAGACATGTCAGCCTCGGGCTTTGCAACAGACCTTCAACCTATTTCATATATCCGAATATGTAGAGAATCGCATTTTTTATACTTGGTAAATCGCGATTATATATGCAGTTATGCATGCTCCCAAGGAATGCGGGATTGGCTGCGACGCGCGGCGTTGACTTGGTAAATGAGAGTATAAATTTGAATAAAATTTGACAGAAAATAGAATAGAGTGATTCGCGGAAATTTACCCACCTTCCTTTCCGATAATTTGAGACAAGATTGGTAGCGTCCACAGTCAAAGGTGGGCGTTATGAAAATACAAAAAGCAGCCCCGGGGATGACGGGGATCAAGGTACTCTTGCTGGCGATCGGCCTTGCCGTCCAGGCAAATCCATCATCCGCCAACGCGGATTCGGACGTGGATACCGCCCTGCAAAAGGTGCTTGCGCCGGCGAGCCTCGGCGGCGTTTCGCTGGCCCGGCCGCAGCCTTGGCAGCCGGCCGCCGCATACCGGATCACGGACCTTTCGGCCGGCTACGCAGCACCTTATGAGGTTCAATCGCTTTCGACCGCCACGGCCGATCCCGGCATCGACCCGATCCAGACCGCCGCGATCATCCCCGGCGTTTTCGGCTCCGTCGCCTTGTCGATGCGCAACTTTCCGGTCGCGGCGCGCTGGGCTCCCGTCTACAGGGCCATCGTCGATTGCACCGCGGGCAGTGCCTGCGATCGCGAGAACCCGGCTTTCACCGAGATCATCAACATTGCCGGTAACAAGGGCTTTCGCGACAAGCTGGCCTTCGTCAACAGCAGCATCAACCGCCTGATCGCCTATCGCAAGGACAGCGTCGTTTACGGCAAGCTCGACTACTGGGCCAAACCTTCGGAAGTCCTCGAGCATCGCGCCGGCGATTGCGAGGATTTCGCCATACTCAAGATGGCGGCGTTGGTGCGGGCCGGCATCCCGGCGCAAAGCATGTCGCTCGTGGTGCTCCAGGATCGCCGCCGCAAGTTCTTCCATGCCGTTCTGTCGGTGAGCACCGCAAGCGGCGCCTTCATCCTCGACAGCCTTGGCAACGCCGTTGTGCGCGATAGCGATCTGCCCGACTATGTTCCACTCTATTCCTTCAGCACCGATCGTGCCTGGATCCACGGGTCGAAGTCCGGCGCGCAGATCGCCGACATCGCCGGCGGCTTCGCGACGGTAGCGCCCGGTGAAGGCACTTCGCCTGATGTGGATGTGGCGTCCGCGACATCTGGTGTTGCGAAATAGGCTGCTTGTCGGGCGGAGCTATTGAAGGAAAGCGCGCCGCAACGTTCGCAATTGGACGAGGCCTCCCCAACGTCGTCATCCTTGGGCGTAGCGACGCGAAGCGGAGCGAAGACCCGAGGATCCATGCCGCTACTTTAATCGTAGCGCGCAGCGGAGCAGAATTCTGTACCGTGGACAAAGCTTCAATGTAACGGCATGGATCCTATGGTCTGCGCTGCGTCGCTCCGCTCCTTGCTTCGCCATAGGATGACGAAGACGAAGGCTTAAAGCGCGTCGCGCTGAACCGGATTCAAGCGACGCGCTTTAAGTTCTTGTTTTATGCATGTAGTTATCCCAGAACCGCTGCACACTTCTGGGCGACATGCATTAGGCGGGACTTCAACGCATTCGGCGTGCCAGCGCAAACGCTGTATGGCCCGTCGAAACTAAAGCGCGTCGCGCTGAACCGGATTCAGGCGACGCGCTTTAAGTCTTTGTGTTGATGCATGTCGTTATCCCAGAACCGCTGCACACTTCTGGGCGACATGCATTAGCCGTTGAAGACGAAGGCCATCAGGAGTTCCGGCTCGGTGACGGGCGCGCGCACGGCGCTGAGCTGGCCGCGATAGCGGCGCTCGCCGGCGCCGATGACGAAGCCTGTGCTGACTGGCGTCTCGCCATTGGCGTCGAGCCGGGCGAAGATGTCTGGAACGTTGAGGTCGAGCGCCAGCTTCAGGTCCTGCCGCCCATCCTCGCCGGGAGCGCTCGGCAATTGACGCCTGACCAGTTGCTGGAACGGCGTGTTGAAGGCCAGGATCTTCTTCGACGAAGACAGCGCGAAGGCGGGCGAGGGGCAGGCAATCAGGATCGCATTGATCGTGCGGATCGAGGCAAGCTTGCGCAGTTCCATGCTTTCCTCGGCGAGGCCGCGCATGCAGGCGACCCGGATCGCCGAGGTGAGATTGCCCTCGGGATGATGTTCGGCGATCTCCTCGACGAGCATGCCGATCGTGCATTTGCGGCTTTCCGCCATCTGTTTCAGCGACACCCAGAAGGCGCGCTCCAGGCGGATGCCGCGCCGCACGCCGCCGCGCGCCACGACGCGGAACTCCGGGCCGAAATCCTCGGCCGCGAGCGCCGGCAGCAGCCGTTCGCGCGCAGTGTCGGGGCGGATGGCGCTATCGTTCACTCATCGCCTCCTGACGCGCCTTGTTGATGGGCTTCAAAAGATAGTTGAGGATCGTCTTGCGTCCGGTCTTGATGTCGACCGAGCAGATCATGCCAGGGATGATCGAATAGGTCTTGCCGTTCCGTGCCAGCGTCGACTTATCGGTCGCAACCCGCACCTGATAGTAAGGTTCGCCGGTCTTCTGGTCGACGAGACTGTCGGCGGTGATGTTGGAGACCTTGCCCTCGATGCCGCCGAAGATCGAGAAATCATAGGCCGTGACCTTGATCAGCGCCTCCTGGTTCGGCTGGATGAAGGCGACGTCGCGCGGCGAAACCCGCGCCTCGACCAGCAGCGTCTCGGAGGTCGGCACGATGCCGGCCACCACCGCGCCTGGCTGCACGAAGGCGCCGAGCGTGTTGACGTCGAGCGTGTTGACGATGCCGTCGACCGGCGAGCGGATATCGGTGCGCGCCACCTTGTCGGTGGCGCCGCGGATGGTTTCGTCGACCACGGAAAGATCGGCGAGCGCTTGCGTCAGGTCGCTCAACGCTTCCTGCTGCAGTTGCAAGCCCAATTCGTTCACCTGAAGCTGCGCCTCGGTGATCGCCGACTGGCCCTTCTTGATCGTCTCTCCGGCAAGGGTCAGCTGTCCGTGAAGGTCGGTCTGTTCCCGCTCGACGCGGATCTGCTCGGTCCTGGCCATAAGGCCTTTCTTGACCATGGGTTCGACCAGCGCCGCTTCCTGGTCGGTGACGGCCAGGCTCTTGGACAGGCGATCGGCGTTGGCGGTGGCCTCGTCCAGTTCCTTCTCGCGCTGATCGAGGCGCGATTTGAGAACGGACAGCTTCACCTCGAAGTTGTCGCGCCGCGCGACGAGCAGCTTTTGCTCGTTGTCGCAGATTTCGGGCGCGACCTTCTGGATTTCCGCAGGGCAGGGAAACGACCCTTCGACATTGCCGCTCTGCTCAAACTGCAGCCGCGCGATGCGCGCCTGCAGCGCTCGCGCCTTGGCCTTCTCTTCGCCAAGGCTCGAAGTATTGCCCGAGTTGTCGAGGCGAATGATGAGGTCGTTCTTCTTGACGGTCTGGCCGATCAGCACGGCGATCTCCTGCACGACGCCGGGTTCGCTGGCCTGAATGATCTGCGTCTTCGAAGCGGGTATCACCTTGCCTTCGCCGCGCGCGATCTCGTCCACCTCGGCAAACGATGCCCAGGCCGTGAAGCACACGAACAGCGCCCCGACGATGTAGACGGACGCCGAGGCGAACAGTGGTGGCCGATCTTCCCTTGCAAGCATGTCTACACGTTCCGCTCAGGCATTGCCCTTCTGCAGCGCCTGGATGACTTGTTCCTTTGGCCCGTCCGCGACGATGCGGCCTTGCTCGATGACGATGAGGCGGTCGGCAAGTTCCAGCATGCTGTAGCGATGGGTCGATACGATCAGTGTCGTGTTGCGGTCGAACGCCACCTTGAGCTGCTTGATCAACTGCCGTTCGGAGGCGAGATCCATCGAACCCGATGGCTCGTCCAGGAAGACGATCTTCGGCTTGGTCAAGAGCAGCCGGGCGATTGCCACTGCCTGCCTTTGCCCGCCCGACAGATTGGTGCCTCGCTCGCCGACATTCATGTCGTAGCCGCGCGGATGCCGCGAGACGAAGTCATCGACGCCCGCGGCTTTCGCCGCATCGATGATCTCCTCGTCGGTCGCTTCCGGCGCCGCCATCAAAAGGTTTTCCTTGATGGTTCCCGAAAACAAGTCGCCGGCCTGCGCGACAATGCCGACCGCGGCGCGGACCTCCGACGGGTGATATTGGCGGATGTCGATGCCGTCGAGCAGCAACTCCCCCGACGTCGGCAGGTAGAGCCGGCCGATCAGCCGGCCCATCGTCGTCTTGCCGGAGCCGATGCGGCCGATGATGCCGACCCGCTCGCCGGGCCTGACCGCGATGTTGAGCCCGCTCAGAACCTCGTTCTCTGTGCCCGGATAGGCGAAGCCGACATTCCTGAAGACGAGGGCGCCGCTGCGGATCGGCCGGTTGACGAAACCGACCGTATCGGGGCGATCCTCCGGCTGCGACATGATCGTATTGACGATCTTGAGCGACAGCATGGCCTGCCGGAACCGCGCCAGCGTGATGGCGATCTGGCCGAGTGGGGCCACGGCGCGGCCGGCGAGCATCACGGTGCCGATGATGGCGCCTGTCGAGACCTGGCCTTCCGAGAACGCGTAGGCGCCGGCCACTACCAGGGCGACCGTCACGAATTGCTGGATGGCACCGGTGATGTTGCCTGCCGCCGCCGAGAGCTCCTTGATTTTCTCCGACGTGTTGGCCGCGTTTTTCGAGTGCTCGCCCCATTTGCGCAGCAGGTAGGCTTCGGCGCGCAGCGACTTGATCGTCTCCAGCGTCGAAATGGATTCGACCAGCAGGGCCTGGCGCTGCGACGCCTCGTTCATCGAGGCGGCGACCCGCTTGCCGATCCGCCGCTGCGTTATCAGCCCGACAATGACCGAGATGACGAAGGCCACCGCCGGTATGATCACCAGCCAGCCGCCGATGGCGTAGATCACCAGCAGGAAAACGAAGACGAAGATTGTATCGATGAAGACGCTGATGGTGTTCGAGGTGAAGAACTCGCGCACGAACTCGTATTGCGTGACACGGTTTGCATATTCGCCCGTCGATCCGGGCCGCGCCGAAAGCGAGGAATTCAGCACTTTTTCGAACAGCAGGTAGGAGATCCGCAGATCCGCCTTGCGTCCGGCATAGTCGATCAGCGACGCCCTGGCCGTCTTCAGGAGCAGGTCGAACAGGATGGCCGCGCCGATGCCGAGCGCCAGCACCCACAGCGTGGAGATCGCCTTGTTCGGCAGGATGCGGTCGTAGACGTTCATGGTGAAGATCGGCGAAGCGATCGCAAGCAGATTGATGAAGACCGCCGACAGCACCACTTTCGAATAGGTGCGCCAGAACGCCCCCATGGTGCCGGTCAGCCAGTGGCGCCTTTCGATCCGCGCGGCGGTGCCGACCGTCATCTCTTCGGCCGCGTTGGCATAGGTGATCGAAAAGGAGGTGCCGCCGCTAATATGGTTTTCGGCGAGTTCCGATCTGTCGATTGTGGTGCGGCCGTTTTCCTGGGGCGCCGTCAGATATTGCCCACCCTCGATTTCCGCCAGGAGGGCGATCGGCAATTGGCTGACGCGGAAGACGATGGCCGGAACATCGAAGCGGCCGCGCAGGAAATCGCGGTGGCTGAAATCCTGGACCTCGAGGCCGATGCGTTCGGCCAGATGGCGGATTTCATCCGGCTCGATGCGCGTCTCCGAAATCGGCACACCGGCAAACAGCACGGTTTCCGCGCTCGGCCTGCCCAGATAGGCCGCAACAGCGCAGAAGCAGGCCTTGAAGGCCTCCTTGGGCGATAGGATGTTAGGTTGCTGGTTCACGATCAGCCCCGAAGGACTTGAAGATCGATGCTTACATTGGCTACTTTTTCCTGACCGGCGCGAGGATGTCGAACGGCAGATCGTTCCTCTGCTCCGACGGCGTCCGCGCATAAGTCTCGGTATCGGCCGTTTTAGGCACTCCGAACTCCGTGCGCGCATAGGCCGTGGCCTGCTTGGCCGGCTGGATGTTGAGCGTCTTCAGCAATTCCCCGGTTGCGGCCAGCAGCCGGTATTCCGCAAACAGCGACGCGTAAGACGACGTGTCGGCCAGTGTTGCGGTGTTGAAGCGCGTGTTCTGGGCATCGAGCACGTCGAGCAGCGAGCGCTGTCCGACCTTGAACTGCTCGCGATAGGAAGCGACCAGCTTTTCGTTGGTGGCTGCCTGCTGCCGCAGCGTCTTTGCCAGGTCCGCCTGGCGGAAGCGGCGGTCCCACGAGGTGCGGACGGCTTCCTCGATCTCGCGCAGCACCTGGTGCAAAGCAAGACGCTGCTCGCTGGTGCGGCGGATCTGTTCCTGTTCATTGGCCTTGTCGATGCCGCCGCGATACAGGTTCCAGCGCAGCACCACCCGAGCCTGCAGGTCGCTCGCGTCGCCATTGTCGCCGTCGATGTCATACCCGCCCCGGGCAACACCCTCGGCGGTAATCGTCGGGCCAAATTTCGCCCGCGCCGCATCGACCAGCGAAGCGGCGGCGTCGATATCGCTGTTGGCCATATGGACACGCGGATTGTTCTGCCTGGCGAGCCCGATCGCATCGTCCAGCGACCGCGGCAGGGCGGCTGCGACATCGGCCGGGCGCGAGGCGTTGGTCAGCGGCTTGCCGACATTCTTGAAGAAGCGGATCTTGGCCGCCTCGAGTTCTTCGGTTGCCTCCTGCATCCGCGCCTTGGCCGCATAAAGGCGTTCCTCGGCCTGCTGCCGGTCGGCGTCATTGAGCGCGCCGCCCGCGATACCTTGCTTGATGTCGCCGAGAATGGACTGATGGAAGCCAAGGTTCTTCTTGGCCTCGGCCACGATCGAAGCCTGCAGCATGTATTCCAGATAGTCCTGAACGACCGCAAGCCCGATGAACTCGGACCGTTCCAGAACCCGGAAGGAAGCCCCATCGACCCGCGAGGCCTGGCGGGTCAGTTCCGCTCGCCGCGCGCCGCTGTCATAAAGCGTCTGCGAAACCGTGAGGTCGGCCTCGTTCGGATAGAGGGCTTTGTGATCCTCGTCGAGCGCGCGCCTTGTATCATTGTCCAGCCGGCGAACGCCTGTCGACGCTTCCAGATCGACGCTGGGAAGATAAAGGCCCTTTGCCTGGCGCAGCTCGAATTCAATCGCTTCGCGGTTTTCGATCGCCTGTCCAATCTCCGGATTGGACTCCACTGCGACGGCGACGGCTTCTTTGAGTGTGAGTGCGCTGGCGCTCTCGCAAGCCAGCATCGACACCGTGATGGCAAGCGCAAAGCGCCAGCCGACGGTTACTTTACCCGTCCTGGTCATTTCTACCCCGTGACTATCCCCGCGCCACTATGTTTTTTATGGGCGCTTATTTGCCCAAGCCTGCCACCAGAGCTTGTGGCCAGTATCTATCAGATTTTTCGAGGATGTGAGTGCATAATGGATTAGACACCCCCCAAAAGTGAGATTCCGGGCATTAGTGCCAAAACCTGTAGCAAAAATGGCACAGAAACCCGGCGCGGCGGGCCGGGGCTTTTCGGTTCAAGCAGGTCGCGATGGTTAATGGTCTCAAACAAATGGCGAATCGTGCGGTCGCCAAGCACAAGCTCCTGGGAAATCTGCTGCGACTTTGCAAAGCATGCGCAAGAAATCGCCATGTCGGTCTGGTTTGGTTGGCAAACGGAGATCGTTCCCTGTATTGCGAGCCGGAGCAAAAAACCGTGGATCTTCTTGCATGACCAATGTCGCCCTGACCGGGCTTGCCCGTGATCTTGCCCGACGCGCCGCCGAGGGCAAGCCGGTGCGCATCGGCGTCGTCGGCTCCGGCGAGATGGGCACGGACCTGGTGACGCAGGGCATGCTGATGCCGGGCATTTCGATCGCGGCCATTTCCACGCGGCGCCCGCACACCGCCCGCGAGGCGATCCGCATCGCCTATGGCGACGAGGCATTTGCCGCCGAGGCCGAAACCGCATCAAGGGTCACCCAGGCGATCGAGAGCGGCAGGATCGCCATCACCTCGAACGAGATGCTGGTCACCAATCCGCTGATCGACGTCGTCATCGACGCTACCGGAAAACCTGGCGTTGCCGCCGATTTCGACCTGATGGCCATGGAACACGGCAAGCATCTGGTGATGATGAATGTCGAGGCCGACGTGACCATCGGCTGCTACCTGAAGCAGCAGGCCGACCGGCTGGGCGTCGTCTACTCGGTCGGCGCGGGCGACGAGCCGTCAAGCTGCATGGAACTGATCGAATTCGCCTCGGCGCTTGGGCTAACCATCGTCTCGGCCGGCAAGGGCAAGAACAATCCGCTCAACCATGACGCCGTTCCGGACGACTACCGGGAAGAGGCGGCCCGCCGCAACATGAACCCGCGCATGCTGGTCGAGTTCGTCGACGGCTCCAAGACCATGGTCGAGATGTGCGCCATCGCCAATGCCACCGGCCTGGTGCCGGATGTTCCCGGCATGCACGGACCCAAGGCCGATCGCGATCAACTGGCCAAGGTGCTGATTCCGAAAGAGGACGGCGGCCTGCTGTCGAGGAAAGGCGTCGTCGACTACACGGTCGGCAAGGGCGTGGCGCCCGGCGTCTTCGTCATCGTCGAGGCGATGCACCCGCGCGTCGTCGAGCGCATGGACGATCTCCATGTCGGTCAGGGCCCCTATTACGGCTTGTTCCGGCCTTATCACCTGACCTCGCTGGAAGTGCCGCTCACCGCCGCCCGTATCATGCTCTACGGCAAACCCGACATGGTGCCGCTACCGAGACCGGTGGCGGAAGTCTGTGCGGTCGCCAAGCGCGACCTTGCCGCCGGCGAGACCTTCGATGCGATCGGCGAGACTTGTTATCGCTCCTGGACCATGACGATTGCCGAAGCACGCGCCAGCCGCGCCTTGCCGGTCGGCTTGCTTGAAGGCGGCAAAGTGCTGAAGCCGGTCAGGAAGGGCGAACTTCTCACGACCGATAACGCGGCTCCGGATCAGTCAACCAGGCTGTACGCCCTGCGCAAGCTGCAGGACCAGATGCTCTACGGCGCCTGACGCTTCGACACCCAATCGGTCAATCCGGCCGCGCTAGCTTTGTCATGACAAAACACTATATTGTAGTGACAGGGAACGGAGGGCCTTTAGATGAATCTCCAGATCAGGGATCCGCGGGCAAGGGAACTCGCCCGGCAACTTGCCGAAAAACGCAAAATCTCAATGACCGAAGCGGTCATCGAGGCGCTCGAATCGGAGCTGCAGCGCGAACGTGAACAAATCCCGCTGGCTGAGCGCCTAGCGGTCATTGCAAAAGAACTCAAATCCAAGGCAGCCGCCGGTGGCCGGGCGTTGAGCAAGGATGAGATCGACGAGATGTGGGGTCATTCCTGATGTTCGTCGACACATCGGTGGTCGTCGCCATCCTGGCGGACGAGGAAGACGCCGCCGACTGGAGTGAAAGGATAGGGCAGGCGACTAGCAGGATAACGTCCCCACTGGTCATTCTTGAGGCAGCTATGCGGCTTTCATCACTGCTTGTCGTGGACCCGCTCATTGCGGAGGCGGCGATAGAAGCCTTCCTTCGCCAGGCCGAAATCGAAGTCGTCCCGATTGAAAGCGGCGATGCGAGACTCGCGATCCAGGCGTTTTCGAGCTATGGCAAGGGTCGCGGCCATCCCGCCCAACTCAACCTTGCCGACTGCCTTTCATATGCATTGGCGAAGGGTCGCAGCGTGCCTTTGCTCTACAAGGGCAACGATTTTTCGCACACCGATCTCGCGTGACCGGAACAGAACCTTATTTCCCTAGCTCTATCGACCTGAGCCGCGCCGCCTCGACCGCTTCGGTAACGAGCTTCGTCAACCGGTCTCCGCCCATGAGCACGGCAAGTGCGGCGGCGGTCGTGCCGTTGGGGCTGGTCACCTGCTGGCGCAGCACGCCCGGCTCCTCGTCGCTTTCGGCGGCGAGCGAGGCGGCGCCGAAAACGGTCTGCATGGCAAGCAGCTTGGCGGTCTCGGCGGGAAGGCCGGCCTTCTCGGCCGCAACCGTCAGCGCCTCGATGAAGTGGAAGACATAGGCCGGGCCGGAGCCCGAGACGGCCGTCACGGCGTCCATAAGGCCCTCGTCGTCGATCGTCGTCACGACACCGCTTGCCGAAAGCAGTTCGGCAACGAAGCGGCGGACATCGTCGGAAACCAGCGGGTTGGAGTACACCACCATCATGCCCTTGCCGATCGCCGCCGGCGTGTTCGGCATGCAGCGGATGATGGGCGCGAGCTCGCCCAGAATTTCCTCGAAAGTCGCGACCGGCGTCCCGGCGGCAATGCTGAGAAAGCTGGTCCTGCCGTCGCCGAAGCGCTTGTAGTGCGCCGTCACCTCGCGGATCACCTGCGGCTTTACCGCAATGACCACGAGATCGGGCACGGCATCGGCCGGAATACCTGCGGCGTCGGCGGCGGCACGGCAGCCGAGATGTTCGGCGCGCTGGCGCAGTTCCGTATTGGGCTCGACCACGAACACCGCCGACGGCTCGAGCTTTGCGGATTTCAGCCAGCCCGAGAGCATGGCGTAACCCATATTGCCGCAACCGGCGAGAACGAGCCTGATCGTCATGAAAGCCTCCGCAAGATGGCTTTCCTTAGACGTTTGCGCCGCAGTGGAAAAGAGCTGTGAGCAGGAGATCGATCGGCCAGGCCCAGCATAGAAATTTTGACGGTCGGCTATGTCCGCGTTGGCAGGTCGCATGCCTTGGAGATTGGCCGAAACGTCCACCCCGCCGTCATCCTTGTGCGGAGCGGGAAGCGAAGCGTACCGCGTAGACCCAAGGATCCATGCCGGGACCTCACAGCGCTGCCACGGTGCTGAATTCTGCTCCGCTGCAGCCTTCGATCAAGGTCACGGCAAGGATCCCAGGGTCTCCGCGACGCCGTTTCGCGGCTGCTCCCCAGGGATGACGAGGTTGAGGATCAGTGAGAGACGCGAACCGGGATCGGCCGCAGCGAGACTTGTCTGAGACCAAGCACGCCGAGCACGAAGAACAGCCAGACGGGATCGCCGCGGTGGAAGAAGAAGCTTTCCAGGAAACCGTTCAGCGCCGTGAACAGCACCACCATCATGAAGAAATCGCCGAGGAAGATGTTTTCCTTGCGCGCCGGGATGCGCATGTAGTTGCGCAAAGGGGCGATCAGGAAGGTGTAGACGGCGACGCAGAGCGCCGGGATGCCCATCAGCACGGCGATGTCGAGATAGCCGTCATGGCCATGCACGATGGTGCGGATATCCCAGGGCCGGTCGAAAGGCTGGTCCTGGTTGAGCAGCAGCGGCGTCCCCCAGAAGCTCTCGTAGCCGTAGCCGGTCCATGGCTTCTTCGCCAGCATCTCGCCGGCAAATTCCCAGAGCGTCGTGCGTCCGGTATAGGTCAGGTTCGGGAAATAGATCGCCGCCAGATGTTTCACCGGCGGGATGAAGACGATGCCGAGCGTGCCGACGGCGGTGGCGATGATGGCCAGCGCAAACAGGATCGGCGTGCCGAGCCGCATGCCGATGAGGCTGGGCAGCACGACGATCATGATGGAGAACGGGATCAGTCCGGCCGTCGTCTTGGAGCCGGTATGCAGCATGAACACCATCGCCGCGCAGAAGATGCCGGCGCCCGACCAGCGCTGGCCGCGCCGAAACAGATAGAGCCCGGCGAAGCTGAAACAGGCCATCACCGGCCCGGCGATGTTCTTGTGGGTGAAGACGCCGCGCCACAGGCCGGCATGCTCGGGCTCCTGCGAATCGGCGGTATGCAGTGCCTCATGCGGAAAGACGATCAGGCCGGTATAGGAAAGGCCGATCACCACGACGGCGGTGAAGATGACCACTCGGGCAAAGGAGTCGGCGTCGCGCGGCAGCACCAGGATCGTCGCCATGGTGATGATGCCGATCATGGTGAAGGAGGCGGCGCGCATCGCCGCGGGCGGATCGGTCGCCAGCACCACCGACAGGAAGAAGAAGCCCAGCATCAGCGCCCAGGAGGGGCTGACCAGCGAGCGCACCACGCGCGGATCGGCGAAGGCGAACAGCGAGAAGATCGAGACGGCGCCGAGCGAGCCGAAGCCGAGCTGGTTGACGATGTCGCCGCCGTCGCCGGTCAGTTCCGCGCCGGCCGGCTGGAACGGCCGGAACGAGATGATGATGACGGTGAACAAAAGCGCGGCGATCGCCGTCGCGACGCCGTCGCGCGTGAAGGCGGCGCTGAGCGGCGCGCGCTCAATTCTTCTCAGGCTGTCGGTACTGCTCATTGGCATATCCGAATTCGGCAAGCACCCGGCCGAGCGCGACATAGACCGGATAGAGCCCGCTCGTCAGCGAGCCGGTGCGCGCCAGCCGGATGGCGCCGCGCAGCGGCGAGGCCGCAAGCAGCGCCAGGCTCTTCAGGAAAACCTTAAGGCCGGCAAGCGGCGTGCCGGCGCGTTTCTTCTTTTCGACCAGCGTCGAGATCACGCCGTTGCGCAGGCTGCGGGCGCGGATCCAGTCCGCCTCGACGCGCCGGGCCGGCACGGTTTCGTTGACTTTTGCGTCGGCGCACCAGCCGAGCACGAAGCCTTTCTGCGCGCAACGGCTGAGGAAGTCGGAATCGCCGCCGCCCATGAAATTGAACCGCAAGTCGAGGAAGGGCGGTCCCATGGCCTTCAGCACGTTGCGCCCGACCAGCAAATTGCCGGAGGAATAAAGCGCCGGCACGCGGCCCGTTTCCCGATAGGGCGGTGCAAAGACCGGGTGCTCGGCCCATCTGGCATGGCTGGGATCGGCAAAGACCGGCACTTGCGGGCCGCCGATAATGTCGGCCTGAAGGCTTTCCGCGGCCTTGCACATGCGCTCCAGCCAGTCGGGCTCGGCGATCTCGTCGTCGTCGATGACCAGCAGGTGCTTGAAGTTGGGAAACTGCAGCATCGCCGTCTGCCATCCGGCATTGTAGGCGCTGCAATTGCCGCGCTCATGCGCGATGATCACCATGCCGGGCATCTCGCCGCTTTCGAATAGCGGCAGCACCGCGCGGGCGCCTTCGCGCGCCTCGGCCTCGTTTTCCATGACGATGACGGCAAAGCGCCTGTCGGTCCGCTGCGCCTTGAGCGAAGCCAGGGTTTCCAGCACCCGCTCCGGCCGCTTGAAGGTCGGCAGCGTCACAACCGCCTCGACGGTCTCGGCGGCAAGCCCCGGCGACCGCCCCGCGATCGATACAGAAGCGTAGGACGGCAAGGGGATCATCCGTTTCCAGCAGCGTGGGTTTGAGCCTCGATAGCATCGCGGTGATAACGTTTCGTTAATCACCTTCTCGCCCCGGCTGTCGGAAAGCCGGGTCTTTGGCCTTCGACAGGTGCCATTTAATCAAGACTTCATCGCGTTTTGCTACCCGCTGCACCAATGGATAGGTGAAATGCATCTGCTGTTCGCCACATCGATCGTGCCCGATGGCGCTCTCGCCTCGGGCTACGAGATTGCCAACGCCGCGATCATCGACGCGCTGCGGCGTGCCGGCGTGCGCGTGACGGTGATCGGCTTCATCTGGCCGGGCAAGGCTCCGTCCGATCCACAAGACACGATCGTGCTTGGCGACGTCGAAGTCCGCACCGAAGGCGCTTCGCCTCTGAGGAAGCTTGCCTGGCTGGGCAAGGCGGTCCACTCCGGCCTCACCTTCTCCTCGGTCAAGCTGCGCGTCGTTCCTGACAGCGAAGTCCGCGCCGCCATCGAATGCGCCGGTCCCTTCGATGGCTATGTCCTGAATTCGGTCCAGTTCGCTGGTGCTTTTGAACGGGTGCTCGCCGATCGGCCATCGATCTTCGTCGCGCATAATGTCGAGCACCGTTCGGCCCAGGAAAATGCCGCCGCGGCCGGCAGCGCGCTTCAGCGCTGGATGTTCCGCCGCGAGGCGAGGCTGCTCAAGATCATGGAAGACCGCCTCTGCGGCGCCGCACGCTTTGTCTTCACGCTGGCCGAGGAAGACCGCTCAGCGCTCGACGTCGCCTCCACCGGACGCTCGGCGGTGCTGCCGCTGGTGACCCGCGCGCAGGCGCCGACAGGCAAGGCACAGCGCCACGTCGATTGCGATGCGGCGCTGATCGGCACCTGGACCTGGCAGCCGAACCGCATCGGGCTCGACTGGTTCCTGACCAAGGTGGTTCCGCATCTGAAGCCGGATTTCCGCATCAGGATCGCCGGCAACATGCCTTCCGGCATCAGCTCGCCGCATCCCGGCGTCTCCTTTGTCGGCAGGGTTCCGGATGCGCAGGCCTTCGTGCGCGGCGCCGCCGTCATTCCCTTGATCAGCACTGCCGGCAGCGGCGTCCAGCTGAAGACCATCGAGACCTTCGAGCTCGGCCTGCCGTCCGTCGCCACCAGCCGCTCGCTGCGCGGCATCGGCTATCGTCCCGACAATTGCGTGGTCACCGACGATCCGATTGCTTTCGCGGCGGCCCTCCAGGCGGCCGCGGGCAACATCCGCGACGTCGATGGCAGCGCCTTCCATCGCCGCCAGTTGAAGGCGTTGGACATCGCGATCGGGCTTGGTCTGGAGAAGCTCGGCGTCGTCAGGCGGGAGGTCACCGCATGAATTTGCGCACCCCGCGCGCCGCCTTCGGATTCGACACGCTCAAGACCATTCTGGGTATTCCGGTGCTGGCCATACGCTGGGATGAGGCCATCACCTTGCTCACAAGGCTGATCGACGAGCGTCGCTTCACCAAGGTGAGCTTCCTCAACGCCCACAATGCCAATCTGGCTTGCACCGACCCGGTCTTTGCCGAGGCGCTGGAAGACTTCCTCATCCTGCCGGACGGCGTCGGCGTCGACATGGCGGCAAAGCTGCTTTACGGCGCGCCTTTCCCCAGCAACCTCAACGGCACCGACTTCATTCCGGCCTTCCTGCAGGCGTCGTCCCACCCGCTGACGGTGGCGCTGCTCGGCACGACGCGCGCCAATGCCGAGGCCGCATGCGCGAAGCTTTCGACGCTCGCCATGCAGCACAAATTCGTCGTCATCCATGACGGCTTCTTCTCGGCCGCCGAGGAGCCGGCGATTCTGGAACGCATCGCCAGGCTGCGGCCGGATATATTGCTTGTCGCCATGGGCGTACCGCGCCAGGAATTGTGGATCGAGCGCCACATCGACAGCCGCCATTGCACGTTGCCGGTAGCCGTTGGCGCGCTGCTCGATTTCATGAGCGGCTCGGTGCCGCGCGCGCCGCTGTGGCTGCGCCGGCTGCGGCTCGAATGGCTGTTCCGCCTGTGGATCGAACCCGGCCGCCTGTGGCGACGCTATATCGTCGGCAATCCGCTGTTCCTGTGGCGCGTCGTCAAGCAGAAGCTTTCGCTAGGGCCACGGCCGGCGGAGGCGCGCCGGTGAACAGCCGTTTTGTTCCCGATATCTCCACCGCAATCGCACCGCTGCCGCGCGCGCCTTCAGCCGCAATCGTCACCGCGAGCTACGCGCCGGATTTCGAACGCTGCCGGCTGTTGTGCGAAACCATCGACCGACACGTCACCGGCATGGCGCATCACTATATCCTGACCGAGCATCGCGACGTTGCGCTGTTTCGCCAGTTGGAAGGCAGCCGCCGCAGCGTCGTCGACGAGCGGGATCTGCTGCCGCGCTGGCTGCATGTGTTCGACGATCCGCTGAGCGGCTTCCGCCGCCGCATCTGGCTGAGCCTGAAAACGCAGCCGCTGCGCGGCTGGCATGTGCAGCAACTGCGCCGCATCGCAATTGCCGGCCAGGCAAAGGAAGACGTGCTCATCTTCTGCGATTCCGACGTCGCCTTCCTGAAACCGTTCGACACCGGCGTCTTCTGGCGCGACGGCAAGGTGCGGCTGTTCCGGCGCGACGGCGTGCTGTCAAACGATGGCCACGATGAACATCGCACCTGGTCGCGCAATGCCGGCGCTGCACTCGGCATCGATGCAAGCAATATTTCGACTGATGACTACATCTCGACGCTGATTGCCTGGCGGCGCGAGACGGTCAACGCGATGTGCGAGCGCATCGAGAAGGTGCATGGCCGCGACTGGGTCAGCGTCGTCGGCCTGGCGCGCCAGTTCTCCGAATGCATGATCTATGGCCGCTACGTCGATGACGTGCTTGCGGGTGCCGGCCATTTCCACGGCTCGCAGGAGTTCTGCCGCGTCCACTGGAACGGTGAGGCGCTCTCGGACGAGGAATTCCGCCGCTTCGTCGATGCCATGGCGCCGGAACAGGTGGCGATCGGCATGCAGTCCTTCATCGGCACCGATATCGGCCGTATCCGCCGCCTGATCGCGCTTGGATAGTTCTGATAGATCCGAGACGTTGGGAACTGGCAGAGACGAACCTCTCGTCGTCATTCCAGGGCGGAGCAAGGAGCGAAGCGACGCGCGCAGACCCTGGAATCCATGCCGTTACTTCGAAGTGTCACGACGGTGCAGAATTCTGCTCCGTTGCATTCTTTGGCACTGGTCACGGAATGGATTCCAGGGTCTCCGCGACGGAGCTTCGCTCCTGCTCCGCCCTGGAATGACGACCTCGAAGGGTTCGCCCCGATCCCAAACGTTTGCGATGGTCCGCCCGGGTAAAACGAACGGCAATCCTGGCTGGCACTAAATAAGCTAGATCGCCTTGGCTGGCCTGCGCATCGCCGAGTAGGTCAAGAGCATCGAGGCGAGATAAAGCAGCAGGAAGACGATGTTGAGCGACAGCACCAGATTGGCGGTGTCGGGGATGGTCGTCAGCACATAGGTGAGCAGAACCGCCTTCAAGCCGGCGAGCAGGCCGAGATTGATCGCCCGAACCGCCGTCTGGCCGCGCGCGAAGAGCAGTTCGGCCTGGTATTCGACGAGGTTGCGCAGTCCCGGCACGCAGACCGCCAGCGCGACCAGCGGTGCTGCCTCGGCGACATTCTTGCCGAGCGCGTTCGGGAAGAAGTGCAGCACGATGCCGAGCGACATCAGCGCGAGCGTCGAGACCAGGAAGACGCCGCCTTCGATGCCGCTCTTGACCGCCAGCCGTGACAGGAGCTCCGGCGCCCGCATCATGCGCTGCACCAGCATCATCGAGAAGGTGCGGATCGGGATTGCGGTGAGATCGACCAGCCGCATGATGATGGCGTAGATGCCGGCCAGATGCGGTCCGCCGATCGACAGCACCAGGAGCTTGTCAAACTCCATCTGCAGGTAGAACAGCACCTCTGATCCGGCGACATAGATGGAATCGGCGAGCCGCCTGAAATAGAGCTCGGCGCGCAGCCTCAGCCGCTGGCGCGGATAGAAGAAGGCAAAGGCGATGACGAGCGAGGCGGCGTTGGCGCCGATGTAATACAGCGACCAAACGTCGATGGTGTGCTGCGCGGCAAGCATGAACAGGATCGCGCCGACTGCCCGTAGCGCCGTCGCCAGGATGGCGAGCACGGCCGCCCGCCCGAATTTGCCGAGCCCGTTGTTGACGATCAGCACCACTTCGACCGGCCGCCACAAAAGCGCCTCGGCAAAGACGACCGCGGCGTATGCCGACAGCGGCACGGTGCCGGAAAAGAAAATCAGGTAGACGATGTAGGATGCGGCGGCGAGGAATGGCAGCGATAACGCGCCGAGAAGCAGGAAACCGGCGGTGAAGGTGCCGATCAGATTGCGGCGGATCGTGGCGGTCCGGTAGAGCGCCGAGATGAAGCCGAAGGCGAGAATGCGCGACAGCATGATGCCGGCGGCCGAGGCGGTCGCGAACATGCCGAACTCGGCGATTGAAAGCGTGTTGGCCAAAGCGATGAAATAGGCCAGCGAGAACACCAGCCGGCCGCCGGCGCCGCTGATCGCCGAGAAATAGTCGAATACCAGTTTCCGGCGCGTGGCCACGAAGCGGCCGATCCGCGCGAAAGTCCGCCTTTGCGGCATGTCGCTGACCTGGGTCATATCCGCGGCGATACATAGGCGGGAAAGTTTAACGCGGCGTTCTGGCGGCCGCATCGGCGACGCTGAAATGCCGCGAACAAGGCAAGAAACTGTGTCCGCCATGGCGCAAAATTAACCTTTTGTTTCCTATGCCTGTTTAGCGTGGCTTAACGATTGGCCGATCCGCCGCTCCCAAGCCGCCAAAGAGTAAGTTCCAGGACAATGGTCGACAGGGATAACCGTGATGACTGGAGGCGCGAGCGTTCTCTGCTCGCGCTCGGCCAGGCTATGCGCGGCGAGGACAACACGGTTTCGATCGGCGACCGGGCCGACTCTTCGTGGCGCGAGGACGCCGCCGCGCGCCATCGCGCCGCGCGTTCCGAACGCGAGGGGAAGTCGAGTCCGCAGCCCGCCGATACCGGCGGATTTGGCCAAGCGCGGCCAGATCCGGCCTCAGTCGAAGCTGAGGACGACTGGGTCGAAAAAGATCGCTACGCGACGAGCGGGCAGGGCGATGAAAGTCTCGCATCGACTTACCAGCCGCAAGCCGCTCCCCAACCTCGCCCAGCAACGCGGTCGCTCGCCGTCGACGCTCCAGGGTCCGAGGAGTGGAAGCCGCTGATCGACCCGATGCAGGTCATTCACGGCGTCACCAGATCGAAGGCACTGATCCTGTCGACGACGATCCTGGGTGCAGCCCTCGGCGTCGCAATCGCGCTCTCGACGCCGAAGAAATACGAGGCCACCACCGACGTCATCGTCGACCCGCGCGACCTCAAGCTCACCGATCGCGACCTGACGCAGAACGTGGTCGCCTCGGATGCGACGCTCGCCATCGTCGAGAACCAGGTTCGCATCCTCACCTCGGGCACCGTTCTCAACAAGGTCGTCACGGATCTCAACCTCACCAACGACCCTGAATTCAACGGTCAGGGCACGGGCGGCCTCGGCCTGATGTCGACGCTCCGCTCGATCCTGTCGCGGCAGGATGCGAGCCCCGCCGACGAAGCGCGCCGGCGTGCGCTGTCGGTCGGCAATCTGGCGGACAGCCTCGACGTCGAGCGTGGCGGCAAGACCTTCGTGGTCTCGGTGAGCGCCACCACGCAGAACGCCGAAAAATCCGCCCTGATCGCCAACACGATGGTCAAGGCGTTCAAGCAGATTTCCAGCGAGATCCAGTCGAACACCGCGGGCCGCGCCAATGACGAGCTGACCGCCAGGCTCGATGAATTGCGCAAGGGCGTCGAGACGGCTGAACGCCAGGTCGAGGATTTCAGGGCGACGCACGATCTTGTCGACGCGCAGGGCCGCCTGATCAGCGACGACCAGATGCTGAAGCTCAACGAGCAGCTTTCCGTCGCCCGCGCTCGCACGCTCGAGCTCAATGCACGCGCCGCCTCGGCACGCTCGCTGAACGTCAATTCGGTCCTTAGCGGCACTTTGCCGGAAGAGATCAATTCCAACATGATGAGCGAGCTGCGCTCGCAATATGCGGCGCTAAAGCAGGAAGCCGACCGCGCCGAGGTCAAGCTCGGGCCGCGTCATCCGGAGATCGCAGCGCTCAACGCCCAGCTCGCCGGCGCGCGCGAGCGCATCAGCGCCGAACTGCAGCGTATCGGTTCGTCGCTGCAGGTCGACCTGAAGCGCTCCGTCCAACTCGAGCAGGACCTGTCCTCGCGCCTGGCGCAGGCTAAGGTGCAGAGCGGCGACGTCAACAACAACCTGGTTTCGCTGCGCGAGCTGGAGCGCGAGGCGGCCGCCAAGCGTTCCGTCTACGAACAGTTCCTGCTGCGCGCCAAGGAAACCGGCGAGCAAAAGGGCATCAACACCGCCAACATCAGCATCATTTCGGATGCCTATGCGCCGCTGCAAGCCAAGGGTCCGTCGCGCGCCGTGATGGCCTTGGCTGGTCTGTTCGCCGGCCTGTTCGCCGGCATCGGCCTCGGCGCGCTGCGCGGCATCCTTGCCAGCCTGCGCGAGACGGCCGATACCCGCTCGCGCCGCAGGGTCGAAGAGCGTGCTCCCATGGTGGAGAACAATTCCAACCGGGCCGTTCCGCCGCCGGCGCCGCCACCGCTCGTGACGCCGCCGCCTGTCCCTCGGCCGCCGGCCGCGTCTTTCACGCCGCCGCCGGCTCCGACATTCGCGCCGCCTCCAGCGGCATCTTACACACCGCCCCCAGCCGCTTCGTTTACGCCGCCGCCTGCCTCACCTCCGATGACGGCGATGGCGCCGTCTGCTGCCCCATCCATTGTGCCGCAACCGCCGGAGCCGGACAACGACGCCGGCCGTCCCGGGCTTTTCGGCGCGCTGGCCTCGGCGGTTCGCTATTTCGTGCGGCGCGAGCCGGCTGAAACAGTCGATATGGACTCTGTCCCGCCTGAAAGCGCCTGGCGGGCGCCCAGCCGGGAGGAGCGTTATCTCCGGGCCGAGACATCGGCGCCGGAGAATTTCCAGCCGCCATACGAGCAGAGCCATTCCTACTCATATCGGCCGGACCATATGCCGAGCGAACCCTACGAGGATCCTTATCCGGCATCGCCGGCATCCTATCATCCGCAGTCGTCGACCGCGGGCGAGGTTCGCCAGCCACCCGCCGACCAGCAGGGTCAGATCGACGAGATCCGCGCCAGCCTGCGCGAATTCCGCGAGGCGGTGCGCGAGCTGACCGAAAGCCGCGCGCGCCGCTATTTCTAAACCGCCCGTATTTCTTAACCGCTCACCGTTCGATAAAAGCGACCGGTTTCGGGTTTACGGCATCCGACGACGCTTTGACGGGATTGCCTTGTCGAATTTTCGTGAAAATGCCGCGCGGCATTTGGACCGTCCGCACCCTGCGTTGGCGGATCGAGATGCCGGATTGAGGCATGGGGCATGCATCGATGCGGCCTCAAAACGGAGAGTTCAGGATGACCGAAGTGATCGACGGAAAGCGTGTCGCCGAGGATGTGGTTTCGAAAGTCAAGGCGCTGACGTCCGAGCTTTCGGCCAAGGGCGCCACCAAGCCCGGTCTGGCGGTGGTCATCGTCGGCGAAGATCCGGCAAGCCAGGTCTATGTCGCCTCGAAATCGCGCACCGCCAAGGAATGCGGCTTCCATTCACTCCAGCACACGCTGCCGGCCGACACCACCGAGGAACAATTGCTGAAGATCATCGGCGACCTCAACGCCGATCCGTCGATCCACGGCATCCTCGTGCAGTTGCCGCTTCCCGGCCACATCGACGCCGGCAAGGTCATCCAGACGATCGCGCCGGAAAAGGATGTCGACGGCTTCCACTTCATCAATGTCGGCAAGCTCGGCACCGGTGAGCTCGAGACGGCATTCGTGCCCTGCACGCCGGCGGGCTCGATGCTCTTGATCGAGCGCGTGCGCGGCAAGGACCTGTCCGGTTTCAACGCCGTCGTCGTCGGCCGCTCCAACATCGTCGGCAAGCCGATGGCCAATCTGCTGCTCGCCGCCAACTGCACGGTGACCATCGCCCACAGCCGCACCAAGGACTTGCCGGCGCTTGCCCGCACCGCCGACATCCTGGTCGCTGCCGTCGGCCGTCCTGAGATGGTCAAGGGCGACTGGGTGAAGCCCGGCGCCACCGTGATCGACGTCGGCATCAATCGCATTCCGGCGCCCGAAAAGGGCGAAGGCAAGAGCCGCCTTGTGGGCGACGTCGCCTATGCCGAGGCAGCCAAGAATGCCGGGGCCATCACGCCGGTCCCGGGCGGCGTCGGACCGATGACCATTGCCATGCTGATGGCGAACACTGTAGCTTCCGCCTACCTCGCGGCCGGGCTGAAGCGGCCGTCCTTCTGACCGGAAAGCAGCATCCTTGCCGAACCTGATTGCCCCTGTCGAACGGCCGATCACGAGCGATGCCGTTCAGGGCGGCCGTCAGTTCGGCTTCCTGCTGGTCGACAAATTCTCGATGTTCTCGCTTGCCGCGGCCATCGACTGCTTCCGTTCGGCCAACCGCCTGCTCGGCCACGATTTCTATGGCTGGACCACGATTTCGGCCGATGGCGACGCCGTCATGGCCTCGAACGGCCTGCCGCTGAAGATCGACTACTCCGTCGCCGACATGCCGCCGGTCGATATCCTGTTCGCCTCGGTCGGCCTCACCACGGAATTCCCCGGCAAAAGCAAGGTGCTGGCCGCGCTGCGCAGTTGGGGCCGGCGCGGCAACGCGCTCGGCGCGCTGTCGGTCGGCTCCTATCTGCTTGCCGAAGCCGGACAGCTCGACGGCTATCGCTGCACCATCCATTGGGAGAACCGCGCCGGCTTCATGGAGCGCTTCCCCGATATCAACTGCACCGGCAATGTCTTCGAGATCGACCGCAAGCGCTATACCTGCGCCGGCGGCACCACCTCGATCGACCTGATGCTGGAGATCGTGCGCGGCGATTTCGGCTCCAACCTGGCCAATGGCGTCGCCAACCAGTTCCAGCACGAGCGCATCCGCTCGGCCGGCGATCGCCAGCGCGTCGGACCCGAGCGCGATCTCACCGGCAAGTCGGAGAAGCTGAGGCGCATCGTCGAACTGATGGCCGATCATCTGGATGAGCCGCTGTCGGCGGTGCAGCTTGCCAAGTCGGCCGGGCTGTCGGTACGCCAGGTCGAACGCCTGTTCCTGCGCCACCTCAGCGTGACGCCCGGCCGCTATTATATGCGGCTGAGGCTGGAACGGGCGCGCGAATTGCTGCGCCAGACCAACATGCCGATCCTCGACGTGGCCATAGCGACGGGCTTCACGTCGCACTCCTATTTCGCGCAGAGCTACCGGCTGCAGTTCGGCCGCCCGCCGTCCGAAGAGCGCCGCACCACTTATTGAGGTTCAGAAGGAGACGTGCAGTCCGGCCTTAAAGGCCTGGCTGGTCGTGCCGCCGCCGAACTGTCCCGCATAGCTCAGCCCGAGCCGTGAGGCCGCGCCGGCCTGCAAGTCGAGGCCGAGCTCGATGAGCGCCGCATCGCGGGCGATCGGCGTGCCGGCGATGGTGAACGGGTCCTGGCCGGCAAAGGCCACGCCGATCGTCGGTGTCGAATCGAAGGCATGGCGCCAGCCGACGAAGCCGCGCGCGCTTGCGGCAACGCCGCCCAGGTCGAACGCCGTCGACCCTCTTAGCCCGAGCGTCGAGAAGGTGACGGAATTGTCGAGGCCGTCGCTGGACAGCGCCGCTGCGCCGCCATCTTCGCTGAAGGCGTCGCTGCCCGTGTCGACATAGGCCAGCGCCGCGGTCGGTTCGATGGTCGTGCCACCCCTGTGGAAGGCATAGCCCGCCTCGCCGAAGACCTGACCGGTATGGCCGTCATATTTGGCCGAAAGCCGGTCGGAAAAGCCGGGGAAGGCGACCGAGCGATCGGTTTCGATCATCTGCCAGGCATAGGCCGCGCCGCCGCGCAGGCTGAAATCACCCCATTGGCCGGCGCCGTAGGCCGCCAGATGAATGCTGTCGGCCGAGCCGCTGGAAGCGCGATCGTCGGCATCGAAAGTGCTGCGGTCATAACCCGTCAGGACACCGAGACGGATGGTGTCGGCGACCGCCGCGTCGATCCCGGCGAAGAATCCGCCCGAATGGGCGTCGAAGTCGGCGGCGTTGGCGTCGCTGTCGCGGCTGCTGAAGGCGCCATGGGCCTGGCCCCACAGGCCGGGCCCGCCGGGCCTGCCGGCCTGGCGAACCCGGTCGAGTGCCGCTTCGCGCACGAAGCGGCTGTCGTCCAGCATGAGGCCGGCGGCCGAGGCATGGATTTCGCCCGAAAGCTGGTCGAAGGCGGCGCGCGCGCCGGGAACGTCGAGCATCAGCACGGCATCGAAAATCGCATTGCCGCCGCCAAGCGCCCGCACGCCGGCGCCTGCAGCCCGCTGGTTCGGCGTGCCGCCGATGGCGTCGAGGTCGATGCTGTTGCGCTCCAGCGTCAGATAGACGTTGTTGGCGTCATAGGTAAGCGTGGGCGCCAGGAAGGCGAAGTTCGAGGTGACGCCGGAAAAGGTCCCGGGCCCGGTGAGGCCCGCGGTGGTCGACACGATCGTGTAGACGGTGGACGGCGAATAAGTTCCGCCGGCGGCAAGCACCTGAACCGTGCCGCCGTTGATCGTGGCTGTGCCTGTTATGGCAACGAGATCCGCTTGGCCGCCGGGATTTACCTCGACCTGCAGCGCCGACCCCGAATTGAACACGACGCTTCCTGTTACCGACAAGGTGCCGATCGAATTGCCGGCGGCGATGGTGCCGCCGTTGGCGACGGCGCCGATGATCGTGCCCGTGCCGCCGAGCCCGGCGCCGGTGCTGACGGTCACGGTCGGGCTGGTCAGCGCTCCGTTGACGCGCAGCAGGCCGGTTTGAACGGCGGCGCTTGTCGAGAAGCCGCCGGTGCCGGTCAGCTCCCAATCGGTGCCCTGCAGTGCCAGTGTTTCAAAATTCTTGAACTTCGCGAAGGTCTCGCTGCCCGCCCCTTCCAGAATGAGGTTGTCCGTGCCGGTGCCGCCAAGAACATTGCCGTTGAGGACGGAGCCGGTCTGCAGCCGCACCGTGTGCGTGGCTCCGACCGTGCCGCCGCCTGCCGAGGTGAAAGCGATGGCATTGACCGCGCCGGTAATGGTGCCGCTGTTGATGACTTCGGCTGCCGCGGTATTGCGCGTCAGGATGCCGCTGGCATTTGTCGAGGCGATGATGCCGCTGTTGACGATAGCGCCACCGCCGGTCGCTTCGACGGCCGGACCCCGGGACGACGTGATCGAGCCGGCATTGCCGAACGACGTGAAGACCGCGCTGGCGCTGGCATAGACGCCGTTATAGTCGCCGTAAATGACGCCCGTGCCGGTGTTTGTGAATGTCGACGGCCCGCCCTGCATGAGCACGCCGGTGCTGAAGCCCGTTGTCTTTGTTGCCTTAATCGCGCCGCTGTTGAACAGAGTGCGCGATGTGCCTTGGCCGATCGAGACGGCGTTGAGGCCCGTTGCTGTCGTGATCGTGCCTCCGGCATGGTTGTTGACCGTTCCGCCAAGCCACATCGTGACGCCCTCGACGCCGCCGGTGATCGTCCCGTAATTGTCGAGAGTGCCAGGGCCGCCTGCCGGTGGCAGGCCAAACGGTTTATAGCCGAACGTGAGTGCGGTCAGGCTGCCGGTGACGGTCGCCCCGTTGGCATTGAGAAACGTGCCGCCCTGGTCGAGCTTGACCGTGTTGCCGCCGGTTACGGCCCCCTCATTGGTCAGCGTCCATGCCTGGAGCGTGGCGCTGATAGCCGGGTTCGAAGGGCCAACGGTCACGCCCGGGTTGATGTGAGCCGTGGTCCCCGCGAACGTGTCGAGATTGACCGCTCCGGTGTTGGCGGTGATCTCGACGTCCGCCGCGCGGGCCGAAACGCATATCGCGGCAAGGGCCAATGCCAGGCAGCCCGTGCCAGTTGTGCGCCTGCCGGGTCCGCCTGTCCCCCCGCGCCGCTGCAGGCTCTGCCCGCTCGGTGGACGCGATTCCTGCCCGTTTGCCCCCAACATCGCCAGCCTTCAGTCCCACCGTTAAACCCGAGATTGCGATATAGGCGAGCGGCTGGAGGGCGGTCATCCTAGCGAAATCGGGAGGGCCGTGATCTCGATGCGCGTACGGCGACCTCCAGACGGAGACGCTCGACGGACGAGCGGGCTTGTGTCCTGACGGGGCGTCAAATAGCTTTCCGGACGCGGACACGGGGTTCACTCAGGAGATTTTCATGGCGGGACTGGCACGGAGCGTCGCTGCGGCGATCCTCCTTTTGTCGATGACCACATTTGGCTTTGCCGCCAACAAGGTCATCATCATCCTTGATGCATCGGGATCGATGTGGGCCCAGATCGATGGCAAGCCGAAGCTGGAGATCGCGCGTGAATCGCTGCGAACGGTGCTGCAGTCGGTTCCGGCCGACGACGAGATCGGCTTCATGGCCTATGGTCATCGCACCAAGGGCAGTTGCGACGACATCGAGCTGATCGTGCCGCCGCAAGCCGGCTCCGCCAGCGCCATTTCGGCTGCTGCCGACAGCATGAAATTCCTCGGCAAGACGCCGCTGACGGCCGCCGTCAAGCAGGCCGCCGAAGCGCTGAAATACACCGAGGACAAGGCAACCGTGGTGCTGATCACCGACGGCCTGGAGACCTGTGGCGGCGATCCTTGCGCGCTTGGCAAGGAGCTTGAGGCCTCGGGCGTCGACTTCACCGCCGATGTCGTCGGTTTCGGCCTGACCGCCGACGAAGGCAAGCAGATCGCCTGCCTCGCCGAGAACACCGGCGGCAAATACATCCAGGCGTCTGACGAGAAAGCATTGCAGGAAGCGCTGGTCAAGACCGTCGCGGCTCCGGCACCGGCCGCTGCGCCGGAGCCTGCCCCGGCACCCGCGCCGGCTCCTGAACCGGCCAAGCCGGAATTCAATTTCATGCCGACGGTGGTGCTTGCCGAGGGCGACGATCCGATCACGGACGGCAACGCCTGGCAAATATACAAGGCGAAATCCGACGGCACACGGGGCGATTCCGTGGCCACCGAATACGGCGCCTACAAGGGCAATCTGGAGCCGGGCGACTATATCGTCGTCGCCCAGGACGGCGAGGCGAAGGTCGAGCAGAAGGTCAAGATCGAGGCGGGCCAGGTCTACAAGCCGCTCTTCACCTTGAATGCCGGCACGCTCATCATCCATCCGCGGCCGAGCCCGGGCGCTGATGTCGTCGATGGCGCGGCTGTTGTGATCGACTATCCCGGCGCCGAACATCCTGCGACCTACTATGGCACCACGAAAGTCGTGTTGCCCGCCGGCGATGAGAAGGTGACGGTCACGATCGGGCAGGGCGAGGTGACTGAAACGATCCCGCTGGCCGCTGGCAAGACGGTGGAAAAGGACATGATCGCCGGCGTCGGCCATGTCGTTGCCAACGCCTTTTACACGGCCGGCGGTGACAAGGCGGACGCATCGGGCATCGGCTTCAAAGTCGTCAAGGCGAAGAAGAAGATCGACGGAACCAGGGACGACGTGACCTATGCCTATGGGCCCGACAGCAAGTTCGATCTGCCGCCCGGCGACTACGTGCTGATCGCGACGGTCGATCTCGCCGTCGTCGAGCAGCCTTTCACAGTCAAGGTCGGCGAGCTTCAGGACGTGAAGGTCACCATGAATGCCGGCGTGCTGGCGATCACCGCGCCCGGTGCCTCGAAGATCGAGATCTTCGAAATGGAAAAGGACATCAACGGCAACCGCAAGTCGCTCGGCTACGCATACGACCAGAAGTATCAGGCGGCGATACCAGCGGGCGACTACACTGTCGTCTCGGAGAAATCGGACAACAGCTCAAAGGAAGGCACTGTGACGGTCAAGGCCGGCGAGCGGGCCGAACTGACCGTGCAATAGGATTGCATGGACGAATGCAAAAAGGGCGGCCAACGAGCCGCCCTTTTTCATGAGGAGGACAAGACGTCCTTCACGCGTTGCCGAATGCCGCGGCGCCATGGTCGGCGCGGCCGACCAGTTGCCGGAAGCCGGCAAACAGCTCGCGGCCGAAGCCGAACTCGTTGCCGATGAGATCGGCATCCGCCGTGCGGCGCAGCGCGAATTCCGTTCCCGGCACCAGCACCTCCAGCGTGCCGGCATCGGCGTCGAGGCGGATGACGTCGCCGTCATGGATTCTCGCGATCGGTCCGTCCTCGACTGCTTCCGGCGTCACATGGATCGCCGCCGGCACCTTGCCGGAAGCGCCCGACATGCGCCCGTCGGTGACAAGCGCGACGCGCTGCCCACGATCCTGCAGGATGCCGAGCACGGTGGTCAACTTGTGCAGTTCCGGCATGCCGTTGGCCTTCGGTCCCTGGAAACGGATGACCGCGATGAAATCGCCGGTCAGCGTGCCGGCCTTGAAAGCGTCGTTCAGCGCCTGCTGGCTGTCGAACACTTTTGCCGGCGCCTCGATGAGGCGACGCTCGGGCTTGACCGCCGAGGTCTTGATGACGGCGTGGCCGAGATTGCCGCCAAGCACTTTCAGGCCGCCTGTCGCCTGGAACGCTTTCCTGACCGGCGCCAAAACCTTCTCGTCGCCGCTCTGCAGCGGCGCTGCTTCGCGCACCACGCCGCCGTCGTCGCCAAGCTTCGCTTCGACCGCGTAAGGCCGCAGGCCTTCGCCCCACACCGTCTGCACGTCCTCGTGCAGCAGGCCTTCGTCGAGCAGCTCGCGGATCAGGAAGCCAAGCCCGCCGGCGGCGTGGAAATGGTTCACGTCGGCAAGCCCGTTCGGATAGACGCGCGCCAAGAGCGGAACTGCTTCCGAGAGATCGGAAATATCCTGCCAGGTCAGCGCGATACCCGCCGCGGCGGCCATCGCGATCAGGTGGATGGTGTGGTTGGTGGAGCCGCCGGTGGTGTGCAGGCCGACAACGCCGTTGACGATCGAACGCTCGTCGATCATGCGGCCGACCGGCGTATAGGCGTTGCCGAGCGCGGTGATCGCCAGCGCCCGCTTTGCCGCTTCCCTCGTCAGCGCGTCGCGCAGCGGCGTGCCTGGATTGACGAAGGAGGCGCCCGGCGTGTGCAGGCCCATGATCTCCATCAGCATCTGGTTGGAGTTGGCGGTGCCGTAGAAGGTGCAGGTGCCTGGCCCGTGATAGGATTTTGACTCCGCCTCAAGCAGTTCGGGGCGGCCGACCTTGCCTTCGGCATAAAGCTGGCGGACCTTGGCCTTCTCGTCATTCGCCAGGCCGGTCGTCATCGGTCCGGCCGGGATGAAGACGGCCGGCAGGTGCCCGAAGGTGAGCGCGGCGATCACCAGCCCGGGCACGATCTTGTCGCAGACGCCGAGGAAGACGGCGGCGTCGAACATGTTGTGCGACAGGCCGATCGCCGCCGCCATGGCGATCACGTCGCGCGAGAACAGCGACAGCTCCATGCCGGGCTGGCCTTGCGTGACGCCGTCGCACATCGCCGGCACGCCGCCGGCCACCTGGGCGATGCCGCCGGCCTCGCGCGCCGCTTCCTTGATCAGCGCCGGAAACGTCTCGAAGGGCTGATGCGCCGACAGCATGTCGTTGTAGGAGGTGATGATGCCGAGATTCGGCACCCGGTCGCCGCCGAGCGCGATCTTTTCGGACGGGCTGCACACGGCAAAGCCATGCGCAAGGTTGCCGCAACCCAGCACCGCGCGGTTGGCGGTGCGGCTGGAAGCCTCCGCGATGCGGCCGAGATAGGCTTCGCGGCCGGCTTTCGAACGTTGGCGGATGCGTTCCGTGATGGCTTCGATATCGCGTCTGGCTGTCATGGTCCGTCCTTTCGAGCCCGGCAAGCGTCCTCCCAGCGCCGTCGGGCCGTCATGTTGCAATCAGGGTGCCCAGAACACCTCTATCGGTCTCGGCGCCGCCTCGATCACTCTGCGGATGGGCTTTTTCGCGCCGGGTCCCATCGCGCCGTCAAATGCGGTGCGCTTGTCATCGCCTTCGATGTGCAGCGCGACGAAGCTGGAGGCAACGATGCGCGCCATCGACAGCGTGAGCCGCGGCTCGCCGCCGCTTGCCGCGTGCACCGGCAGCACGATCCGCTGCGAGGTCGGATCGAGCAATTCGCCGAGGTTGCCGGCGTCGGGAAAGAACGAAGCCGTATGGCCGTCGCCGCCCATGCCGAGGATGACCACGTCGAGTGGCCAGGGCAGCGATCGCAGCGCTTCGCCATCCGCCGCCGCGGCGTCCTCGATGCTCTCCGCCTCATGGTAAAGCGGCACGAAACGCGCCGCCGCGGCCTCGTTCTGGAGCAAGTTCGCCGCCACCAGTCCGGCATTCGAGCGCGGCGAGGACGGCGGCACGAAGCGCTCATCGACCAGCGTCACGGTGACCTTGTCCCAGGCGATGGGAGTGGTCGACAGCACGGCGAACAACTTCGCCGGCGTGGTTCCACCGGACACCGCGAGCAGCGCGGTGCCGCGCTCCGCGACGGCGCCGGCCAGCCGGTCGGCAATCTGTCCGGCCAGCGCCGTCGCCAGGTCCTGGCGATCGGCAAAGCCGTTCCAGTTGTAGCGGGCCGCGCTCAATTGCTCTCGTGCCATGTCCGTCCGTCACGTTCGATGAGCGCGATGGAGGCCGACGGTCCCCAGGTTCCGGCTGTATAGCCTTGAGCCTCCTGCCTGGCGCTCTCCCAGGCGTTCTGAATCGGGTCGATCCATTTCCACGCCGCCTCGACCTCGTCGCGACGCATGAACAGAGTCTGGTTGCCACGCACCACATCCATGATCAGCCGTTCATAGGCATCGGGCGCGCGTCCTTGGAAGGACTGCGCGAAGCTCATGTCGAGCGAGATCTGGCGCAGCCGCATGCCGCCCGGTCCCGGATCCTTGATCATGATGTACTGTTTGACGCCTTCGTCCGGCTGCAGCCGGATCACCAGCTGGTTGGCGAAGATCGGCCCGGCGCTGTCACCGAAGATCGAATAGGGGATCGGCTTGAACTCGATGACGATCTCCGAGACGCGGGTGGCGAGCCGCTTGCCGGTTCTGAGATAAAAGGGAACGCCGGCCCAGCGCCAGTTGCCGATCTCGGCCTTGATGGCGACGAAGGTTTCGGTGTTGCTGTCCTTGCCCAGTTCCTCGACATAGCCCTTGACCGGCCCTCCGGCGGAAGCGCCGGCGCGATACTGGCCGCGCACCGTGTGCTTCGGCGCCTCATTGCCGTTGATGCGCTTCAATGCCCGCAGCACCTTCAACTTCTCGTCGCGAACGGCGTCTGCGTCCATCGAGGACGGCGTTTCCATGGCAACGAGGCATAGTAGCTGGAGAATATGGTTCTGCACCATGTCGCGCAGCGCGCCGGCCTTGTCGTAATAGGTTACGCGATCCTCGAGCCCCACTGTTTCGGCGACCGTGATCTGGACATGGTCGATTTGGGCCGAGTTCCACAACGGCTCGTAAAGCGCATTGGCAAAACGCAGCGCCATCAGGTTCTGCACCGTTTCCTTGCCGAGATAGTGATCGATGCGGAAGATCTGGCTTTCGTCGAAGTCGTCGCCCACCGCGTCGTTGAGCGCGCGCGCCGAGGCCAGATCCCTGCCGATCGGCTTCTCCAGCACGATGCGCGAGTTCGGCGTGATCAGCTTGTGCTCCTTGAGCTGGTGCGAGATGTCGCCGAACAGCGCCGGCGCCACCGCGAGATAGAAGGCGCGTATGCGGTCGCTGTCGCCGATCGCCTTCTTCAGCTTGTCGAAGCCGGCGCCCGTGGTCGCGTCCGCCGAGACATAGGAAAGCCTGGCCAGGAAGCTCTCCAGCTCCTTGGCGTCGATATCGGCCGGCTTCACATGCTGGGATATCGCCTTCTTGGCGAACGCCTGGAACTCTGCGTCGGTCATCTTCGCGCGCGAGGTGCCGATGATGCGGGTAGGCTCGGAGAACTGGTGGCCGCACTGGCGATAGTAGAGCGAGGGCAGGAGCTTGCGTTCCGACAGGTCGCCGGTACCGCCGAAGATGATGAAGTCGAAAGGATCGACAGGGATGATCTGGCTGGTCATGGTCAGTCCGATTTGATGCCCGTTGGCGGCAGCGTGGTTGGTATATGCTAATCGATTTAAATTTTCCAGTGCCATGGTGTCACATGTGAGGACCAATCGCTTGCTCTTGCATCGGTCCGCATGTTTCCCGACACTCGCGCCGCCGGCAGGCTCGTCGGCAAGCCATGGCTTCCGGAAGCGTTCGCGATTGCACCATAGAACGCGAATGTGACGAAAGCTAAGGGAGAAACAGCGGCGCTCGCGGCTGCCATCTCCCGCCAATTCAGGATGGTCTCAATGAACGGGAAAACCATGCGTCTGGAAAACAAGGTCGCCATCATCACCGGTGCCGCGTCGGGCTTTGGCGAAGGCATGGCCAAGCGCTTCGCCGAAGAGGGCGCGCGCGTGGTCGTCGCCGACCTCAACGCCAAGGGCGCCGAGCGGGTGGCCGAAGAGATCGGCGGCAACGCGATCTGGACCCAGACCGATGTGTCCCTGCGCTCCGAATTCGACGAGATGATCTACGCCGCCAAGAGCGCCTTCGGCCGCATCGACATCATGGTCAACAATGCGGGCTTCACCCATCGAAACGACGACATGCTCGGCGTCGATGAGGAAACCTTCGACCTGATCACCGCCGTCAACATGAAGGCTATCTATCACGCGGCGCTTGCCGTCGTGCCGATCATGGACCGGCAGGGCGGCGGCGTCATCCTGACCACAGCCTCCACGGCTGGGCTAAGGCCGCGGCCGGGCCTGACCTGGTACAATGCCTCCAAGGGCTGGGCGATCACCGCCACCAAGTCGATGGCCATCGAGCTGGCGCCGAAGAACATCCGCGTCAACTGCCTCTGCCCGGTCGCCGGCGAAACCGGCATGCTGGAGAAATTCATGGGCGCCGACACGCCACAGATCCGCGAAAGATTCCGCGCCTCGATCCCGCTCGGCCGGCTCTCGACACCGCTCGACATCGCCAACGCGGCACTCTGGCTGGCCTCCGATGAAGCGGCCTTCATCACCGGCGTGGCGCTGGAGGTCGATGGCGGGCGCTGTATCTGAGCAATCTGCGCCCAAACACCGGTTGACGTGCCAGTTACGTCAGGCAAACCGCTGTGCCAGGCGAGCTGATGTTTCTCAAAAGTGCGCCCAAACTGCATCTGGAACGGGTGGCACCAGCCTGGACCCATGAAGTCAAGCGCTGGATACCGGCATGCGGCAAAGGACAAGGCTGCCAAGATTGCGGCCTCCACAAAGTGCCGTTCGAGGATCACCGGGACTTTGTGAGGCAGCGCAAGTTGGATCGCCGCTGGCAGCGGGTCCGCCGGCTCTTTGGCGGGTGACTCTCCGCCGGCGCAACCCGTGTCACGCGCCGGTCTTGACGTAGCTTTTGTAGACCCAGCCGTGCTTGCCGTCATAGACGATCTCGCACCACTGCTTGCAGCTCATCACTTGCACCGACGATTTGGCGGGTATGGTGACGATCGCGGCTGCACCCTTCTTCGGCCCGGAGCGCATGGTGACGGCCCTCAAAATGCGTCCGTTGGCGGCCGCGCCGACTTTTTGAGGTTCCGGCTTGGGCTGGGCCGCGCTGTCCGTCGCTGCCGGCTCGGCATCGGGATCCTGCGGCTTGGCATCGGGAATGGCGGCGGTTTGGGCGCCATCCATCTTGTCGCCCGGCTTCTTCGCGGCCGTCGGCGTCTCGTGCGCGGGTGCGGCAACCTGCGATAGCGCATCCGAAGCATCGTTCTCGGCAGTGGGCTCGGCGAAGGCGGTATCGGTCGATTGCGCGGCGCTCGGCTCGGCGGCCTGCTTGGATGGAGCCGGTCGATCCTCGGCCTGGTCCGGCGGGGTCTTGGAGTCTGAAGCCGTCCAGCGCGGGCTGTTCGACGCCAGCGCCGGAATGCTGGCTTCGCGAGCCGCTCTTGCCGGCGAAACCGCATCCGCCTTGCGCGCGGCTTGCGGCGCCGCTGCCACGGTGATCGCCGCTGCCGCCGGAGCGATCTTCGTGGTCTTCACCGGAATTGTCGGAACGGTCTGCTCGGCACTGGCCGCGGCCACTTGCCGGTCACTGCCCGGAACGCTGAGCCAAAGCGCCACCGCGGCCACGCCGAGCAGCGCGGCGGTACCAATCGCTGCAATGACCAGATGCGCGTTCGACTGCACCTTCTGCCAGAAGGATGGCCGTACGTTATAGCCGAACTGCATTGTAAAGCGCTGCCGTTCCGGCATGCCGAAACTGAAGGGCTCGTTCACTCAAACCACCTCCAACAAGCGGGCCGACGTTCTTTCGATCGTTGCCGCGAGGGTTGGCTTCGATCGGCATCGGTCCCGAAATCACTGCGGACAGGTCCGCGAAGTCCCCGGATTTTCGCCCATGATGGCATCTTTCACTGCTGATTATGGCATGAGTGAGCCATTTTGCGAAATCGTTGCGCGCTTGTTGAGGCATGTCGCCCAGAAGTGTGCAGCGGTTCCGGGACAACGACATGCGTCAAATCAAAACTTAAGCGCGTCGCCTCACTCCGTTCAGCGCGACGCGTTTTAGGGCTTCCACAACCTGCGGCGCGGAAGCCACTCGCGTCGAATCGATGGCACCTGCCGGGCGACCGGCTTCAAATCCTGTCCCGTAACGCGAACCAGCTGAGCGCGAGAAACAAGAGCGGCGCGCGCAAACGCCGGCCGCCGGGGAAAGCAGGGATCTTCAGATCCTCGATCAGTTTCAGGCGGTCGCGATTGCCGGCGACGGTCTCGGCATAGAGCTTGCCGAAGAAGTTCGACAGCATGACGCCGTGGCCGGAATAGCCGCCCATCGAAATCACCTTCGGCATCACCTCGCGCACGAACGGCTTTCTCGGCACCGTGATGCCGACATAGCCGCCCCAGCCATGCGTGATCTCGACATCCTTCAGCGCCGGATAGAGCTCGGCGATCTGCTTGCGGATGTGGATATGGATGTCCTTCGGATCGTTGACGGCATAGACCTCGCGTCCGCCGAACAGCAGCCGGCCGTCTTTCGACTTGCGGAAATACCGCACCACGAAGCGGGAATCGTCGACCGACTCGCCGCCCGGCAGCACTTTGGAGGCGGCACCGAGGGCCACGGTCGCGCCGATGAAGGAGCCGATCGGCATGATGTGCGCAGCGCTCACCGGCTCGAGGTTGCCGCCATAGGCGTTGACCGCGATCAGGCATTTGTCGGCGGTGATCGTGCCCCTGGGCGTCGTGACCTTCACCTTGCCGCTGCTGGAAATGATGCCGGTGGACGGCGTCTGCTCGAAGAGATGCGCGCCGGCCGCTGCAGCCACTTTTGCCGTGCCGATCACCAACTTCAGGGGGTGGATGTGGCCGGTGCCGATATCGCGGGTGCCGCCGAAGTAGCGCGTCGAGCCCAACCGCTCCGCTGTTTCAGCCGCATCCATGAAACTGATGTGCTGATAGCCGAAGCGGCTCGCCATGAGCTCGGCGTGGCGCTTGTAGTCGTCGACATAGCGCCGCTTGTGGGCCACGGAAAGCTGACCCGGCATATAGTCGATGTCGATCGCGTTGGCGGCGGCGAAGTCAAACAGATGCGCCTTGGCTTCCTCGGCCATGTCGAAAAGCGCCTTGGCGCGGGAAAGGCCATATTCGGCCTCCATCTCCTCGGCCCAGGCGCGCTGGCCGGTGCCAAGCTGGCCGCCATTGCGTCCCGACGCGCCATCGCCCAAGCGATAGGCTTCGATCAGCACGACATTCGTGCCTGCCTTGGCAAGATGCGCGGCTGCCGACAGCCCGGTAAAGCCCCCGCCGACGATGACGACATCGCAGGTCCGGTCGCCGTCGAGAGCCGGATATTCAGGCCGGGGGCCGGCCGTGTCCTCATACCAGGAACGGCCGGGAGAGATGGGGGATTGGTAGGGTAGGGTCATCATGGGAGTAGGGGAGTATGGGAGTAGGGGAGTAGGGGAGTACCTAGTCGGCTGCCAACTTTCGGATTAGAAGTCGAAGGAGCTTGCCGACACTTTCGGTGCTGGCAAGTAATGGGTCCGTCGTTGCTCGCGGTGCAATGCCGGTACGTTCAGCGATCAGAAGCTGAGTTTCTAATTCCTTCAGCGACCCTTGAGCGATGCGGAGAAACTGCTGATAGGAACCTCGAATCTCCCTGCCGTAACCCTCTGCTATATTCGAGGGTACCGAAGTTGCGGAGCGGCGCGCTTGGCTGGTCAGTCCATAAAGCTCCTCCTTAGGCCAGGATTTCGTCGCGCTGTAAACTGACACAGCCAAATCCATCGCCTGCTGCCAGACCACCAAGTCCTTGTACGAGCCTGTTTTTTCGGCCACCCGTCCCTACTCCCCTACTCCCCTACTCCCCTACTCCCCTACTCCCCTACTGCCTTACTCCCTATTCCACTCACACATTCAGCAGCAGATATTCCCGCTCCCACGGGCTGATCACTTCCATGAAAGTCTCGAACTCGGCCCGCTTGATCGCCGCGAAGGTGGCGGCGAAGGATTTGCCGAGGATTGCGCCGAGCTCCTTGTCGCCCTCGAACAGGTCGACGGCCTCAAGCAGGCTGCGCGGCAGGTCGATCTCGTCTTCGTTGGCGGTGGTAAGCACCGGCGCGGAAGCCTTTTCCTTCTTCGTGATGCCGATCAGCCCGCAGGCCAGCGACGCCGCGAGCGCCAGGTAAGGATTGGCGTCGGAAGACGGGATGCGGTTTTCGACGCGCCGCGCCGCGGGATCCGAGCGCGGCACGCGGAAAGCTGTCGTGCGGTTGTCGTAGCCCCATTTGGTGTTGACCGGCGCGGAAGCCGCCTGCGTCAGCCGACGGTAGGAATTGACGTAGGGCGCAAACATTACCAGCGCGTTCGGCACATGCTTTTGCATGCCGCCGATGAAATGGAAGAACGCGTCGGTCTCCGAGCCGTCCTCCGCCGAGAAGATGTTTTTGCCGGTCTTCTTGTCCACGATCGACTGGTGGATATGCATGGCCGAACCCGGCTGTCCCTGGATCGGCTTTGCCATGAAGGTGGCGTAGATTTCATGCTTCAGCGCCGCCTCGCGGATGGTGCGCTTGAACATGAAGACCTGGTCGGCGAGCTCGATCGGATTGCCGTGCCGCAAATTGATCTCAAGCTGGCCTGCGCCCTCTTCGTGGATCAGCGTGTCGATCTCCAGGCCCTGCCGTTCCGAGAAATGGTAAATGTCGTCGATCAGTTCGTCGAACTCGTTGACGCCGGCGATCGAGTAACCGGCGCCGCCGCCGATCGGCCGGCCCGAGCGCCCCACGGGCGGCGTCAGCGGATAATCCGGATCGGGGTTCTTGCGCACCAGATAGAATTCGATCTCGGGCGCTACGACCGGCCTTAGCCCACGGTCGTCATAGGCGGCAAGCACGCGCCTCAGGACATTGCGCGGCGTGAACTCGACCGAGCGGCCGTCCTGGTGGACGAGGTCGCAGATCACCGCCGCCGTCGGGTCTTCTTCCCAGGGCACGACGGTCAGTGTCGAAAGATCGGGCAAGAGCTTCAGGTCGCCGTCATCTTCCGGATAGTGGAAGCCGTTGCCGTCCTCGGGATAGCCGCCCGAGATCGTCGTCATGAACACTGCCGAAGGCAGTGCCAGCGAAGTGTTGGAGGTGAATTTCTTCGACGGCATCATCTTGCCGCGGGCAACGCCTGCCTGGTCGGGCGTGATGCATTCGATGTCCTCGATGCCGCGCCATTCGAGCCAGGCGCTGGCTTCCTTCCAGTTCTTCACACCGCGTTCGCTTTTCAGGAACGCAGGCGTGCGGGCGCGTCCCCCCCGGCTTGACGGACGGACTTCCTTTTTTTCAGGCGGCATCATTCACCAGATTGTGTTTGCGGATTTCGAAGTATAGCCGGGCGCCATGGCGGAAGGGAAGGGGAGGCGCCCACGTCGCCTCGGGAGGATAACCGTCTTCAGGCTGGCGGCGTGGTGCAACAGCGTTTACACCACCCACCGGCAAAGAATGGTGTCCGCTCATGTCAGCCCCTCATTTGACGACGATCGGTTTCGATGCCGACGACACGTTGTGGCAGAACGAGCAGTTCTTCCGCATGACCGAACGGCGCTTCATCGCCATGCTTGCCGAACACGGCGAGGCAAGCCACGTTTCGGCAAACCTGCTTGAAGCCGCAAAGCGCAATCTCGGCCTCTATGGCTTCGGCATAAAGAGCTTCACGCTGTCGATGATCGAGACGGCGATCGAGGTTACCGAGGGGCGTGTTCCGGCCTCGACCATTGCCGAAATCCTGGCTGCCGGCCGCGACATGCTCAGCCACCCGATCGAGCCGCTGCCGCATGCGCGCGAGACGGTCGAGAAGCTCGCCGGCGCCTATCGCCTGGTGCTGATCACCAAGGGTGACCTCATGGACCAGGAGCGCAAGCTCGCGCAATCAGGACTGGGCGAGCTCTTCGACGCTGTCGAGATCGTCAGCGACAAGAGCGCCGCCACCTATGCCCGCATCTTCAGCCGCCATGGCGACGGGCCGCAAAAGAGCATGATGGTCGGCAATTCGCTCAAGTCGGACGTGGTCCCGGCCATCGACGCCGGCGGTTGGGGTATTTATGTCCCGCACGAATTGACCTGGGCGGCCGAGCATGCCGAGGTGCCGGTCGCGGCGCCGCGTTTCCGGCAGATCGCCGACTTGAGCGAGCTGCCGGCGCTGCTCGAAAGCATCGCCACGACCGGTTAATGGCCCCGTGGGGGCACTTGTGCCTAGCCGCGACCGACCAGGCGATCGACCACCGGTTGCAGCCTATCGGGCGTGATCGGCTTGGCCACCACGGCATCGATCACGCTCGACAGGCCAAGGCTTTCCGGCGTGCCTGTGCTGGTTGAGAGCAGGATCACCGCGGGCAACGGCTTGCCGGAGGCGCGCCGCAGCGCGTCGATGGCCGACATCAGCCGGTCGCAATCCTTGTTGTCGGGCCCGCCGTCCAGGATGATTGCCCCGGGCAGATGGCCGGTCAGGGCTTTTTCGGCGGTCTCGGGCGATTCCGAGATCGGCTTCAGTCCCGATTTCTCGACTATTTTCGACACCACGACCCGGTTGATCGACGACTTCCCGACGACGAGCACCTTGGAAAAGTCCGCCGCCATCGCGCCAAGGCGGGCCGCCTGTTTCGGGTGTTTTTCGGAGTCGTCACGATTGGCGGGACACATCGGCGGCAGGCACTCCGGTTCAATGCAGGGTTGAAACCTGAGGCACAATTGGGTGAGATCGCGGCCGGTGTCAACCTGAAAAGGTCGAACTCGAAAATAGAGCAAGAATTCTGGAATTCAGCTCAAGTCGTGTCTCTCGGCGATGAAGGCAAATCGAAAAATACGACAGTCTCCCGAACGTATAACGCGCGAGAGACCATCGCAGAGACTGTTGACGTTACGTCAAGTATGGGTCTGCTGCGTAACGATCACCGGGATCAAAAGGTCACCCCAGTTGCCGTCGCCGCCATGGTGCCTGGCCGAACGCACCAGCTCCACCGAGACGCCCGCTTCGACGGCCTTCATGACCGACTGGTTGAGCCTGTGCAGATCGTTGGCGAGCATGCGGATCGTCGCCTGCTGGTCGACGCTCATCGTGCTCGATTGCTCTTCTGCCCTTTCCTTGACGCGGCTTATCGATGCCATTGGTCTTCTCCTCGATGTAAATGCCCTGCGGGCGTTTCCTCTGGTTGTTATCCGCTACTCGGCCGCCGGCCTGAACTGGGCGTGCTCGGTCGATTCATGCATGGCGGTGGTCGAAGACTGGCCGCCGGTGATCGCCATTGACACGGCGTCGAAATAGCCGGTGCCGACCTCGCGCTGGTGCTTGGTCGCGGTATAGCCGCGGGCCTCGGCCGCGAACTCGGCCTCCTGCAGTTCCGAATAGGCGGCCATCTGGCGGTCCTTGTAGCCGCGCGCCAGCTCGAACATGCCGAAGTTCAGCTGGTGGAAGCCGGCGAGCGTGATGAACTGGAACTTGTAGCCCATCGCGCCAAGCTCCTTCTGGAACTTCGCGATCGTCGCGTCGTCGAGGTTCTTCTTCCAGTTGAAGGACGGCGAGCAGTTATAGGCGAGCAGCTTGCCCGGATGATGCTTGTGCACGCCTTCGGCGAACTTCCTGGCCTGCGCCAGATCCGGCTTCGAGGTCTCGCACCAGATAAGGTCGGCATGCGGCGCGTAAGCCACGGCGCGCGCGATGCAAGGCTCGATGCCGTTCCTCACATTGTAGAAACCTTCGACCGTGCGGCCTGCGTCGTAGTCGACGAAAGGCCGGTCGCGCTCGTCGATATCGGAAGTCAGCAGCTTCGCCGCTTCCGCGTCCGTGCGCGCCACGACCAGCGTCGGCGTGCCCATGACGTCGGCCGCCAGGCGCGCCGCGTTGAGGTTGCGGATATGCGCCGCGGTCGGGATCAGCACCTTGCCGCCGAGATGGCCGCATTTCTTTTCGGACGCCAGCTGGTCCTCATAGTGGACGCCGGCAGCACCGGCCTCGATGAAGGCCTTCATGATCTCGAAGGCGTTGAGCGGACCACCGAAGCCGGCTTCGGCGTCGGCGACGATCGGCGCGAACCAGGTCTCGACCGAAAGCCCGTTGCCTTCGGATGTCTCGATCTGGTCGGCGCGCTGCAGGGTGCGATTGATGCGCTTGACGAGTTCCGGCGCCGCATTGGCCGGGTAAAGCGACTGGTCCGGATACATGGCCGACGCGGTGTTGGCGTCGGCGGCCACCTGCCAGCCGGAGAGATAAATCGCCTTCAGTCCGGCCCGAACCTGCTGCATGGCCTGGTTGCCGGACATCGCGCCGAGCGCGTTGACGAAATCCTCCTCATGAATGAGCTTCCACAGCCGGTTCGCGCCCATCTCGGCCAGCGTCTGGCGAATTTGCACGGAACCGCGCAGCCGCTTCACATCCTCTGGCGAGTAGGGCCGCTCGATGCCATCGAAACGGCCTTCCGGCGCGGAAGGGACGAGGTTGTAAAAATCGGTCATTGGTCACTCCGGATCGCTTGGAAACTGCTTCGGCGCTGCATCGCAAAGGTATGCTTCGCGACGTCTGCGTATGACATGATTTACATTGCAGCGCGAAAGACACCCAGAAAAACCGTCGTTTGGGGCCAAAAATAAAGGAAAAGCTGTGTTGTCATTGACAACTTATCTCTGTAAATTTGTCACGATTGTAAAAGTGCTGCAGCGGACGCAGGACGCAATGTTCATGTAAATTCTTGTCAAGGATGGCAGGGATGGCCGACCAGAAGATCTTCGCCGGACCGCGGCTGCGCCGGCTGCGCAACGCCAGGGGCCTGACCCAGACGGGAATGGCCGAGGGACTGGGCATCTCGCCCTCCTATCTCAACCTCATCGAGCGCAACCAGCGGCCGCTGACGGTGCAGCTCATTCTCAAGCTGGCCTCCGTGTACAAGGTCGATCCGCATGAATTGCAAGGAGAGACAAAAGGCTCGATCGCGGCCTTGCGCGAAGCCTTCAGCGATCCGCTTCTTGCCGGCGAACTGCCCGGCGATCAGGAACTGATCGACCTTGCCGAGACCGCGCCGAATGCTTCGGCGGCGATGGTAAAGCTCTTTCGCGCCTATCGCGAGCAGGCCGAGCGCCTGTCAGACCTAAACCAGCTCCTGGCGAAGGAGGGCAGGGCAACCGCGCTGTCCGGCACGCGCCTGCCTGCCGATGAAGTCCACGAAGTGTTCGAGCGCCGGGCGAACCATTTTGCTTCGCTGGAGGAGGAGGCGGAGGCTTTCACATCGGTCCTCGAGCCCGGCGACGATCTGTTCGGCGCGCTGAAGGCCTGGTTGCGGCGCGAGCACGGCATCGTCGTCAAGGTGCTGCCGGTCGCCACCATGCCCAACTGGCGCCGCCGCTATGACCGCCATTCGCAGCGTCTGTTCCTGTCCGAGCGGCTGTCGCCTTTCGACCAGCTGCGCGAGGTCGCCATGGAGGCGAGCCTCATGCGCATGTCGGTGGCCGTCGCCGGCGAGATCCAGGCGCTGAAGCTTGGCACCGACGAGGCGCGCCGGCTCGCCCGCTTCGAGCTCGCCCGCTATGCCGCGCACGCGCTGATGATGCCCTATCAGGCCTTCCATGCCGCCGCCCTGCGCGCCCGCTACGACATCGATGTCTTGCGTTCCCGCTTCGGCGTCTCCTTCGAACAGGCGGCCAACCGCCTGACCATGCTGCAGCGGCAGGGCGCATCGGGCGTGCCCTTCTTCATGCTGGAAGTCGACAATGCCGGCAACCGCTTCCGCAAGGCCGGCAGCCAGGGCTATCCGCAAAGCCGCTTCGGCGGCGGCTGCCCCAAGCTTCCGGTCCATGCGGCCTTCTCGCAGCCGGGCCAGATCCTGGTCGAGGCGATGGAAATGCCCGATGGCGCCGAGTTCCTTTGCATCGCCCGCACGCTGGAAGGGCCGCAAGGCGCCTTCTCCGAGCGGCCGCGGCGCACCGCGCTCCTGCTCGGCTGCGACATCGGCTTCCGCGACGAGATCGTCTATGGCGCTGCATTGCCGGCGGGGGTCGCGGGCAAGACCGGGCAAGGCTTCGCCACGCCGGTAGGCCCCGCCTGCAGGCTTTGCGAGCGCGCCGGCTGCCTGGCGCGCGCCGAGCCGCCGGTGACGCGCCCGCTCGGCCTCGACGAGATGGTGACCGGCCTCAGCGCCTTCGATTTTCAGGGATGACATCGGCGGATGTGTCCCAAGCCTCGCCGAGCGCTGGATCACGCCGAGTCTGCGTCTTTGCGCTACGCGATTGAGACACAGTCTTGTCGTCTGAGACACAGAATCCCTGTTGCCCTTGGCGCATCGTAGCGCAAATAACTCGCTGACAGTCATGTCCATGACCGATACCGCCCCGTCCCCCTCCGCCTTGCCTTCCGCCTCGCCGCGCGAGGAGCGGATCGGCATGCTTTTGGTCTTCCTTTCGGCGCTTATGTGGAGTTTCGGCGGCACCATCGCCCGTTTCATCCATATCGGCGACAGCTGGACCGTGGTGTTCTGGCGTTCGCTCTGGGCCGTGGCCTTTCTCGTCGCATTCATGGTCTGGCGCGACGGTTGGCGCGGTACGCTGAAACTCTTTCGACACATGGGTTTGCCCGGCCTTGGCGTCGCCTTGTGCTTCGCCACTGCCTCGACCAGCTTCGTGGTGGCGCTTGCCTACACCACGGTCGCCAACATCCTTCTGATGCAGGCCGGCGTGCCGCTTCTGGCGGCCCTCCTTGCCTGGCTCCTGTTTCGCGAGCGGGTCAGTCCGGCCACCTGGGTCGCGATTGCCGCCGTCATCACCGGTGTCGCCATCATGGTCTCCGAATCCCTGGGCGGCGCCGTCTCGCCGATCGGTGACGGCCTTGCGCTGCTGATCGCGGTGATGTTTTCGTCCGCGACCGTGATCACCAGGCGCTTCGCCCATGTGCGCATGGTGCCGGCCACCTGCCTCGGCGCGCTGCTTGCCGGTGCCTTTGCCGCCTCGCAGGCCGCGGAATTTGCCGTCTCCGCGCGCGACATGGGCTTTCTCTTCGCCTTCGGCGTCGTCAATCTCGGCATTGGCCTTGCCTTTTTCGCCATGGGCGCGCGGCTGGTGCCGGCGGCGATCGCGGCCCTGCTCGGCACCTTCGAGCCGATCCTCGGGCCGATCTGGGTCTGGCTCGTCCATTCCGAGGTGCCATCGGTGCGCACCATCATTGGCGGCGCGGTCGTGGTCACGGCGCTGCTCGTCCATATCGGCCTTGAGTTCAAGCGGCAGGCACGCCCGGCGCGACCGGGCATCACCGGTCTGCCGACACCCAATTGACGATAGGCAGCCTTCCCCATTGACAACCCAGTTGCCGGGCGGGCAGGCTGCGATTACGGCAACAACAAGACAGGCGTATCTTGCCAAATGTCTCCGCCGGCCTGCTCGGGACCGGACAGCATCGTCATAGCTCTGCTTACGCCACGGTCAATGCCGTCGACGCCGCCCGGGTGCCTCGCCGGGGCGGCTGGAATGCCTCGAACCTTGATGCCGTGATCGAGCCTGGCGTGGACAGTTCACGCTTGTCGCTCTCCGGAAAGCTCAATAGTCTGAAACGAACGCCGCCCCGCCATATCGCGACGAGCCGGCAAGGGAACACCCACCAAAGGAGAACATCATGATCCGCAAAGCTCTCTGGCTTTCGGCGACGTCGGCATTTTTGACGCTTTTCACAGCAGGCGGCCATGCCGAGGACCGCGTCGTCAACGTCTACAACTGGTCGGACTATATCGACTCTTCGATCATCGACGACTTCACCAAGAAGACCGGCATCAAGGTTGTCTACGACACCTTCGATTCCAACGAGATCCTGGAGACCAAGCTGCTTGCCGGCGGCAGCGGCTATGACGTCGTCGTGCCAAGCGCCAACTTCCTGGCGCGCCAGATCCAGGCAGGCGTGTTCCAGAAGCTCGACAAGTCGAAGCTGCCCAACATCTCCAACATGTGGGACGTCATCTCGGAACGCACCGCCAAATACGATCCGGGCAACGAATATTCGGTCAACTATATGTGGGGCACGGTCGGCCTCGGCTACAACGTCAAGAAGGTGACGGCCGCGCTCGGCACCGACAAGATCGACAGCTGGGACGTTTTCTTCAATCCGGACAAGCTGGCCAAGCTGAAGGATTGCGGCGTCTATGTGCTGGATTCTCCCGCCGACGTCATCCCAGCGGCGTTGAAATATCTCGGCCTCGACCCCAACAGCACCTCGCCGGACGACATTGCCAAGGCCGAGGAAGCCTTGCTGAAGGTCCGGCCCTATATCCGCAAGTTCCATTCGTCCGAATACATCAACGCTTTGGCCAATGGCGATATCTGCCTGGCGATCGGCTGGTCGGGCGACGTCTTCCAGGCCCGCAACCGCGCCGAGGAAGCCAAGCAGGGCGTCGAGATCGGCTATTCGGTGCCGAAGGAAGGCGCCCAGATGTGGTTCGATCAGATGGCGATTCCCGCGGACGCGCCGCATGCCGCCGACGCGCTCGAGTTCATCAACTACATGATGACGCCCGAAGTCATCGCCAAGTCGTCGAACTACGTGCTCTACGCCAACGGCAACAAGGCTTCGCAGCAGTTCGTGGACAAGGCGATCCTGGAAGATCCTTCGGTCTATCCCGACGAGGAGACGACGAAGAAGCTGTATACCGTTGCGCCATACGATCCCAAGGCCCAGCGCGTCATCACACGCACCTGGACCAAGATCGTCACCGGTCAGTAAGCATTGAGACTCGACCCCGGCAGCCAACTGCCGGGGTCGCTTTCTTTTGGGGAATTTAACGGAGTGGGGATTATGAAATCGCTTGGCAGCATCCGCAGGGATTTCGCGCCATGGAACGACCCGAACGCCAAGCCATACATCCAGTTCGACAAGGTCACCAAGAAATTCGGTGACTTCACCGCCGTCAACAATTTGTCGCTGACCATCTTCGAGCGCGAATTCTTCGCCCTGCTCGGCGCTTCGGGTTGTGGAAAGTCGACCCTGCTCAGGATGCTCGCCGGCTTCGAGGAGCCGTCCGCGGGCCGCATCCTGCTCGACGGGCAGGACTTGCGCGGCATCCCGCCCTACAAGCGGCCGGTCAACATGATGTTCCAGTCCTACGCGCTGTTCCCGCATATGACGGTTGAGAAGAACATCGCCTTTGGCCTCAAGCAGGAAGGCATGCCCGGAGCCGATGTCGAAAAGCGCGTCGCCGAGATGCTGAAGCTGGTCAAGCTCGAGCAGTTCGCCAAGCGCAAGCCGCATCAGCTCTCGGGCGGCCAGCGTCAGCGGGTGGCACTTGCCCGCTCGGTCGCCAAGCGGCCCAAGGTTCTGCTGCTCGACGAGCCGCTCGGCGCGCTCGACAAGAAGCTGCGCGAGGAAACGCAATTCGAACTGATGGACCTGCAGCAGGAGCTCGGACTCACCTTCGTCGTCGTCACCCACGACCAGGAAGAAGCCATGACCATGGCCGACCGCATCGCCATCATGGACAAGGGCGAGGTGATGCAGGTCGCCACGCCGGCTGAGATCTACGAGGCGCCGGCTTCGCGCTTCGTGGCGCATTTCGTCGGCAACGTGAACATGTTCGAGGGCAAGGTTGCCGAGCGCACGGCAAACACGACGCGCATCACCGGCGCCACCGGTGCGCAAATCGTCGTCGACAATGGCAGCGACGCCGCCACCGGCGCTGACATCATCTTCGCGATCCGGCCGGAAAAGATCAAGGTTTCGTCGAAGAAGCCGGCGGATGCCGTCAACGCGCTTGAGGGCGAGGTCTACGATGTCGCCTATCTCGGTGACATGACCGTCTATCACGTGAGGCTTGACGACGGGCAGATGGTGCGGGCAAGCGCCTTGAACGCCTCGCGCGTCACCGAGGATCCGCTCACCTGGAACGACCGCGCCTGGGTTTCCTTTCGGCCCGACGCCGGCGTCGTGCTGACCCGGTAGGAGGCGGACATGACAAACATCGCAGTTACAGCCGCTCCGTCGACCGCTGCCGCGGCCACGCCGCAGACGCGGCTGGCGAAGGGCTTCGTCAACCGCCTCGTCATCATCGTTCCCTATCTCTGGCTGCTGTTCTTCTTCCTCGTTCCCTTCATCATCGTCTTCAAGATCTCGCTGTCGCAGACAGCGATCTCGATGCCGCCCTATACGCCCGTGCTCGACTTCAAGGACGGCGTCTCGGGATTCTTCGCGGGCGTCCGCGAGCTCAACTTCGAGAACTACACCTGGCTCACCCAGGACGCGCTCTATTTCAACGCCTATGTGACGAGCCTGATCATCGCGGGGATCTCGACGATACTCACCCTGATCGTCGGCTATCCGATCGCCTATGGCATGGCGCGTGCCCCGGCGACGATCCGCCCGACCCTGCTGATGCTGGTGATCCTGCCGTTCTGGACCTCGTTCCTGATCCGCGTCTATGCCTGGATCGGCATCCTGAAACCCGAGGGGCTGCTCAATCAGGTTCTGCTCGCCACCGGGCTGATCAGCCAGCCGCTGGTCATCCTCAACACCTACACCGCGATCTTCATCGGCATCGTTTATTCCTACCTGCCCTTCATGGTGCTGCCGCTCTATTCCTCGCTGGAGAAGATGGACTATTCGCTGATCGAGGCCGCGCAGGACCTCGGCTGTCCGCCGACCGGCGCCTTCTGGAAGATCACCTTCCCGCTGTCGCTGCCCGGCGTCGTCGCCGGCTGCCTGCTGGTGTTCATTCCGGCCGTCGGCGAGTTCGTCATCCCCGACCTCCTCGGCGGCTCGCAGACGTTGATGATCGGCAAGACGCTCTGGAACGAGTTCTTCTCCAACCGCGACTGGCCGGTCTCGTCGGCGGTGGCCGTGATCCTGCTTTTGGTGCTGACCATCCCGATCATGTTCTTTCAGCAGGCCCAGGCACGCGCACAGGAGCAGGGCAAATGAACCCGACCTGGAGCCGCTTCAACATCACCTCGATCGTGCTGGGCTTTGCGTTTCTCTATCTGCCGATCGTGCTTTTGATCGTCTTTTCCTTCAACGAATCGAAGCTCGTCACCGTCTGGGGCGGCTTCTCGACCAAATGGTACGTGTCGCTGTTCCACAACCAGGGCCTGATGGACGCCACCTGGGTGACGGCGCGTGTCGGCGTCATCTCGGCCACGGTGGCGACCGTGCTCGGCACGCTCGCCGCCATCACGCTCACGCGCTACACGCGCTTCAGGGGGCGGTTGCTTTTCTCGGGCATGGTGTTTGCGCCGCTGGTCATGCCGGAAGTCATCACAGGCCTCTCGCTGCTGCTGCTCTTCGTCGCCGTCGGGCTCGATCGCGGCTTCTTCACGGTGACGCTCGCGCACATCACCTTCACCATGTGCTTCGTGGCGGTCGTCGTGCAGTCGCGCCTGGTCACGTTCGACCGCTCGCTCGAGGAGGCGGCCATGGATCTCGGCGCGCCGCCGGTGAAGACCTTCTTCCAGATCACCTTGCCGGTCATCCTGCCGGCGATCATCTCCGGTTGGATGCTGGCTTTCACGCTCTCGCTGGACGATCTGGTCATCGCCAGCTTCACCTCGGGTCCCGGCGCCACCACGCTGCCGATGAAGATCTACAGCCAGGTGCGCCTCGGCGTGACGCCGGAAATCAATGCCGCCTGCACCATCCTGATCGCGGTGGTGGCGGTCGGCGTCATCATCGCCTCGATCGCCAACAAACGCCGCGAGATCCAGCGCCAGCTCGACGAGCAGGCCGCGCAGCGCGGTTGATTGCGGGGGCGGGGCGCTCAGCGCCTCCGCCTCTACTGGCCTGAAACGCCGGGAGCGATCGGCGATATGAACGGCGCGCTCCAGTTGCCGCCGACGAAGAACAGCGACTGGCTCGGCGGCGCGGGAGCCGGACTGGCTGCCTGGCCGCTGGCCTGCTGGGGCTGCTGCGCCGGCTGTCCGTTCGGCACGACGCCGCCCGAGAGCGCCAGCCCGCGCCCGACATAGGAGGCGATGCCGGACAGCCAGATCTTGTATTTCTGCGAGTTGATCTCGGCCTTGTCGACGCGCGCCACGCCCTTCGAAATGCTTGCCTTGATCTCGGCGCCATTGATCGGCAGCGAACCATTGGCGACGTCGTCGAGCGCGAAGAAACCGCCTTGCTGGTTGCGCTTGAGGAAGGCCGGCAGGTCGAGCCCGTTGAGCGTGCCCGGCCCGAAAGTCGCCGAGAACGATCCGTCGGCATTCTCGAAGATCGAGTTCCAGGCCTTGCCCGGACCCTTGAGGATGACCGATACCGTCCCGGTGCCGGCTGGCACCAGCCGCGTCATTCCCGCCGCCGTAGCAAAAGCTCCCGTATCCACGTCCGATGCCAAGAGCCGCATCTCGACCTGCGTGCCTTCCGGCTTGCGGTCGAAGCGCAGGCTGCTTTGGATGGTGCCGTTAAAGGCCGAAGCGTCGGATATGTCGAAGACGGCAAGACCGTTCTTCACCTGCGCGGTCGCCGCGACGTCGGCCAGTTGCACTGGTCCCACGTTGGCATGCGCCGCCGACAGTCTGAGGTCGAGGTTTATGCGGTCGGCGAAGCTAGTGTCGATGTCGACGGGGCCGGCGTCGCCGGTCGGCGCCACAGGCGTGAAAGCCGACAGGAAAGACCTGAGGTCGAGCGTATCGAAGGCGAGTGTGCCGGCAATCACCGGGCGCCCCTCGGCGAAGGAGAAATCCAGCGCGCCCATGCCCGGATTGTTGTTGAGCGTGACGGTGGTGTTCTCGAATTTCGCGCGTCCCGCCGAGGCGTTCACCTTGCTGGCGATCGAGACCGCACCTATCGCCGCGCCAGGCGCGAGGCCGGCCTGCGACCACTCCAGCGCGCGCCGCAGCGACGGCGCGGCAAACTTTGCCTGGCCGTCCAGATAGGCATTGTCCGACATCGAGGCCGACCCGTCGAAGGAGAAGGTCGCGGGCGCAGCCTTGAAGGAGAGGGTAACGGGTGCTGCTCCCCCGGCAAACAGCACCAGCGGTTTCGGCGAGGAGAAATCGAGCTGCATGCTTTCGCCGCGCCAGATGCCGGTTGCGGTCAGCGATGCTTCGCTGTTCATCGCTTCCCAGTTCACCTGGCCGCTGAGGCTGCTCAGGATTTCGGTGTCCTTGCCGTCAGCCGTGGTCACGACGCGGCCATCGCGGAACTCGACGGTGCCGAACGGATCGGAAGGCAATCTGCCCAGATCGGGCTTCTGCGGGTTGGCGGTGACCACGCCGCGCGCGGTATCGATCGAGCGCGTGATGCGTCCCCCGGTCGGAAGCGGCGGCAGATAGAAGCCGCTCGCCATGCGCTGGACCCTGATCGTCGGACGAACCAGCCTTGCCGTTGAAAAGGCGACGTCGCCCTGCAAGGCGGCCATCGCCGACAGATCGATTTCGACGCGATCGGCCTCGACCACCGGCGGCGCATCGGTCTCGGTCCATTGCGACAACGTGACGTCGCTGAGGATGGCCCGGAACTTCGGCCACACTTCGATGCGCGGCGAGCCGTCGATGGTGACGCGGAAGCCGCTCCAGGCACTCAACTCCCATGCGATGCGGTCGCGCACGATGCGGGTCGAGGCGATCAGCGGCAACGCCGCGACAGCGAGCGCGATGACGAGCACGGCAACGCCGATCGCCCACACCCCGCGCCGGATCACAGATGATGGCATTTCGCCCCGTATGCTTTCATTGCCGACAAATCGCCCGACGGGTGTAACCGAGCGCCGACGCTTTTCAAGTCTTTATGGCCTTGCGATGGCATTTGCGCAGCGCCCGCCATGCGTCGACCGAACAAAATCTTGCTCTGCTGCGCTGCAATATGCATAAGCGGTCTGAACGGTCCCGGTCCGCGGTGGCGCGCCGTTTTTGGGACGATGGCATATGCGATGTTGAGCTTAACTGGCTCAAACGCGACGCGGTTTGGGAGGAGCGATCATGGCCGCCGATACACCTTTGTGGATCCCGACGCAGGAGCGGATCGATGCGGCGCCCCTAACCGCGTTCATGAAAGCCGCGGAAGCAAAGGCCGGGCTGGCATTCTCCGGCTATGCCGAGCTTCACCGCTGGTCGATCGAGGATCGCGAAGCGTTCTGGAGCCTGGTCTGGGATTTTTGCGATCTTGTTGGCGACAAGGGTGAGCGGAAGCTCGTCGACGGCGAGAGGATGCCTGGCGCCAGCTTCTTTCCCGACGCCAGGCTCAATTTCGCCGAGAACCTTTTGAAGAAGACCGGCGGCGGTCCGGCCATCGTCTTTCGCGGCGAGGACAAGGTCGAGCGCCGGCTGTCCTGGAACGAACTTCATGCGCTGACCTCGCGGCTGCAGCAGCTCTTCCTGTCGCTCGGCGTCAAGGCCGGCGACCGCGTCGCCGCCATGATGCCCAACATGCCCGAAGCGGCCGCCGCGATGCTGGCCGCAGCCTCGATCGGCGCGGTCTGGTCGTCATGCTCTCCCGATTTCGGCGAGCAGGGCGTGCTCGACCGTTTCGGTCAGATCGAGCCTGTCGTCTTCATCGCGCCGGACGGCTATTGGTATAATGGCAAGGCGATCGAGGTGGCCGACAAGGTCCGCGCGGTAGCAGGGAAGCTCGCCACGCTGCGCAAGGTGCTGATCGTCGACTATCTCGGCACATCGGCCGACGTCGCCGCCACCATCGACGAGGCTGCCGCCCTCGAAGAAGCGCTCTCGCCCTTTGCCGCCAGGACTGTCAGCTTCGAGCGGCTGCCGTTTGCGCATCCGCTCTACATCCTGTTTTCCTCGGGCACGACCGGCATCCCGAAATGCATCGTGCATTCGGCCGGCGGCACGCTGATCCAGCACGTCAAGGAGCACCGGCTGCATGCCGGCCTGCTCGACGGCGATCGCCTGTTCTACTTCACCACCTGCGGCTGGATGATGTGGAACTGGCTGGTATCGGGCCTCGCCTCCGGCGCGACGCTTTTGCTTTATGACGGCTCGCCTTTCTACCCCGACGGCAATGTGCTGTTCGATTTCGCCGATGCCGAGAAGATGACCTATTTCGGCACCTCGGCCAAGTTCATCGATTCGGTTCGCAAGGCCGGGCTGAAGCCGATCGCGAGCCACGATCTGTCGAGCGTGCGCACCTTGTCCTCGACAGGTTCGCCGCTGTCGCCGGAGGATTTCCGCTTCGTCTATGAAGGCATCAAGAAGGATGTGCATCTGGCCTCCATCTCCGGCGGCACCGACATCGTCTCCTGCTTCGTGCTCGGCGTGCCGACCGAGCCGGTCTGGAGCGGCGAGATCCAGGGGCCCGGTCTCGGCCTGGCGGTCGATGTCTGGGACGACGACGGCAAGCCGATCCGGCAGGAGAAGGGCGAGCTCGTCTGCACGAAAGCCTTCCCGTCGATGCCGGCCGGCTTCTGGAACGACCCCGAAGGCAAGAAGTATCACGCGGCCTATTTCGAGCGTTTCGACAATGTCTGGTGCCACGGCGACTTCGCCGAATGGACGGCCCATGGCGGCATGGTCATCCATGGCCGCTCGGACGCAACGCTCAATCCGGGCGGCGTGCGGATCGGCACGGCCGAGATCTACAACCAGGTCGAACAGATGCCGGAAATCCTCGAGGCGCTCTGCATCGGCCAGGATTTCGACAATGATGTCCGCGTCGTGCTGTTCGTGCGGCTGGCCGCCGGCGCGCCCCTGGACGAGGATCTGGAAAAGCGCATCCGCGCCAAGATCCGCAGCGGCGCCAGTCCGCGCCATGTGCCGGCCAGGATCGTCGCCGTCACCGACATCCCGCGCACCAAGTCCGGCAAGATCACCGAACTTGCGGTGCGCGACATGGTCCATGGCCGCGCCGTCAAGAACAAGGAGGCGCTCGCCAATCCCGAGGCGCTGGAACTGTTCCGCGAGCTGCCGCAGCTGGCAAGCTAGAGCCAAACGGATTATCGCCCGCAGAGAGTTTCCTGGTTGTGCCCTTCGCGGTCGACCGTCAAACGCCCCTCGGCATGGTTAATAAAATCTGTCCGCCGAATTTACCTAGATTTCATGGGTGGTACACATTCGTAAATTTCTTTGCGACGCGGTAAGGACTTGTTAAGGGACGACCCCGATAGTCGCGTGTAACTTGAGGGAGAAATCCCGATCCTCGTCCCCTGAGGTTCAGCTCAAGCCCCCGTTGTGACAGCATCCCATTTCTCAAGGCGTCCTCCAGGACGCCTTTTTCTTTGGGTCTGATCGGGCGCTACTCGGCGAGCACGCGGGTCGAGGGGAAGCCAACCTCGACCAGGGTTCCTTCGCCCGGCGTGGAGGTGATGGTGAAACGGGCGCGGTTCGCTTCCACCATCGCCTTGGTGAGCGGCAGGCCGAGGCCGGTGCCGTCGCCGCGTCCGCGCTTGAGCGCATTGATCTGCTTGAATGGCTTCAGCGCCTGCTCGATCTCGGCCGGCGTCATGCCGATGCCGGTGTCGCGTACGCGCATGACGACATCGCCAGAGGCCTCGTAAGCGGTCGAGACGATCACCTGGCCGCCGGCCTGGGTGTAGCGGATGGCGTTGGACAGGATGTTGAGGGCGATCTGGCGAACGCTTCTCAAATCCGCCACCACTTCCGGCAGCCGCGAGGCGAAGCTCGAGCGGATGATGACGCGTTCGCGGTTGGCCTGCGGCTGCATCATCGCCACCGTCTCGGCCAGCGTGTCGTTCAGCGACACCGCCTCGTAATCCATCTCCTGCTGGCCGGCCTCGATCTTCGAGATGTCGAGCAGGTCGTTGACGAGATCGAGCACGTGATTGCCCGACCGGTTGATGTCGCGCAGATAGTCGCGGTAGCGGTCGTTGGAGATAGGGCCGAATTTCTCATCCACCATCAACTCGGAAAAGCCGATGATGGCATTGAGCGGGGTGCGGATTTCGTGGCTGATGCGGGCCAGGAAATCCGTCTTTTGCGAGGAGGCGCGCTCGGCCACCGCGCGTGCCTGCGTCAGGTCTTCCTCGGCCCGTTTCCATTGCGTGATGTCGCGCACCACGGCGCAGAAGCCGCTGTCGCTGGGCAGCCGGCCGATGGTCATGAACAGCGGAATGAAGCGCCCCTGCGCCTCGCGGCCGATGACCTCGCGGCCGTCATTGAGCACGCTCGCCACGCCCGGTTCCGAAAGGCCCGCGAGATAGTCGCGCGCCGCGCGCTGGCTTTCGATGGCGAACAGCGAGGCAAAGGGCTTTCCGGCAACCTCGTCGCTGTCGAAACCGAACAGCGCTTCCGCCGGACGGCTGATCGAACGGATGTTGCCGTCGCGGCCAATCAGCACGACGCCGTCGGTGGCGGTGTCGATGATGGTGCGCATCTCGGCGATGCGCGACTTCAATTCCGGAACGTCCGGCTGGAGCGCTGGCTCATCATTCGCGGCGGTGAAATGCGCCGCATCGTCCTCCCCGGAGCGCCGCACCACCAGCATCAGCGCCTTGCCGCCGTGCCACGGCACGGACCGCAGCAGCGCGTCGATCGGAAATTCCTGGCCCTGTCGGGTCTTGAGCTTCAACGAGCGGTCGCTTTCGTCCGCGGCGCTGTCCTCGGCGTAGGGATCGGCAAAGAGCGCGCCCAGCCCCCCCGCATCCGCGAGGTCGTCCAGCGCATCGTAGCCGGTGAGCTCGAGGAAGGCGTCATTGGCATAATGCAGCATGTCGCCCGAATGGATGAGCAGCGGCACCGGCAGCCTGGCGAGGATGGATGTATCGGGCGCCGTGGCTTCTTCCCCGGTCGAAAAAGCGGACGGTACAAAGCCTGCGAGTTTGAGCGGCGGTACTTCGAGGCGCGGCCGCGCCGACGCTACCGCTTCCGGTTCTTCCGGCCGTTCTCCTGCGACCGTGGCGGCATCGGCATCGGAGCCGGCCCAATCCTCATTGTCTTGCGCGTCGCGGAAATCGTCGGCGGTCATGCTGTCGTCGGCCGCCGTCGCATCGGGGGCCGACTGCCCGGCCGCGACCGGCTGCTGCGGTTCCGCGGCCCCATGTTCGGCCGCATGCCGGGCCTCCCGCTCGGTCTGGGAAACAGGCGCGCCGTCGGCTTCTTCCGTGGATTTCTCGCCATCGGCATAGTTGAGCAGCGAGCCGGAACCTTTCGGGGTCTCGGCCTGGCCGGCGACGCCCGTCTCGGCGGCCTCATCGATGCCGTCGAGCCGCGCCAGATCTTCCTGGTCTTCCGCCTCGGTCTCCGCCTCCGCGGTCTCCGTATCGGCCTCCGCGTCGGCAATCTCCGAAACCTCCGGCGTGGACGACAAGGTCGCGTCCCGCGCGGAACTGTCTTGCTCGGCCGCGTCAAGTGGGAGCGGCTGGTTTGCCTCGGCCTTGGTCTCGCTGGCCGGCTCGTTCGCCGTTGCCTTGTCCTTGCCGGCAACAGCCGCGTCGGGCTGCTTGTCAGCTTCGGGGACGCTCGGCTCGGCAGGGATGGAACTGTCCCTGCGCAGCCTTTCGCCGATCTCGCGGAAGGCGCTGCGCTCGAGGATCGACAGGCCCCTGTGATCCGCGGGCGTGTCACTTCCCGGCTGCTTGTCATTGGCCGGCTGGCGATGCTCGGCCAGCCTTATCACCTTGTCGGCGAAGCGCCGCTCCGGCTTCGGCACGATGGTCAATGCCGGCACTTCACCCTGGAAGGGATCTTGAGGCTTTGCCTGTTCCGGTGACGTCTGCTCCGCTGCTGGCTGCCCAACCGACGGCCCGGCCCCGCCAGGGGCGGCCCCGGTTGGCGCGGCATTCGGCACCAAAGCCATGCCAAGCGCTTCCGGATCGACCACGGCGTCGGCGCTGCGCGCGACCCCGAAACCACGAAAACCCTCGAAGGCGCGGCCGCGGCCGTAGACCGGCAGCGCCGCGAGATCGACCGGGATCTTCAGACCGGTTCCAGCCACCGGCCACAGCACCCACCGGCCGGACCAGGTGTCGCGCCGTTCGAGCAGACCGGCGATCTCGCCCGAGGCGTCGAGGCCGAAAGTGGTGGCGACGTCCTTGAAGCGGCGGCCGATCACGTCGGCGGCGGGCTGGCCGACGATATTAGCGAATTCGGGCGACAGCGCGCTGAACTTGCCTTCGGCGTCGGTGCGCCAGACGAAGCGCAGCGGCAGCGCGGAGCGGTCGATGTCGCGGGGCGGCACCGCTTGTGCCGGCGTGACGGTTTCGCGTCCGGCGGTTTCGCCGACGTCCTGCCGACGGCCTTCGGCCGCGATGGCTTCCTTCGTCGCGTCCGTTGCCGGTGCTGTCGGTTGAGCTTGCCTGGCATCGTCGCCGGCGTTGAAGTACCAATGGTCGTGCTGGCCGGCACTGTCGTCCGCTGCCCGTTGGCTGGGCTCGCTGACATTCGCCTGATGATTGGTCCGGGTAGGCTGCTGGTCGGCCACGGCCCGGCTTTCCGCGTCAGGCCGTGCCTCGCCTTCACGAGCCTCTGGGACCAGCTCAGCCTGTTCACCAGCCGCCACGGCCGGCGCGGGGCTGTTGTCCTGAACAGGCTCGGGCTCGACGGCCAGGCTTTCACCCGACAGCGTGGCCGCAACCGCCTCTGGCGCCGCGACCTGCTGATCGCCGGGCTGATCGCCCTGGCCGGCGGCCGGCTGGTCGCCTTGGTCGCCGTCGAGCTGGTCCTCATCGATCACCACGAGCAGATGGCGTGCATCGGTGAGCCGCGCAAAACCGGCCGGGTAGGACGTATCGGTGCCCGGCACAAGGCGCTTGACAAGGCGGTCTCCGCTCGCGGTCACGTCCGCAACCAGGGCAGCCAGCGTCCCCGGCTCGATGCCGAGCGCCGCAAAGCCGTCCGAGGCCGCCTCGATACCGCCTTGCGCGTCGACGAAAGCGATGAAATGACCGGCTTCGGTGAAGCCGCCGATGGCGCGGCTGGCGATCTCGCCGGCGCTGCGCGACCTGGTCTGCGCCGCCGGCACCGCCAGCATGATTGCCTTCTCGCCGTCCGGCATCGTCACGGCGCTGGCCACGAAACCGACGGCGCGGCTTACCATGCCGGTGGCGAGCCTCACCGTGATGGCCCGGTCGCTGCCGATATCCGGAAAACCGCTGGTCGCCATGATCTGCCGCCGGGCAATCAGCGGCAGCCGTGCCGAGGCGCCGATGATGGCCTCGATATCCGGATAGCCGAACATCGACGCCCCCGGACCGTTCGCCCAGATCACCTGTTCGAGGTCGGCCGACAATATGGCCAAAGCGTCGCCGGCGGCAAAGCGCTGGCGCACCGCGTCGAGCACGGCGACGTCGAGGAAGGAGTAGTTTTCAGGCGGCATGCGCGGGCCAACCCTCCGAAGCGGGCATTTCAGTTAACGCTTTGTTAATAAAAGGCCGCGGCCCGAAGGTCCACAAGCCCTGGCTTGCAACGGCCGAAATCTCTGGGCTCTTGGTTAACGGCCCCTAGGGCTGACGTATGGGAAGATTTTTATGGTGCGGTGCAACAAAGATATTGCAATGCACAAAAAATCCTTTATATTGCCACTATACATGAACGAGACGGCTTTCTGTCAAAGCCGCTGCCCCGAAAGGTTGGAAAATGTCCAAGACCACCGCCAAGACCGACACCATCGAAAACGTTGAATTCCCGAGCTTCGACGCCTCCAAGGCGACCGACCAGATGCGCGCCTTCGCCGAGAAGGGCGTCGAGCAGTCGAAGGAAGCCTATGCCAAGCTGAAGACCGGCGCCGAGGAGACCCAGAAGGTTCTGGAGTCGACCTATGAGACCGCCAAGGCCGTTTCCAGCGACGTTTCGCTCAAGGCGATTGCCACGCTGCGCGCCAATTCCGAGGCCAGCTTCTCGCACCTCGAAGCCCTGGTCGGCGCCAAGACCCTTTCGGAAGTCGTCGAGCTGCAGACCTCCTTCCTGCGCAAGCGCTTCGAAATGGCCGTCGAGCAGGCCAAGGAGTTCCAGACCGTTGCCACCAAGGCGGTCGAGGACGTTTCCAAGCCGGTCAAGAGCGCCTTCGAGAAGGCGATGAAGGACGTCAAGGCTGCCTAATTTCCGCGCACAACCCGTGCGATGCATCAAAACGTCGCATTTCGTCAGACAAATAGTCATGCGATAGGTTGAGCAATCAGATACCCGGAAATGGAACCTCCTCCCTCCGTTTCCGGGGTGACCAGCCAGCACCTCCTCCCGCTGGCTCGTAACAGGAAAAGGCCGGCACCTCCTCCCGCCGGCCTTTTCTTTTGCCTTGACCAGAGGCGGATGAGGAAACCCATCCTTTACCTTATCAAGGCCCTTGAATTAGAATCCGATAGCCCGTATTTGACGCATCGCCGAACGACAGAGCGGATCACGGAGAACGAAGCTTCACCTTGATCCAGTTCAGGCAGACGTGCCGTTGTAGCTCAGCTGGTTAGAGCGCCGGATTGTGGATCCGGAGGTCGCTGGTTCGATCCCAGCCAACGGTACCATTGGCCTTTCGCGTAAGAGGCTGATTTTCCATCATAAATTCGGGATTTTCATTACAGGCGACGCCTACCCCGAGAGGTCTGCGACCTCGACGGTCGCGGCGAATTCGTGCGCGGGTATCGCCGCCGCCGTTTTTGCTCCGTTGCCAGACGCCGAATTGATCGAGCCGCGTTGAGGCGCTGATCACTGCCTCGACCGCGCGCTTGAGCGTTCTGCCGGCACTGGCCTGCTTGCCATCCTCGCCGAGATCGCCGGCGGTTCGCTCGTCTTGAACGAGCTCGCCGAGACGCGCGCCGGTCTCCTGTCCACCCTCATGCCGCCGCCGCGCTTGCGCACGGTCAGACATCTAGCGGCCATCAACGCGTCCGTTCCAGGCGATCGCGCAAAATGCTCCATGCGAGCAAGACGTTCGGCGCATAACGGACCACGTTGTGGAACGAGATCGGCGATGGCGGAGCGAAGGGAAGCGGCAAGTCGCCCGCATTCATTCCCCCGGCCCAATCGGCGAGCGCCTTGCCCATCGCCGTAGTCATGGCGATGCCGCGGCCGTTGCAGGCAAAGCCCGCGATCAGTCCAGGACCGAGATCGACGAGGCGCGGCAAGAAATCAGGCTCGACGGCCGCCATGCCGGACCAGGAATATTGCAGCGGCGGGACGTCCGGCAGCTCGAGATGCGTGGCGAGGCGCCGCCAGATCGCTTGCGGCACCCGCGTTTCGGCGCCGGCGCCGACAACATGCATGCCGCCGCTGATCAGCCTGTTGTCGCTGTCGAAGCGAAAAGTCAAAAGGTTGCGTCTCGTGTCCCCGACACCCTGTCCGCCAGGCAACAGCCGGCTGCGTATGGAGCGCGGCAGCGGCGCCGTCGCGATCTGGAATATCCGAAGCGGGATGTAAGTTTTCCCGAGAGCCGGATCGAGCTCCCCACCATAGGCGTTTGTGGCGATCAGAACCTTTCCCGCCCGCACCGATCCCGACGGCGTCTTTAACGTCCAGCCTTGCGCAGTCCGCTCGATCGCCGTCACGCGGCTGTGCTCGAAAATGCGGGCGCCAACTTTTTCCGCGGCGTCCGCCAGGCCGCGCGCGTAGGCGACCGGATCGAGCAGGCCGCCGGAACGATCCATCCAGCCGCCGGCATAGCCGCGCACGCCGGTAAGTTGCTCGACGGCTTGCCTGTCGAGCGTGACGGCGGGCCTGCCGCGCGCCGCCCATTGGCCGGCCCGGGCTTTCACCTTTTCGAGGGCCGCAACCGAATGCGCCGGCTGGATCCAGCCGTTCTGCAGGGCGTGGCAATCGATTCCGTGCCGCTTGACGAGGTCGAACACCAGGTCGGCGCTGCCGGCGGCAAAGTCGATCAGGCGTCCGCCGTGGTCCGGGCCGAGATGGGCGATGATGGCGGACGGATCCATCTTGGCGAAGTTCGGCACGACGAAGCCGGCATTGCGGCCCGTCGCCCCCCAGGCGATGATCTCTGCTTCCAGGAGAGCAACGGAAATGCCTCTCTCGGCAACGTGGAGTGCGGTCGACAGGCCTGCGAAGCCGCCGCCGACAATCGCCAGGTCGACGTCGAGCCGGCCTTCAAGCGGCGGCCGGTCGCGGCGATCGCGAGCGGTGGCATGCCAGAGCGATAGGCCGGTTGATCGCTGCGTCCGGCTCATGGGCCGCTGCTCTCCGGGGCTTGGCTCACAGCCTTCTTCGTGCGAACGCGGCGCGGCCTCTCGCCGAGCAGGCCGCTCGGCCTGACCAGCAGGATGACGCATAGCATCACGCCAATAGCGACGATCTGCAGGGCGGCCGCGCGCGCCTGCTGCTCAGGCGAGAACAGCACGCTGGTGAACGCGCCCGAGCCGGCCCATATCGCCCAGACCAGCACGCTGCCGGCAACGGCGCCCAGGTTGTTGCCGGAGCCGCCCACGATCAGCATGACCCAGACCTGGAAAGTGAGGATCGGCAGGTAGTTGTCCGGCGCGATGAAGCCGATGAAATGCGCCTGCAGCGCCCCGGCGAGCGCCATGATGGCGCCGCCCACCGCGAAGGCCTGCACGCGGTAGAAGCGCGCGCTCTTGCCGAGCGAAATCGCTGCACGCTCATCTTCGCGCAGCGCCTTCAGGACGCGGCCCCACGGGCTGCGGGAGAGATGTTCGAGCGCGAGGTATGCGGCGAGCGTCACCACCGAGACGATGGCGAGGTTAGACAGGTTGAAGAGCAGCGGCGTTTCGGCGAGGCCGCCAAAGGGCCGCGGAATGAAGCCGATACCGAAAGGGCCTCCGGTGAGCTTCTGGGCATTGAGCGCGACCAATTGCACGACCACCGCAACGCCGAAGGTGGTGATCGCCAGGTAATCCGATCTAAGACGCAGCGTGGCGATGCCGGTCAGCGCCGCGGCAAGGCCGCCCACCACCATCGCGCCCAGCCAGCCGATGAGGATCGGCAGCTCGAAACCGCCAAGCCGCGCGGGATCGGCCGGCGTGGTGAGCAGCGCCGAGGTGTAGGCGCCGATCGCGACAAAGCCGGCGAGCCCGACATTGAACAGGCCGGTCAGCCCCCATTGCAGGTTCAGCCCCAGTGTGATCAGCGAAAAGATCAACGCCGTGGTCAGGAAGAAGGCGCCGTAGCCGACGAGATCGATCATCTTTCGCGAATCCCGAAGAGGCCGATGGGCCGCACAAACAGCACTGCCATCAGGATGATGAAGGAAACTGCCGCGCGCCATTCGGCGCCGATCAGTTGCACGGCGCCGGCCTCGGCCAAGCCGATGATCAACCCGCCAAGCACGGCGCCCGGCACGCTGCCTATGCCACCCAGGATGGCGGCGGCAAACATAGGCAGCAGCATGTCGAAGCCCATGAAGGGTCGGATCTGGATGAGAATGCCGATCATGACGCCGGCCACGCAGGCCAGTCCCCCGCCGATGATCCAGGTGACACGCACGACCTTGGCGACGTCGATGCCGACGACGCGGGCGAGCGCCGCGTTCTGGCTGAGCGCCTGCATGGCGCGGCCAGTCTGCGTGCGCGTAATCAGGAGATGGACGCCCGTCACCAGGAGGGCGGTCAGCAGGAGCAGGGCGATCTGGTCCGGGGTGATGCGGATGCCGAGCCCGACCGGCATGGCGATCTGTATGGCCCGGCTGAAATAGGTAGGCCGCGACGTGAACGTGAATTCGAGCAGGCTTCTCAGCGCCATCGAGGCGCCGAAGCTCGCCATCACCACGATGATGGCCTGGCCCTGCTTGCGCAGCCGGGAAAACAGCACCAGGTCGAGCAGCAGCGCGAGCAGCCCGGTGAAGGCCATCCCGACGACGAGCGCCACGATCAGCGGCCAGCCGAAGGAGAGCGAGCCGATCGGCGCGACCTTGCCGAACATTGCGCCGATGGCGCCGACGACAGCGAGCGTCGCGTAAGTGCCCCAAGCCATGAAGTCGCCATGCGCGAAATTCGAGAAGCGCAGGATCGAATAGGTCAGCGTGACGCCGATGGCGCCGAGGCCGATCATCGAGCCGGTCAGCAGTCCGTCGACGATGAATTGCAGGCTCATGCAGCGCTCCCCTTGCCGGAGGATATGGCCTTGCCGTCGCTCTTCGGGCGCTGACCAAGATAGAGCTCCGCGACCACCGGATCGTTCCAGAGTTCGGCGGCGGCGCCTTCGTGCCGGTCCTTGCCTTCGACCAGCACATAGGCGCGGTCGCCTATGGCAAGCGCCGCCTTGGCATTCTGTTCGACCAGAAGGATGGTGACGCCGGATCTGCGGATGGCGCAGAGCATCTCGAACACCATGGCGACGAATTTTGGCGAAAGGCCAGCCGACGGCTCGTCGAGCACCAGCACCTTCGGACGCACGATCAGCGCCCGCGCCACCGCCAGCATCTGCCGTTGCCCGCCCGAGAGGTTGCCGGCTGCCGTTTTTCGCTGCCGCTCGAGATCGGGGAAGGCCGCGTACATCTCCGCGATGCGCGCCGGGATTTCGCGTGGCTTCAGGATGCCGCAGGCAACCTTCAGATTGTCTTCCACCGACATCAGCGGAAAGACGTTCTCGGTCTGCGGCACGAAGGCGAGCCCGAGGCGGACCATGGTATGGGCGGGCGCCGAAGTGATGTCCCTGCCGTCGAGCAGCACGGTGCCGCGGCTGATCGGGACGAGGCCGGCCACTGCCTTGATCAGGCTCGACTTGCCGGCGCCGTTCGGGCCGAGAACGACGACGATCTCGCCCTTGTTGACGGTGATCGAGGCGCCGCGCACGATGGGCACGCCGGGCTCATAGCCGGCTTCCAGATCGTGGACGGCCAGCACGACGTCGCTCATGCCGCGCCTCCGAGATAGGCTTCAATGACGCGCGGATCGCGCGCCACCCCGTCGGCCGTTCCTTCGCATAGCAACTCGCCGCTCGCCATGACCAGGACGCGATCACAGAGCCGCGTCACCATGTCGATGTTGTGCTCGATCAAAAGGAAGGTGATGCCGCTTTTGTTGATGTCGCGAATGCGGTCGATGATGACTTCGAGCAGAGTGGCGTTGACGCCGGCCGCGGGCTCGTCAAGCAGGATGATCGCCGGGTCGGCCATCATCACGCGGGCAAGTTCGAGCAGCTTGCGCTGGCCGCCGGAGAGCACGCGCGCCGGCTCGTGCGCCAGCCGGGTAAGCGAGACGAGCTCGAGAAGCTCGGTGGCCTTGGCGGCGGCTGCCTTCTCCTCGGTGGCGACCCGCCACGGCATCAGGAAATTGGCGAGCAGCCGCTCTCCGCTCAGTCCCTGCGCGGCGAGCATGACGTTTTCGACCAGCGTCAGATTGGGCAAGGGCCGGGGGATCTGGAACGTGCGGCCGAGGCCGCGGCCGATGCGGCGGTGAGCGGCCTCGCCGGCGACGGGCACGCCGCCGAGATAGATCTCGCCGCTGGATGGCAGGATGCTGCCGGCGAGCAGGTCGAACATCGTCGTCTTGCCGGCACCGTTCGGGCCGATCAGGCCGAGGATCTCGCCCGGACGGACATCGAAAGAGACATTGTTGACAGCGACAAGCCCGCCGAAGCGCCTGACGACATTCTTCGCCGCCAGGACCGGCGCCTGGGCCTCCGCCTCATGCCGCTTTTCCGTCTCTCCCATCATTTCCTCAGGCCGGAAACGTTCATCGCTTCCTAATTTTGATATGTGATCACACTTGCTTTGATCACGCTATTCGGCTTTAATTTTCTCTGCAAGCCGAAAACAGGCCGGCCCGCCAAAAAGGGCGCCGGCAAAAAAGGGCTAGAGTCGGGAACGCCATGCAAAAGGCAGCCGTGGAGCGGAACAACGAGGTTCTTGCCGCGCAGCTCGCGCCCGTCGGTCGCGAGACCGTGCAGGACCGCGTCTATTCGGAGCTGCGCCGCGCGCTCATCGGCGGCCTCTTCGAGCCAAGCCAGGTGCTCACTATCCGCGGCCTTGCCGACGCGCTGGTCACTTCGACGATGCCAGTGCGCGAGGCGCTCGGCCGGCTGATCACCGAAAAGGCGCTGGAGGCGCTTCCCAACCGCTCAGTACGCGTGCCGCCGATCACGCTGGAGCGCATCGATGACCTGCTGCGCGCCCGTGTCCTCATCGAGGGGGAGGCGATCTCGCTCGCCGCCTCCCGCATGGGGCCGCGCCAGATCGCGACCATCGAGGCCCTGCTGCGCGAATGGGACGAGATCCGCGCGCTGAAGCACAAGAAGGACGTCGACCGGGAGGTGACGCTCAACCAAAGCTTCCATTTCGAAATCTACCGTGCCTGCGGCTCGGCGGTGCTGATCCCGATGATCGAGAGCCTCTGGCTGCAATCCGGACCGTGCATCCGGGTCGCCATCTACGCCTTTTCCGAAGCCGGCGAGGTGGACACCGCACATTATCACCGCAGCATCGTTGCCGCGCTTGCGGCGCAGGACGCGCAGGCCGCGCGCGAGGCGCTGGTGGCCGATATCAGCCGTCCCTTCGCCTTCCTGCGCGACAAGCTGCAATCCAGGGCCAGAACGGAGTGACATGACAAGACGCGCCATAAAGATCACCGAGTCGCGCTCCGGCCTGTCGGCAACAGCGCTTCTGCAGCCGGAGAAGGCGCCCGACAACGCTGGCTTCCTGTGGGCCTATCTGGAAGAGCCGCGCGTGGTTGCCGGCATTCACGCCATGTGGACGGGTCCCGAAATCTCCTGCCCGATTCCGCCTGCCCATCTCGAGAACCAGGCTTATGCGCGGCCTTTGCCGGCGGAGAATGCGACGTTGACGCCCCAGCCCGGCGACATCGTGCTCTCCTACGTGCCGGCGCGCATGTGGGGCGGCAACCCCAACGCGATCTTCGACATCGGCCTGTTCTACGGGCAGGGCGCGCGTTTGCTGTTTCCGATCGGCTGGCTGGCTGGAAGCGTGGTGGCCCAAGTGCTGCCTGAGCAGCGGGAACAGTTTGCAGCGGCCTGCGGGATCATTCGTCGCAACGGCGCCTGTGACGTCACCTTTGCGCGGGCGGAGGCCTGAATGGCCGGTCGCGACGACAGTTTCGAACTCTTCGACCTCCGCGTCGAGGCGGTCATCCCCGAAGGCAAGCCGATCTATTGCGGTGCCAAGCCGGGCGATCATTTCGAGCTCAGGGGCGAGATGCTGTCCATGCCGCCAGGGCAGGGCTTCTCGATCTATTCCATCGCCGCCGTCCTGCCTTTGCTCGCGGCAAAGCAGCGCCCGACGCATCCGAACGACTGGATGACGTCGGATGCGGAGATCGCCTGCCCAGATCCCAACTGTGCAAGCCGGCTCAGGATCGTTCGGCTTGGCAAGCGGCGCTTCAGCCACGCCCAAACCACGGCCGTGCCGCTGCCGCCCGACAGTGAAGACAAGAGCGAGGACAAATGATGGCAAGAACGTTCGAGCTCAGCCCCGGCTACACGGTCTCGCGCGTCATCCGCGGCGGCTGGCAGCTTGCCGGCGGGCATGGCGCGATCGACCGGCAGCAGGCGGTTAGCGACCTGATCGCCACCTTCGATGCAGGCATCTTCACCTATGACTGCGCCGACATCTACACCGGCGTGGAAGAACTGATCGGGGCCGCCCGGCTGCGGCTCGCCAACGAACGGGGCCTCGACGTTGCCGCCCGGATGAAGGTGCACACCAAGCTGGTGCCCGACCTTGAGCGGCTTGCCAGCATCAGCCGCGATTACATCAGCGGCATCGTCGACCAGTCGCTGCGGCGGCTGAAGACCGAGCGGCTCGATCTCGTGCAATTCCATTGGTGGGACTATTCGCAGCCCCGCTACATCGACGCGATGGGCTGGTTGAACGAGATACGGGCCGAGGGCAAGGTGCGCAATGTCGGCACGACCAATTTCGATACGCAGCGCCTGTCGGAAATCCTGTCGGCCGGCGTGCCCGTGGTCAGCCAGCAACTGCAATATTCCGTCCTCGACCAGCGTCCGGCGAAGAGCCTTGCAGGACTTGCCGTGGAGAACGGTGTCAGCTTCCTCTGCTATGGGTCCGTGGCCGGCGGCTTCCTCAGCGAGAAATGGCTGGGTGCCGCCGAGCCATCGATGCCGCTCGAGAACCGCTCACTGATCAAGTACAAGCTGATCATCGACGATTTCGGCGGCTGGGACCTGTTCCAGCATCTGCTGGGAACGCTGAAGGCAGCAGGCGACCGTCACGGCGTCGACATCGCCACCATCGCCAGCGCCTGGGTGCTGGAACAGCCTCAGGTGGCGGCTGTCATCGTCGGTGCCCGCAACCAGGCGCATGCGCTCGCCAACGCGCGGATCATGGAGGTCGTGTTGTCCGCGCAGGATAAGTCGGCCATTGCCTCGGCGATTGCCGAGAGCCCCGGGCTCGAAGGCGATGTCTATGCGCTGGAACGAGACCGTCGCGGCCGCCACGGCTCGATCATGCATTATAACCTGAACGCCGGCAGGAATTGAGCACGGTCATGGACGTTTCGCTTCTTTCCCGTGCCAGCGCCGAGGTCGTCGATCTGCACCGCTTCTTCGTAGACTGGTTCGACAGGAGGCGAGCCGACACGACCGATTTCGCCCGGTTCGAGCACGTGATTGGGGAAGGGTTCTCGATGATCCCCCCGAGCGGCCAGTGGCTCGATCGCGACGCGGTGCTCGACCATGTCCGGGCCAGCCGTGCAACTTTCGACGGCGACTTCGCCATTTCGATCGAAGACATCCGGCTGGGATGGGGGACGGGCGACGTGATTGTCCTCACCTATATCGAGGCGCAGCGGCACGCCGGCAAGCAGAGCCGGAGGCGGTCGAGCGCCGTCTTCACCACCAATTCATCGGCACCGAACGGCGTCGAATGGCGACATCTGCATGAAACCTGGCTGCAGATGCCGGAAGACTGAACAGGCAAAGCAGGTAAGTCGTCTAACGAAAGGGGAACAGCTATGAAAATGACAAAGAAACTATTCCAGATCGGCACCGCGCTTGGTCTGCTGATGGCGGCTAGCGCGGCGCATGCGGCCAACTGCAAGATCACCGTCGGCCTCGTCATGGAACTGACAGGCCCGGCCGGCGAATACGGCCAGGCTGGCGCGAAGTCGGTCGAGATGGCGTTCCGCGACATCAACGATGCAGGCGGCGTGCGCGGCTGCGATCTCGCGACCGACACACGCGACAGCCAGAGTCAGGGCAACGTTGCGGTCGACGCAGCGACCCAGCTCGTGCAGGTCAAGAAGGTGCCGGCCATCATCGGCGGCATCATCTCCTCGGTATCGATCCCGATCCTGACCTCGGTCACCGGACCGGCCAAGATCGTCCAGGTGTCGCCGGCTTCGTCCTCGCCGACGCTGACGACGCTCGGCCGCGACGGCAAGACCAACGGCATCTTCTTCCGCACCATCACCTCGGACGCGCTGCAGGGTGTCGCCGCCGCCAAATACGCCATCGACAAGGGCTTCAAGAAGCTGGCGATCATCCACGTCAACAACGACTTCGGCGTCAACATGGTGGCCGAATTCTCGCGTGCCTACAAAGCCCTCGGCGGCACCATCGTCTCCGACACGCCTTACAACGAGAAGCAGTCGAGCTATGCTTCGGAAGTCACCGCCGCGATGGCCGGCGAGCCGGACGGGCTTTACCTGGTCAGCACGCCCGTCGACGGCGCCACCATCGCCCGCACCTGGATTTCGCAGGGTGGCGTGCAGAAGTTCCTGCTCAATGACGGCATGAACAGCCCAGACTTCATCGACTCCGTCGGCGCCGATTACTTGAAGGATGCCTACGGCACGTCCTCCGGCACCAGCCCGACCGCCTCGACCGAATATTTCAACAAGAATTACAAGGCCTTCTCCGGTATCGAGCCGTCGAACCCGGCAGCCGACCGCTCCTACGACGCCGGCGCCATCGTCGGACTTGCGATTGCCCTAGCCGGCTCCGAGGAGCCGGCCAAGATCAGGGACGCGATCTACAAGGCCGTCGATCCGGCCGGCACGCCGATCTATGCCGGCAAGGAGGAGTTCGCCAAGGCGCTCGGCCTGATCAAGCAAGGCAAGCCGATCCGCTATGAGGGCGTGATCGGCCCGGTGTCCTTCGACAAATACGGCGACATCACTGGTCCGTTCCGGCTGTGGAAAATCGTCGACGGTAAGGTGGCCACCGACGGCGAGATGACGACGGACGACGTTAATGCCCTGCAGGCGAAGCTAAACAAATGAGGCGTTCGACACGCAAAGCTGGACCCCGGATTGCTGATCCGGGGTCGAGCGGCCGCGTATAAGTAGTCAGTGTAAATACCCATTTCCCACCATCTTGCGTTTCTGGGGTCGTCTGACGTCAGAATTTGAGTGCCCGAATGCTACTGCATGTCGCCCAGAAGTGTGCAGCGGTTCTGGGACAACGACATGCGTCAAAACAAAGATTTAGAGCGCGTCGCCTGAATCCGGTTCAGCGCGACGCGCTTTAAGTTCAGCGCCCATCCCGGCCGTTCACGGTGGAAGCTGAGCATCCTGCGAGCGGACCGGCCGCTTCGCTCGGCTTGCGGCACGTCGCACCGGGATCTGGTGATCGACCGGGAGTTTTGTCGCATCATTCAGACCAAAAACGAGCCGCCAAGACGATCTGCGCATAAATCGTAATCGTCTGGCTCGACCGCAGCTAGCCGCTGCCGGTCGGTTAAGCTTCTATGACGCGATAGCTGGGCGGCTCTTTTCTGGTCGGGCTTGGTCATACCGATCCTGCGCCCAGCAGCAGCGTCGCGGCACACCGTCTTCGGCGAATGAGCCTGGTGATGCGCCGGACCATGGCGGAGTGGCATTTGACGATCTCGGCTCAGGTCGGCTTCTGGCGCTGATGCATCAGGACATGGCGGCCTTCGGGAAGACGGGAGGGGAGAGGGGGCTGTCACGGCGAGAGGCAGAGACATTACGACCGGTCGGGTTCTACGCCTGACCGCATAGATCACGCGTCGCCAACCAGGGCGGGGACGGGGGTATTGTCCTCGCACTCGTTGAGCGATCTGTCCGGGCTGCTGACCCAGCCAGCCCCCAGCAGCCCGGCGCGTGAGAAAGGCCGCCGCTATCGGATCAACACGCCACAGCCCTGGTCCGATACGGCGGCCTTTCGTATCGAATGGATACACCATCGAGCCGAATTTGCCGGCGCCGATCAGGCCCACCCGCACCGGACGGCAACGATCCGCACGTTCGGCAAGCAGGGTATGAAGGCCGATGTAAGCTGACAAAACGCGACGCCAAAAGACAATTAGCGCTGAAAAATGCTCGGTGCAGCGAGCATGTCTTGTTTTGTCCAGCGACAACCATTCTTGCATGCCGCGTCAAAGTGACGAATTGCTTGCGTATGAATTCGGCTACACGGCACAATTCGGAAGTTGAGAAGAGGGCGATCTTCGACCGCCTAGAGCAATGCGACCGATGCCGCGAAGGCTTTCGGGACATCAAAGAGCCGGGTTCGGGCGGGCTATGGACGATCTCAATCTGCCGGGATGGGTAATTGAAGATGCGAAAGCGCTGAAAAAGCATCCTGAATTTCAATCAGCCCTTCGGCTTCACGCGGAACTCGTATCCAGCAACTTTGAAAAGACCTCTTCGCTCATCCGGATCATGAGTGAAGAGGCGCGCTACGTGATTTGTATCGCGTTGCTGGCGATGTATTACTCGCGGGATCCTCACGATCCAAGTTCGGGTGCTACCCTCACACGCCTCCAGGCCTTCGCCGCCGAGTTCGGGCTAACAGGACCAAATCGCGTTGCCGCCCTCGTCGCCCTTATGAAGCACGCCGGCTATATCAATCAGGTGCGGGCGCATTCTGATCGGCGCGTAAAGCGTTTTGAACCGACCGAGCGCGGTCTCGCCGTCGCAACCGCCAGCACCTTGGCGACATTGAAGCCGATCCAACTACTCGCCGATGGCCACGATTACATTCAGATTATGCGAGATGACCCGCAATTTGTAGGCAGGTACTATTCAGAAGGCCTGCGTCTTTACGCGAACGGCGCACGGCTGGTGTCAGCTCTTCCAGAATGTCATCTCTTTCAGACGCAGAATGCTGGGCGCGAGGTGATGTTCAAGCTTTGGATTGCTCTGACCGACAGGGGGCGGGCAGAGCCGGCTATTGTCTCTTGCTCGTACGGGCATCTCGCGCGCTGCTTCTGGGTTTCGCGCGGACACGTCAGACGCATGATTGAGAAAGGGGAGCAGCAGGGACTATTCGCGCTTCATGCCCCAGGCGGGCAGGCAATCGAGGTTCTCCCAAGCTTTATCGAATTGTACGAGACGCTGACCGCTCTCGAATTCGCGCTGATGCTACGGGCTGCCCGCCAGGCCAAATCGTCGGCAGGACGAGCCGCTCGGGTGTGTTGGTAGCCCGGATAAACCCTCCTCGTGCTCCGTTGAGGTTAACAAGAAAAGATACCCACCAAAATAGTCATATGCCGATCAAAATGACCATTTGGATATGGCTATCTCCTTCGTAAGAGACCCGCGCGCCCGTCGCAATGTCGGAGAGTAAAATTCTCTCAGGCGGACACGGTAGTTCAAAGTCAAAGCTCGCGATGAACGCTGGCTTGGCACTTTAAGCCGATAGCCTTGCAAGACGCCTGGAACGCCAGCGGAGCAGCCCTGAACGGGTCGTTTGGGATTTTTTCGGAGATGAGGAGACGTCATGCAGGAACGGGCGCTGGCCCGCTCGCACCAGTCGGTAGTGAATTTTGAGCTACAGGATGCCGACAGCCTAGCGGATCTTCTCAATCAGCGCTTTGCGCCTGTGAGGATAGAGCCTTTCAAGTCGAGCGATCGCTTCACGATGTCGGGGACGTATGGCGTCGTCGCTGGTATCGATTTCAGCCGGAGCGTGGTCAAAGGCGAGTTCAAACTGATACCGCAGCGGCACTACGATGGCGTGTTCTTCTTCTTTCCGACCGCCGGCAACATGGTCGTCCATCAGCATCGGGACAGCTTCGCCAGCTCGCCGACCGCAGCAGTCGCGGCCGAGGGTATGGCCAGTCGCTCGGTGGATTTTCTGTCCGATCACGCCTTTTGCGGTGTCGTAATCGATCGGCCGTTGCTGACCGGACGGTTATCGGTTCTGCTTGATCGTCCGATCGTTGAGAAGCCGATCTTCCAGCCATCTATCGACATGGGTTCCGGAGGCGCCAGCGCGCTGAGGTCATTGGTCATGTGCATCACCAGCCCTGAATTTGGTCCGCAGCTCAACCGCGCAAGCCTGACCGCCGACCGGATCCGTGAAGCCCTTGTCGATCTGGTACTCGAAACCTGGCCAAACACCCATTCGGACATACTGCACCGACCACCGCCAATGATCGCGCCCCAGCATGTGAAGCTCGCACTCGATTTCATCCATGCGCATGCCGAGCTGCTTCCCAGCGGGACGGAACTTGCCAATCTCTCGGGCGTCAGCCTTCGATCGCTTCAGGCCGGCTTTCAGCGTTTCGTGGGTGTTTCGATTGGCGCATATCAACGGCAGATCCGGCTGGAGCGCGCGCGGGCCGATTTGTTTCGAAACCCGACGGCCTCCATCGAGGTCATTGCTTTGCGTTGGGGCTTCACCAATGCCGGACGGTTCAGTCGGTACTTCAAGGCGGCTTACGGCCTTTTCCCAACAGAACTGCTTCGCCAGAAGCCCTAACTAAATGACCTTGCGAAATTGCCGCCGCGATGCGTCCGCGAAAAATACCGCAGCTTCCCGAGCCTGATGCACCGCGGCACGTGGAATGATCTCGCTGCTCCTTACCAAATCGTTCTCGTCATGAATGTGATAACGGTCGCGGCCAGTTCGCTTGGCGTAGTATAGAGCCTTGTCGGCGAGTTTCATGGTCTGCTCAAGCGTACGTTCTGAGCGATGGCCAGCCACCCCGATACTGATCGTGAGGTCGATGCGGTGGCCGGCAATGACTCTGCCGGAATGCCGCATGGCTTCGCACAGACCGTCCGCCACGCTGCCCGCATCGTAGTCCGCTACCCGCGGCAGAAATACGCCAAATTCCTCACCACCGAGCCGTCCCACCAACGCATCAGTCGGCAGGGCAGTTTTGAGGACTTGTGCGAGGCACTTGAGCGCTTCGTCTCCGACGTCGTGTCCGTAGGTGTCGTTGATCGATTTGAAGTGGTCCGCGTCGATCATCAGGAACGCCCCGCCGCCCGCCAGCTGTTGGCGTACTTGCCCCAGTAGGTAGACTCTGGAAAGCACGGTTGTGAGCGGGTCATAGCGGACGCAATTGTCGAGATGATCTATCGTGATGGTGAGCAGCTTGAGGATGCTAAGGGCGCCGGCAGCGATTGGCGGCGCGATAACCAGCGGAATGATCGTGGCAAGTGCGAGAACGCCCCAATAGGCTTGTGACGGCAGCCCGGGCATGAAGGCAAGTGCAATAGCTATCGACACAACTGGAGCCGCGACCGAGATCGACGTGATGATCGCCGATATGACGACTATCTGACGATTCGACGTGATTCGAAGAAGCGGCGGCTGGATGTCCATGCGTGCAGCGTAGGAACAACACAGTTACTCGGACGGTTTCCGAAATCATTAGAACTTTAGACAACCCGCATCGGGCAGTGAGTTTGCAGCGCGATTTGTCTGCATGCTGCACGATCCGTCATATCTGCTAATGCATGTCGTTGTCCCAGAACCGCGTACACTTCTGGGCGACATGCACTAGGAAACCGCAGCCTGGGCACCTGATCGTCTTGCCTTGCCCTCTTCGACTAAGCCGGCCTCCTGTTCAACATGGACCGGTCGCGCGATCGGGGCCTCGCTTGTGCTCTCAAATCCGCATGAGCAGATACGCCCCAATTTGACCGAATACACCCCAAATTGACCGTTTGTGCGGTGCGGGGGGACCCGTAAGGGTGACGGCGACGACTCACAAAATCAATCCGAATGGATGCCTGATGATAACCCATCGTGATCAGGGGCGGCTTTTTGCACCCTGCTTGACCCTGATTACGGCTCTCATAGCGCTCCCGATCGACAACGCGCTGGCCGCCGACGAATGCGGGATTGGGTCCGTCGTCACCTGTACAAGCGCCGATCCGGTCAATCCGAACGGCATCACCTACAACGACGCGCTCGTTGGGCAGAGCGTGACGTTCGGCTCCGGCGTCGCTGTCCATACGACAGCCGAATACGTTCACGGGCTCTCGGTATGGAACGCCTCGGGGCTGGTGACCATCGACACCAGCGCCGGCACAATCACCACCGGCGGAGATTATGCCTACGGCTTAACGAGCTGGACCACCTCCGACAACCTGAACATCACGACTGGAAGCATAACGACGTCCGGAATTTCCGCGTATGGACTGTTCGCCTATAATTCCGGCTCGGGCTCCACTCTGATCGACACCATCGCCGGCACGATCAGCACCGGTGGAGCTGGCGCCAATGGCATACACGTCTTTAATGGTCCACAGAGCGGTGAGCTGAATATCTACGCGGGGACCGTCACGACGGCCGGGGACAACGCGAATGGGCTGGCAGCCTTCAACCGCGGCACGGCTGCCACGTTGATCGATGCCACCGCCGGCTCGATCAGCACCCGTGGAAAGGGCGCCATAGGCATAAACGTTGAGGGGGGATCCGGTACGCTGAGCGTTACGACCGGCAACGTCACGACCTCCGGAGAAAATGGCGCGTATGGCGTGTATGCCATCGGCGGCGGAGGCTCGGTTCTGATCAATACCACCGCCGGGGCGATCACGACGAGCGGAATTAGTTCTTATGGCGTCTATAGCTCCACGGGATCGGGCCCCCTGACCATCACGACGCGAAACGTCACGACGTCGGGAGATTATGCATATGGGGTGTACGGCTACGCCTATGGCGCAGCTCCCATATCAATCGACACCACCGCCGGCTCGATCGGCACCGGTGGGGATGGCGCTATCGGCATCTACGGCTACGTGAGTTCCGGCGAGCTCAGCGTCCGAACGGGCGACGTCACGACGTCCGGCGAAAACGCTGCGGCGGTATCAGCCGCGGGGAATGGTCCGGTCGCCATCGACACCCGCGCCGGCACGATCACGACAACGGGTGGAGCCTCCTACGGCATCCAAGCTGAAAGTTCCGGCGGCTCGCTGACCGTTCTAACCGGCAGTGTTTCAACGTCCGGAGACTACGCGCATGGGGTGCTCGCCAACAACAGTGACGCATCGCCCACGTTGATCGACACTACCGCCGGTACGATCGCTACGAGCGGAAGTCGCGCTTCCGGCATAGATGCCACGGCGAGTACAGGCGAACTCATCATCCACACGGGCAATGTCTCGACGTCCGGCGATTCTGGTTACGCTGTGTTGGGCGGGGGATACGGTCCTGTCTCCATCGACACGCGCGCCGGCGTGATCATGGCAACGGGCCAATTCGCGGTGGGTGTGCTGGCGCAATCGTTCAGCTTCGGCAGCGGCCCTGTGACGGTTCGGACCGGCGATGTTTCGACAGCCGGAACGGGTGGATTGGGCGTCTATGGCCTGAATCAAGGCACGGGACCGACGGTCATCGACACGACCGCCGGCTCCGTCACCACGGCAGGCCGCACCGCGATCGGTGTTGGGGCGGAGAATCTTGCCGATAGAGCGATCTCGATTGCGACCGGGCCGGTGACAACCCAGGGCGTGAGCGCGCCTGGCGTCCTGTCCCTCGGTGGCGGCGCCGCCACCATCGACACTACCGCGGGGCCGATCAGCACCGCGGGCGCGGGCTCGGCCGGCGTTTTTGCAATCTCGACTTTTCCGACCTATGTCGCGACCATCAAAACCGGATCGATCAGCACGAGTGGCCTGGGCGCTTTCGGCGTCGCCGCCGGGGCATTGAGCGATCCAACGGGTACGACTTCGGCCTCGGGCGCCATCACGGTGACGAACACAGCGGCGATCACCGCGTCCGGCGCCGACGCTGGTGGCATCGTGGCCGCGAGCTATGCCTCCGCGGGCGCCACATCGGGCCCTGTCACAGTTAATGCCAACGGCAATATTGCCGCCACCGGCCAGAATGCCGTCGGCGTCAATGCGGTGTCCGGCACGGGTCTTGTTGCCATCAACGTCGCATCCGGCGTCAGTGTCCTGGGCGGCTGGTCCGCCAGTACCGGTGATCTCTCCACACAGTCCGCACAGGCATCTGGCATCTATGCGGGGTCCGCCTTCATCGGAGCCAACCTCCCGGCAGCGGGGATCGCCATATTCAGCGGCGCAACCTCGACCTCGCCAGCCATGGCCGTTAGTAATCAAGGCACGATCGGAGCGCTCAATGATCGTGCGATCACGATGGGCTTCGCTTGCGCCACCTTCCAGGATTCCACCTCTCTTCCTTGCCTCTCGGGCAGCGTGCCGGCGGTGGGGTCGCTGCAAGTGGCCAACGCCGGCACGGTCGCCGGCTACGTGACGCTGTGGAGCGGGGCGCCGCATACCTTCAACAATGCCGGCCTGTTCGACGTGCGCAATTTTGCCGACACGGACGGCGACGGGGTGCGTGACACGAAGGCGGTGTCGATCTCCGATTTCGGCGGGCCGAACGCGACCTTCGACAATTTGAGTGGTGGCGTAGTGCGTCTGGCAGCGGTGACGAGCAATTCGATCACCAACACGACCGGCCAGTATGTGCCCACCACCGGCATCGACAGCCGGGCGCTGGAGGCCGACTTCTATTCGATCGCCAAGCCCGGCGCCGCCCAGGGGCAGTTCGTCAATCTGCAGACCTTCGACAACGCTGGAACAGTCGACCTGCGCGGACCGACGATCGGCAACACGTTCGTGATGACCAGCAATCCGACGGTCGGCGGAACGCCGGGAACCGGCGTCTTTGTTTCAGACGGCGGGCAACTTCTCGTCAACACCACCCTCAATGCTGGCATTCCGCAAGGCGGCCAGACCGCCTCCTATTCCGACACGCTGATCGTCGATACGACGCGTGTTGGAGCGAGGGGAGCAACCTCTATTGGTGTGAGCTACGATGCCGCCACGGCAGGGGCGTTGACGACCGGCGACGGTATCGAACTCGTCGAGGTGCGCAACAAGGACGCCGGACAGTCGGCCGCCGGGGCGTTCAGCTTGGGCAACCGCGTCGCCGGCAGCGCATATGAATACCTCCTTTATCAGAACGGGGTCGGTGGCGACGCCGTGGACGGCAACTGGTATCTGCGGTCGCATATCATCCCGGTCACGCCGTCGGACCCGGAGCTGCCGGACTACCGCGTCGAAGTACCAGTTGACATGGCCGTTCCCGCTCTCGCCAACCGCTTCGGCCTGGCCATGCTCGGAACCTATCATGATCGCGTCGGCGAGGATCTTCCCGATATGGGCGCCGGGGGGCGTGTGCACGAGATCTGGTGCAACGACACGTCGCGCAACTTCCGCTGTGGGACGACAGCCGAGCGGAGGGCGGCCTGGGGGCGTGTATTCGGCGAGACCGGACGCGTTGGCTATGCCGGCAGAGGCGATCTCGGGCGCCTCGGCAGCTTCGAGGCACACGGCCCTTCGTACAGCTTCGACCTCAGCGGCTTCCAGGCTGGATTGGATCTCTATCGCAAGGAGCACGCTGACGGCGCGCGCGACGTCGCCGGCCTGTATGTCGGGGCGGGTCGCATAGAGGGCGACGTTCAAGCCGTCTACGGCGGCAAGGCCGGAACCGCGTCGATGAACGGCTATTCGCTCGGAGGTTACTGGACGCATACAGGTCTCTCTGGCTGGTACTTGGACGCTGTCCTGCAGAGCACTTGGTACGATAGCATCCGGGCGAACTCAGTGCGCGGCGAGAGCCTGAGTTCGAAGGGCTGGGGTGGCGCGGCCTCGTTGGAGGCGGGCTATCCGCTGAAGCTGAGCGACGGCTGGATGATCGAGCCGCAGGCGCAACTGATTTACCAGAGGGTGTCGCTTGACGGCGGAGCCGACCGTTTCGGCATGGTCGATTATGACGATACGAACGCCGTCTACGGCAGGCTGGGCGGACGCCTGGTCAAGACATGGGCGACCGACGATGGCCGGCCGATCATAACCTGGGCGCGTGCCAACATCTGGCACAGCTTCGGAGCCCAGGCCACGACGACCTTCGCCAATCTCGCCGGCGGCAATCCGGTTGCGCTGAACACGGATCTCGGCGGAAGCTGGGGCCAGGTCGGCCTCGGCGTGTCCGGACAGGTGGCCAGAAATGTGAGCGTCTTCGCGACGGCCGACTACAACTTCGCGCTTGGATCAGGGCGAGGGCAGAGCGTTGGGGGGCGTGCGGGCCTCAAGGTGGCTTGGTAAGGCTCCTTCGACGACTGCCTCTTTGCGTTGCAATTGGCGATCCCGCATCTGATGCACTCTTCATTGCATCGCTGCGTGATGGGCCGGGTCCTCGACCTCCGCCCTCTGGCGAGGGATTCCGCGGATCTCGACGGCATCTGCCCCACCGCTGCTCATCCCGTTACATCGGGGCGGCTGGGCACCGGGCACTCGGCGGGTGTCACACGCATCGATGGTCTCACGGATCACCGCTTGAGCACTATGCCCAGCACAAACAGGGCGCCGGCAGCTGCCGTGATGATACCCACGGGCAATTCCTGAGGCGCCAGGACGATCCGGCTTGCGAGATCGCCAGCCAGCAACATGATGGCGCCTATGATAGCGGCGGTGACCATCAGGGCGCCATGGCGTACCCCGACCATCGCGCGAGCGAGATGCGGCACCATTAGCCCGACGAAGCCGATGACCCCGGACAGCGACACAAGCGCCGCCGTTGCCAGGGCAGAGATTGCGAAGACGATGAAGCGCAGCCGAGGGACATCGACGCCGAGTGACAGCGCGGTATCGTCCCCGCTGAGCAGAGCGTCGAGGCGGTGCCGCAGGACAATCCCAGTGCCGACGGCTACCGCCGCACCTGCAAGCCCAAGCGGTAGATTGCTCCAACTGGCGAGCCCGAGGCCGCCGACCGACCAGAAGAGCACCGAATGCGCGGCGCGCTGGTCGCCTGCAAAGACGAGGTACGTCGTGACCGCGCCGAACAGGAAGGAAACCGCGAGGCCGGCAATCACCAGCCGTTCCGGTCCTTTGTCTCGTTGCGCGCCGATGAGCGCGAGAACAGCACAGGCCGAAAGCAGCGCCCCGGCAAATGCCGCCGCCGGCAGGGTCCAGATACCAAGCCGGTCGCCAAAGATGGTAATGACCGAAACAGCACCCGCTGCCGCGCCGGACGAAAGGCCGAACAGGAAGGGATCGGCGAGATCGTTCCGTGTGGTGGTCTGCAAAAGCGCGCCGACCACAGCGAGCCCCGAGCCGACGCAAATCGCCAGAAGCACACGTGGCAGCCTGAGATCGATCACGATTCGCATGATGGCCGGCGATCCCCCCGTGTCGAGACCCGGCAGCAGGCTCTGGGCCAGCGCACGTGCCAGGTCGCCGGAGGCGAGCGGCGTCGACCCATAGGCGATACCAGCGACGACAAGCGCGACGATGACCGCCGCTCCCACCGACCAGGTCAGGACAAGTCGACGCGCCGTCATTCGGGCGTGAATGCGTTCGGATGGAGGGCGGCTGCCAGCTTCTCGATCGCGTCGATATTGGCGGGACCCGGCGTGATCTGCTCATAGCGCAGCGGCAGGAAGCGTTCGTTGAGCACGGCGTCGGTCTCCTTCATCACCGGATGGTTCTTGAGGAAATCGAGCAGCTTTCGGTAGCCGGCCCCATCCTGATAGTCGAGCAGGATGAGAAACTGCGGGTTCTTCACCGCCACGTCTTCCCAGGACGTCGTGCCCCAGCTGATGTCCATTTCGCCGAGAATGTTTGCGCCGCCAGCCGCTTCAATCAGCGCCGTCGGCATGGCAAATTTGCCCGCCGTAAACGGCTTGTCCTCACCTGAGTCGTAGAGGAAGACCGTCACCGGCTTTTCGGCGTGCACGGCTTCTCTGACTTTGGAGAGCCGCGCCTTCCAAGCGTCGACCAGCGCACGGGCTTCTGCCTCCTTGCCGAAGATCGTGCCGAGATTGATTTGGTCGGCATAGAGCAGATCCATCGAGGCGCTCGGGCGGGTCTTGTCGACCTGGGCGCAGCTTTCGGTCAGGACATAGGTCTCGATGCCCTTTCCCTTAAGCGTGTCCGGCGTCACGTCGCCGCCCGGCTTCATGCCGTAATACCAGCCGGCGAAGAAGAAATCGGCATCGGCTGCGAGCAGGTTCTCCATCGTCGGATATTTGGGGGCGAGCTCGGGGATGGCGCCGAGCGCGGCTTTGAAGCTGTCGGTGGTCTTGTACCAGCCGGTCACGCCGGTCACGCCCGCCATGTTCGGCTGGAGATGAAGGGCGAAGGCCATCTCGCTCATATTGAGGTCGTGAACGACGGCGCGCTTCGGCGCGTGTTCGAACGTGAGGGTGCGGCCGCAATTCTCGACCGTGACAGGGAAGGCGAGGGCAGGGAGCGAGACAAGGCTCGCGGCAAGGGCAAGGGACAGGCGGCGTGGCATTCGTCATTTTCTCCTTTTTGTTAAGGCGCCGGAGCGCGGGCGACGTTGGAGCCGGCTGGTGCCGGCGTATCGAAGACCAGCAGGGATCGGCCGGTTTCGGGATTGGTGAAGGGGAAGCAGTCCATTGCGAAGACATGGCGCACGATCTTCGGGTCGAGTGCGTTGGCGGGCGTGTCATGGGCAATGAGCCGCCCGCCTTGCATCACCGCGACCCGATCGGCGAAAGCGCTCACCGAGGCCAGGTCGTGCAGCACGGCGACCACGGTAATGCCGAGGCGGCGCGCGGCCTCGAGCATGTCGGCTCGCGCGCGGGGATCGAGATGATTGGTTGGCTCGTCGAGGATCAGGATGGAAGGCTGCTGGGCAAGGGCTCGGGCGATCGCCGCGCGCTGCCGCTCGCCGCCCGACAGCGACTGCAATCGACGTCCAGCCCAAGCGCCTAGACCAAGGCGCTCGAGCGCGCGCTCGACGATCTCTCGATCAGCGCCGGCGCCCAGTCTTCCGCGGTGTGGAATGCGACCGAGATCGACATAGTCGGCGAGCGTCAGGCGCAAGTCGGGCACATCGTTCTGGCCGACGACGGCGATCAAACGCGCACGCTCAGTGAGGGAAATGCTGGCGAGGTCGCGATCGCCGAGCAGAATTTGGCCAGCGTCCGGCTTGAGGCGTCCAAAGAAAAGACGCAAGAGCGAGGTCTTGCCAGCGCCATTCGGCCCGACAATGGCCAGCCGCTCGCCCGATTCGACGGAGAGGTCGACGGCATCGACGATTCTGCGGGCATCCGGGGTTACGATGGATACCTGAACCGCCTTGAGGCCGAGCGGCGCTGCTGCGCCAACCATCCGATTGTTCCCGACGACGGAGCAGCCAAGCACATCACCGCGCGCCATCAGACCGAGATCCTTGCCAACACGGCTGGACCCGGACCGGGCCCTCCTTCGCCCTTGTCGTCGTTGTCGATCATGGCTTTCCAGGTCGTGCCGAGGGCGTCTCCAGAGCAAGCGCCGGAAGCACGCGCAGCATCGTTGATCTTGTCGTCGACATCGGTGAAGTTGCGGGCATAGGTGACCGCTGGAAAGCGGTCGCGAAGCAGTCTGACGAGGACGTCGAAGATCACTGCCGGTCGGACATTGCCGATATGGGCGTAGATACGGACATTTGCAGGGTCTTGCCGAACGAAGGCCTCTTTTTGGCCTCCGAGGCTGTTGGTGAGGATGGGAGACATGACAGGTCCTTGATGCGCCGGAAGTGTTGCGTGGTGCCTCAGAAGAGGCGGGTATCCACGTCGCAACAGGTCGGTTCGCCAAGGAGACGTTGAAAATGTCCAGGGCCTCGCCTCCTGTGCGGCGAGGCTCCCGAAAAGACTATCGCAATGATTACGCCCGGCATGCGTTGAAGCCTGTTTCGATGACCTCCTTCGGGAGGTTGCGACCGATGAAGACGAGTCGGGTAACTCGTTCCTCTTCGGGCTTCCATGGGCGCTGATGGTCGCCGTCGAGGAGCATATGGACGGCCTGCACGACAAAGCGATCATCATCATCCTTGAGGGAGATGATGCCCTTCAGGCGAAGGATATCCATGCCGAAGTGCTGGACGACAAGGCTCAGCCAACGCATGAATTTCGCGGGATCGAGCGGCTCCTTGGCGACGAGCGCGAAGCTTGTGACGTGGTCGTCATGCTCGTGCTCATGGAACTCGTCGAGAAAGTCCGGTTCGACTTCCAGCACACGATCGAGGTCGAATGCGCCGCGGCCAAGCACCTGGTCGAGATCGATATTGCAGCGCTGCGTATGATGGAGCGTCGCCGTCGGATTGATGCGCCGAATACGATCTTCTACCTGCCCGAGTTCGTCGGCAGAAACGAGATCAGTCTTGTTGATCAGGATCGTGTCGGCGAACGCCAGCTGCTCTTGCGCTTCATGTGCCTCGTCGATTTCGCCGAGCAGGTGCTTGGCATCGACGACCGTCACGATCGAATCGAGCTTGGTCTTCGAGCGGACGTCGTCATCGACGAAGAAGGTCTGGGCAACGGGAGCTGGATCGGCGAGGCCTGTCGTCTCGACCAGGATGGCGTCGAAGCGATCGCGGCGGCGCATGAGCCCGTCGATGATGCGAATGAGATCGCCGCGCACGGTGCAGCAGATGCAGCCGTTATTCATCTCGAATATCTCTTCATCGGCATCGACGATGAGATCGTTATCGATGCCGACCTCGCCGAATTCATTGACGATGACGGCGTACTTCTTGCCGTGGTTCTCGGTGAGAATCCGGTTGAGAAGCGTGGTCTTGCCGGCACCCAAATATCCGGTGAGAACCGTGACGGGCGTTTGTGGCACAGCGGGCTGCATTTTTGTGGCGACTCCTTTTGGTTATCAGTGACCCGTATCGGAGGCGGCTTGAGGCCGACCCCTTCTCGGGTCGAAACACTACGAGTGGTGGACGGCCGCGTGACGCTCGCGGCAGGGCACGGGCTCAGGGCGATGCGGCATCATTTGCAGGGGCATGGATTTCTCCGTCACGCCATGTCGAGCGAGATAGTCTCTTGAGTGATACGTTATAACGTTGCATATTGATCCGCAACCGGCTGGCTGGAGAAATCATGAGCGACATTTCGTTGAGAGAGCCCATTGCGGGCTTAGAACCATCCCATGCGCTACGAAAGCGCCCGACGCGCGAGGCTGCCGAGGCCGCGGTTCGCACGTTGCTCGAGTGGGTGGGCGAGGATCCGGACCGAGAGGGCCTCATCGGCACGCCGGATCGCGTCGTGCGGGCCTATGAGGAGTTTTTCGAGGGCTATCGCATCGATCCGCTGGAGTTGCTCCGCCGCACCTTCAAGGAGACACAGGATTATGGTGATATGGTCGTGCTGCGCGACATTCGGCTGGAATCGCACTGCGAGCACCACATTGTCCCGATCGTTGGCAAGGCGCATGTCGCCTATGTTCCCTCAGATCGCATAGTTGGAATCAGCAAGCTTGCCCGCCTGGTCGAGGTCTATGCCAAGCGACTCCAGATCCAGGAAACGTTGACGGCTCAGATCGCCGACGCGATCAACAAGGTGTTGAAGCCGAAGGGCGTCGCGGTGGTGATCGAAGCGGCGCATATGTGCATGACGACCCGTGGCATTCGTAAGCCTGGCGTCACCATGGTGACGCGCCGGTTGATCGGTGCGTTCGAAACGGATGCGGGACTCAAGCGAGACTTCCTGTCCTCGATCTCGGGATCGCGGGAGACGTTCGGATGACCAGCCTCCCCAACGCCGAACGCCCTGTTCAATTCCGGCCAAGGCTCTCGGTCGAGGCCGTCGAACAAGGTGCATTCCTTTCACCCGTGTTCAACACCGTCGATTGATCCATTCCCGTTGGTCCTGTTGGCGAAACCCCAATCCTTCTTGCCTTCGAAGAGGGAGGGTGTTCGACCCGGTCGCGATTTATGGGGACTCACCGAATCCGGCGCAACTCCGGCGGCTCACATGAATTCGTCCGAAACTTCCTCTGTCTCCTCCGGCCACGACATGGGAGCGACGGCGCAATCGTGGTCGGTGTCGGATTGCGGTTCGGCTCTTCCCGGACGGGCAGGACACTTGGCGCAGAGAGAGACTTATCGCGCAGAATTGTGAAGGCGCCATCCCGCTGGGGCGCGTGACGATTGGAAAGCTGACGCGGGGAGGCGCTAGCTGGGTGGAGCGGCTTGCCTTGCAGCGGCAGAGGCTCCGAGCGGAAACACGTCCATGCCTCAAACGGTTCCAGAGCAAATCGCCTTGCAGCGCCAGGTCAACCGGCGCCAGTTACAGATGATCATCGCAGGCCTCGGCGAGGGCATAATTCTTGTCGATCCGGACGGCAGCATGGTGTGGGCGAACGAAAGCGCGCTTGCCCTCCACAATGTTTCAGAGTTTGCCCAGTTGGGTACTTCGGCAGCCGACTACCGCAAACGATTCGAGCTGAAGTACCGGAACAATCACGTGCTGGGCGACAGCCAATATCCCATCGACCGTTTGCTGGCCGGGGAGGAGTTCCGTGAGGTGGTCGCGGAACTTGGTCGGATGAGCTCAGACGCGACCGAGGATCGCCGGCGTGTTTTGCAGTTCCGGGGCTTCGCTCTCCCGGACGCCAAGGGCAGTCCTGAATCTCATGTCCTGGTAATAGAAGATCTTACACAGCAGACCAGCGCCGATGAGCGCTTCGAGCGGACCTTCTCGGCCAATCCCGCGCCAGCAATTATCTGCCGCCTTTCGGACCTGCGTTACGTCAAGGTGAACCCTGGTTTTCTGGCAATGACAGGCTTTTCAAAGGACGACATCGTGGGTCGGTCGGCCTATGAGTTTGACGTCCTGGAGAATGCGGAGAGGAAGGACGCAGCGCTTGCCAGTCTGCGTGAGGGTCGAACCATTCCTCAGATGGAATCCATACTTCGGCTCTCCGATGGGAAATCCAAGGCCGTCATCGTAGCTGGTCAGCCTATCGAGATTTGGGAGGACAAATGCATGCTCTTCACCTTCATGGACATGGATCCTCGAAGGCAGATGGAAGCCGCTCTGCGGCAGAGCGAGGAGCGCTTCGCCCGAACCTTCCGATTGACGCCCATTCCGACGATGCTGTCGACGCGCGAGGGACTGCGCATCCTGGATGTCAACGATGCCTTCCAGTCCGTGCTCGGCTTCGAGCCGGAAGAGGTGATTGGGCGGACGGGGGGCGAGCTTGCGATTTGGGCGGACAACGTCTCGCGCAGGCACCTGGAGAAGGCATTCGAAGCATCGGGGAGCTTCCGTAATTTGGAGCTACCATTGCGAACCAAGCATGACGAGTTGCTTGACTGCCTCGTCTCCGCCGAAACGGTCAGCATCCATGGCGAGGAGTGTGTGCTCACCGTCATTCAAGACATTACGGAGCGCAAACGTTCGGAAGAGGAACTGATCGCCGCAATTGAGGCCGTTATGCGCGACGCATCTTGGTTCAGCCGCACGGTGATAGAGAAGCTCGCGCATCTGCGCCGCCCGGGGCGAACGGATAAGCCGACGGTGAGCCTGGCGGACTTGACGCCGCGGGAGCTGGAGGTGCTCGGTCTGATGTGTCAAGGGCTGAGCAATATCAATATTGTTAAAAAGCTCGGGGTGACGCAGAATACTGTTCGCAACCACATCGCCCGGATCTATATGAAGGCCGACGTGCATGACAGGGCGGGTGCGGTCGTCTGGGCCCGCGAGCGCGGATTTACCGGTAACCACAAGCCCGAGCCCAAGCGGCATCCGCGCCGCTGAATGATACAAGATTACTAGGACAGCTTGGTCCTTGCGTGTCTACGGAATAGTTTGGCAGGGCAGTATGAAGAGGCGGCGAACACCCAAGGAATAGGCGCACTCACTCGGCCCACCTGCCTTCGGCAAGGTTCGCTCATAAGGAGAGAGCCCATGCAAACTGCTGAAGATCTTGAGCATACGCGGCTCGTCGTCTCGCACCGTTACGACGCAGCCAGGATCACCCCGGCACCGGAATTTGATGAAATTGTTCAGCTGGCGAGGGCAGTCTGCGATGCGCCCGTCGCTGCAATCAATTTCGTGGACGAGGAGCATGAATGGATCCAAGCCGTTGCCGGCCTGCCTGAGGATTGTATTGACGATCCGACCGGGATTTGCACGCGCGTTTTGCCGCCTGGCGATATCGTCGTCGTCCGCGACGTCGCCGCGGACGCGCGCTTCAGGAATTTTCTACAGACGCATCCGGACAGTTCCATACGCTTCTATGCCGCCGCGTCCCTTTTGGCGCCTGACGGCGGACATGTCGGTACCCTTTGCATCCTTGATCACCAGCCACGTGACTTAACGGCGAAGCAAAAATCCTTGCTTAAAGCGCTCGCTCGCCGGGTGATCAACGAGTTGGAGCTGAGACGATCGCTCGAGGCTGAGCGGCAGGCGCTGCGAGAGGCCGAGAAGCTTCTGGCCGACAAAGATCAGCTATTGGCCCAGAACAAGATGCTGCTGCAGGAGGTCGATCATCGGGTGAAGAACTCCCTGCAGCTGGTTTCCAGCCTGCTCATGCTTCAGGCGCGTCGGCTGGGCAACAGCGAAGCCGGCAACGCCATCGAGGAGGCGCATCGGCGGATCGCGAGCGTGGCAGCCGCACATGATCAGCTCTATCGCGCGTCGGGCAGCGACAGGGTCGATATGTCGGTGTTCCTTGATGGGATTTGCGGAGCACTCGCCGTCCATCGTCCGGGAAATATTGATGGGATTGAGGTGCGCGCGGACCCTATCGTCCTCGGTTCAAAGCGCGCCGTGAAAACGGGTATGCTCGTCGCCGAGCTGGTGATGAACGGACTGAAGCATGCGTATCCTGACGGTCGTCGCGGAAGCATCAGGGTCGAGCTGGAGGCCAAGGGACCGATCGCGCGCCTCAGTGTGAGCGACGATGGCGTCGGCTTGCCGAGCGACTTCATATTCGAGGGCGGCAAGGGCCTCGGAATGCGCCTCGTTCGGTCGATCGTCGATCAGTTCGAAGGAAAGGTCTCGGTCGATCCGGGGCCAGGCGCCCGGTTTGTCGTCGAGATTCCAAAAGACATCGAGAGCAGCGGACGCGCTTGAACCATAGGCAGGCTCATGCGCAGCCCCTGCGAAAGCCGCCGCGGGCACCGGCTTTGACGGCGCGGGAAATCTCATGGTCCGTGTCGAAGGTGGTCAAAACGACAACGCGCGCGGAAGGATCCTGCTGTCGGATCTCGCCCATAGCCGCGATACCGTCGAGAACCGGCATACGCAGGTCGAGCAGCGCGACATCAGGATGCTGCTGCCGCCAGAAATCGACGGCATCGCGGCCGGTTGCGGCTTCCGCGACGACCAGCATGTCCGGCTGACGGCCGATGATTGCGGCCAAGCCTTCGCGCACCGTTACGTGGTCGTCGGGACCCGATACGCCGACAGAGCAAAATATCCTGCCGGCCGCATCTCCACCGGCGCGCCGATGCCACGAAGGCCGACCCGGAGCAGGATGAGATTTCTGACCCATCCGCCCGAATACGTCTTCGTTGCACAGCGAATTGCGCCGTCTGAGCCAAGGCATGCGATCTCGGGGACAGGCATGACCTCGAATCCGGGTCCGTTCCAAATCTCTATATTTTGCGGCATCCGCAACTGTGAAAGGCCCGTCCGTCAAAGCAAATTACGGTAGCCGCACAATCCTCCGATCCGGCTCGCGGACTCCTCAATATGAAATATATTTCATTATATGAATTTTATTGACAAGCCTCGTCTGGATTGCAATGGTTCCGTTTGTCGGGCTTCAGGAGGAGGTTCGGCGTCAATCAATCCACATGGCGGCGCGCCTTGAGCGCACGCGATAGTCGTTGAGGATGGCTTTGGCCAAGGGAGGAAACTTGCGCAAATTTTTGAGCACGCTCGCAATCGCGGCGGCTGCGTCGACCTGTTTGGGTTCGGCCCAGGCGCTTTCCGAAACCGTCAACCCGTTCAAGTGCGAACCGGGCGAGAAATACGTCATGAACGTCATGGTCTCGGGTGTCGAATACTGGTTCCCGGTCTATGAGATGTTCAAGCAAGCCGGCCAGCAGTTCGGCTGCGAAACCGAATATACCGGCACGCCGGAATATGACGTCAACAAGCAGATCGCCACTTTCGATCAAGCCCTGGCGCAGAGGCCGGCCGGCATCCTGGTTCATCCAATGAACTCCGACCCGTTCATCGAGCCGATCAACCGCGCCATCGAACAGGGCACCGCCGTCGTCACTTTCGCGGCCGATTCACCCAACTCCAAGCGCGTTTCCTACATCACCTCCGACAACAACGCGGAGGGTACCTACGCCGCCGACGCCGTCGCCAAGGCGATGGACGGCAAGGGCGAGTACGCGGTGCTGGAAAATCCCGGCCAGGACAATCACGACAAACGCGTCAACGCCTTCGTCGCTCGCATGGAGGCGAAATGGCCCGAGATGAAGTTGGTCGGCCGTGCTGCGTCCAACCAGGATCCGACCAAGGCCTACCAGGCCGTGCTTAGCCTCGCCCAGGCGCATCCCGATCTCGGCGCGGTGTTCATGCCCGAGGCCAACTCGGCCATCGGCGCGGCGCAGGCGGCCAAGGAAGGTGGCGGCAAGATCCGCGTCATGCTGGCCGACGTGAACGCCAAGATCCTCGATATGATCAAGGCCGGCGAGATCTTTGGTTCGGTCAACCCCAATCAGGGCATGCAGGGCTATATGGGTTTCATGCTGCTCTGGCTTGCCAAGCACCCAGACCTGATCGACCCAATGAACGACGCCAAGCGTTCGGGTTTCAATCCGATGGCCGTGCCCTTCGTCGACAATGGCTTCTCCATCGTCACCAAGGACAATGCCGACGACTTCTACTGGGACAAATACCTGACGCGTCGCGGCACCAAAGGCATCGAGGAATAGTCTCGAGTTTTCCCACCCGCCGATTGGCCGGGATCGACAAACCGGAAGGGGGAAAATCCCCCTCCACCCCGCAGCGCCCATCGCAGGAGCATGGCGTGACCGCAACGCCCATTCTCGACATACGCGGCCTATCCAAGGCATTCGGCCCGGTCAAGGCATTGAGCGATGTGCGGTTCGAACTGCGGCGCGGCGAAATCCACGCATTGTGCGGTGAAAACGGCGCCGGCAAGTCGACGCTGATGAACATGATCGCCGGCGTCCTGCAGCCCGACGCCGGCGAGATCCGCATCGACGGCGCCCCTGTCTGGATTGCCTCGCCGGCAGCGGCACAGCGTCTCGGCATCGCGCTCGTCCATCAGGAGATCGCGCTGTGCCAGGACGCCACCGTTGCTGAGAACATCTATATGTCGGCGATCAACAGCCGGCGCGCGCCGTTGATGAACTACGGCAGGCTCTATGCCGATGCGCAGAAGGTGATGGATCTATTGGCGCCCATCCCGGTGCGCACCAGGGTCGCCGATCTCTCCATCTCCAACCAGCAACTGGTCGAGATTGCCAAGGCGCTAACGCTCGACTGCAACGTGCTGATGCTCGACGAGCCCACCGCGGCGCTGACCGCAAGCGAGGCGCAACGACTGTTCTCGATCGTGCGCGGGCTCAGGCAGCGCGGCATTTCCGTGGTCTATATCAGCCACCGCATGGCCGAGATCTTTTCGCTGTGCGACCGCGTCACTGTCTTTCGCGACGGCCAGTATGTTGCAACCGATCCGATCGAGGCCACTTCGCCGGACGAAGTGGTGCGAAAGATGGTCGGGCGCGAGATTACCCAGCTCTATCCCGATAAGCTGTCGTCGCAGGATATCGGGCGTCCGCTGCTGTCCGTGCAAGGTCTTTCCGATGGCAAACGCTTCGCCAATGTCGGTCTGCAGCTTCGCGCTGGTGAAATTCTCGGCATCGGCGGACTGATCGGCGCCGGTCGCAGCGAGATCGCGCAAACTATCTGCGGGCTGAGGCTGGCGACCGCCGGAATCGTCGAGCTCGACGGCACACCCCTGCGCATCCGCCGCTATAGCGACGCCGTCAGGGCGGGCCTTGTCTACCTGTCGGAAGACCGCAAGGGATCGGGCGTGTTCCTCGACATGCCGATCGCCGCCAACATCTCGGCCCTCGATCTCGGCAAGTTGACAGGCGCGCTCGGCCTGCTCGACCGCAGGGCGGAAGCTCGGCAGGCAGGCGAGCTGGCCACGCGGCTCGGCGTGCGCATGGCCGGCATCGATGCCGCCGTGTCGACGCTGAGCGGCGGCAACCAGCAGAAGGTGGCGATCGCCAGGCAATTGTCGATCGATCCCAAGGTCATCATCATGGACGAGCCGACTCGCGGAATCGATGTCGGCGCCAAGGTCGAGATCCATCGATTGCTGCGCCAGCTCGCCGGCAAGGGTGTCGGCATCATCATCATCTCGTCGGAGCTGCCGGAACTGATCGGCCTGTGCGACCGCGTCATGGTGGTGCGCGAAGGCAGGATCGCCGGCGAACTCGCCGCTGACGAGCTTGGCGAGGAAGCCATCATCATGCTGGCTTCGGGCATCCAACAAACCTCAACGCAGCAAGAGGCCCAGAATGTCGCCTAGGCAAGCCGGAGAAGCCCTCATGCAGGCCGAACTCAAGCCAGCCGGCAAGACACGGCGGATCAATTTCGCCCGCCTCGCCTCGATGCGCGAAGCAGGCCTGATCGTCATCATCCTGGCGCTCTGCATCGCCATGAGTTTTGCCTCCCCGTATTTCCTGACCTGGGGCAACATCCGCGCCATGTTGATGAGCTTCTCCATCGAGGGCATCGTCGTGGTCGGCATGACCATCCTGCTGATCGTCGGCGGCATCGACCTTTCAGTCGGCTCGGTGGTGTGCTTCTCTATGGTGGTGTCGGGGGCGCTGTTCCTCGCCGGGCTAGACCCGTGGACCGCCTCCCTGATCGGCATCGCCGTCAGCGCACTCATAGGGGCGGTGATGGGCTTCTTCGTCACCGTGATCGGGCTGAACCACTTCATCACCTCGCTCGCCGCGATGGTCATCGTACGCGGCATGTGCCTGGTCATCACCAAGGGCACGCCGCTGTCGCTGTTCACGCTGCCACCGTCCTTCAAGGCCATCGGCCAGAGCAGCTTCCGTGATATCCCCTATGTGATCCTGATCTTCATCGTCGTGGTGGCCATCTTCGATTTCCTGCTGCGTCGCGCTACCGCCTTCCGCAAGGTCTTCTACACCGGCTCCAACGAGACGGCGGCGCAGTTCTCGGGCATCAGGACTGCCCAGGTCAAATTCTGGGTGACAGTGCTGTGCTCGACGCTGGCCGGCTTGGCGGGCGTCATCTACATGGCCCGCTTCGGCGCTGCGACGCCGACCTTCGGCGCCGGGATGGAACTCAACATCATCGCCGCGGCGGTGATCGGCGGCGCTTCGCTCAATGGCGGGTCAGGTACCATCTTCGGCGCCATCCTCGGCATGGCGCTGCTTTCGGTGGTCACCAGTTCGCTGATCCTGCTCAACGTCTCGGTCTATTGGCAGGATATGATCAAGGGTTGCATTCTGCTCGCGGCGGTGTCGATCGATCACTTCCTTCATCGCAAGAAGTCCTGAGCCCACAGAAGAGCCCTCAAAAGCGCGACGAGCGAAACCATGGCCCCTCCCAACACCCGCGACGACATAACGACCGTCAGACAGATGCACCGGGCGCTCGTCCTTCATTATGTCGAGGGCAGGACCCAGGCAGAGATCGCCGGCGAGCTCGGCATCTCGCATGCCACCGTCAACCGGCTGATCAAGCGCGGCCGCCAGCTTGGCCTCGTCGAGATCAGGATCAGGTCGCCGATCGATCATCTCGTCGACATCGAGGCACGGCTTGCAGCGCTTGGCGGCATCGAACGCGCCGTTGTCGTGCCGTCGGTCTCGGATAATCCGCAGACCGCACTGCAGCGTGTGGGCGAGGCGGCGGCAAGCCTGCTGCTCGACACCATCAAGGATGGCGACACCATTTCGATCACAGGCGGCAAAGGCGTCAGCGCCTTGGTTGCCGGCCTCAATCCGAGCCGCCACTACGACGTCGAAGTCGTTCCCGCGACCGGCCTCGTCCAAGGCAAGCACTATACCGACGTCAACCACGTCGCTTCGCTGATGGCCGACAAGCTGGGTGGAAGAGCCTACCAGATCCACGCGCCGCTCTTTGCCGACTCGCCGCAGCAGCGCGACATGCTAATGGGGGTCCGCTCAGTCGCTGATGTGTTTCGCAAGGCACGCGAAGCCGATGTGGCGGTGGTCGGCGTCGGCTCGATCCTGACCGACGATTCCAGCTACTACGACCTGCATCCGTCATCGAGCGCCGACCGCCGGGCCATTGAACGATCCGGTGCATCCGGCGAACTGCTCGCCCATCTCATCGATCGCTACGGCCGGCTCTGCGACTACACGCTCAACCGTTCGCTGGTCTCGCTGACGCTCGACGAATTCGCAACCATCCCGCGCTCGATCGGCATCGCCAGCGGCGCAGGCAAGGTCGCGCCGATTCTCAGCGCCATGCGCGGCGACCATCTCGACATCATCGTCACCGACGAGGCGACCAGCCTCCAGATTCTCGACCTTGCCGAACGGGAGGCAGCATGAGTTCCAAACAGTTCCAACGCCCCATCGGCAACTCCGGTGTCTCCGCATCGGCCGTTGGGCTTGGCACCTGGGCGATCGGCGGCTGGATGTGGGGCGGCACCGACGAACAGGCCTCGATCCGTGCTATCGAAACCTCGATCGATGCCGGCGTCAGTCTGATCGACACAGCCCCGGCTTATGGGCTGGGGCGCAGCGAGGAGATCGTCGGCCAGGCCATAAAGGGCAAGCGCGACCGAGTGGTGATTGCCACCAAATGCGGGCTCAACTGGCATTCCGGCAAGGGCAACCATTTCTTCGATCAGGGCGGCAAACCGGTCCACCGCTATCTCGGTGCCGACGGCATCGCCTATGAACTGGAGCAGAGCCTGCGCCGCCTCGGCACCGATCACGTCGACCTCTACATCACACATTGGCAGGACCCGACGACGCCAATCGCCGACACAATGGCGGCGCTGGAAAGGCTGAAGGCAGCCGGCAAGATCCGCGCCATCGGTGCCTCTAACCTCGGTGCGCATGATCTCGGGGACTACATAGCCGCTGGCCAGCTCGACGCCATCCAGGAGCGCTATTCGATGATCGACCGCGAGATCGAGGACGGCTTGCTGCCGATCGCCCGCAGCAACGGCGTCGCCACGCTCAGCTACTCCTCGCTGGCACTCGGCCTGCTCACCGGCGCAATCGACCCGGCGCGCCAATTCAGCGGCGACGATCAACGCAAGGACAATCCGCGCTTCTCCGCCGCCAACCGCCAAAGGGCCGCAAGGCTCAAACAGGCCATCGCCTCGATTGCGGAAGAGCACAAGGCATCGACGGCGCAGATCGTCATTGCCTGGACGCTGGCCCAGCCCGGCATCACCTTTGCCCTGTGCGGCGCGCGCAATGCCGAACAGGCGCTCGAAAATGCACACGCCGGCGAGATCGTGCTGGCACCCGGCGAGCTTGCCGCCATCGACGCGGCCATCGCCGCGCACCTGACGCCAATGGATGCCTGAGCGAAAGGCATAGTCCACATGAACCGCAACGATACACTCGCCGCTCTGCGCGAGCGGCCCGATATTGCCGTGCTCGTGATTGGCGGCGGCATCAACGGCATCAGCGTGTTTCGCGAACTGGCGCTGCAGGGCGTCGATGTGGTGCTGGCTGACAAGGGTGATTACTGCGGCGGCGCCAGTGCGGCCCTGTCGCGTATGGTGCATGGTGGCCTGCGCTATCTCGAGAATGGCGAGTTCAAGCTGGTGCGCGAGTCCCTGGCCGAGCGCGACCGGTTGCTGAAGAATGCGCCGCATTATGTCGCGCCGCTGCCGACAACGGTGCCGATCTTCGACATCTTTTCAGGCATCGCCAATGGCGCGGTCCGCTTTCTCGGCTTGACACGTCGGCCAAGCCGCCGCGGTGCGCTGGTCATCAAGGCCGGGCTCACTTTGTACGACCTCTTCACAGCGGCACGGCGGCTGATGCCGAGGCACCGGTTCCGAGGACGAGGCAAGACCTTGCAGACCTGGCCGGCAACAAATCCCTCGATCCGAAGCTCCGCCACCTATTATGACGCCTGGGTGAGCCACCCGGAACGCCTGGGGCTGGAGATGCTCATCGATGCCATGGCAGGCAGCGTATCGGCACTAGCCCTCAACTACGCTTCCGTCGGCTCAACCGAAGCCGGGCTCGTCCTCACCGACACGCTGACCGGCGAGACGCTGCCGCTGCGCCCACAACTGGTCGTCAACGCCACCGGCGGCTGGATCGACCTGACCAACAAGGCCATTGGCGCGGCAGCACCCAGGATGATCGGTGGCACCAAGGGATCGCATCTGATCGTCGACAACCGGGAGCTCCATGCAGCACTTGGCGGCCACATGGTCTATTACGAAAACGAGGATGGCCGTATCTGCATCCTGTTTCCATATCTCGGCAAGGTGCTGATCGGCTCGACCGATATCCGTGTCGACGATCCGGGCAAGGTGCGCTGCGAGGACGACGAGCGGGCCTACATCCTTCAGTCGCTCGCCTTCGTCTTCCCCTCGATAGCGATTGCGGAGAACGAGATCGTGTTTCGCTTCTCCGGCGTCCGCCCGCTGCCAGCCAGCAGCGACAGTTTCACCGGCCGTATCCCGCGCGATCATTTCTGCGAGTTCGTCGAGCCCGTCTCCCACCTGCCGGCCACGCTTTGCATGATCGGCGGCAAGTGGACGACCTTCCGCTCGTTCGGGGCCATGGCCGCCGACATGGCGCTCGAGCGACTCGGCTTGACCCGCAAGACGAGCACCGAGGACCTCGCAATCGGCGGCGGCCGCAATTTCCCGGCCGATCCGGAGAACTGGTGCACCGCCTTGGCGACGAAGTACGAGCTGAGCATCGAGCGGGCGCGCGTTCTGTTCGAGCGCTACGGCACCTCGGCGGAGAATTTCGCCGCGCACTTCACGACGCGCGAAATGCTGCCGCAATCCGAATATTTCGCTGGCGAGCTGCATTTCATGATCGAACGTGAGCAGGTCGAGTGCCTCGCCGACCTGTTCCTGCGGCGCACCACCATTGCCATCACCGGTGGCCTGAACCTCGCCCTCATCGATGCGGCGCTGGCTTTGCTGGCGGCGCACAAAGGCTGGGACACTGCCCGGACGGACGCCGAGCGCACAGCCTTCCTGACGCTGCTCGAATACCAGCATGGCGTCAGCTTTTCAGATATCTCCAAAGCCAATGACAAAAGGAGCGCACTATGCGCGTGAACAGCAAAGCCCGCATGAACCGGTTGTTCGGCGGTGGCCGTTGCCTGGACGTCGCCATCGACCATGGCGTCTGCAACGAACCGAGTTTCCTGGCTGGGCTTGAAGACATGGCAGGTGTTGTTGCCCAACTGGTTGAGGCGGGGCCGGATGCCATCCAGATGAACTACGGCCAGGCCGACTTGCTGCAGGGGGTTCCCGGCAACGATAAGCCGGCGCTGGTGATGCGCATCGACATGGGCAATCCCTACAACAGGATACGCCACCGGGCGATGTGGGCGGTGCTGCAGAATGAGGCCGAGCCGCTGCTCGGCGCCATCGAGATGGACGCCGCCTGTGTCGTGGTCAATCTGTTCATGCTCCCCGACGAGCCGGACCTGTTCCGCCAATGCGTACAGAACATCGCGCGTGTTCGCGCCGACTGCGACAGGTATGGATTGCCGCTGATGATCGAGCCGTTGGCTATGTTGCCGGTCGCCGAGCATGGCGGCTACATGGTCGACGGTGACGCCGAAAAGATCGTGACCCTGACCCGGCTCGCGCGCGAGATGGGCGCCGACATCATCAAGGCCGACCCAACCACCGATCCCAATGACTTCCATCGCGTCGTTGAGGCGGCGCGCTGCCCCGTGCTGGTCCGCGGCGGCGGCAAGGACGATCTGCGCGCCGTGTTCGACAAGTCGGCCGCGCTGATAGCGCAAGGCGCCCTGGGCATGGTCTATGGCCGCAACATCTACCAGCATGCCAATCCGCGTGCCGTCGTGCGCGGGCTGATGGCGATCATCCACAATGACGCGGATGGCGCAGCCGCATGGGACCTGTACAAGCGGCAATGAAGGATGCCGAGGTATCGGGAGGAACCAATGGGTGACTACATTCTTGGCCTCGACGCGGGCAACACCGTCATCAAGGCCATCATCTTCGATATGGCCGGGCGCGAACTTGCCCTGGCGGCGCGCGACGGCCGCTCCTCCATGCCGAAGCCCGGTCATGTCGAGCGCGACCTGGGCGAACTTTGGCGCAATGCCGTCGATGTCATCGGCCAGTGCATCGAGCAGGCCGGCATCGACGCTGGTGACATCGTCGCCATCGGCTGCGCCGGGCATGGCAACGGCCTTTACGCGCTCGACCGCGACGGGGCGCCGCTGATCGGCATCCAGTCGCTCGACACGCGCGCGGTCGGCATCGTTGACGAATGGGCCGGGCAGAATGTCGGCGACCACACCTATAGGCATTGCCTGCAGCGGCCGTGGGCAGCACAGACGCCAACCTTGCTCGCATGGCTCAAACGGTTCGCGCCGGAGCTTTTCGCCAGGATTGGCACCGTGTTCCTGTGCAAGGATTTCGTCGTCAATCGGCTGACCGGTGCACGCTCCACCGACATGTCGGACATGTCCGGCTGCGGCCTGTTGCAGATGCCGGGTAGGCGTTACGAACATGAATTGCTGGACGCCTACGGACTTGGCGACTGCATGGCGATGCTCCCGCCGGCGCTGGAGTCCGCGCAGATCGCCGGCCACATCACCGGCGAGGTCGCTTGCCTGACCGGTCTGAGCGCCGGCACGCCCGTCATTGCCGGACTGTTCGATGTGGTCGCGAGCGCCATCGGCTCGGGCGTCACCCGCACCGGCGCGGCCTCGATCATCGCCGGCACCTGGAGCATCAACCAGGTCATAACAGACGAGCCGATCCGCGATCCCTCGATCTTCATGCTCTCGACATTCGACCCCCGGCGCTATCTGGCGATCGAATCCAGCGCCACCTCCGCCGCCAATCTGGAGTGGATCGTCCGCGAATTTCTCGAACACGCGGCTGGATCGGACAAATCGCCGTTCGAACTGTGCAGCGACCTCGTCGCTTCAGTCGACGCGGACGCCGACATCCCGATTTACCACCCTTTCCTCTACGGTTCGCAGCAGAACGGCAGTGCGCGTGCAGGCTTCTACGGCCTCGCCGGCTGGCATACGCGCGCTCACATGCTGCGCGCGCTGTTCGAAGGCGTTGCCTTCGAACACAAGCGCCATGTCGAAACCCTGCACAAGGCAGGCGCCGGATTCGACTCGGCAGTCTTGTCGGGCGGTGGTTCGCGCAGCCGTATCTGGCCGCAAATATTCGCCGACGTGCTCGGCGTTCCGATCACGGTCCCGCGCAGCCGCGAGACCGGAGCGCTGGGAGCAGCGATCGCGGCTGCCACCGCGATCGGGGCCTTTGCCGATTTCAGCGCCGGCGCTGCCGCCATGAGCGAGGCGGCACGGCGTTATGCTCCCAACCCCGCGGTTGTTCCCGCTTACGCGCAGCGCTATCGGCTCTATGGTGAAATCCAGAAGGCAATGACCCCAATCTGGCAACGCATGGCCGCCCGGCAGGCACGGCCATGACCGAAACTCCTCTGTCCTTCGGCGAGTTTGACTACGTCATCGTCGGCGCCGGCTCAGCCGGCTGCGTGCTTGCCAACCGGTTGTCCGCCGATCCCCGCAACCGCGTGCTGTTGATCGAGGCGGGCGGCAGTGATCGTTACCGCTGGGTCGATATCCCGATCGGCTATCTCTACTGCATGGGCAACCCGCGCACCGACTGGTTGATGAAGACCGAGCCGGAGGCAGGCCTCAATGGCCGCAGCCTCAACTATCCGCGCGGCAAGGTGCTTGGCGGCTGCTCGTCGATCAACGGCATGATCTACATGCGCGGCCAGGCGGCCGACTACGACGGCTGGCGCCAGGCCGGCAATGCCGGCTGGAGCTGGGAGGACGTGCTGCCTTATTTCCGCAAGTCGGAGGATTACCATGGCGGGGCCGGCACCATGCATGGCGCCGGCGGCGAATGGCGCATCGAACGCCAGCGCCTGTCCTGGCCGATCCTCGATGCTTTCCGTGATGCCGCCGAAGAGCTTGGCATTGCACGCACCGACGACTTCAACACCGGTACCAATGAGGGCTCCGGCTACTTCGAAGTCAACCAGAAGAGGGGCGTGCGCTGGAACACCTCCAAGGCATTCCTGCGCGGCATCGCCGGCCGCTGCAACCTGCTTGTGGTGACGGGAGCGGAAGCGGACCGTCTCAGCTTCGAGGGAAGACGCGTTACCGGCCTTATCTTCCGCCGGAATAACCGCCTGCACAAGGTAAAGGCCGGGCAGACTATTCTCGCGGCCGGCGCCATCAACTCGCCGAAGCTGCTGGAACTTTCCGGCGTCGGCCGGCCAGACCTGCTTTCGAGCCTCGGAATCGATGTTCGCCATGCCTTGTGCGGCGTAGGCGAGAATCTGCAGGACCATCTGCAACTGCGCACCGTGTTCAAGGTGACCGGCGCCCTCACGCTCAACCAGCGCTACCACAATCTGGCCAGCCGCGCCGCGATGGGGTTCGAATACGCACTGAGGCGTTCCGGTCCGCTGTCGATGGCGCCGAGCCAGCTCGGCATTTTCGCCAAAAGCGATTCGCGTCTCGAGACACCCGATCTCGAATACCATGTGCAGCCTTTGAGCACGGATCGCCTGGGCGAGCCGCTGCATCGCTTTCCGGCCGTGACGGTGTCGGTCTGCAACCTGCGGCCGGAAAGCCGCGGCACCGTGCATATGGGATCATCCGATGCGCGCCAGGCGGCGAGGATCCAGCCGAACTATCTCTCCACTGAGGGAGATCGCAACGTTGCCGTCGCGTCGCTGCGCCATGCCCGCAGTTTGATGAAGACAAAGGCCGTGGCACGGTTCGCGCCGGAAGAGATGCTGCCCGGCACCCAGTATGACAGCGATGAAGACCTCATACGCAAGGCTGGTGATATTGCCACGACAATCTTCCACCCCGTCGGCACTTGCAAAATGGGCTCCGACAGGACGTCGGTGGTTGACGATCGCCTGCGCGTGCATGGGCTAGGCGGGCTGCGCGTGGTCGACGCCTCGATCATGCCGACCATCGTATCGGGCAATACCAATTCGCCGGTTATCATGATCGCCGAGAAGGCGGCGGAGATGATCCTGAAGGATAGTCGTCAATAGTGTCGTGATACCCAAAGTCCTGGACGCCTCGGCATATTGTGAGCACGTCGCGCTCCATGGCGACGACCTGACCGTATTGCTTTCGCAGTCTGTCGAAGGCCAAGGTCATTTCCCGCCATCGATCCGCTCAGAGTGTAGCTTGTGCCTGCGACGTGCATCCAGATTGGCTGTGGTTCCTGGGAGGTCTTCGTACTTTCTGTCTCGCGCCGCCGGCCGAAATGGGCGCGCTTGTGAGAGAAGTTGGGATGTCGGAATCCGTTTTGGCACAGCTTGGGTTGAGGTGAACGTCTGCTCTGCCTGAAGAAGGACGTTTGTGGCTCCACCGTCTGCTTTGCGCCAGCTTGAGCCTGCGATCTGTTAAAGTTGGACCAGGCCGCGCCGGCTGGCGACGGCGATCGCTTCGGTCCGGCTTAAGACATTGAGCTTCGTGAAGATGCTGCGCAGATGCGATTTCACAGTCGTCTCGCTGATGTGCAGGCTGAGGCCGATTTCCCTGTTGCCCTTGCCCTGCGCCAGCAGGGTCAGCACGTGCATCTCTCGGCCGCTGAGTTCTTCGCTGCTGACGGCGGCCGCAAGCTTTGCCACCAGCAGCGACGGGATGCAGGTTTCACCTGCATGAACCTTGCGGATGCAGTCGAGCAGATCTTCCCGCTGAGCGTCCTTAAGCAGGTAGCCGCGGGCACCGGCTTTGACGGCGCGGGAAATCTCATGGTCCGTGTCGAAGGTGGTCAAAACGACAACGCGCGCGGAAGGATCCTGCTGTCGGATCTCGCCCATAGCCGCGATACCGTCGAGAACCGGCATACGCAGGTCGAGCAGCGCGACATCAGGATGCTGCTGTCGCCAGAAATCGACGGCATCGCGGCCGGTTGCGGCTTCCGCGACGACCAGCATGTCCGGCTGACGGCCGATGATTGCGGCCAAGCCTTCGCGTACCGTTACGTGGTCGTCGGCAACCAGAACCCTGATCTTGTCGGATGGCGTTTTTTCGGGCGCAACGCTCATGACGTTCAAGCCTCCTGCGAGGGCAATGTGATGCGCACGGCCGTGCCCTTTGCCGGCGAGCTTTGAACAACAAGCTGACCGCCTATTCTTTCGACACGCTCCCTGATTCCGAGCAAGCCGTATCCATCATTCTTGCTCGAAGGATCAAAGCCGCGTCCGTCATCGATCAGATCGAGGCAGACTTCTCCCGGCAGAAAAATCAGCTTGGCGGTAACGAGTTTCGCCTGTGCATGGCGCAAGGCGTTGGTAAGAATCTCCTGACCGATACGAAACAGATTCTCTTCCGAATCCGGAGGCAGCGGTCGCGGTGCGCCAAGCACCGCGAACTCCAATTTCAGGCTGGTTCCTGCCGTCATCTTCGTGAACAGCTCGGCCAGCGCTGCGCTGAGATTGCTGTCATCCAACGCCTGCGGACGCAGTGCATGTACGGAACGCCGGGCTTCGTTGAGACTTTCGCGAGCTAGGCGACGGGCGCGGTCCAGATGCTCTCCAGCTTCGCTTGAAAGCCCCCGCAGGTTTGCATCCTCGGCAGCTTCCAGCTGCACGATCACGCCCGTAAGCCCTTGGGCAAGAGTGTCGTGTATGTCGCGAGCGATGCGATTGCGTTCTGCGATCACGGCCGTTTCGCGTGTCTGAGCGGAAAGGCGCGCGAACTGGATCATCAGCATCACTTGGTTGGCCAGCGCCTGAGCAAGGTCCAGTCCCTCGGTGCCAAACATCCGTTTCTCGACGAAGCGAAGACCGATCGCCCCTTCAAGGTGGCCGGCAGCGAACATTGGCACTAGCAGCACGGTGATGATGCCCATCGGCAGCAGACGGTCGCGCAGAGAAAAGGCTGGAACGGTGCGGATGTCTTCGATGAGGCTGGGTTTTCCGGTACGGAAGACCTCCGGCCACGGCCAGCGCTCTTCCATCGGCAGCCACTTGTCCATCCCGGCAAACCGCGGATCGGCACTGGTTACCACCCGGCCCTCTTCGAAGGCCATCTCGATGCCTATCATTCCACTGCCTGGATCCCGTCGCCAGACGCTGATGCTATGCGCACCGAATTGCTCGGTGATGATGCGCAGCCCGTGTTCCACCAACTTATCGGCGGCGGGTTCCATCGCCAGCGCATCGAGCGTGCTCTTGAGTGCCTCGACCTGGCCGCGCGACAGATTTTCTGAAGCACTGAGCGCCTGCTCGACGCGTTTGCGCTCTTCGATGTCCGTGTTCGTGCCGTACCACCTGATCACCATGCCCGACTCGTCGAGCAGCGGCGCGCAGCGCAACAAAAACCATCGATATGCGCCATCGAATCGGCGCATCCGCGCTTCATGCTCGTCCGGACGTGCCGATTTGATGATCTCGCCCCAATGTTCCACCAGGCCGGGGAGGTCTTCCGGGTGGATGACGCTTGCCCAGTTCCAGCCCAACCCCTCTTCCATGGTGAGCCCGGTATAGGCGCACCATTGGCTGTTCAGAAACTCGACCGAACCGTCCGCACGGCCGAACCAGATCAATCCGGGTGTCGTGTCGGTGGCGAGCCGGAAGCTCGCCTCCCACTGTCGCCGGTCCGCATAGATGCGAAGAGTTTCGTTCTCTTCAGTGAGCCGGGCTGAAAGCATCTGGCTGGCTTCGAGGTCACTCCTCGAGCGGGCCAGTTCTTGCTCGAGCAGTTTCAGCGTCGCGCCCGCGTCGTCAGCTGTTCCCCTGCCTGTATCCATGACGCTTCCTTGACTGTGTGAAAGCAGCCTATCACCCCCGGTTTCGCCCGGAACGAAAAATCGTGCGCGGGCAGCGGCGGCGCAAGAAAAGCGCCCCGACCGCCATCCACTGGCAAAGGCTCGCCGCGACACCGCCGATCAGGAACAGCGGAATGGCTGCTTGAGGACGACTGCGCAGCGTGGCTCTCCCGCTGCGGTACTGTACCCATGGCATCCCGGGCCATCGCGGTTGGCACACAAGATTTACGGCGAATCTGCCCGACGCAAACCCGAATGCTGAGCTTCCTGGCGATTTGCGACCGAGACGATCCAGGCGCGGAGCTCCGCGCCATGAGGCTTTTGCAACGCCGAGCGATCCCAGGCGAGGAAATACGGGTGGGGCAAACGGAGCGGCAGGTTGAACGGCACCACCAGCCGGCCGGAGGAAATGTGATCCCTGGTCATTGATAATTGCGCCAGCACGAAGCCGCGGCCGTTAATGGCGGCGTCAATGGCCGCGCTCGACAGCGAAAATGCAACCTCGCCCGATGTTGTGCGATATTTCGCGCCGATGCTTGCCGCCCACTCGCTCCAGGTTGGCGGCGAGCGATGGTCGCGTGCCCATTCGATTGCAAGCAGCGGCCTTTCGAGGATGTCGACCGGCTTGCGCAGCGGCAATCGCTCCAGCAGCGCCGGCGAGCAGGCCGGCACGACCCAGTCGGTGAACAGTTCGACATAGTGGCTGAAGGTCACCGCCATCCTCACCTTCCTGTCGGTGCTGATCGGTTTCAACCTCGGCCTGGGGCTGGCTATCATGCGCCTGTCGTCGAACAGGCTCGTTTCCGGCATCGCCAAAGGCTACAGCACGGTCTTTCGCGGCACGCCGCTGCTGGTGCAGATATTCCTTTTCTACTATGGCCTCGGCCAGCTCTCCTTCGTCAGGGACAACGCCGCGCTGTGGTGGGTGGTCAGCGACGGTGCGCGCTGCGCGGTGCTGGCGCTGGCGCTCAACACGGCTGCCTATACGTCCGAGATCCTGCGCGGCGGCCTGATGTCGGTGCCGGCGGGCCTCGTGGAGGCAGCGCAGGCCTGTGGCATGTCGCGCGCCTTGCGCTTCCGTCGCATAGAGTTTCCGCTCGCCATTCGCCAGGCATTGCCGGCCTATGGCAATGAACTGGTGCTGACGCTGAAGGGCACCAGCCTTGCATCGACGATCACGGTCCTGGAAGTCACGGGTTACGCCAAGCGGCTGATGAGCCAGACCTTCGCGGTGTTCGAGATATTCGCCATTGCGGGCGCACTCTATCTGGCGACCAATCTTCTGCTGATCACCTTGGTGCGCGTGCTGGAGCGCCACCTCAATCGCCACCAGACACGATAAAGAGATGATAGTGAAGGCAGTTGCTGGGGCTTCGAATAGCACCACGCAACCGTATCGCCGCCTCTGCGGAGGAACATTGCATGCGGTATCGTTCTCGATAGGGTCCTCTCGTCGCGACGGACCCATACGGTGCTCCTCGCCGGGGCCATCGGTCCCGCGTCCCGCCATTGGCGGCGCTATGCTGGCGCTCCTTCGGCTGCTTTCTTTTCCGGTCTACCTCTACGGACCTTCGGAACTTCAATGCGAACTGCAAATCCCAATAGGCTTCCCTGCAAAAGTAGAATGGCTCCGGAGTCGACATTCAAGGAGGACGTCTCTATATACCGCCTGCCTTTGGCGATGGCTGGGTGCGTTTTGCGATACCCATTGTGATGCAAATTCGCTGTCAAAAGAAGAAAAATAGAGCAAAAACAATAACTAATGTAGCGTAGCGATCCCAGCCAACGGTACCACATTCCTCAACGATCTGAACGTGCACCCTGAACCCTTCCACTCCTTCGGCTCTGCGGACCATGGGCAAGATGTCTTGTCCCACAGGCAAGATGTCTTGCCGGTCGAGGCCGACTCGGCTCGAATGGGGTATGCATCCTTTGCGGGGGTGCGGACGTTCATGGCTACCAACCGGCTTAGCCGCTAGGGAAGAAGCAGTATGAGTGAACATGCGATCGAGTTCTTGCGCGGATGGATTGGCGAGAAAGTCCAATGCCAGCATTCGCCGATCAAGATCGAGCAGGCCGAGACCCTCGCCAAGGAGTGCTGTGCCAAGGCCGCCGAGGCAGGCATTCTCCTGGAGGACATCCAGGAAGAGGTCGGCGACATCCAGGAACTGATCGCATCGCGCCTCGAGGAAGCCGCCGAAGAGAGCACCGGCGCAACGGAGCCGGACAAGCCGGCGGAGTAGAAACGCCAGCCCCGGCACAGGCCGGCAGGCGGTATTCTCAGAGCAATTCCAGGAAAAGTGCGGGCGGTTTTCCGTCCGGAATTGCGTAAAAACAAAGAGATAGGGCGTTTGGCCGTTTCCGTGAAACGGTGAAACGCACTAATGCATGTCGCGCCGAACCGGATTCAGGCGACGCGCTTTAAGTCTTTGTTTTGATGCATGTCGTTGTCCCAGAACCGCTGCACACTTCTGGGCGGCATGCATTAGCCGAACGTCTCCTTCAGCCAGGCCTTCGGCAGCGCCGGCACGAAATTTCCGTCGCGTCCCGTCATATCCTCGTTGGCGACCAATGCATTGAGGATCGCCTCCTCGACACCTTGCACGACCGCGTCGAAGAACGGGTCGATGTCGACGTCCGGAATGAACTCCGCGCGTCCGATATTGCCCGAGGCCCCGAGCGCCGCTTCCGGATTGGCGGTCGAGAACGCCAGAAAGATATCGCCCGAGCTGTGGTAGCCATAGCCGCCGGTCATGGCGATGCCGAGCGGCACCCGCCTGGCCAGCCGCTTCATCTGATGCGGCAGGAAAGGCGCGTCGGTGGCGACGATTGCGATGATCGAGCCCTTTTCGGCGCGCGGCGTGCCTTCGCGGATCGCCGGCTTGGTGAGTTCCGGCCCGACGCGCCGGCCGCGAAGGGTGAAATTGTGCCTTTTGCCGAAATTCGCCTGCACGAACACGCCGAGCGCATAACGCCTGTCCTGCCATTCGATGATGCGCGAGGCTGTACCGGATCCGGCCTTGAAGCCGAACGAGATCATGCCGGTGCCGCCGCCGACACTGCCTTCCTCGATGGCGCCGCCTGTCGCGCCGTCGAGCGCGGCGGCGACGTGGTCGAAGCCTACATGATGGCCATTGATGTCGTTGAGGAAGCCGTCATAGGTCTCGGCCGCCACCGGCAGGCCCCAGCCGCTGTCGAGTGCGGCCGGCAATACTTTGTGCATCCAGCGCAGCGTGCCGTCGCGGGTCACGCCGCAGGAATGCGTGTTGGTGATGGTGACCGGGAAATTGAAGGCGCCGGTCTCCTCGATGATGTGCGTGCCGGTCAGCTCGCCATTGCCGTTCTGGCTGAACACGCCGGCAAATACCGGCGTCGCGAGATCAGCGGTCGGCCTTGGCAGGATCGCGGTCACGCCGGTGCGCACCGGACCGTTGCCGACCTGCAGGGGACCGTCGCCTGAAATCAGCGTCGTGTAGCCCACCGACACGCCCGGTACGTCGGTGATGGCGTTGAAGCGGCCAGCCGTGCCATCGAGGGCGACGCCGAAGGCACGCAGGCGCGGCTTGCGCGAAGGCGTGTGAAGGTGCGGGTCGTGGTTGCTCATGCGATCCTCAGAACAACGAACCCTGATTGCCTGGCTCCTTGGCTTTCGCGGGCGACTTCGCGGCCAGCTTCGGCCGCGCGCCGCCGCCGGCGGCGATGGCCTCGGCGGTGCCGTCGGCGAATTCCAGCTGCAGCGACGCGCCCGGCGCCAGTTCCGCGACCCGCTTGATGACGGCGCCGTCGGCGTCCTTGACCAGCGCGAAGCCACGCGCCAGAACGGCCTTATGTGACAGCGTGGATAACAGCCGGTCGGCCTGTGTCAGCGCTGCGCGCAGCCGATCGAGACGCCGCGCCATCGCCTGATCCTGCCTGCGCGACAGTCCCGTCAGCGCGTCGGTCTGCTGCTTCTGGCGCCGGACGATCGGCGCCGGCGACAGTCTTGCCGCCGTGCGTTTGTAGCGCGCGCGCCGTTCGCGCACGATGGCAAAGAATGCGGCCCGCGCCCGGGCAATATCACGGCCGGTCAGCGTGCGCGCTTCGTTGAGTCGCCTCGAAAGCGTGGCCGGCGTCAGCCTTTGCCGCTCCAGCGTTGCCCGCTTGCGCTCGATATTCACCGTCAGCCCGCGGCCGAGGCGGCTGGTCGCATCGTCGAAACGACGGCGCGGCAGCGCCAGCAACTGGTCGGGTGAAGGGAGCGCGCGCGCCGCGGCACGCACCGCCTGGCGCTTGCGCTCCAGATGCCGCGAGAGACACGCGTTGAGCCGCGCGCCAAGGCTCGCCAGGGTGGCCTCCAGGTCCGCCCTGACCGGCACGGCCATCTCGGCCGCGCCCGTCGGCGTCGGCGCGCGCATGTCGGCGACGAAGTCAATCAGAGTCGTATCGGTCTCGTGGCCGACGGCGGAGATCACCGGGATGTCCGAGGCGACAACGGCGCGTGCCAGCCCTTCGTCGTTGAAGCCCCAGAGGTCTTCGAGGCTGCCGCCGCCGCGCGCCACGATCAGAACGTCGGGCCGGCGGATGGGGCCGTCCGAGGTCAGCGCATTGAAGCCGTTGACGGCTGCCGTCACTTCCCTGGCCGTGGTCTCGCCCTGGACCCTGACCGGCCAGACCAGCACAGCGAGCGGAAACCGGTCCTTGATGCGATGGATAATGTCGCGGATCACGGAGCCGGTCGGCGAGGTGACGACGCCGATGACTTGAGGCATGAACGGCAGCCGCCGCTTCCGGCTTGCTTCGAACAGGCCTTCGGCCTGCAGCCGGCGCTTGCGTTCTTCGAGCAGCGCCATCAGCGCGCCGGCGCCCGCCGGCTCCAGATTGTCGATGACGATCTGGTAGTTGGATTTGCCGGGGTAGGTTGTCAGCTTGCCGCTGGCGATCACCTCCATGCCTTCCTCGGGGCGGAACTTCAGCCGCGCCATGGTGGTCTTCCACACCACGGCATCGATCCGCGCGCGGTCGTCCTTCAACGCGAAGTAAGCATGGCCGGACGAATGCGGGCCGCGATAGCCGGAAATCTCGCCGCGCACCCGCACATTGCCGAAGGCGTCCTCGACAGTGCGCTTCAACGCGCCGGAAATCTCGCTCACCGTGTATTCAGTGGCGTTGCTGCGTGATTCGGTTGCTGTTTCACTCATCGCCCGATTGGGGAACGCTTATCGGCTCGCGTCAAGCACGGAGAAACCTCGCTAATATTATAACGCGATCTTAAGCCCGATTTGCTTTGACTGGCGGCAGGAAAGCCGGCCAGGAACGTGATGAGCGCACGCCACAACAGCAGCCCGTTGACGCACCAGGTCACGCTGACCGTGCTGACGCTCGCCGCTTTCGCGTTGGCCATGGTCGTCGGCTTTGGCTTCTACGCCGCAGCCCAGGTCGACGATACCTCGCTCGAACGGCAAAAGATATTCATCGCCGATGGCTTGAAGAACCAGGTTGCGGCGGTCCAGCGAGAGCAGGAAAGCGTCACCGTCTGGGATGACTCCGTCACCAATGTGAAAGCCGGCAACGAGGCCTGGATCGAGGAGAACCTCAGCGTCTGGTTCTATACCTACTACGGCCACAACCGGGTCTACATACTTGATGCCGCGGACCGTCCAATCCACGCAATGCAGGAAGGCAAGGTGGTTGATCCGTCGGCCTATGACGCCGACAAGCCGGAGATATTCCCCACCATCGAGAAACTGCGCGGCATGCTCGTTCAGCCGCCGAAGCTCGATGCCACCGACCAGCCGGCCAAAATGGTGGCTGAGGATCTGGTGTCGCTCGGCGGCCGGCCGGCTATTCTCAGCGTCATGCCGCTGGTGCCGAGCACGGATCGGCTCAAGCAGGAGCCCGGCAGCGAATATCTGCATGTGTCTGTCGAGTTCATCAACGATGCCGTCATCGGCAAGATCGCCGAAAAATACCTGCTCGACGGCGCCCATCTGCTGCCGTTCTCGGCACCAGTCGGTGCGGCGGCCGTTGCGCTGCTCAATTCTCACGGTGTCATCCTTGGCTATATCGGCTGGAACCAGGAACGGCCTGGTCTAACCTTGGTTCGCAAGACCGCCCCGGCGCTGGCAATCGCGCTGCTTCTGGCAGGAGGCGTCCTGGCCTTCTTGCTGCGGCGGCTTCGACGTGCCTCGGCCGCGTTGCAGACCAGCCAGGATGAGGCGCAATACCTCGCCTTCCACGATACGCTCACCGGTCTGCCCAACCGGGCGCTGTTTGAGGACCGCCTACGGCGCACGCTGCTGTTCGCCAGCCAGGACGGAACGCGGGTGGCGCTGCTTTACCTCGACCTCGATCGCTTCAAGCATATCAACGACACGCTCGGTCATCCGGCCGGCGACGAACTCGTGCGCCAGACGGCGGCGCGGCTCAAGCATACCATCCGCGAAGTCGATACCGTCGCGCGGCTCGGCGGCGACGAGTTCGCTATCATCCTGCTCGACGTTCCCGACGTTGGAAGCGCTGAGGATATCGCCGAAAGGCTGCTCTTGAAGCTGCGTGAGCCGTTCAGGCTGATCGACGACCAGGTCTTCGTCAGTGCCAGCATCGGCATCGCGCTGTCGTCCGGATCGGACACCGACGCGGATGACCTGCTGCGCAAGTCCGACATCGCGCTTTACGAGGCCAAGAAGAACGGCCGCGGCCGTTACCAGGTGTTCGCCGGCGACATGGACGATCTTTTGTTGCGTAAGCGCAAGGTCGAGGCGGAACTCCGCAAGGCGCTGGATGGCGACGGCGGCATAAAGCTCGCCTATCAGCCTGTCTTCGCGGTGGACGGCCGCAGGATTCTCGGCGCTGAAGCGCTGATCCGCTGGGGTCATGAGGTGCATGGCGCGCTGCCCGCCGGGCAATTCATCGCCATCGCCGAAGAACGCGGGCTGATCGGCGAACTCGGCAAATGGGCGCTGACCGAAGCCTGTCGCTTCGCGGTCACGACCGAACTGCCCTGGATCGCCGTCAACATCTCGCCCATGCAGTTGCGCGACGCCGGCTTTGCCGCGCAGGTCGCATCGGTCCTGAGCGAAACCGGGCTGGATCCGGCCCGACTGCAGCTGGAGACCACCGAGAGCGTGCTGCTGGAGCACAATGACACGATTGCTTCTGTTATCGCGGCCTTGCGTCAATCCGGCATCCGCATCGTTCTCGACGATTTCGGCACCGGCTATTCGTCGCTGAGCTATCTGCGCCGGCAGTCGATCGACAAGCTGAAGATCGACCGCTCCTTCGTGCGCCTGCTCGACGAGGATAAAAGTGCCGCCGCGGTCGTCAAGGCGCTGATCGAGTTGGCGCTGGCGCTGAAGGTCGAGGTCACCGCAGAAGGCGTCGAGACCAACGAGCAGAAGAGCCTGCTGGTCGGCATGGGATGCGACCAGCTGCAGGGCTATCTGCTGTCGCCGCCGCTGGAGCCCGGCCAATTGCTTGCACTGCCGGGTGTTTCGTCCGCCAACCAGGAACGTTCCGCCGCTCGCGCCTAGAGCGTTTTCACCGTTTCACGGAAACGGCGAACCGCTCTATCTCTTTGTTTTGACGCAATTCCGAGCGGAAGGCTACGGCGAAGTCGCCGAGCCTAACCGCTCGACACTTTTCCTGGAATTGCCCCTGCCTACCAGCCAGGCATGATCTGGTTTGCCTTGACCCGCTTCATCTTGGCGAAGGCGAGTGCGGCGAAGTCGAAGCTTCCCGCCTCCTCGCTGATCGGCACCGAGATATTGTCGAGGCTCTCCGCGATGTGACGGGCGAGCGCGTCGACGATCTCCGGCTGCGAGGTCTGGCCGCGCATGATGCCGATCCGGCAGTCCGGCAACTGGCCGAAGCCGTCGGCTTCGCCAAGCACGCGCATGCCGGGCCGAAGCGCGCATTCCGGCAGCACCGAGACAGCCAGGCCCGAAAGCACGGCGGCGGTGATGACGGTAGCCGAAAAGCTCGAAAACAGGATGCGGTAGTCGCGCTTTTGCCGGTCGAGCACGTCGACCGCGGCGCGGCGCCAGATGCAGTTCGGCCGGCCGAAGGCCATCGGCAGGATTTCCTGCTCATGCGTGGCGTGGTTGGCCGAAGTGACCCACAAAAGCGGCTCGCGCCGCACCACTTCTGACTGGCCGCGCGTGTCGTTGTGCGTCACCAGCGCCAGGTCGAGATTGCCGCGCTTGATATGCTCGACCAGCCCCGGCGTCGGTTCGCACACGACGGTCAGCTCGACGCGCGGGTTGGAGCGCGAGAAGCGCGCCATGATCTCGGGCAGGAAGCGGTCGGCATAGTCGTCCGGCGTGCCGATGCGGATCGTGCCTTCGAGCCGCTGGTCGTCGAAGGCGGCCAAGGTCTCGCGGTTGAGGTAGATCAGCCGCCGCGCATAGGAAAGCAGCCTGTCGCCTTCCTCGGTCAGCTTGTTGGTGCGGCCGTCCTTTTCGAACAGCGGCTTGCCGATCCGCTCCTCGAGCCGGCGCATCTGCATCGACACCGCCGACTGCGTCCGGTGCACCTCTTCGGCCGCGCGGGTGAAGCTGCCGGTGTCGGCAATCGAGATGAAGGTCTGCAACTGATCGAGATCGAGCGGCGCTTTCATCTGTCCAACCTATCATTGATGTTGATGCTACAGATTAAAAACATTCGTTGGATTAATCAATCGCGCGATGGCAAATTGCCACCGTCCACATGAAAGCAGTGCATGTCGCCCGAAAGTGGTCCCCGGTTTTGGGGACAACGGCATGCATCACGTCAATGAATGGAAACCGGAACGGCGCTTCTCCCAAGGCGCCGGTTGCAGGGTTTCGTCCGCCCGACTCCCGAAGGAGAGACTGACATGACCACGATCGAATTCGCCTCCCAGACCCCGCGCATCACCACGCGTCCGGCCGTTGCGACGCTTGTGGTCAATGCTCTCGCCAACAGCTACCGCGCCTGGAAAAACCGCCGCGCCTTCTATCGCCTTGGCGAGATGTCGGATGCCGAGCTTGCCGATATCGGCCTGACCCGCGCCGACCTTCATGTCGCCATCGGCGTGCCGTTCGGCCGCGATCCGACGGTGAAGCTGCGTGCCATCGCCAGCGAGCGTGCCGACACGATCGAGGATCTTGCTCGTCAGGTCGCCTGAACGGCCACATCGCCTGGATTTTCGGTCGCGTTGAACCTTTTCACGGCTCGGCGCGACCAAGTTTCATGCAGGCTCCCACACTCCCTGCCGGTTCCCCGCCGGCCCGCCTGCACATTGCCCGGTTCCTCCTCCAGGACCGGGCATTTTTTTGCTTAAAACCGATCGATAAGCTCGACGAGCCGTCCACCGGCAAAAAGCAAAACTCCGAAGGCCAAAAGGGAGAGGGCGAATATCCCATAGCCGACGCGATTGCTCTCATCTACGGGCTTCCACTGTGACGACAACGGCTTGCCATACTTCAATGCGTCCCGAATATTTCTATACCCGGGTGCCTCACTCGGGTTGAGAAAGTCATATCGATAAGCAGAGTAGACAACGCCGAACAGCGCTGCGCCCATCAAGCCGTTGATGACTATTTCACCTGAAGTCATGCTTTTTGCCGGACTTACCGCCGGTCCATGTCGCGCTTGAACTGGTCGAAGATCGTCCCGACGTTCTTTTCATATTCGTCGCGCTGCTGCGCGCCGGTTTCGAACATCTTGCCGAAAATGTCGTCGAACGGGTTTCGCGGCCGGCCGCTCGGATTGGTCTGCGGCTGTTGCGGCGCGCTCGGCTGCGGTTGGCGCTGTTGCGGTTGCGGCGCCGGCTGTCCGCCGGGCAGGCCGAAACCGCCGCCGCCCTGGCGCAGCATCTCCTCGAAGATCTTGCCGAGCGGGTTGTCGCCATAGGGGCTTTGCGTCGGTTGCGGCTGCGTCTGCTGCGGCGTGCCGCCGCCGAACATATCCTGCAGCACCTTGCCGAGCGGGTTCTCGCCGTAAGGATTGGGCGCTTGCTGGGGCTGGCTTTGCGGCTGCGGCGCGCCACCGCCGAACATGTCCTGCAGCACCTTGCCGAGCGGGTTCTCGCCATAGGGATTGGGCGCCGGCTGCGGCGCCTGGCGCGTCTGCGGCGCCGGCGCGAGGCCGCCCTGTCGCATCATCTGCTCGATGATTTCGCCGAGCGGGTTGCCGCCGCCGAAGCCGCCGGCGGCCTGCATCTGCCCCCCAGTCAGTTGATTGTTGGTCTGCTTGAACAGCCCGCCCATCATCATCGAGGCCATGGCCGGCAGCATCTGCTGCAGCACCTGCTGGCTCAGTCCTGTCGCCTGCGCGGCCTGGCTCGCCACGGCGCGCGAGAGGTCTTTCGAGCCGAACAGATGGCCGAGAATGCCGTTGCCCTCATCGATGCCTTGCGGCGAAAAGGCCCTCGTGGCGTCCTCGAAATACTTGGCGTGTTGGCCGCTCGCCATCGCCGTCATGAAGGCGCCCATCCCGTAAGGATCGGCGGTATTGCGCTGCAGCCCTTGCGAGAAGGCGGGTAGCAGTGCCTGGACCGCGGCCTGCGTCTGCTGCATCGAAAGCCCGTATTGCTGGGCCAGCGCCTGCATGCCGGCGCCGTTCTGGGCCTGGGTGAAAATGTCGAACAGGGAAGGCATAGGGTCTCCTCCGGCGATGTGCTCGTGGGGGAGCCTAGCGCATGACCCCGAAAATCGGAATCGATTTTCGGAGAGGATCATGCGCCAAAGCAAAAGCTACTTTCTATCATGGATTGAAGCGGCTTTTGCTGACCAACCGCCAGGCGGATGCCGGACGGTTAATAGGCATATTCCATGAACACCGGCTCGATCGAGCCGCCCCAGCGCGTGTGATAGGCCGACAGCATCTCCTCGGCACTGGTGGTGCCCCGCGCCACGACCTCGTCAAGCGTGTTGAGGAACGACGTCTCGTCATAACCGTCACGGTTCTTCTTGCCGCGATTCTTCAGGCCCGTGCGCGAGATGGCGAGCACGTCGCGGGCGACGTCACGCAAGGTGGCGTTGCGGAACGGCGCCGCGATGCCTTGCTCCGGCACGGCGTTGCGCATCGCCAGCGCCTCTTCGTAGGTCCAACTCGCGGTCAGCGCCTCGGCGGCGTCCAGCGCCTGCTCGTCATAAAGCAACCCGACCCAGAAGGCCGGCAGGGCGCAGATGCGCCGCCACGGCCCGCCGTCGGCGCCGCGCATCTCAAGGAAGCGCTTCAACCGCACGTCGGGGAACAAGGTCGAAAGATGATTTGCCCAGTCGCCCATCGTCGGCAGGCCATCAGGCACTTCATTGCGAGCAGCACCCGCCATGAACTGGCGGAAGGTGATGTGCGTCATGTCATGATAGTGGCCGTCGCGGATGACGAAATACATCGGCACGTCGAGCGCCCATTCGACATAGTCGGCGAAACCGAAATTCGGTGAGAAGCAGAATTCGAGCATGCCGGAGCGCTGGTTGTCGGTATCGCGCCAGATGTCGCCGCGCCAGCTCTGCAGCCCGTTCGGCCGGCTCTCGGTGAAGGGCGAGTTGGCAAACAGCGCCGTCGACAGCGGCTGCAGCTTCAGCGACACCTGCATCTTGCGGCGCATGTCGGTCTCGCTCTCGAAGTCGAGATTCACCTGGATCGTGCAGGTGCGGTACATCATGTCGAGGCCCTTGGTGCCGACCTTCGGCATGTAGCGCGTCATGATCTCGTAGCGCGACTTCGGCATTTTCGGTGTGTCGGCCAGCGACCATTTCGGGCTGCCGCCAAGACCAAGGAAGCGGATGCCGAGCGGCTCGGCGATCTCGCGCACCTGCGCCAGATGCGCGTTGCCCTCGCGGCAGGTCTGATGGATCGACTCCAGCGGCGCGCCGGAAAGCTCAAACTGGCCGCCGGGCTCCAGCGAGATCGCGCCTTGGCCCGTCGGCTCGACGAGGCCGATGATGCGGCCGGCATCCATGATAGGATCCCAGCCGAGCTTTTCCTGCATGCCTTCGAGGATGGCGCGGATGCCGCGCTCGCCGCCATAGGGCACCGGCGCGTTGCCGTCGACATAGAAGGGGAACTTCTCGTGCTCGGTGCCGATGCGCCATTTGTCGCGCGGCTTATTGCCTTCAGCCAGGTAGCCGACCAGTTCATCGACCCCTTCGATCGGCCGGAAATCACTTGTGTCGCGCGCCATGAAGCCCCTCCGAGCGCATCGCCCCGGAAATCTGCATCGACTTCCTCAAGGCATCCTGCACAGATACGTAAATGTTACAGCGCCCTTCGTGCGTCGAAAAGCATGCTCGGTGCTGCAGGGGCCGGACGGCCGCCGGCGCTAGATGGACGAAATGTCAGGAGCCGATCAAGCAAAAAATCCTGAGCCAGGCCTCAACAGGATTTGATCACCAGTCACCGATCGTCGCCTGGATCGCGGCCAGCGCCGCCACTGCCGCCGTGTCGGCGCGCAGGATGCGCGGCCCGAGCGGGATGGCGGTGACGAAAGGCAGGGCCCTCAGCATCTTGCGTTCGTCGTCGGAAAAGCCGCCTTCCGGGCCGACCAGCAGTGCCAGCTTCTTTTCCCTCACCGCCTGCAAGGCCGGCAGCGGATTGTTGGTCGAGGCATCCTCGTCGCAGAAGATCAGCCGCCGCCCCTTGTCCCAGTTGGCGAGCAGCCGCTCCAGCTTTTCCGCCTCGCGCACATCAGGTACGGCCAGGATGCCGCATTGCTCGGCCGCTTCGACGACATTGGCGCGCAACCGGTCGATACCGGGCTTTGCCACCTGCGTGTGTTGGGTGATGACCGGTTGCATAATGCCGGCGCCCATCTCGACTGCCTTTTGCACAAGGTAATCGAGCCGGCCCTGCTTGAGCGGCGCGAAGCAGTAGACGAGATCTGGCAGCGGCGGCTGCGGCCGCTGCAATTCCAGCACCCGCAGCCGGACCGACTTCTTGGACCGGGCGGCGATCGAAGCCGACCATTCGCCGTCGCGTCCGTTGAAAAGCAGGACCGCGGCGCCTTCGCCGAGCCGCAGCACACGGGCGAGATAATGGCTTTGCTGCCGGCCGGCATCGAATTCGAGGCCGGGTCCAAGGTCGTCCGGTACGAACAGCCGCTGCATTTTGTAGTTGGCGCGCATGGCCGAGCAATGGGCGAGGCTCCCCCTGGCGTCAAGTCGTACGGAAAAGACGACACGCAAAGGTCGGAACCCCAATGCCGGCTTGCCGTGCGATCATACAAGCTAAGAGCCGGGAAATTGCGAGGGATCAATGAGCAAGATTACACGCGGCAGTTGCCTATGCGGCGCCATCCAGTACGAGTTGCGTGGCGCATTGCGTCCGATCGTCGCCTGTCACTGCAGCCAGTGCAGGAAGGCCAGCGGTCATTTCGCGGCAGCCACTCAGGTCGAACAGGCGCAGGCGGCAATTACGGGCGATACATTGCGTTGGTTCAAATCGTCCGAACATGCCGAGCGAGGCTTCTGTACCGTATGCGGCGGTAACCTGTTCTGGCGCCGATTCGGCAGTCCTTTCATATCTGTCTGGGCCGGGACCATCGACGGCAAGACCGGTCTTAAGATGGAACAACAGCTCTATCCGGAATCGGCCGGAGACTATTACGATCTGCCGGCGGTGCCGATCATGTCGCAATCGGATTTGAAATAACCGCGGTCAGCCCGCCCAGACAGGGCGATATCCGGCGCGGAGCACGGCTACGGTTGTCGGTGGCGTGACCATGATTGGATTGGCCAGTTGCGGCGCGTCCAGCCGGATCGCCGGTTGATAGCCGCCGAAGCTCCATGGCAGCGCTGAACCGTCAAGTAGCGCGTAGGATTTGTTGCCCACGGCGATCATTGTGCCGCATGGCAGGGTGGCAAGCGCCGCAGGATCGAGCCTTGCCCCTTGTCCGCCCGAGGCCAGCCGCTCCTTGTGCAACCGCTTGTCGACCATCGGCGCGCGCGGCTCGGCAATGCCGAACGCTTCGCCGAAACGACTGACGAAGTCGGTTGCCCGTTCGCGCCGGCAGAAGAAGCAGGGCCGGTGGCCGGCGGCCAAAGCCGTCACCTCGTCGAGGAAGAACAGCTCGGTCCAGCCGGCTTTGCCCCCGAAACGATTGCGGCCCATCGGCTCGCGCCGTACATTGCGGAATTCGCAGACGCAGATGATCCAGGCCGGCAAGGCCCAGCGCTTCTTCAAAAGCGTCTTGGTTTCAGGGTCATGGATGATGCCGCGATTGCCAGTGAACTGGCCGCGTTCCAGCACGGCATGGATGGCGCCGAAGGGGTCGACCCGGTTCTGCAGTGGCATAGCTTTCTCTCTCGATCCGCATCTTGGCTGAAATACGGACCGCATGATATCGCTCGCCCCAGCGTTTTCATGTCAGCAGGTTTTCGATGCGGGTTTTGGTCGTCCAGAATTTCGACAATGAGGGCCTTGGCCAGATCGGCGCAGCACTTGTGGAAGCCGGCGCCGATATCGACCTGCGCAAGCCCTATCGCGGCGAGACTTTGCCCGACGACAGCGCCGAGCACGATGCCATCGTGGTGCTTGGCGGCGCCCAGAACGCGCTCGACGACGAGATCTGCCCCTACTTCCCCGCATTGCTCGACCTGACGCGCGATTTCGCCGACAAGGATCGCTCGGTGCTCGGCATCTGCCTCGGCAGCCAGCTTCTGGCGCGCGCCTTCGGCGCCAGGAACCAGATCGGCGGCGCCACCGAGTTCGGCTGGCACAAGGTGTCGCTGACGCCGGACGCGAAGTCGGACCCGGTGCTGGCGGCGCTGCCCGAAAAATTCCCGATCTTCGAATGGCATGACGACACGTTCGGCCTGCCGGAGAACGCCGTGCGACTGGCCGGCAGCGCGGTCGCCGAAAACCAGGCCTTCCGCCTCGGCCGCGCCGTCTATGGCTTCCAGTTCCACTTCGAGGCGGATACGCCGATGGTGCGCGACTGGAGCACTTCGTTCGCGGCAACGATCGCCGAGCGCAATCCCGACTGGAACGACCGGCTCGACGACGAACTGGCCAGCAACGGCCCCGACGCCGACGCCGCCGGCCTGGCGATAGCCCGCGCCTGGGTGGCAACGATCTGAGCGCTCGAAACGGGCTGGCGTCATATCGGCCCATGCCGCAAATGACGTGACTCCGCACAGGCTCGCGGGGAGCTCTTTGTTGCTGGTCGTATACAGAGGGCTCTCTCCAGACTTGGCCGGTGTGAAAAAGCCCGCTGCAGTCGTCATATGACGACTGCGGAATCCGTGATCCTGCCTTTCATTAGTTGCCGGGTTCAATCGAGCACACGGAAGCCCGTGCGCTAAGGGCATGAAGATATCCGGCCTCGGCAAACGGGCCAGTATCTTTTGATCATCGCGGGCCGACCCCTGGCATTGCCCGGTGTCGCTCTTGTGGCAGGGGGCTTGTTCATGCGGCTTGTGGGGTTTGTCGTCGGATCAGCGCTCGTTGCCGGTGGTGCTTGCGCGGCGGTCGCGCACGTCGCGACCGATTTGCGGCAGTTGATGAGCTCGGCGGCGGGAGCACCTGTGATCCAACCGGCCTCCGGTTGCGCGCCTCCCGGTCGATGCCAGTTCGGCGGCGGCAATGGCGCAGATCGTTCGACAAGGAAGAACAACGGCCGATCGAGCAGCAGTGGCACTTCTGGCATCACCAGCGGCGGCACGTCCGGCGGGACGAGCGGTGGCACCAGCGGCATTACGTCCGGCGGGACGAGTGGCGCCACCAGCGGCGGGACGAGCGGCGACAACACCAGCGGCGGCACGTCCAGCGGCACCAGCGGCATTACGTCCGGCGGGACGAGTGGCGGCACCAGCGGCGGGACGAGCGGCGACAACACCAGCGGCGGCACCTCCGGTGGCACCAGCGGCGTCACGTCCGGTGGAACGAGTGGCGGCACCAGCGGGGGGACGAGCGGCAACAACACCAGCGGCGGCACGTCCGGCGGGACGAGCGGCGGCACTTCCGGCGGCACCAGCGGCGCCAGCGGCTGAGCCTTGCTGCACGATCTGACAACGTTGCGATCGAGCGCTCCGGATGCGCCTCCGCGGTCGGCTACCGGGACGTGGAGTGGCATCGCCGGTCTTGTCGCCGCGATCGCGGCGGTCATCGCGCTGCGTTGGTGGCAGCAGCCGGATTACGTCAGGACGCTCGCCGTTCTTGCCGTCGTCGCACTCGCCATGGTGGTGGTCGATCTGCAGGTCTACCGGGTGCATCTCAATGCCTCGTCCGGCTTGTCCGCCGCGCCGATGCGACCGCTCGATGTAAAGCGGACTCTCCATAAGTTGGTCGGGCTATGGCTCACTGTCGGTGCCGTCGCCGCGCTTTACTGGCTGCTGCCGGTCTATGCCGACAGCTTTTACGACCCCTTCAAACAGGCGGCGCTCTACGGCTTGCCTGCGCTGGTGCTGCTTTCGCCTGTCTACGTTGCCTTGGTCGACCGCCTGCAGCGCCAGCCCGAGGATGCCTATGCTGAGCTCGGCCACCTCATCGCCTGCGATCGGCCAAGGGACTGGTCGATGCTTGTCGCGCATGGTCGAGGCTGGATCGTCAAGGGCTTCTTCCTGCCCTTGATGTTCGTCTACACCAACAATGATCTCGCCGCGCTCTGGGCAGGCTCACCGCTGGTCCGAATAGACAATTTCGAGCATTTCTTTTCCTTCGGCATCGACTTTCTCTATCTGGTCGATGTTCTTTTCGCGGTCGTCGCCTACACGCTTACCTTGCGCCTGACCGACAGCCATATGCGCTCGACCGAGCCCACCGTCAGCGGATGGGTGGTCTGCCTGTTCTGCTATCCGCCGTTCTGGAGCTCGGTCGGGGTCAAATATCTCGCCTATGATCAGGACGGCGCCTATTGGGGCCGTTTCCTCGAGCCATACCCGCTGCTCTACGGCCTCTGGGGCAGCATCATCCTGGCGCTGGTCCTGGTCTATGCCTGGGCGACCGTCTCCTTCGGCCTGCGGTTCTCGAACCTCACCAATCGCGGCATCATCACCAACGGACCGTATCGCTTGGTCAAGCATCCCGCCTATCTCTGCAAGAATATCGGCTGGTGGATGATCTCGATGCCGTTCCTGAGCACGATGGGTTGGACGACAGCCCTGCAGTCATGCCTGCTGCTTGCCGGGGTGAACGCGGTCTACTGGTTGCGCGCCGTCACTGAGGAGCGCCATCTTGCGGCCGATCCGGCCTATCGAGAATACCAGGCTTTCATCGCCCGCCACGGTTTGTGGGCGAGGATTCGGCGGAGCCCGCCTGGGAGCCAAACGGCGGCTTGACGCAAGGCGTGGCATAATTGGCACGCCCCCACGGTTCCGTCTGGGGAAAACCCTCTTCTTCCTTGGTGTGTGTCCGGCCGCTCGCCTAAGAGGGCGCGCCTTGTATCGTCGGTGCAACCGCCATGAACCTTCTGTGTGATCCAAGCGACACACCTGCGATACAGAATCTGCTTAGAAGCGCGAAATCGTCGAAACATTGAGACGCATTTTATCGTTTCAACGCATTGGTAACCGCCTCGTGCCCAGATGCAGAAAGCTTAACCAGAGATGACGTCCGTGAAAGCAGCTCTCCTGTCCTTTGTCATGCTGTCTGCCATCGTGCTCTGCGGCCTGGGTATCTATGCCGCCGATGCAGCGACCAATCACCGGGCCGTCGACGGCTACGGCGTCACAGCCTCGCTCGACTGAGTCTCAATAAAATCGGAAGCACGGCTGCGCCAGGATCGCGCCTTCTAAAGCGCTTTCCCCTGGACGGTCAGGATGCGTTTGTCGCCGCCGGTGACGGCAAGCGCGCTCAGCGTTCCCGATTTCCAGGCAAGCGTGTCGACATTGACCCGATTGGCCTGCACGTCCGCTTCGGCAACGGGCGTATGCCCGTGCACGATCACCTTGGAAAAAAGCCCTGAGTGGTCGTGGAAGGCATCGCGGATCCAGATCAGGTCTTGCTGGTTCTGGTGGTCGAGCGGCACGCCCGGTCTTACCCCGGCATGGCAGAAGAAGAAGTCGCCGAAGGTCACCGAGAACGTCAGCGAGCGCAGGAAGTCGACATGGCTGCGCGGCACCGCCTTCACCAGGGCCATATGTCCCGGCGCGATGGCCTCCGCCTTGCCGAACCAATGCATGTCCCGCGTAAGATCCACGCCATAGGACTGCGCCGTCTGGACGCCGCCATAATTCATGAACAGGCCGTCCGGCTCGGCATCGGCAAGGAATTCGAGCATGCCGATATCGTGATTGCCGGCGAGCATAATGTTGCGCGGATCGCGCTTTTTGGCCTCGATCAGGAAATCGATGACGCTTTTGGAGTCCGGTCCGCGGTCGACATAGTCGCCGAGATGGATGATGCGCCAGTCGGACGCGGGCGCATATTCCAGTTCGCTCTCGATGTGCCGATGCATGGCGGCGAGTAGGTCGTGGCGCCCATGCACGTCGCCAATGGCATAGAGCCGCATGCCGTCCGGCCCGCGCGCGTCGAGATAGTGGATGCCGGTCTCGGTCAAGGAACCTGTCTTTTCGTGTTGCCGGTCTTTTCGTGTTGATCGTCGGGGCAAGCTAGGACCAATCGATGAACAACGCCCTAGCGATGGCGCTGATCCTTGCCCGTGTCGGCGACAAGGCGCTAGCCGCGCTTAGCGATGGCGCTGATCCTTGCCCGTGTCGGCGACAAGGCGCTAGCCGCGCTTAGCGACGCAGTTGATCCTTGCCCATGTCGGTAACGAGACGCTTGCCGCACAGTGCCAGCGTGATGTCCATTTCCTTGCGGATGATTTCGAGCGCCTTGGTGACGCCGTCCTTGCCCATGGCGCCGAGGCCATAGAGGAAGGGCCGGCCGATATAGGTGCCCTTGGCGCCGAGGCAAAGCGCCTTGAGCACGTCCTGGCCCGAGCGGATGCCGCCGTCCATATGGACTTCGATCCTGTCGCCGACCGCATCGGCGATTTCTTCCAGCACCGAAATCGAGGAGGCGGCGCCATCGAGTTGCCGCCCGCCATGGTTGGAAACGACGATCGCGTCGGCGCCGGTCTGCGCTGCCATCAGCGCATCTTCCTTGTCGAGAATGCCCTTCAGGATCAGCTTTCCGCCCCAACGCTCCTTGATCCAGGCGACATCCTTCCATGACAGCTGCGGATCGAACTGCTCCGTCGTCCAGGACGACAGCGAAGAAACGTCGCCGACACCCTTGGCGTGGCCGACGATGTTGCGGAAGGTGCGGCGCTTGGTGCCGGCGATCCCCAGGCACCAGCGCGGCTTGAGGGCCAGGTCAATGATGTTGGCAAGCGTCATCTTGGGCGGCGCCGAGAGACCGTTGCGCACATCCTTGTGGCGCTGTCCCAGGATCTGCAAGTCGAGCGTCAGCACCAGCGCGGAGCATTTCGCCGCTTTGGCCCGGTCGATGAGGTCGAGCACGAAATCCTTGTCGCGCAGCACATAGAGCTGGAACCAGAACGGCTTCTTGGTGACCGAGGCGACATCCTCGATCGAGCAAATGCTCATGGTCGAGAGCGTGAACGGCACCCCGAACTCTTCAGCTGCCTGTGCCGCCAGCATCTCGCCGTCGGCATGCTGCATGCCGGTAAGCCCGGTCGGTGCGAGCGCCACCGGCATCGCCACTTTCTGGCCGATCATGGTCGATTCCAGCGAACGGTTGCTCATGTCGACCAGCACGCGCTGGCGGAATTTTATCTTGGCGAAGTCCTCTTCGTTCGCCCGGTAGGTGCTCTCGGTCCAGGCGCCGGAATCGGCATAGTCGAAGAACATCTTCGGCACCTTGCGCCGTGCCAGGTCCTTGAGGTCGGCGATGGTAAGGATTTCGCTCATGATGGGTTCCCCGCTGATGGCTAGGAGCGTTTGGGTGTGGGTTCGATATCGCCGGCGTCCGAGCGTTGTCTGAGGCGCAACCTGGACACACGCTGCCAGTCGCCGCTGCGCTCGGCTTCCGCCATCGAGCGCTCGACATAAGTGATGTGGTCCATCGCCGCCTTGCGTGCCGAGATGGGATCGCCTTCCTTGATCGCGGCGTGGATTGCGCGGTGCTGCTGCAACAGCGCCTCGCGCGCGCCGGGCACGCCGAACACCAGAAGCCTGTTCTGGAACACGCCTTCCGACAGCAGCCGGTAGCAGGAGCGCAGCGTGTGCAGAAGGATGATGTTGTGCGCGCATTCGCAGACCGCGTGATGGAACTCGACGTCGATGTCCGCCTCGTCATCGAAATCGCCGGTCCGGTGCGCTTCGTCCATGCGCGCCATGATGCGATCGAGCAGCGCGAGATCCTCCGGCGTCGCCCGCCGCGCCGCGTATTCGGCCGCCACCGCCTCGATCTCGCGCCGGTACTCCAGATAGTCGGTCACCGCCTTGCGGTGCGTGGAGATGAGGTCCGTCACAGGCTTGGTAAAGAGCTGGCCGATGACGTCGGCGACATGCGTGCCGCCACCGGCCTTGGTCGTCAGCAGGCCGCGCCCCTCCAGTGCCTTCAGCGCGTCGCGCAGGATCGGCCGCGACACGTCGAACTGGCGCGCCAGCTCGCGCTCGCCGGGCAGCCGGTCGCCGGTGCGCAGCACGCCTTCGAGGATCAGGCTCTCGATCTGCTGCACCACCTCGTCGGCGGTGCGCGAATGCTCGATCCTGGAGAAGATGTCGCTCAATGGAGACGCCTGGAGAAGGAAACGGATGTCGCCCAGATTAGAGCGTCTGTCACCAACTGGTCAAATTATTTATCCAATTCGTCGGTTACAGTCAGCTCCGCAGCCGCGCGGTTTCATCGGCGCTTGCTAAAATTTGCTGTTTACGCGCCTTGTCGATTGCCGCAAGACCACCGGGTTGCACGAAGGGTCGAAACCAGGGGGACCAGCCGTGTCGGACGAGGCGTCCAATCTCGAATTCCAGCCGCGCGCCCAGGGCAGCGTGATGGGCTTTCCGGCGTATGAGGGGCGGCCAGGTGCGTTGGGCGAGGTCCACGCCCGTCCGCATCCGCTGGTCGACAAACCGCGCGTGCTCGTCCAGCTTTCCTTCATGACCGAGGGCGGCTCCAGCGTCGACCATGCCGTGCTCTCGGAATTGTCGCGGCGGCTCGGCATCGCCGCGCCCGACCGTTCCGCGCGCCATCATGCCATGAAATGGGGCAAGGGCACGTTGCGTTGGGAACGACATACGGAATTCTCGACCTATCTCTGGGAAGGGCCGCTGGCGGAGAACGGCCGGGGGCAGGAGGATTCGCCCTTCGGCAATGGCTTCTCGCCACCAGGCACGGTGATTTCCGGCATCCGGCTCGAAATCCGTAAATGGACGCAGGCGAGCGAAAAGCTGATCGCCGGCTTCGACCCCACCAGCCTGTGCCATTCGCTGGTCGGGCGCGGCGCCGCCGCCATCATCACCGATTTCCGCCAGGACGGCGACGGCCTGACCCGCATGCTGGTGCTCGATCGCGGCCTGACGCCGGCCAGCACCGGCGCGCTGTCGCAGCGGCTGATCGACATCGAAACCTATCGGACGCTCGCGATGCTCGGGCTGCCGCTGGCGTTGACGCTGTCCGGCCGCGCCCGTCGCATCGAGGATCGCCTGGCGCAGACCACGCTGGAAATGAAGGCGGTCGAAACCCGCGACAGCCAGACCTTGCTCGCCGATCTCACCGAACTCGCCGCCGAGTTGGAGGCCGACGCCGCGTCAAGTCTCTACCGTTTCGGCGCCAGCCGCGCCTATGACGGCATCGTCACTGAAAGGCTCGAGGCGCTGGATGAAGAGCCGGTGCAGGGTTTTGATACCTGGGCGGGCTTCCTGCTGCGGCGCATGGCGCCGGCCATGCGCACCTGCCGCTCGGTCGAGGAGCGCCAGGCCAACCTGTCGCGAAAACTCACCCGCGCCACCACGCTTCTGCGCACCTGGGTCGATGTCGAGGTCGAGAAGCAGAACCGCGACCTGCTGGCCTCGATGAACAACCGCGCCCGGCTGCAACTGCGCCTGCAGCAGACCGTCGAAGGCCTGTCGGTGGCCGCCGTGTCCTATTATGTCGTCGGCCTCATCGGCTATGTCGCCAAGGGCGCTTCGGTCTTCGGTCACGCTTTCGCGCCCGAAGTCGTCACCGCGGCGTCTGTGCCTGTCGCCATCCTGCTCGTCTGGTGGGGCGTCCGGCGCGTGCGGAAAATGCATTCCGAGCCGGCAAGGCATCCAGGCGAATAGCGGGCGAAGGTCCCTCATTTCGTGTCGAACCGCAGCGGCAGATTGCCGCTGCGGAAGCCTGCGGTTGCGTTCGTCGCTGGCTGCGACCAAAGCAGCGTTTGCAACAGAAGTGTCAAGCTGGTAAAAGATTTTGACCAGTCAAGCGAGATGAGGCCCGCCCGATGTCCGGCCTAGCCATGCCCAAGCCAGACGCCGAAACGCTGCGCCGTCGCGCCGAAATCGTCGCCGACATGCGCATCATCGTGCCGGGCGAGGGGGTCGTCGACACGGCCACTGAAATGCGCGCCTTCGAGAGCGACGGCCTCACCGCTTATCGGCAGCTGCCGCTGGTCGTGGTGCTGCCGGAAACGGTGGCGCAGGTCTCGCGGGTCTTGAAATACTGCAACGAGCGCAACATCCGCGTCGTGCCGCGCGGCTCCGGCACTTCACTGTCCGGCGGCGCGCTGCCGCTGGAAGATGCGGTGCTTCTGGTGATGAGCCGCTTCAACCGCATCCTCGCGATCGACTACCCGAACCGCATCGTCGTCGCCCAGCCAGGCGTCACCAATCTCGGCATCACCACCGCCGTCGAGCAGGAGGGCTTTTACTACGCCCCCGATCCATCCTCCCAGATCGCCTGCTCGATCGGCGGCAATGTCGCCGAGAATTCCGGCGGCGTGCATTGCCTGAAATACGGGCTTACCGCCAACAACGTGCTGGGCATCGAGATGGTGCTGATGAATGGTGAGGTGGTGCGCCTCGGCGGCGGCCATCTCGACCAGGAAGGCTACGACCTGCTCGGCGTCATGACCGGCTCCGAAGGCCTGCTCGGCGTCGTCACCGAGGTCACGGTGCGCATCCTGAAAAAACCGGAGACGGCGCGCGCGCTCTTGATCGGCTTCCCAACGAGCGAAGAGGGCGGCCAATGCGTCGCCGACATCATCGGCGCCGGCATCATCCCGGGCGGCATGGAGATGATGGACCGCCCGGCGATCCATGCTGCGGAAGATTTCGTTCATGCCGGCTATCCGCTCGATGTCGAGGCGCTGCTGATCGTCGAGCTCGACGGACCGGGCGTTGAGGTCGACCATTTGATCGGCCTCGTCGAGGCGATCGCCTACAAGAACGGCTCGACCACATGCCGCATTTCGCAGTCGGAGCAGGAGCGGCTGAGCTTCTGGGCCGGACGCAAGGCGGCCTTCCCGGCGGTCGGCCGCATCTCGCCCGACTATTACTGCATGGACGGTACCATCCCGCGCAAGGAACTGCCGCGCGTGCTCGCCGGCATGCGCGAGCTGTCGGAAAAATACGGGCTCGGCGTCGCCAACGTCTTCCACGCCGGCGACGGCAACCTGCACCCGCTGATCCTCTACGACGCCAACGTGCCGGGCGAGCTCGACAAGGCCGAAAGTTTCGGCGCCGACATTTTGCGCCTGTGTGTCCAGGTCGGCGGCGTGCTGACCGGCGAGCATGGCGTCGGCGTCGAAAAGCGCGACCTGATGCCGGAAATGTTCAACCAGATCGACCTCGACCAGCAGATGCGCGTCAAATGCGCCTTCGATCCGAACCATCTGCTCAACCCCGGCAAGGTTTTCCCGCAGTTGCGCCGGTGTGCGGAACTGGGGCGCATGCATGTGCACAGGGGAGAGGTGGCGTTTCCGGATATTCCGAGGTTTTGAGTGGATATGTTGGCGCTTGAACACCCCCCTCTGTCCTGCCGGACATCTCCCCCGCAAGGGGGGAGATTGGATGTCGCCCCCGCTTTCGCCAATCGCCACGGTTGCCAGCGAGGCGGGGCGCTGAAGCTGCCGATCTCCCCCCTTGCGGGGGAGATGTCCGGCAGGACAGAGGGGGGTGCGAAGGAACGCGACCTATCTTCTCTCCCCCGCTTTGCGGGGGCGAGGAAAGGCGCTTACCCGTGACCACCTTCACCCCATCCTCCCCCACTGAAGTCCTCTCCACCATCCAATGGGCGGCCGCCGAGGAATCCCCGCTGGAAATCCTCGGCCATGGCTCCAAGCGCGGCATAGGCCGTCCGCTACAGACCGAGCACACGCTCGACCTATCCAAGCTCGCCGCCGTCACCCTCTATGAGCCGGCCGAGCTGGTGCTGTCGGTCCGAGCCGGCACGCCGCTCGCCGAGATCGAGAAGCTGTTGGCCGAAAACGGCCAGCAATTCGCCTTCGAGCCGATGGATTACGGCCCGCTCTTGGGCGGCGAACCGGGCAAGGGCACCATCGGCGGTGTGCTGGCCACGAACCTGTCCGGTCCGCGACGGCTGAAGGCAGGTGCGGCGCGTGACCATATCCTGGGCGTTGCCGCCGTCTCCGGCCGCGGCGAGGCCTTCAAGTCCGGCGGCCGCGTGGTCAAGAACGTCACCGGCTACGACCTCTCCAAGCTGATGGCCAACAGCTGGGGCACGCTGGCCGTTCTGACCGATGTCACCTTCAAGGTGCTGCCGGCTGCGGAAACGGAAGTGACCTTGGCCATCCGCGGCCTGCTCGACGATACCGCTGTCGCCGCCATGGCGCTGGCGCTGGGTTCCAGCGCCGAAGTCTCGAGCGCCGCGCATCTGCCGGAGCGGATCGCCGCGCACGTCGCGGCCGGCCGCCTGGGCAGCGATGCCGCGACGCTGCTGCGCGTCGAGGGTTTTGGCCCGTCGGTCGTCTATCGCGTCGAAGCGCTCAAGCAACTGCTCGGCAAGGCCGGTCCGCTGGAAGAGATCGCGGGCGAGGCTTCGAAAACCATCTGGCGCGACATCCGCGATTGCACACCTTTCGCCGATGGCGGCGCGGGGCCGGTCTGGCGCGTCTCGATGGCGCCGTCGCAAGCGCATCACATGGTGATGGCGCTGCGCATGCAGGCGGCGGTCGACGCCTTCTATGACTGGCAGGGTGGGCTGGTATTGCTCTCGATGCGCGAGGACGACCCGGAGGCCGAGCTGCTGCGCGGATTGATACGAAAGCATGGCGGCGGCCACGCGACGCTGGTGCGCGCGTCTGCCCCGCACCGCGCGGCACTGCCGGTATTCGAGCCGCAGCCGCCGCATCTGGCGGCGCTGTCGGCGCGGCTCAAGGCCGAGTTCGACCCCAAGCACATTCTCAACCCTGGCCGCATGGCTCCGGGCGCCGGCTCTGCTACTCTCACTCGATCAACGGAGGGAGCAACATCATGAGCAACACCGATCCAGGACCGCGCCAGACCGATCGCTGGCTGGAGCCGGGCCAGACCAACGCCTTGGTCATCTACATTCTCTACCTCGCAAGTCTCGTCATCGGCGTGACCGGCATTGTCGGCATCGTGCTTGCCTACATCAACCGCGGCAAGGCGGGCGGCTTCGTCGAAAGCCACTATACATTCCTGGTCAGGACGTTCTGGATTGGCCTTCTCTACGCGCTGATCTCCGTGGTCCTGATGATGCTGGCGATCGGCTTCCTGCTGATGTTCGCGGTCGCCGTCTGGTTCATCGTCCGCTGCATTCTCGGGCTGCAGGCGCTGCAGCGCGGCGAGCCGGTCAAGAACCCGCAAAGCTGGCTTCTGGGACAGTAAGGATTTTTGCGTGCAGACCAATTTCTCCCTTGCCCAGCTTGCTGACCCGCACGTCGCGGAATCGGAGAAGATCCTGCGCAAATGCGTGCATTGCGGCTTTTGCACCGCCACCTGCCCGACCTATGTGACTTTGGGCAACGAGTTGGACTCGCCGCGCGGCCGCACCTACCTCATCAAGGACATGCTGGAGAACGGCCGGCCGGCGGACAAGGAAATCGTCACCCATATCGACCGCTGCCTGTCTTGCCTTGCCTGTATGACGACATGCCCTTCGGGCGTGAACTACATGCATCTGGTCGATCATGCCCGCGCCCATATCGAGCAGACCTACAAGCGCCCGCTGCTCGACCGGTTGACGCGCGCCATGCTGGCCTTCGTGTTGCCTTACCCAAGCCGTTTCCGCGCCGCGCTGAAACTGGCCGGGTTCGGCCGGCCGTTCATCGGCCTGTTCGCGAAACTGCCGGCGTTGAGGCCGGTCGCCGCCATGCTGAAGCTCGCGCCCTCGTCGATCCCGCCGGCATCGCCAATGGCTTCGCCCGGCACGCATGCCGGGCAGGGGACCAAAAAACGCGGCCGCGTCGCCATCCTCACCGGCTGCGCGCAGTCTGTGCTTGATCCGGCGATCAACGAAACGACCATCTCCCTGCTGACAAGGCTGGGCGTCGAGGTCGTCGTTCCGGAAGGCGAGGGCTGCTGCGGCGCGCTCGTCCATCACATGGGCCGCGAGGCAGCGGCGCTTGCCTCGGCCAGGCAGAATGTCGACGCCTGGACGCGCGCCATCGAGACGGGCGGGCTCGACGCCATCGTCATCACCGCGTCGGGCTGCGGCACCACGATCAAGGACTATGGCTTCATGTTGCGCTTCGATCCCGCCTATGCCGAAAAGGCCGCGCGCGTCTCGGCTCTGGCCAAGGACATCACCGAATATCTGGCAGCCCTCGACCTGCCCGAGCCGGTGCGCAAGCTAGGCACGATCGTCGCCTACCATTCGGCCTGCTCGATGCAGCATGGCCAGAAGATCACCCGACAGCCGAAGGAGCTTCTAGCCAGGGCGGGCTTCGTCGTGCGCGAGCCGCGCGAGGGTCATCTGTGCTGCGGCTCGGCCGGCACCTACAACATCCTGCAGCCGGAGATTTCGGCCAAGCTACGCGACCGCAAGGTGAAGAACATCGAGGCCACCGGTGCTGAGATCGTGGCGACCGGCAACATCGGTTGCATCACGCAGATCGCATCCGCCGCGAAGCTGCCGGTGGTGCACACGATAAAGCTGCTCGACTGGGCCTATGGCGGCCCGAAGCCGGAAGGCGTTTCCGACGCCAAGCTGGTCGCCGCCGAGTAGTGAAAGCTACTCCGCCGCGAGCTGGTCCGCCACCCCATAGGTCGCGCGGTAAAGCGCGCGCTGGCGGTTAAGCGCCACCATGGTGTTGCGCAAGAGGATCGCGACCGTCAGCGGGCCGACGCCGCCGGGCACCGGCGTGATCCAGGACGCCACTTCCTTGACGCTGTCGGTGTCGACGTCGCCGACGATGCGGCTTTCGCCGTCAGGGCCGATCTCCGAATTGATGCCGATGTCGATGACACAAGCGCCCGGCTTCACCATATCGGCCTTGATCAGCCGCGGCTTGCCGACGGCGACGAACAGCGCGTCGGCGCGCCGCGCATGGGCAGCCAGCGAGCGCGTCATGTGGTGGCACACCGTCACCGTCGCGCCCTCGCTCATCAACAGGAAGGCGATCGGCTTGCCGACGATCTCGGAATGGCCGACGACGACCACTTCGAGCCCCTTGAGCTCGAGGCCGGTCTCCTTGAGCAGCTCGACCGAGGCGGCCGCCGTGCAGGGCGCCAGATCGAGCTGGTTGTAGACGATGTTGCCGATCGAGGCCGGATGCATGCCTTCGACGTCCTTCAGCGGATGCACCGCCGCCTGCAGCGTCTTGATCGGGATATGCGCCGGCACCGGCCGCTGGATGATGATGCCGGTGACGCGCGGATCAGCGTTGAGGCCGTGGATAGCGGCTTCCAATTCACCGGCGGTGATGTCGGCTGCAAAGCGCCGTTCCTCGAAGCCGATGCCGGCGAGTGCGGCCTTGGCGCGCTGGTTGCGCACATAGACATCGACCGCGTCGGTATCGCCGACGGTGATCGAAACCAGCTTGGGCGGAAAGCCTTCGGCCGTGGCAATCAAGGCATCCTCGCGCACCGAAGCGATGATGCGCTGGGCAACCGGGCCGCCTTTCAGGTAGCGGCTGTCGTCGGTCCGGGTCATGGCTGGCACCTTTGCCTTCTGGAGCAATTCGAGGAAAAGCGCGCTAGCGGCTTTCCATCCGGAATTACGCAACAACTGAGATTTGTGCACTGCAATAGCAGAGACGCGCCGGGAAATCAGCCCCGGAAACGAAACCGCGTGCTTTCGGGGCGACTTGCCGCGCTGTGTATCAAATGAACTCAAAAACGAAAAAGGCAGCGCGGCTTCCCTGCGCTGCCTTCTCGTGACCGACCGTATCCCCACACGGCCCGTCCCCCGTAAACTCTTCACCGGTTTAAGCACATCCCGCAGGATCGCACTATGACTTCGCGGCAACAGCATGAGACTAAAAAATGCTGCGCCGTCTAACCGGCTGATTCGCTGCGCGACTATATCACCTCGACCGTGGTTCCGACATTCACGCGCTCGTAGAGGTCGACGACATCTTCGTTGCGCATGCGGATGCAGCCGGAAGACACCGCACCGCCGATCGTCCAGGGCTGGTTGGTGCCGTGGATGCGGTATTCGGTCGTGCCGAGATAGAGCGCGCGCGCGCCAAGCGGATTCTCGATGCCGCCGGCCAGATAGGTCGGCAGGTAGCGGCCCTTGGCCGCCTCGCGTTTGATCATCACCGCCGGCGGGCGCCAGTCCGGCCACTCGCGCTTGTTGGTGATCTTGTGTGTGCCCGACCATTCGAAGCCCGGCTTGCCGGTGCCGACGCCGTAGCGACGCGCCTTGCCGTTCTTCTCGATCAGGAAGAGGAAATTCTGGTGGGTGTCGATGACGATCGTGCCCGGCCTCTGCGGACCGTCATAAGCGACTTCCTGCGGCAGATAGATCGGGTCGATCTGCGGCCGCATCACCATGCGTTTGGCCGGCTGCTGCACGGCCGCCGTGCGCTGCTGGTCGGGCTGCGCCTGGAACAGCCGGCGCAGCGGCTGCTGCGTTGCCTGCCGGGTCGGGCGCACGATGCCCGGCGCACGGCCAAGCTGCAGCACCCAGGGCGCCGAAAGGTCCGGGCTCACCATCACCGGCGGCCTGTCGGCATAGCGGTCATTGGCGAGCGTGGTCGTGGCGCCGGCGGCAAGAATGGCCACCGCGCCAAGCAGGGAACAAAACGCTGTCTTCATCGGAACGCACCTTGATCGTCGAACTCATCCGGGGCGGAAAGGGCGGCCCTCGGTTTCGCGATCCTTGGCGCGGAGCGGCAAGCAAAACATGAATCGGAATGCGTAAAATGCCGCTTTGTCAGTAAAGCTTTTGGTGTGGTTACCGGCCGGTTCAGGAATCTGGTAAAGCCACGGTAAACTTGGCGCTGACGCGCATTAACGAATGGATCTGCTCACGATGGCAACTGAAAATGCCGGCATTCTCGATGGCACCGACGGCAAGGCGCGCTGCTTCTGGCACGGCAACCTGCCGGATTATCTCCACTACCACGATCATGAATGGGGCCGGCCGGTAACGGATGATCGCCGGCTGTTCGAGAAGATCTGCCTGGAAGGATTCCAGTCGGGCCTGTCGTGGCTCACCATCCTGCGCAAGCGCGAGAATTTTCGCGAGGCCTTTGCCGGTTTCGACTTCGACAAGGTGGCGGCCTTCACCGACGCGGATGTCGAGCGCCTGCTCGGCAATGCCGGCATCATCCGCCATCGCGGCAAGATCGTTTCGACCATCAACAACGCCAGGCGCGCCCGTGAGATGGTCGACGAATTCGGCTCCCTGGCCGCCTGGTTCTGGAAATTCGAGCCGGGTGCGGACGAGCGGCCGTCAGTCGTCGACCTGGCGCATCTGCGCGCCAATCCGACGACGGCCGTGTCGGTCAGGATATCGAAGGAATTAAAGAAGCGCGGCTGGAGCTTTGTCGGCCCCACCACCGTCTATGCCTTCATGCAGGCGATGGGCCTGGTCAACGATCACCTCGAAGGCTGCTACTGCCGCGCCGAGGTGGAAGCCGAGAGGAAGAAGCTGAAGCGGCCGAAGTAGGGTACTCTTTCCCTTCTCCCCTTGTGGGAGAACGCTAGCGTCTCACTCCGCTGGAGCACCCCTCATCCGTCTCGGCGCTATCGCGCCGATCCACCTTCTCCCACAAGGGGAGAAGGAGAGAGTCGCTACTTCTCGTACCGTCCCTTATGGCCACTGCCGTTGATGTTCCAGACCAGGCTGGAGCCGGACACCGTGAGCACCAGTCCGCTGAAGCCGCTATCGTCGGGCGTGTGATGCGTGGAGGCCGAGCCGCGGCCGGCCGGGATCACCTCGACGGTCGAGCCCTTCCTCACCCAGCAGCCCTTGCCGTATTGGTCGTTGGCGCCATAGGCGAGCGCGAATTCGAAGCTGCCGTCTTTCTTCAAAAGCAGCTCGGAACCGACTTCCATGACGCCGTTCAGGTAATAATGGCCGGCAAGGCGGGCATCGCCCGGCTGGCAGGCGTTGGCCGCGCCGGTCGCGCCAACAGCCAGCGCGCCGGCAAGCGCGCACGCAAATTGCAACTGCATGATGATCCCCCGATCGTTGAGTGAAAGTCAGAGGCTGCCGGCGCCGGTCAGAAACAGCCCGGCAATGATCGCCGCCACGGCCGCGAAGGCCGGGTAGATCACCAGCAGGCCAGTTACCAGCGCGTCGCCCACCGTAGGCTTGCGTGTCTGCGTCGGAACGTCGAACGGCCGGCTGGCTGCTGCGCCGGCTTGACGGCGGCGCCGCCGGCAGGCCGCAGCCTGGCCGATTTGCCGCTCTCGATGATGTCTTCAGCCGTCGTCATGGCCCCGAACCCCTTGTTTCGGCGCGCTTTATGGTCGTCGATTGTGTCGGCAGCATGCCGCGCCGATGGCGGAATTGTTTCGTCTTTGGCGCGGTTTTGTTTCAGTTTTTCCTTCTCCCACCAGGGGAGTAGGAGAGGCCCCACCCTTGCCGCTCCAAGCCGCATCGTTTAGGAAACGCGCGCCCATTACCAGAGAAGATCATCCCATGGCCGACAAATCGGAAAAGACGAAAGCGCGGTTGCCGCGCGGTTTTGCCGACCGCAGCGCCGAGGATATCCGCGCCGTCGAAAAGATGATGGCGACCATCCGCTCGGTCTATGAACTCTACGGCTTCGAGCCGGTCGACCAGCCGATGATCGAATACACCGATGCTTTGGGCAAATTCCTGCCCGACCAGGACCGGCCGAACGAAGGCGTGTTCTCCTTCCAGGACGATGACGAGCAGTGGCTGTCGCTGCGCTACGACCTGACGGCGCCGACGGCCCGCTTCGTCGCCGAGAACTACGATCGCTTGCCGAAACCCTATCGCAGCTACCGCTCCGGCTGGGTGTTCCGCAACGAGAAGCCCGGTCCCGGCCGCTTCCGCCAGTTCATGCAGTTCGACGCCGATACGATCGGCACGCCCGGTGTCGCCGCCGACGCCGAGATGGCGATGATGATGGCCGACGTCATGGAGGCGCTCCGCATCAAGCGCGGCGATTACGTCATCCGGGTCAACAACCGCAAGGTGCTGGACGGCGTGCTGGAGGCGATTGGCCTCGGTGGCGAGGAAAATGCCGGCCGCCGGCTGACGGTGCTGCGTGCTATCGACAAGTTGGACAAGGTTGGGACGGACGGCGTCAGGGCGTTACTTGGAAAGGGGCGGCTGGACGAGAGCGGCGACTTCACCAAAGGCGCAGGACTAGCCGATCAACAGATCGATCGGATGACGGAGGTGTTCGGAAGTCCTGGTGGTTTCTGGGACTACGATATGGGTTCCGAAGGCGTCATTGCCGACGATAGGCGAACGATCGACACAAACGGAAAGACTTCGATTCTGAGCAACGGGTTTGCCATAGACGAGTTGCGCTTGGCCTTTTCCAACGAGCCGCTGGCTCTGGATGGAATAAACGAACTCGCCGCAATCAACGACATGGTCCGTGCTGCTGGATACGGAAGCAATCGCATCCGCATCGACCCCTCCGTCGTGCGCGGCCTCGAATACTACACCGGGCCCGTCTTCGAGGCCGAGCTTCTCGCCGAGATCCCCAACGACGAAGGCCAGATCGTTCGCTTCGGCTCGGTTGGTGGCGGCGGGCGCTATGACGGGCTGGTCTCGCGCTTTCGCGGCGAGCCGGTGCCGGCGACCGGCTTCTCCATCGGCGTCTCGCGGCTGATGACGGCGCTGAAGAACCTAGGCAAGCTCAACACGTCGGACGTGATCGCACCGGTTGTCGTGCTCGTCATGGACAAGGATACGGAAAGCCTCGGCCGCTACCAGAAGATGGTCGCCGACCTGCGCGCCGCCGGCATCCGCTCTGAACTATATCTCGGCGGCGCCGGCATGAAAGCGCAGCTGAAATATGCCGACCGCCGCGGCAGTCCGGTCGCCATCATCCAGGGCGGCGACGAGCGCGCCAAGGGTGAGTTGCAGATCAAGGATCTGATCGAAGGCGCGCGCCTGTCGGCCGAGATCACCGACAACGCCGAATGGCGCGCCGCAAGGCCTGCCCAGGTGACGGTGGCGGAAGGCGAGCTGGTTTCTGAGGTAAAGAAGATTTTGGCGGCGCAGGCGGCCGATCGCACGAAGGGTGGCGCTTGAACACCCCCCTCTGTCCTGCCGGACATCTCCCCCGCAAGGGGGGAAATTGGATGTCGCGTATGCTTTCGCCAATCTCCGGCGTTGGAGAATGGGCTCCGAGCCCAAAACTGCTGATCTCCCCCCTTGCGGGGGAGATGGCCGGCAGGCCAGAGGGGGGTGCCTCGCGCCCGACGTCTCCATGACCTCCCGCTACCCCGCCATCGCCGCCGACATTGCGAAACTCTTCGCCACCCGCGACACGCACGCCGTCGAAGTCGCCGTGCTGCAGCCGGCCGATCCATTCCTCGACATGGCGGGCGAAGACTTGCGCCGGCGCATCTTCCTGACCGAGAGCGAGACCGGCAAGACGCTGTGCCTCAGACCCGAATTCACCATTCCGGTCTGTCTCGACCACATCGCCAGCCAGGCCGGCACGCCGCGCCGCTATTCTTATCTCGGCGAAGTGTTCCGCCAGCGGCGTGAGGGCGGCAACGAATTCTTCCAGGCCGGCATCGAGGATCTCGGCGACCGTGACACGGCCGCCGCCGACGCCCGCTCGCTGGCCGACGCGCATGCGCTGCTTTCGCTGGTGCTGCCTGGACAGAAGCTCGCCATCACGCTTGGCGACCAGACCCTGTTCGAGGCGGTGCTGGCGGCCCTTGGCCTGCCGCGCGGCTGGCGCATGCGCCTTGCGCGCGCCTTCGGTTCGGCGCCGATGCTGGAGGCCGCCCTTGCCGATCTCGCCAACCCGCCGCGCAACAGCCAGCTCTCAGGTCCGGTTGCCCTGCTGGTGCTCGACGGCGATGCGGAAGGCCTGGCCGCGCACATTGCTGCCGGCATGGAGGAGGCCGGGCTGTCGGCGTCGTCCGGCCGCGCGCCGGCCGACATAGCGCGCAGGCTGATCGAGAAAGCGCAACTGCGCAGCGTGCGGCTGTCCGACGAGGCGTTCTCGGCGCTGAAGGGCTTTCTCGAGATCGACGTAGGGCTCAGCGGCGCGACCGCGGCGCTCGAAAAATTCGCCGCCGATGCCGGCCTGTCGCTGGGACCGGCGCTGGAGAATTTCGCCGCCCGCGCCAAGGCGATAGAGGCGCATGGCCTGTCCTCGGCGCAAATCCGCTACGACGCCGCCTTCGGCCGCCCGCTCGACTATTATACCGGCCTCGTCTTCGAGATAGCGGTCCAGGGGGGCGATCGCCCGCTCGTCGGCGGCGGTCGCTACGATCGGTTGCTGACGCTGCTTGGCGCGAAGAAACCGATCCCCGGTGTCGGCTTCTCGGTCTGGCTCGACCGTATCGAAGCCTTGCGGGAGAGCGCGCGATGATCACGCTGGCGATCCCGTCGAAAGGCCGTCTCAAGGAGCAGTCCCTCGAAGTGCTGGCCAAGGCCGGCCTGGCCGTCACCCTGCCTGAGGACGACCGCAAATACCGCGCCCGCATCGACGGGCTCGACAATGTCGAGGTGGCCTTCCTTTCCGCGTCCGAGATCGCCGGCGAGATCGGCCAGGGCGCGGTCGATCTCGGCATCACCGGCGAGGACCTGCTGCGTGAAAACCTCGTCGACTGGGAAGCATGCGCCGAGATCGTCGCCCACCTCGGCTTCGGCAATGCCGATGTCGTGGTCGCGGTGCCCGACATCTGGCTCGATGTCGAGACCATGGCCGACCTCGACGATGTCGCCGCCGATTTCCGCCAGCGCCACGGCCGGCGCCTGCGGATCGCCACCAAATACTGGCGGCTGACGCAGCAGTTTTTCTCGCTCAAGCACGGCATCCAGGTCTACCGCATCGTCGAAAGCCTCGGCGCCACCGAAGGCGCCCCGGCGGCGGGGCTGGCGGACGTCATCGTCGACATCACCACCACCGGCTCGACGCTGCGCGCCAACCACCTCAAGGTGCTGGGCGACGGAACAATCCTGAAGTCGCAGGCCTGTCTCGTCGCTTCGAGGAAGCAGCGCGATGCGGCGGACGAGGCGCGGTTGCGGGAAATCGCCGCGAAGATGGCCGCGCTGGTCGCGTAACCCCATACCTTCGGCGGGTTTCCACCGCCCCGGCAGGCTGATAGGCTGGCTCATCCCGGGAGGAGACGGCGATGGCGATCAAACTCGACGAGCTCATGAACGCCACCAATCTGCGCGCGCGTGGCGCCAGTGGCACCTTCGTTGCCCCGCTGGGCGGCAAGGCGCATGTCTCGGGGGATCGTTCGGTGCCCCTGCTCGACAGGACCATTCCGGAGCTGTTTTCCGACACGGTCAGCAAATACGCCACGCTCGACGCCGCTGTCTTCGTCGGCCAGGACAAGCGCTTCACCTGGAGCGAGCTGTCGGACACGGTCGACGCGCTGGCCGCCGGCTTCCTGGCGCTCGGCCTGGAGAAGGGCGACCGCGTCGGCATCTGGTCGCCGAACCGCTGGGAATGGCTGGTGACGCAGTTCGCCACCGCGCGCATCGGCCTCATCCTGGTCAACATCAACCCGGCCTATCGGCTGACCGAGCTCGAATATGCCCTCAACAAGGTCGCTTGCCGAGCGCTGGTCACCGCTGTCAGCTTCAAGACCTCCAATTATCTAGGCATGATCGAGACGCTGGCGCCCGAGCTTGCCACCGCCGAGCCCGGCAAGCTCAAGGCAAAGAAGCTGCCGGCGCTCGAAATCGTCATCCGCATGGGCGACGACAATTCGCCCGGCATGTTCAATTTCGGCGATGTGCTCGCCATGGCCGGCCGCGACGAACATGACAGCCTCGACCGCATCTCCGAAAGCCTGAAGCCGGGCGATGCCATCAACATCCAGTTCACCTCAGGCACGACCGGCGCGCCGAAGGGGGCGACGCTGACGCATTCCAACATCGTCAACAACGGTAATTTCGTCACTTCGGCGATCAGGCTCACCGTCGATGACCGTCTCTGCATCCCGGTGCCGCTCTACCACTGTTTCGGCATGTCGATGGGCACGATGGGCTGCGTCACCAAGGGTGCCACCATGGTTTTCCCGGGCGAAGGTTTCGATGCCGGCGCGACGTTGAAAGCGGTGGCGCAGGAGCGCTGCACCGGTCTCTATGGCGTGCCGACCATGTTTGTCGCCATGCTCGACCATGCCGATTTCGCTGGCTTCGATCTTTCCAGCCTGCGCACCGGCATCATGGCGGGCTCGCCTTGCCCGATCGAGGTGATGAAGAAGGTGGTGTCGCTGATGCATATGGGCCAAGTGACCATCGCCTACGGCATGACCGAGACCAGCCCGGTCTCCTTCCAGAGCAGCGTCGACGATCCGCTGGAAAAGCGCGTCTCGACCGTCGGCCGCGTCCACCCGCATGTCGAGGTCAAGGCGATCGGCGCCGATGGCGCCACCGTCGCGGTCGGCGAGCCTGGCGAACTCTGCACGCGCGGCTATTCCGTGATGAAGGGTTATTGGGACGATGCCGAAAAGACCCGCGAAGCGATCGACGCCGACGGCTGGATGCACACCGGCGACCTCGCCACCATCGATGCCGAGGGCTATTGCAACATCGTCGGCAGGGTAAAGGACATGGTCATCCGCGGCGGCGAGAACGTCTATCCGCGCGAGGTCGAGGAATTCCTCTATCGCCATCCGAAAATCAAGGAAGTGCAGGTCTTCGGCATTCCCGACGACAAATATGGCGAGGAGCTCTGCGCCTGGATCGTCTTGAAGCCCGGTCAAATCACCACCGCTGAGGAGATCAAGGCCTTCTGCGCCGGCCAGATCGCGCACTACAAGGTGCCGCGCTACATCCGCTTCCGCACCGAACTGCCGATGACGGTGACCGGCAAGCCGCAGAAATTCCTGATGCGCGAGGCGATGGTCGAGGAATTGGGGTTGGTGGCGCAGAAGACGGCGTGACGGACCGGAAATATTCACCGTTTGGAAACGCCCCAGAGGGCGCAAACGCTCCACTATGCGTATTTGGACAGGTTATGGATAACGAGTTTCCGAATTTCGCGGCGTTGAGAACCGCCAAAGCTGAAAACATAGATTATCGCATAGTCGTCCGGCGCGGCGCGCGAACCGGCAATGCGATCGTCATGGCCCCGCATGGCGGCAAAATCGAACCCCGCACCTCCTTGATCACCGAGACGATAGCAGGGCGCGATCTCGATATGTATTGCTTTGAAGGGCTTATGCCGGAAAGCAATCGAGAGCTGCACATAACGTCGAGGAACTTTGACGAGGAATCCGCGCTCGAACTGTTGCGGACGAAGTCCACGGTCGTTGCTGTCCACGGTCGACACGATCGCGATGACCCCTCGGCGGTCTATATGGGCGGCAAGGACGCCGCGCTGATTTCAGAAATAGCCGGGCGTCTGCAGGAGGCCGGCTTCAAGACAAAAAAGGATGACCACCCATTTCCGGGCATCCACGATTTGAACATCGTCAATCGTGGACTGACGGGGAAAGGAGCACAGCTGGAAGTACCTTTCTCGCTGCGCCAGCGACTAGGGAACGAGCTGGAACTTCTGGAAAAATTCTGTGGGGCGGTCCGCAAGGCAATCGAGATATTCGATGCCCGAAATGGTTCGATTGTGTCGTAATTGCGTAAAAACAAAGAGATAGGGCGGTTCGCCGTTGCCGTGAAACGGCGAACCGCGCTAAAGCGCGTCGCGCTGAACCGGATTCAGGCGACGCGCTTTAAAGTCTTTGTTTGATGCATGTCGTTGTCCCAGAACCGCTGCACACTTCTGGGCGACATGCATTAGGCCGGCAAGGTTCGCGACAGGCGAGCACCAGCCTGGTCCAGCCCGCGGATGATCTGCGCTTCGTCCTGCCGAGCCACCTCTGCTATCGCTGCCCGGCCTTTATCTCCGACGGTCTCGGCGCCGAGCCTGGTTCCTCGACGAGCGGGCCAAGCAGCACCTCGCCGAACAGCGGCTGGTAGCTGCGGCGCACGGCCGGGTCTTCCTTGAAGGACAGCGCATATTGGCCGATCTGGTGGAAATAGGTGATGCGCGCCCTGACCAGGCTTTCGTCCGGCGAGTAGCCCATGGCGCGGAAGGAGCGGATGAGGAGCGCGATGCGCAGATCGTCCATGTCCTTCACTTCCTGCGCCAGCTGCCTTGATGTGCGCGACCAGTCGCGCACGGCGAGATCGAGCAGGGGGCTGAACGGTGCCTCGTCGACCCAGACATGTACGATGTCGGTGAAGAACTGCAGTCCGTCCACGTCGTGCAGCTCGCGCATCGCCCAAAACGGCGCGCAGTTGATGTTGCGCCATTCCTGCAGCAGGCCGTCGCGAAGGTCGGCGAGGCTGGTGAAGTGGAAGTAGAAGCTGCCACGCGTGACCTTCAGCTGCTTGGAGAGGCGGTCGATCTTGACCTCGGCGATGCCGCGCTTTTCCAGCACCTTGCGCGCAGCGGCAATCCAGGCATCGCGGCTCAGCGTCCGTCGGGCCGTCGTCGATCCGGCCCGCGCTCTGGAGGAGCGTTTCGTCTTCGCCAAGGCGGCATCCGCTTTCAACTGCTTTCAGACCTCCATGGCGGTCGGCGGCAATTCGCCAAGCCTCTCCTGATCAAGCCGATGTTTGCTCGCTTCGCAACCCGCATCCATCGCAGTTCACCACGGAACACGACGTGTCTTTTGCTCCATGCATGTCGTTCTCCCAAAACCGCTATACACTTTTGGGTGACATGCATCAGGGCAATGCGCTGATCCGCTGCAGCATAAGCTCGAAGAACGGCGCCGGCTCGATGCGGCGCAGCACATTGCAATTCTTGCGCCGGCCGGTGACGTGCCACCAATCGACGACGGTCATGCCGATCGTCTCCGGCGAGACGATATCCACCGTCACGGCACATTGACGCTTTTCGTAGATCTCCGGTGCCAAGAGATAGCCAGTGACGCAGGCGTCGTGGATCGGCCGCCCGGGCGTTCCGAATTTGTGGCTGCCATACTGGCGATAGAAGTCGGCGAGGTTGGCGGCCTCGATCGCGGCCCTGCTGCCGGTGGCGCGCAGGCGGTCCAGCCATTCCAGCGTCATCATCGCGGTGTAGGTGCAGTCGATGCCGGCCATCGTCAGCGGCACGCCGCTGTCGAACACTTTGTGCGCTGCATGCGGGTCGACGAAGATGTTGAATTCGGCAGCGGGTGTGGCGTTGCCGCCTTCGAAGAAACCACCACCCATCAGCACCACTTCGCGCAGCCGCGGAATGATCCGCGGCTCCATGGTCATCGCCACCGCCAGATTGGTCATCGGCCCGAGCGTGCAGACGGTCAGTTCGCCCTCCGGCGCATCCATGATGGCGCGGACAAGATAGTTCACGCCATGCTCGCTCTGCAGCGGTGTGACCGGCTCGGGGAGGTCGGCGCCGTCGAGCCCGGTCTTGCCGTGCACATATTCGGCCGTCATCAGCTTCTTCACCGTCGGGCCTGGACAGCCGGCATAGACCGGCACATCGGACCGTCCGGCAAGCTCGACCACCTTCAACGCGTTCTTCGAGGTCAGCGCAAGCGGCACGTTGCCGCCGACCGTGGTGATGCCCACCACCTCGAGCTCGGCCGGCGAGCCGAGCGCGAACAGGATCGCGAAGGCGTCGTCCTGGCCAGGATCGGTGTCGATGATGATTTTGCGTGGTGCCATGTCGTGCCTGCCTTCGAATGCCTATTGATGAGCCCGTCCGGATGTGTAGAAATACAGTACTGTATCTTATGTTCAAGACAGGGTGTTCGAAAATGGACGAACGAGAGCGCGGCGACTTTTCCGAAATTCCGATCCTCGATGTGTCGGCTCTCTACGGCGGCGACCAGGAGGCAATCCGGGCGACCGCGGCGACCCTGCGCCGTCATCTCGAGACGATCGGCTTCCTCTATGTCGTCGGCCATCCGATCCCGCGCGCCGATGTCGAGGCGGTGCGCGAGGCGAGCAAGCGTTTCTTCGCCTTGCCGGAGGAAGAGAAGCTCAAGCTGAAGATCGACAGGAATTTCCGCGGCTATCTGCCCTTTGCCGGCTCGACCATCGTCACCTCGTCGGTGGCGACCGTCAGCAAGCCGAACCAGAGCGAATCGATCTTCTTCATGCATGAAGTCGGCGAAGACGATCCGAGGGCCCTCGCCGAAAAGCCGCTGCAAGGTCCCAACCAGTGGCCGGACGAGTCGCTCGACGGCTTCAGGCAAACGATCGAGCGCTATGTCGACGAGATGGGCACGCTCGCCCGCAAGATGGTCGGTGCCATTGCGTTGTCGCTCGGCCTGCCTGCCGGCAGACTCGACCGCTATTTCGAGCAGCCGACTACCTTCCTGCGGCTTTTGCACTATCCGACGCAGCCGCAGGAGGAGGGGCTGTTCGGTTCGGCGCCGCACACCGACTATGGCTTTATCACCCTGCTCGCGCAGGACGATGTCGGCGGGCTGGAGGTCAAGAACAAAGCTGGCGAATGGGTGCCGGCGCCGCCGGTCTCGGATTCCTTCGTCATGAATGTCGGTGACATCCTGGCGCGTTGGTCGAATGACCAGTTCGTCTCGACGCCGCACCGCGTCATCAACCGGTCAGGCCGCGAGCGCTATTCGCAGCCCTTCTTCTTCGACCCGTCGATGGACGAGGTCATCGAGGCGCTTCCCGTCTGCGTGCCGGCCGGCGCCAAGCCGAAATACGAGCCGGTGCTCTATGGCGACTACCTGATGGAGCGTATCGACAAGAACTACCACTACCGCAAGAAGAAAGCCGCCGAAGCGGCAAGCGCGTAAGCGGTGGAACGGTCCGCCTCCGCGCCGCTCCATATGGCACGGCGCGGGGTGAGTGATGAAATTGCAACCAATGCAATGAGCGACAGGGGAACGACAATGAAAACATATCTGTGCATGACCGGTTTGGCGCTGGGCGCATTTGCCACCGCTTGGAGCGGTCTTTCGAACGCCGCCGAAATTCCGAAATCGGCCGAGGTTCAGCAAAGCGGGACGCTCGCCGTCGCCAATACTCTTGACTTTGCGCCGTTCGAATATCTCGATGCCGATGGCAAGCAGACAGGCATCATCATCGAATTGGCCGGCGCGGTCGCCAAGCTTGCCGGCGCCAAGCTCGATGTCCAGCGCACGCCGTTCCCGTCGATGATCCCCGGCCTGGCGGCGGGCCGCTTCAAGATCGCCTGGGAAACCTTCTCGGCCACGCCTGAGCGCCTCAAGCAGGTCGACTTCGTCATGTTCCTCAAGGCCGGCCTTGCCGTCTCGACCTCGCCGGACAAGAAGGCGAGTTTTAGCGGCGACACGCCGCTTTGCGGCAAGCGCATCGGCGTCTCGGCCGGCAGCGCGTCAGACTTCCTGGTCGACAAGCTGAGCAAGGAATGCGCCGGCAAGGGCCAGGCGGCGATCGAGAAATCGGTATTCAATTCGTCGACCGACATCGTCCAGGCGGTGCTCTCCGACCGCGTCGACGCCCGCATGGACGATGCGACCGCCTCCAGCTACTTCGAGGTGACCAGCAAGGGCCAGCTCGTCGTCCTGCCGACCCTCTATGACGTCGCGCCGCTGGGCCTCGCTATCGCCAAGGACGACAAGGGGACCGCCGACATGATGGTTGCGGCACTCGCGGAACTGTTCAAGAACGGCACCTACAAGACTATCCTCGACAAATACGGCATGGGCGCCTACGCGATCAAGGAACCGTATTTCGTCGGCGCGATGGACGCGCTGCGGGCCGAATGAGATATCCGGCGCCCGGTTCCTGATCGGGCGCCATCCAACTGCAGGAGACCAGCGATGGGCGTGGCCCACCCGGCAGAAATCGGCGTCGAGGCGGGCGCCGCGGTCGCGCGGCTCACCGTCGTGCCGCAGCGCCGTTATGGCATCTGGGTCGGCACGGCGTTCGCCTTGCTGCTGGCCTTCCTCATCGTCCGCGCCTTCGCCAGCAATCCCGCCTTCGCCTGGGAGACGGCCGCGGGCTATATCTTCCATCCCTCGATCATGCGCGGCCTCGCCAACACCTTGATCCTCACGGTGGTGATCATGGCGCTGGCGATCGTCATCGGGACGGTCATCGCCATCATGCGCGTGTCGCCGAGCCCGGTGCTGCGCGGCTTCGCCGGCGTCTATGTCTGGTTCTTCCGCGGCGTGCCGGCGCTGATCCAGCTCATCTTCTGGTTCAATCTGTCGCTTCTGGTGCGCGAGGTCTCGCTGACCCTGCCGTTCCTGGGCACGATCTTCTCCGCCCGCACCAACGATTTCATGACGCCCTTCTTCTCGGCCGTCATCGCGCTTTCGCTCTGCGAGGCGGGTTACATGGCCGAGATCATCCGCGCCGGCATCAAGTCGGTGCCGTCGGGCCAGGCCGAGGCGGCGAGCGCGCTCGGCATGCCCTACCGCATGATCCTGAAGCGCATCACGCTGCCGCAGGCCATGCGCTTCGTGCTGCCGCCGACCGGCAACGAGGCCATCAACCTGCTCAAGATGACGTCGCTGGTGACCTTCATTGCGGTCGACGACCTGTTCTATTCGGCCCAGAGCATCTATGCGCGCACCTTCGAGACGATCCCGCTGCTGATCGTCGTGGCGTTCTGGTATCTCGCGGTGGTCTCCATCATGTCGGTCGGCCAGCATTTTCTCGAGCGCCACTTCGGCCGCAGCGACACGCGGCGCGATCCTTTGACGATGCGCGCGCTGCGCAACGCCATCAGCCTGCGCGGCATCGCCCGATGAGCGACGTGAGATCCGAGAACCGCGCCCGCTTCGGCGTGCCCGCCGATTCCATGGTGTTCGCGCGCGGCGTGCGCAAATCCTACGGCCAGCTGGACGTGCTGCAAGGCATCGATCTCGATGTGCCGGCAGGCTCGGTCGCCTGCATCATCGGCCCGTCGGGCTCCGGCAAGAGCACCTTCCTGCGCTGCATCAACCATCTGGAGAAGATCACTGGCGGGCTCCTGCTCGTCGACAGCCAGTTCGTCGGTTACGACCTCCAAGACGACAAGCTCTACGAGGTGAAGGATGATCTGCTTTGCCGGCGGCGCGCCGAGATCGGCATGCTGTTCCAGTCCTTCAACCTGTTTTCGCACATGACAGTGATGGAGAATCTCATCGAGGCGCCGACGCAGGTGCGGCGCGTCGCGCCCGACCAGGCGAAGGCCGAGGCGGAAATCCTGCTCAAGCGCGTCGGCCTTCTCGACAAGGTCGACCGCTATCCGCGCGAGCTCTCCGGCGGCCAGCAGCAACGCGTCGCGATAGCCCGAGCCATGGCGATGAAGCCGAAAGTGCTGCTCTTCGACGAGCCGACCTCGGCGCTCGACCCGGAGCTCGTCGGCGAGGTTCTGCAGGTCATGCGCGATCTCGCCGAGAGCGGCATGACCATGGTCGTGGTCACCCACGAGATCGGCTTTGCCCGCGAGATCGGCGACCAGCTCGTCTTCATGGATGGCGGTGTGATCGTCGAACGCGGTATGCCGCGCGAGATGATCGCCGATCCGCAATCGCCACGCACGCGCGAATTCCTGTCGCGGGTTCTTTGAGATTGATCTGACGGCCGCCTCACGCCCCCAGCACCGCCCGATCCAGCCCGCGTATGATCCGGGCCAGTTCCACACACTCGTCCTGCCTTACCTTGTTGCGGCGCCAGGCCATGCAGATCAGGCGCTGCGGCATCGGTTCCTGGAACGGCACGATCCTCAGGTCCGGCATGACGCCGGCGGCCCTTGCCGCCATTTCCGGCACCAGCGTGACGCCGAGACCATGCGCCACCATCTGCAAGAGTGTCGTCAGGCTGGTCGCGCCATAGCTTGCCATCGCCACCGGCCGCACATTGCCGCAGACGGCTAAAGCCTGCTCGCGCAGGCAGTGGCCTTCCTCCAGAAGCATCAGCCGCTCCAGCGCCGGGCTCTCGGGCGGCACCGGCGGCGAAGCGAAGGCCGGATCGCCGGCGGGCACCGCGAGGAAGAAGCGATCGGGGAAAAGTTCGTCGGTGACGATCGCCGGCTGATCGAGCGGCAAGGCCGCGATGAAGGCGTCGAGCCGGCCGGAGGTCGCGTCCTCGACCAGCGATGCGGTCACCGCCTCGCGCAGTTCGAGCTGCAGGGCGGGATATTGCTTCTTCAGCTCCGGCAGCACATGCGGCAGCAGATAGGGCGCGACCGTCGGGATGATGCCCAGCCGGAAGCGTCCCGCCATGGTCGGACGGCCGCGCCGGGCAGTCGTCTCGACGTCACGGATATCGGCCAGAATGCGCTCGATACGCGGCTGCAAGGCAAGCGCCTCGTCGGTCATGCGCACCGTCTTGCCGCCGCGCTCGAACAACAGGCAGTTCAGCCGCTCCTCCATCTCGGCGATCTGCGCGGAAAGGGCCGGCTGGCTGACGCCGGCGAGCTTCGCGGCGCGGCCGAAATGCAGCGTCTGCGCCAGCGCGTCGAAATATTGCATCTGCCGGACGGTGAGGCCAATCATAAGCAAAGGTTATCAAAACAAACAGCAAAGGCAATTTGTCTTTATCGGCCGGTCGGCCTAGTCTGGAATCATTCCAGGTTGGCGCGGCCAATGGCCGCCTCCCGAAACTCGGGAACCTCGGCAAAATTCAACCTCGGCAAAAACCTCGGCAGAATCGGAGACTAAGATGGACGCGAAAACCGACGACAACAGCGCTGGCAAATGCCCTGTCGCGCATGGATCCGCAGGCCGGACCAACCGTGACTGGTGGCCGAACCAGCTCGACCTTGCCGTTCTCCACCAGCAGTCGAACCTCTCGGACCCGATGGGCGAGGATTTCGACTATGCCGAGGAGTTCGCGAGTCTCGACCTCGATGCGGTGGTCAAGGACCTGCACAAGGTCATGACGGATTCGCAGGACTGGTGGCCAGCCGACTTCGGCCATTACGGGCCGCTCTTCATCCGCATGGCCTGGCACAGCGCCGGTACCTATCGCATCGGCGACGGGCGCGGCGGCGCCGGTGCCGGTCAGCAGCGTTTCGCGCCGCTGAACAGCTGGCCGGACAATGCCAACCTCGACAAGGCGCGCCGGTTGCTGTGGCCGGTCAAGCAGAAATACGGCCGCAAGATTTCCTGGGCCGACCTGTTGATCCTCACCGGCAACGTCGCGCTGGAATCGATGGGCTTCAAGACCTTCGGCTTCGCCGGCGGCCGCGCCGATGTGTGGGAGCCGGAGCAGGATGTGGATTGGGGCTCCGAAACCAAATGGCTTGCCGACGAGCGCTATTCGGGTGACCGCGAGCTGAGCGGCCATCTCGGCGCCGTCCAGATGGGGCTGATCTACGTCAATCCGGAAGGCCCGAACGGCAAGCCGGACCCGATCGCTGCGGCGCGCGACATTCGCGAAACTTTCGCCCGCATGGCGATGAACGACGAGGAGACCGTGGCGCTGATCGCCGGCGGCCACACCTTCGGCAAGACCCACGGCGCCGGTGATGCCTCGCTGGTGGGCGCCGAGCCGGAAGGCGCCGGCATCGAGGCGCAGGGCCTCGGCTGGTCGAGCAAATATGCCTCCGGCATCGCCGGCGACGCCATCACCTCAGGCCTCGAAGTCACCTGGACGACGACGCCGACCAAATGGAGCAACAACTTCTTCGACAACCTCTTCAACTATGAGTGGGAACTGACGAAGAGCCCGGCGGGCGCCCATCAGTGGACGCCGAAGGACGGCGCCGGCGCCGGCACCGTTCCGGACGCGCACAACACTTCGAAGCGCCACGCACCGGCCATGCTCACCACCGACCTCGCGCTGCGTTTCGATCCGGCTTACGAAAAGATCTCGCGTCGTTTCCATGAGCATCCGGAGCAGTTCGCCGATGCCTTCGCCCGCGCCTGGTTCAAGCTCACTCACCGCGACATGGGCCCGGTCGTTCGCTATCTCGGCCCGCTCGTGCCGAAGGAAGAGTTGATCTGGCAGGATCCGATCCCGGCGATCGACCACGAGTTGGCGAGCGAGGCCGACATCGCTTCACTCAAGGCCAAGATCCTGGCCTCCGGCCTGTCGGTGTCGGAGCTGGTTTCCACCGCCTGGGCTTCGGCCTCGACCTTCCGCGGTTCGGACAAGCGCGGCGGCGCCAATGGCGGCCGCATCCGCCTCAGCCCCCAGAAGGACTGGGAGGTCAACCAGCCGGCTCAGCTTTCGAAGGTGCTCAGCAAGCTGGAAGCCATCCAGAAGGAGTTCAACGCAGCACAGACCGGCGGCAAGAAGGTCTCGCTCGCCGACCTCATCGTGCTTGGCGGCGTCGCCGCGGTCGAGAAGGCGGCAAAGGACGGCGGCAATGAGGTGAAGGTGCCCTTCACGCCAGGCCGCATGGACGCTTCGCAGGAACAGACGGATGTCGCCTCCTTCGCCGCGCTGGAGCCGAAAGTCGATGGCTTCCGCAACTACAGCAGAGGCAAGCAGCCGATGTCGGTCGAAGCGATGCTGGTCGATCGCGCCCAGCTCCTGACGCTGACGGCGCCGGAGATGACGGTACTGGTCGGCGGCCTGCGCGTGCTCGGCGCCAATGCCGGCGGGTCGAAGCACGGCGTCTTCACCGACAGGCCGGGCACGCTGACCAACGACTTCTTCGTCAACCTGCTCTCGATGGCGACTGTCTGGGATCCGGCGGCCGGCTCCCAGCCCGGCTCGGACGAGGTCTACGAGGCGCGCGACCGCAAGAGCGGAGAGGTGAAGTGGACCGGCACCCGTGCCGACCTGATCTTCGGCTCGCATGCGCAACTGCGCGCGCTCTCCGAGGTCTACGGATCGGGCGACGCCACGGCCAAGTTCGTCAAGGACTTCGTCAAGGCATGGACGAAGGTGATGAACGCCGACCGCTTCGACATCGCGAAATGAAATAAGGTCGTACCTCCCAAGTAAAAAGGCGCGGGCCAGGCCCGCGCCTTTTTCGTTCATTCCTTCAAGACGGATCAGTCTTTTTCGAAGATGCCGGCCTTGGCGACGACGCCGGCAATCGCCCCGCCGATCAGCGGCGCGACGATGAACAGCCAGAGCTGGCTGAGCGCAGCACCGCCCGAAAACAGCGCCGGGCCGATCGAGCGCGCCGGATTGACCGAGGTGCCGGTCACCGGGATCATGGCGAAGTGGATGCCGGCCAGCGTCAGGCCGATGACCAGGCCGGCGAAGGCGGTGGTGTGCTTGGCGTTGGTGACGCCGAGGATCACGGTGACGAAGGTGAAGGTGCCGATCAGCTCCCACAGGAAGGCCGAGCTCATGCCCCATTTCGCCTCGTCCCAGCCATTGGCGCCGGAGCCGCCGGTGTGGCCGCCGGCCTGGCCGGAAACGATGATCCACAGCGCCAGCGAAGCGATGATGGCGCCGATGATTTGCGCGATCCAGTAAGGGACGACATCCTTGGCCGGCATCCGCCCCGCCAGGAACACGCCGAGCGTCACCGCCGGATTGAGATGCGCGCCCGAGATCGGGCCGATCGCATAGGCCGCGGCGATCAGGCCGATGCCGAACGCCAGGCCGATGCCTTCCTGTCCGAGTGGCAGCGCGCCGCCGAAACCGCCCGTGACCACGGAGGCCGTGCCGATGAACACCAACAAAAACGTGCCGAGAACTTCTGCCAGATAAGTCTTCATTGCCCTCTCCTCATAGGATCCGTCAAACCGCGTTTCCCGCGCCGCGAATCACTGCCGGGAGAGTATTCCCGCCGGCAACACTTGGAAAGCTGAGAGGTTAAGCCAGCCGGCTGCTTGTGCTTGCCAGTCAAAAGCATTAGAGACCTTTCATATTCTGGTCGATTGTCTTGCTTTTCGACGGCGTCGCCTGCTTTGAAAAACCGTTCGGCGAAAATCGCCTGGTTTTGAAAACATGGTTTCACAGGCAAGCCGAACAGAACTCTTTCAATCCAGGCCTGAAACGCTTTAAGAGCGGGCTGGAGCTAATTTTGTGGTGTAAGCGGAAAACGGGATGCGACTGGGCGGAAGGCTGGCGGCGGCGATAGAGGTTTTGGAAGACATCGGCCGGCGTCACCGGCCGGTGGCCGACGCGCTGCGCGATTGGGGCCTGTCACATCGCTTCGCCGGCGGCGGCGATCGCGCGGCGATCGGCAACATCGTCTATGACGCGCTGCGCCGCAAACGCTCGGCCGGCTGGCTGTTTGGCGAGGACACGCCGCGCGCCATCGGCTTCGGCGCGCTTCTTTTGGAATGGGGTCAGACGGCGCAGTCGCTGAATGACGCCCTCGACGGCGACAAATTCGCGCCGCCGCTGCTCAGCACCGGCGAGCTGAAGGCGGCGACCGAGCGCAGGCTTGACGAGGCGCCCGAGGCCGTGCGGGCGGATGTGCCGGACTGGTGCGCGCCGCTGCTCGAGCAAGCCTATGGCGACGCCTGGGTCGAGGAAGGCGTGGCTCTGGCGCAGCGCCCCCCGCTGGATCTCAGGGTCAACACGCTCCAGGCCGATCGCGCCAAGGTGCTGGCCGAGCTCCAGGGCACGGGCGCGGCGCCCGCGGCAATCGCGCCGCACGGCATCCGTATCCCGCCGATCGACGGCGACGGCCGTCACCCGAACGTGCAGGCCGAGCCGGCCTTCCAGAAAGGCTGGTTCGAGGTGCAGGATGAGGGCTCACAGCTTGCCGCGGCGCTCGCTGGTGCCGAGCCCGGCATGCAGGTGCTCGACTATTGCGCCGGCGCCGGCGGCAAGACGCTGGCGCTGTCGGCGGAGATGGGCAATACAGGCCAGCTCTTTGCCCATGATGCAGAGAAGGTGCGGCTGGCGCCGATCTTCGAGCGCATCCGCCGCTCGCACAACCGCAACGTCCAGGTCGTCAGCAAACCTGCGGAGCTTGCGCCGCTCACCAACCATATGGACCTCGTGCTGATCGACGCGCCCTGCACCGGCAGCGGCACCTGGCGGCGGCGCCCCGACGCCAAATGGCGATTGACGGAAAGGCAGCTCGACGCCCGAAAGGGAGAGCAGCAGGCGATCCTCGATACGGCGCAGGCCTTCGTCAAACCCGGCGGTTTGCTGGTCTACATCACCTGTTCGGTGTTCGATGCCGAAAACGGCGAGCAGGTCGCGGCTTTTCGCGCGCGCCATGACGGCTTTGCGCCGGTCGATCATCGCCAGCTTTGGGATAATCGCTTCCCCGGCCATCAAGGAGCCGCGCGTATTGCCGGCACCGGCGGGATCTCGCTGTCGCCGGCGCTCAGCGGCACCGACGGGTTCTATCTCCATGCCTTGCGCAGGACTGCTTGAGGACATCTGGCCTTTGTTGCGCTGCAACATAAAAGATTGCCTGTCTTGCATGGCTCTGCAATAAGCTTCGCCAGCAAATATGAGGCAAAGCGCCATGGCAGCAGCCAAGATCGTACCCGCTCCCGATTTCGAGGAACGCGTCAGGGCGTCCTTTGCCCGGCAGGAGGCAATGGCGACGATCGGCGCCGAGCTGACGCTGGTGACGCCCGGCATCATCGAGATCGAGATGCCGTACTCGGCCTCGCTCACCCAGCAGCATGGTTTCCTGCATGCCGGCGTCATCTCCACCGCTTTGGACTCCGCCTGCGGCTACGCGGCCTTTTCGCTGATGCCGCAGAATTCCAGCGTGCTGACCATCGAGTTCAAGGTGAACCTTCTGGCGCCGGGCAGGGGCGAGCGCTTCCTGTTCCGCGGCTCGGTGACAAAGCCCGGCCGCACCATCATCGTTGCCGATGGCCAGGCTTACGCCTTCGCCACCGATGGCGAGGCCAAGCTGATCGCCACCATGACCGGCACGATGATGACGGTGGTCGGCCGCGACGGGATTGAGGGGTGAGGAGCGGTCCGCGTAGCGGACGAAAAGCCCCCGAATGGGCTTTTCGAGCGACGAACGCCCGGAGCCATAGCGAAGGGCCGGCAGGCGGTCCGCGTAGCGGACGAAAAGCCCCCGAATGGGCTTTTCGAGCGACGAACGCCCGGAGCCATAGCGAAGGGCCGGCAGGCGGCGAGGGGCACGTTGCCCCCTTTCTCTTCGTAGTGGCAACAAATAGGGGGTAGCGTCGTCATGACTGTCAAAGTGTCGCGCCTGTCGGGCAAATCCGTTCTCTTCGTCATGGCGGTCGAGGCTGAATACGGCCAGCACCTCAAGGACCTGTTCACGCCGCTGATGACCGGCGTCGGTCCGGTCGAGGCCGGTGTCAGGCTGGGCGCCGAGCTTGCGGCGTTGAAGGCCGAAGGAGCGCTTCCCGACCTGATCGTTTCGCTGGGCTCGGCCGGCAGCCGAAAGCTGGAACAGGCCGAAATCTACCAGGCCGTGTCGGTGAGCTATCGCGACATGGATGCTTCGCCACTCGGCTTCGAGAAGGGCGCGACGCCTTTCCTCGACCTGCCGGTGGCGGTGCCGCTGCCCTTCGTTATTCCGGGCATCAAGACCGCCGCGCTCTCGACCGGCGGCGCGATCATCTCCGGTCTTGCCTATGACGCCATCGATGCCGACATGGTCGATATGGAAACTTTCGCCTGCCTGCGCGCCTGCCAGCTGTTCGGCGTGCCGCTGATTGGGCTACGCGGCATTTCCGATGGCGCCGCCGATCTCAGGCACGTCAACGACTGGACGGAATATCTGCACGTCATCGACGAGAAGCTCGCCGCTGCCGTCGGCTTCCTGGAGCAGGCGATCGCATCCGGCGCGGTCCGCCTCGCTTAAAGCTGGAAAAGGACCGAAAGCCGCAGCGCCGAGCCCATTGCGTCGACTCGTTTCTTTCTCTAAAGGCTCGCCATGACGACAGCCAATCCCAAAACCGCTCTGCCCGACACTGTCCTGATCATCGATTTCGGCAGCCAGTTCACGCAGCTCATCGCCCGCCGCATCCGCGAGAGCGGCGTCTTTTCCGAGATCGTGCCGTTCCAATCGGCGGAAGCCGCCTTCAAGCGCATCAATCCGAAAGCAGTGATCCTGTCGGGCGGTCCGGCCTCGACCACCGACATCGGCAGCCCGCGCGCGCCGCAGATCGTCTTCGACGCCGGCGTGCCGGTGCTCGGCATCTGCTATGGCCAGATGGCGCTCTGCGTGCAGATGGGTGGCGTCGCCGAAAGCTCCAACCATCGCGAATTCGGTCGCGCCTTCGTCGAGATCGAGAAGGACAGCCCGCTGTTCGAAGGCCTGTGGGCGCCCGGCCAGCGCCATCAGGTGTGGATGAGCCATGGCGACCGCGTCATCGAATTGCCGCCCGGCTTCAAGGTGCTCGGCAAGTCGGAAAGCTCGCCCTTCGCCATCTTCGGCGATATCGAGCGCAAGATGTACGGCATCATGTTCCATCCGGAAGTGGTGCACACGCCGGATGGCGCGCGGCTGCTCAGGAACTTCGTCCACAACATCGCCGGCATCGAGGGCGACTGGACGATGCGCGCCTATCGCGAACACGCCGTGGAATTGATCCGCAAGCAGGTCGGCAAGGGCAAGGTCATCTGCGCGCTCTCGGGCGGCGTCGACTCCTCCGTCGCGGCGCTGCTGATCCATGAAGCGATCGGCGACCAGTTGACCTGCATCCTCGTCGACCACGGCCTGATGCGCAAGGACGAGGCGGCAGGCGTGGTGGAGATGTTCCGCCAGCACTACAATCTGCCGCTGATCCTGGTCGATGCTTCGGACCGCTTCATCTCGGCGTTGGAAGGCGAGGCCGATCCCGAAAAGAAGCGCAAGACCATCGGCCGCCTGTTCATCGAAGTGTTCGAGGAAGAGGCGAAAAAACTCGGCGGCGCCGATTTCCTCGCGCAGGGCACGCTTTATCCCGACGTCATCGAAAGCGTCTCCTTCTCCGGCGGCCCATCGGTGACGATCAAATCGCACCACAATGTCGGCGGCCTGCCCGAGCGCATGAACATGAAGCTGGTCGAGCCGCTGCGCGAATTGTTCAAGGACGAGGTGAGGGCGCTCGGCAAGGAGCTCGGCCTGCCCGAAAGCTTCATCGGCCGCCATCCGTTCCCCGGTCCCGGCCTTGCCATACGCTGCCCGGGCGGCATCACCCGCGAGAAGCTGGAGATACTGCGCGAGGCCGACGCCATCTATCTCGACGAGATCCGCAAGGCCGGCCTCTACGACGCCATCTGGCAGGCCTTCGCGGTGCTGCTTCCGGTGCAGACCGTCGGCGTCATGGGCGACGGCCGCACCTACGAATTCGTCTGCGCGCTGCGCGCCGTCACCTCCGTCGACGGCATGACGGCCGACTTCTACCACTACGACATGAACTTCCTCGGCGCCGCCGCCACTCGCATCATCAACGAGGTCAAGGGCATCAACCGGGTCGTCTACGACGTGACGTCGAAGCCGCCCGGCACAATCGAGTGGGAATGATTCAGGGCTACCCAAACGGCGCCGAATCTACGCCGATATACGGCGCAAGCCATTGAAAGCAAAAACAAATCCTTTCTAAGGCATTCGGTGCCTATCGGCACGCAGAGTTTGGCTTTGGCGGCCTGACTGACAGACCTTCGGCATATTGCTCGGACAAGTTCTTCAAAGTACCGTCACGGCCAATCAGGCTCGTGACGGTACTTTTTTCTTTAACACATTGAAGATAAAAGGAAATCTCTGCCGCTGGCCTGTGAAATTGTGCTCAACGCCGGGAAGGTCATCGAGGACATCGACAAGCTCGTCTCGCACAGCAGCAACCTGGCGGAGAGCTCGCGAGCCTCTTACGATCAAGTCGTCGACGTCATGAATACCGCGAAGCAGCTACGCCACAAGGGCCTCTTCTGCCCTCAAACTAGTCGATGACCTCGACGAGGTGACCGTGGAGGAAGGAGACCCAGAACCGCAGAAGACTGTAAAGTTGGGAGACGCCGCTCGGGCCGTCGAAACAGTTGAGGCCCAGGCACGCATGATGATCGGGAAGTTCCTCGACGAAGATGAACGTCTCGCAGGCCTCAAGGCACGTCTCAGGGACGAGATCCTTCAGTGCTCGACGTCGTGAACGTATTCGTCGACCCCGGGACATATCAGAGAATCAAACGGCGCCTTACAGCGCCTCCCATGTCCGCGTGACTGCAGTGCGTCAGAAGCCGAAGCTTCCCTCAGGTCGTAGCGGAACTACGCTGAGACGGCCCGATAGTCGCCGCTGCCTTCCCATCCGTGGTCTCGAGGAACATCGCGATATCGCAATAGCGGCGCAAGAAATATTGCGGCGCCGGAATTCGTCCGGCTAGTCAGCCTCCATATGAAGCAGGGACCTTTTTCCCAGAATGGGCTTTCGCACGCGTTTTGTGCATAACCTCATGTATCCCATGTTGCAGGGGAATGAAGATGCAGCTTCAAGCATCCATGGGTAGGGACGATTCAAGAATGTTGGACTTATTTGATCCGAGATTGCCAGACAGTAAGCTCCACAAGAGCTTTCGCGAGATCCGGAATAACCCAAGCTATTCCAAGGTGATGCCCGTAATTTAAAGCTGGGCAGCAGGCCTGCTTGGTAGGAGCGGCGAGGCCAGAAAATTCGTCAAGGAATTTCAGTCAACCTTCAATTCATCCATGTGGGAGATCTATCTCAACAAGGCTTTGACCGACTTCGGCTGCAGCGTGGACTATTCCAAATCCGTGCCAGACTTCTTCGTGACGGCGCCTGGGAATTATCAATTCAACATCGAAGCGGTGATATCGGACCAGCCTGCGGGCGAAAAACAATGGTATCCTTGCAGCTATCAAGATTTCAAGGATCGCGGTGCGCTGAAGCTGGTTGGCGCGAAACCCAGCACAAGCCTTTAACCGCCGGGTTCACGGTCCGGACCAGCTTGCGTGAGACGTGCCAGCCGCGCTGCAACTCATCACGGTTTGATCAGGTGCGCACAATACCGCACACGACCTCCGAAGCCCGGCTTAATTCCGCTCAGCGACACACAATTCTGGACGGCACAACTGCCGACTGGTCTTTTCAGGCGGCCCCGGCCGAGCGCATGTGAGCACGTGTCTTGATAAGGTCCGCCGCTTTCTCGGCGACGGCGACGGTCGGCGCGAAAGTGTTGCCCGAGATCACGGAAGGCATGACCGAGGCATCCACCACGGCAAGATTTTCCAGTCCGTGCACCAGGAGCGACGACGGAGAGACCACAGCCATCGGGTCGTTGCCCATCTTGCAGGTGCTGGTGGGGTGGTACATGGTCATGCAGTTCCGGCGAATGTAGGCTGCGATGTCCTCGTCGGTCTGAATTGCCCTGCCGGGGGCGACCTCTTCGCCGCGATGCCGATCGAAGGCCGGCTGGTCGGTGATCTTGCGCATGATGTGCACGCCGCGCACCAGCACTTCCATATCGTAAGGATCGTCGAAGAAGTTCGGTGCGATCAGCGGCGCTTCGTGCGGATCGGCGCTCTTCAGACCGATATGGCCGATGCTCTTCGGCCGGAGCAGGCAGGCATGCATGGCCCATCCGTGTCCCCAGAAACTGTCCGCCGCCTGCGCCGACGCCATGGTGGTGCAGAAGAAAAGCTGTAGGTCGGGGCGGTCGGTGTCCAGCCCCGACCTGACGAAGCCGCCGGCCTCGCCGGTGTTCGAGGTGAACATACCGCGTCTTGCCGAGAACCACTTCAGCACATGCATGGCGTTGCTGTGCATCGTTCCCCACGAGATGCCGTAGGTGTGGTTGGTCGTCGACCTCTGCTTGAGCCAGGTGTCGATATGGTCTTGCAGGTTGCTGCCGACACCGGGCAGCGCATGCCTGACCGCGATGCCATGGCGCTTCAACTCTTCCGGGCGGCCAATGCCCGACAGCATCAAGAGCTGCGGCGAGATGAAGGCGCCGGTGGCAAGGACAACTTCCCTGGCGGCGCGGATCTGGTGGACCTCGCCGCCGCGTTCGTAGGAAACGCCGACGGCCCGCTTGCCGTCCATCAGGATTTGAAGCGCGCGGGCTTCGGTGAAGATCGCAAGATTGGGCCGCGACTTGGCGGGGTTGGCGTAGCTGCTTTCGGCGCCCCAGCGCTCGCCGCCCTTCTGCGTCAGCCAGTGATAGCCGATGCCTTCCTGCTGGTTGCCGTTGAAGTCGGCATTGATCGGATAGCCGGCCTCGACGCAGGCGTCGAAATAGGTCTGGCACATGTGGTTCGGCGAACGGGGAGGGGAGACACTGACCGGACCGCCGATACCGTGATAGGCCATGTCGATCTGGTCGCGCACCGGCCTGCCGCCGAGAGTGAAATTGCGCGTCGCTTGCGGGGTCGTGGCCAGCACGAAGTTCTCGGATTTCCTGAAGTAGGGAAGCAAGTCGTCATAACCCCAGCCGGGGTTGCCCATGTCGCGCCAGGAATCGTAGTCCTCCTTCTGGCCGCGGATGTAGATCATGCCGTTGACCATGGAACTGCCGCCGAGCGCCTTGCCGCGCGGCAGCACCATTTTCATATTGCCGAGCCCGCGCGAAGGCTCGGCCTCGTAGAGGTACATCATCCTTGTGCCGCCGAGGAACGCCAGGTTCGGCATCATGAAGGACACCATGCCGAGCGGCATCCGCACGATCTGGCGCTTGTGGTTGCCGCTGGTGCCGAACTCGAGCATTGCCACCCGCACATTGGGGTCCTCGGTCAGCCGGTTGGCCACCACACAGCCGGCAACCCCGCCGCCGACGATCACATAGTCGAATTCAGACATGGTCTCTTCCCTTGCAGTGCTGCAGGCGCAATTGTCGTAGGTGCCGCCGGTCAGCCACGTGAACGGTCCATTTGAAAATGGCCTAACCGAGTGGAATGGTGGAAGACCGCACGACGCGCTCGTTCAGCTCGACGCCGAGCCCCGGGCCTTCCGGCAGCCGCACCTTGCCATTGTCAACCACGACCGGCTGCGCCAAGAGGTCGCCGCGCAACGGAACAGGCGCCTCGTCGCGCAGCATGATCGAAAAGTTCGGCCGGCTCGCGGCGAGATGAAGCGCTGCCACGAAGCCGATGTCCGATCCGTAGTGATGCGGCGAGAAGGGTATGCCGAGTTCATCGGCCGCTTCGCACATTCGCGTCGCCTGCGTGAACCCGCCGGACCGGCAGGGGTCGGGCATCACGAACTGTACGGCGTCGGCGCCGAGGAAGTCGCGGTAGTCCGACAAGGCAAACGCGTTCTCGCCCCAGGCGAGCGGCAGGGCCGGGAACTCCTCGCGTAGCCTGCGGTAGCCGTCGAGATCGTCGGTCAAAAGCGGCTCCTCCAGCCAGGAGAGGCTGAGGGGCTCGAGTTCGCGCAGCATCGTTCTGGCCCGCGGCAGGTCGAAGGCCTGGTTGGCGTCGATCATCATGCCGAAACCGGCCCCGACGGCGTCGCGCATGGCGCAGGCCTTGGCGATGTCCTCGGCATCGTTGAAGCCGATACGCATCTTGGCGTGGCGATAGCCCTTCCTTTGCATTTCCAGTGCGCCGGCTGCCGGATCGACCGCGCTGAAGCCGACCGCATAGCATTCGATCTCTTCCCGGTAGCGTCGACCCAGAAGCTGCCAAACGGGCATGCCAAAATGCTTGCCCGCCAGGTCCCACAGCGCGATGTCGATGCCGGAAATCGCCTGCATGATGGCGCCCTCGGCCCACATGCGCGTGAAGGCGCGGGTGGCTTCGACCATCTTGCGCCAAAGCCGGTCGATATCGAGCGGGTTCTCGCCGATGAGCAATCCGGCCAACCCATCCTCGATGGTCGCGCGCCTTTCGTGAACGCACCATGGTGGAAAATTGACCGAAGTCTCGCCGATGCCGGTGAGCCCGGCATCGGTTTCGACGGTGACGATGCCGAAATTGCGATGCGTCAGCCTTCCGCAGGCGAGCGGGATCGGCGTGGCGAGCTCGTAGCCGCAGAGGGTGAATCGTACCCTCGTGATTCTCATCGTCCCGCTTCTCCTCCGGTCGCTGAAAACTGCCGACACGAAAAAATATCACTTGGCAGCTTATCGGTTGTCAACCTATAAGTTGGTAAGACCAGCATACTGCAAACAAGGAGACAGGAATGAGTGCGGAAGAGACGGCCAAGGTGGTGACGATCGCGCCGGAAGAAATCCAGGACGGGGCGCCGATGCAGCAGGAGCATGGCGGCGTGCGCGACCTGAAGCTGGTCTATCCGGAGACGGGACTCGATGCCCGCACGCTTTGCATGGGGCTGGTCGAGATCGATCCCGGCCATTCGTCGCCACTGCACCGGCATAATTGCGAAGAGGTTTATTACGTGCTGGCCGGCAAGGGGGAACTGGAGCTCGAGGGCAAGCGCTATCCGCTCGTCTCGGGAGGCTGCTCGCTGCAGCGTCCGAACGATATCCACCGCGTTCACAACACCGGCGCGGAAACATTGAGGCTTCTCGTGATAGCCGGAATCATGCTTGTTCCGCTCTGGCCGAAATGGCCGACCGAGACACCTTATGAGGTGTTCGAGGGCACGACGCGCAACGCGACGGCGGCGTAAGCGGCAGGAGCGCCGGCCTTCGTCATCGTTGCCGCCGGCAGGAAAGCGACTGGAATGTCGGACTTATCCGCAACGCATTGGGGCTTCGCTCATGTGGACGTCGAAGACGGCCGCGTCGCACGGCTGCGGCCATTCGAGAAGGACGCCAACGCATCCCCGATCCAGGATGGCGTCGCCGAGGCCGTCTACGCCGCTACTCGCGTCGGTCGTCCGCATGTCCGCAAGGGCTGGCTTGAAGGCCGGCGCGACGGACGCGGCGGCGACGCGTTCGTGCCGGTCGACTGGGAGACGGCTTACGATCATGTCGAGCGCGCGCTGCGGCAAGCGCTCGACAATGGCGGCAACGAGGCGATCTTCGCCGGCTCCTATGGCTGGGGGTCGGCGGGCCGGTTCCACCATGCCGCGACGCATCTGAAGCGCTTCCTCAACACGATAGGCGGCTTCGTCGACCAGAAGCAGACCTATTCATTCGCCGCGGGGCAGATCATCTGTCCGCATGTGGTCGGCGACAACCGGATCCTATTCGGCGGCGAGACGACCGTTTGGCCCGCCATCATCGAGAACGCCCGCCTGATCCTCTTCTTCGGCGGCATCAACCTGACGAACGCGCAGGTTTCGGCCGGCGGACTCGGCAACCATGCCACGCCCGACTGGGTATCGAAGGCGCTCCAGCGCGGCATCAGGATCATCAGCATCACGCCGAAGCGCGATGCCGATCCCCGCCTCGCCGGCGTGGAGTGGCTGCCGCTGCGTCCCGGCTCGGATGTCGCGCTGATCCTGGCGCTTGCTCATACGATCGCCGATGAAGGCAGGCTCGATCGCGATTTCATCGATCGCTGCACAAGCGGCTATGACCGTTTCGAGCCTTATCTTCTGGGCCAATCGGACGGCGTGCCAAAGGACGCCGCGTGGGCCTCCCACCAGACCGGTATCGAGCCGCAGATAATCCTGGACCTTGCGCGGGCGTTGGCCGAGTCGCCGTCATTCCTCACGGCCAGCTGGTCGATGCAGCGCCAGGAGAACGGCGAGCAGCCGCTGTGGATGCTGATCGTGCTTTCGGCAATGCTGGGCGAGATCGGGCGGCCCGGAGGCGGAGTCTCCTTCGGCTACGGCTCCGTCGGCAATCGCGGCGAGCCGCGCCCGCTCGTCTCCTCGCCAAGCTTCAGCGCCGGCAAGAATCCGCTCGGCCGCTTCATCCCCGTGGCGCGGGTCGCGGACATGCTGCTTCATCCAGGCGAGACGATTCGCTTCGACGACCTCGACCTCGTCTATCCGCGCATAGATCTTGTCTGGTGGGCGGGCGGCAATCCGTTCCACCACCATCAGGACCTGAACCGGCTGGTCGAGGCCTTCCAGAAGCCTTCGACGATCATCGTCAACGAGATCTGGTGGACGGCGACGGCGCGGCATGCCGATATTGTGCTACCTGCCACTACATCGCTGGAGCGCAACGACCTTTCCGGTTCACCGACAGATCGGTTCAGCGCGGCGATGCGTCGCCAGATCGATCCGGTCGGCGAAGCGCGCTCCGAGTTCGACATCTTCCTTCCGCTCGCCGCCCGGTTCGGGACCGAGGCGCTCTATGCCGAAGGTCTGGACGAGATGGGCTGGATACGCCGCATCTATGAGGATTTCCGGACCAGGGCTGTCGGGGTCGGCGCCGAGCTGCCGGAGTTCGATGCGTTCTGGGAGAAGGGCTATGTCGAATTGCCGGTGCCCGAACGCCACTACACACTGTTCGAGGATTTTCGCCGCGACCCCGAACGCCACCCGCTCGCCACGGCGTCTGGCAAGATCGAGATCTGGTCGTCATTTATCGAACAGGCCGGGCATGCGGACGTCCATCCCCATCCGCGCTGGGTGGAGCCCGTCGAATGGCTGGGCACTGCCGAAGCAGGACAGCTGCATCTCGTCTCGCCGCAGCCATCCACGCGGCTGCATAGCCAACTCGACGGCGTCGGCGTGAGCCGCAGAAGCAAGGTCGCCGGACGGGAGCCGGTGTTGATAAACCCGATCGATGCCGCCGCGCGTGGGATCGCCGACGGCGATGTCGTCCTCATCCGCAACGCCAGGGGACGTTGCCTGGCGGGCGCCAAACTGTCTGAGGATATCATGCCGGGCGTCCTGTCGCTGCCGACGGGGGCTTGGTATAGTCCGGTCGAACCAGGAAAGGCGTCCTCGCTTGATCTTCACGGCAACCCCAACATGCTGACCACCAACCGGCCGACAAGTTCGCTGTCACAGGCGCCGGCTCAGCATTCGGCGCTGGTTTTCCTTTCCAAAGCCAACATCTATGATCAGCCGCAGATTCATCGCGGCGGCCCGGGAGCGCCGCAAGGCCAGACAAACGTTGTATGAGTGATCGGTTCACCACCATAGAAAGGCGATCGATCTGGCAGGAAGTTGCCAGCCAGATCAGCCAGATGATCGACAACGGGGTCATGGCGCCGGGCGAGAAGCTGCCCAGCGAGCGCGAGATGTGCCAGCAGTTCGGCATCAGCCGGATCAGCCTGCGCGAGGCGCTGCGTGCCCTGGAACGGCAGGGATTCATCGAAGTGCATGCGGGCCGCGGCGCTTTCGTCCGCTCGCCGGCGGACCGGAGCCAGCATGTGCTGCAGGCCTGGATCAGCATGGGCGCCGACAACGTCGCCAAGGTGTTCGAGCTGCGCAAGCTGTTCGAACCGAACCTGGCGGCGCTCGCCGCCCGCAGCATCACCGGCGAGAATATCGACCGCCTGCGGGCCGCGATCGAGGCGTTGAGGGTAAATCTCAACGATCCCGAGAAGGCGATCGAGGCGGATGCCGACTTCCACCGGATACTGGGAGAAAGCACCGGCAATCCGCTGATCGAGAGCCTCGTCCACTTCGTCATGACGGCGACTGGCGCGGAACGGTCCGTGACGCTGAACTCGACCAAAGGGGTCAAGCAGGCGCTGCTCGGTCACGAGCGCATTCTCGAACGAATCGTCGCCAGGGACGAGGCCGGGGCCCGCCAGGCCATGGAGGCCCATCTGGCCGACGCGGTCCGCTTCGCGTCCGGCAAACGGTGACGGCGCCTAGAACGATTCTGCTTTTCACAGGATCGCTGACTCGCTCTAAGCCTTTGTTTTTCCGCAATTCCGGACGGAAACCGCTCCGCATTTTCCTGGAATTGCTTTGGGGTTACGGCGTTCCGCTCACTTTCTGCTCGAAAGCCGCGCAGGGCTAAATTGAAGGTTCCTTCAAATCTGGGCTAATATTGGCGCGCCAGTTTGCATGGAGTTCGATTTGGATCAGCTTGCAAGCCACTCGAAGCGCGGTCGCGGGCGGCCGCGCAATGAGTTCGAAGACACGGGCAGCGCGGATGTCTTCCGCCGCATTGCACGCGAATCGAGGCTCGACAGATCCAACGCCGTGCCGCTCTGGGTCCAGCTCAAGAACGCTATTTCCGATGCGATCCTTAAGAAGGACCTGGTCCCCAGCGCGAGGTTGCCCTCGGAACAGACGCTGTGCGAGATTTTCGAGATTTCCCGGCCTGTGGTGCGAGCCGCGATCGCCGGCCTTGCGGCGGAAGGCCATCTGGCGCGCGTCCCGCGAAAGGGGATCTTCGTTTCCGTGCCGCGCATGGAGACGAACTTCCTGACCTCCAACGTTTCCGTGCATAGCGATCTCACCGCGCGCGGCCACAACGTGACGTCGAAGGCCTTCGAGTTCCGCCGCTGCGAGCCGGACGATGCCGAGCGCCAGGTGTTTGGCATACCCGACGGCGGCACAGTCGTGCGCATCGGCCGCATCTACTATTCGGACGGCAAGGCGATCACCAACACGCTGATCTCGCTGCCCGGCCACCGTGTTCCGGGCTTCGAGAACCTCGACATCGAGGGGCAGTCGATCTTCCAGATCCTGAAGGAAAAATACGGCCTCGTCTCGAAGCGGGCCGAGCGCTGGTTCTGCGCCGCGATGCCGGATGCCAAGGTCGCGCAGATGATGGGCATCCAGATGAGCGTGCCGCTGATCTCAATCGAATCGATCGCCTACGATCCGGACGATGTCCCACTCGAATACTATCGCGCCTACTACAATTCCGCCGTGGCGCGCATCCATGTTTCGACCACCGGCGTGAACAACTAGCGGCGCGATCGTGCCCTCTTTGGGCAGTCCCGCTCAGCGTTCCAGGCAGATCGCAACGCCCTGGCCGCCGCCGATGCAGAGCGTCGCCAGCCCCTTGCGGGCGCCCGAGCGTCGCATTTGATGCGCGAGCGTCACAACGATGCGCGCGCCCGAACCCGCCAGCGGATGGCCGAGCGCGATAGCGCCGCCGAGGCGGTTGATGCGGGCAGGGTCCCATCCCATTTCGCGGTTGACGATGATCGCCTGCGCGGCAAAGGCCTCGTTGACCTCGAGGATATCGAGGTCATCGACCGTCCAGCCGGCGATTTCCAGCGCGCGGCGCGACGCCGCGATGGGTCCCAGGCCCATGTCCATCGGCTCGACCGCAGCCGACGCATAGGCCGCGATGCGCGCAAGCGGTTCGAGGCCATGGCTGCGCAACGCGTCTTCGCTCGCGACCAAAGTCGCCGCCGCGCCGTCATTCAGGCCGGACGAGTTGCCGGCTGTCAGCGTGCCCTCTGGATCGAAGGCCGGCCGCATCGCCGCCAGCTTGTCGAGCGTCGTTTCCGGGTTGGGATGCTCGTCGCGTTCGACGACGCCGGGCTTGCGGCCGCGATCGATCGTCGCCGGCGCCAGTTCTGACTCGAACGCATTCGCCGCCATGGCGGCGGCGGCCCTGCGCTGCGATCCAAGCGCGAATTCGTCCTGCTCGGCGCGGGTCACCTGGTAGCGCGACGCCAGGCGCTCGACCGTGGTTCCCATATGGACGTCGTGGAAGGCATCCCACAGACCGTCGACCACCATGGAGTCAACCAGCCGCTGGTCGCCTGAGCGCACTCCAGTGCGAACGCCATAGAGCAGGTGAGGGGCCTGGCTCATCGAATCCTGGCCGCCGGCGACGATGAGGTCGGCGTCGCCGCATTTGATCGCCTGCGCGGCAAGATGGAGCGAGCGTTGGCCGGCGCCGCAGACCTGGTTGACGCCCATGGCCGGGGTGGTGACCGGCAAACCGGCCTTGAGCGCCGTCTGGCGCGCAGGGTTCTGGCCGGCGCCGCCAGTCAGCACCTGCCCCATGATGACCTCGTCGATCGCACCGGGATCGAGGTCGGCATCCTTCAGCAGGGCGGCCGTCGCCACCGCGCCGAGCTCGGAGGCCGAAAGCACACTCAGCGCGCCGTTCAGCTTGCCGATCGGCGTGCGCCTTGCGGCGGCGATGTAGGCGCTGCGCATGCTCACCTCCTAACCTTAATTTTGATTATAATCAAAAATAGCGACGGTGCGCAACGTCGGCTTCCCGGCCATTTTCTTGTTGTCAGCTCGACTGTTGTCAACTTATAAGGTGGTCAGACCAGCTTACTGAGGTGTTTGGCGTAGAGAAGGCTGGTTGAGTTGGCGTTGGGAGGGCCGTCGAAAAAACTTCAGCGAGCGGATTGACAGGGTCCGCTTCGGTCGACATGATTTCTGGTAACAATCAGAATTGCCGAGCGCCCGAGAATTCGAGAAGGCGTCCGGTGCGAGCTCAAGGGCTCTGGAGGAAGCGTTGGACTACCCAGGTCAGTTTCGTCTCGATGGAATGGTCGCTGCCGTCACGGGCGCGGCGAGCGGCATAGGCCTGGAGGTCTGTCGGGCGTTCGGCTCGGCGGGTGCCAGCATCGTCATGCTCGATCGCGCCGCCGATCAGCTTGCCGCGCGCCGCGATGAACTCGTCGGGGCGGGCCTCACCGTCGCCGGCTATGCCTGCGACGTCACCCGTCCCGCCGAGGTCAATGCCGTGGCCGAACGTGTCGAGAGGGAACACGGCCGCGTCGACGTCCTTGTCAACAGCGCCGGCATTGCCGTGCTCCATTCCGCCGCCGACTGCACCGACGAGGACTGGCTGCGGGTGATGGATGTCAACGTCAACGGCACGTTCTGGCCGTCGCGCGCCTTCGGCGCCGGCATGGTTCGGCGAAAGTCTGGCTCGATCGTCAATCTGGGTTCGATGTCCGGGATCGTCATCAACCGGCCGCAGCACGCCTCGAGCTACATGGCCTCGAAGGGCGCCATCCATATGCTGACCAAGGCGCTGGCCGCGGAATGGGCGAAGGATGGCGTGCGCGTCAATGCGCTCGCACCCGGTTATGTGGCGACCGAGATGACGCTCAAGATGCGCGAGCGCCCGGACCTGTTCAACACTTGGCTCGACATGACGCCCATGGGGCGCTGCGGGGAGCCCAGCGAAATCGCCGCGGCGGCGTTGTTCCTGGCGTCGCCCGCGTCCAGTTACGTCACCGGCGCCATCTTGTCGGTCGACGGCGGCTACACGGTTTGGTGAGGGGAATGCCTGTGTCGAGCCTGACTGAAATCGAGCGCCGCCAGTCGATCATCAGCTACTGCCTGCTGATGAATGAACTCGGCATCAACCAGGGCATGTCCGGCAACATCAGCCTGCGCCATGGCGACGGCCTGCTGATAACGCCGACGAGCATTCCCTACGATCGACTCGAGCCCGAGGATATCGTCTACCTCGCGGCCGACGGCACGCCGACCGGCAGGCGACCACCGTCGAGCGAATGGCGCTTCCATCGCGACATCCTGCATGCGCGCAAGGACGTCAACGCCGTTATCCACGCGCACCCGACCTATTGCGCCATCCTGGCCATCATGCACCGGCCCATTCCGCCCATCCACTACATGATCGCGGTGGCCGGCGGGCACGACATACGCTGCGCGCCCTATGCGCTGTTCGGGTCGGAGGAGCTGTCGCGGCACGCCGTCGAAGCGCTCGAGCAGCGTCGCGCCTGCCTTCTTGCGCATCACGGCATGATCTCGGTCGGCAGCTCGCTCGAAAAGGCGATGTGGCTGGCGGTGGAGGTCGAGACGCTCGCCCGGCAATATCACGGCTGCCTGCAGATCGGCGAACCGCCGCTGCTGACGATTGAACAGATTCAGGAGGTCGCCACGAAGATGGCCGGTTACGGCCAGACCGAATGAGTCGCACCAGCTTTTGCCGCGTATCGCGGTAAAGTCCGCCGGGGTGGCCCGGCATTCAAGGGAGGAACCCGGAATGAAGACCATAAAAGCATTGATGCTTGCCGCAACCGCACTGGCAACCATGGCTTTCGCCGCGCAGTCGAGCGCAGAGGAATTGTCGCTCAAGGGCAAGAAGATCGGCGTCACCGTCATCGGCACCGATCACGATTGGGATCTGCGCGCCTATCAGGGCCAGATCGACGAGATCAAGCGTCTCGGCGGCGAGGCGATCGCCCTCGACGCCGGCCGCAACGACCAGACCCAGATCACCCAGATCCAGACACTGATCGCGCAAAAGCCGGACGCCATCATCGAGCAGCTCGGCAACATCCAGGTGCTGACCCCGTGGCTGCAGAAGATCAAGGACGCGGGCATTCCGCTGTTCACGGTCGATACCGCCACGCCGCTCGCCATCAACAACACCACGTCGAACAACTACAACATCGGCGCCGAACTCGCGTTGCAGATGGTCAACGACATGGGCGGCAAGGGCAATGTGCTGGTCTTCAACGGCTTCTACAGCGTGCCTGTCTGCAAGATCCGCTACGACCAGATGAAGTACGTTCTGACCAATTTCCCGGACGTCAAGATCATCCAGCCCGAGCTGCGTGACGTCATCCCGAACACCGTGCAGTCGGCTCAGTCGAACATCACGGACATGCTGACCAAATATCCGAACGACGGTGACGTCAGCGCCATCTGGGCCTGCTGGGACGTTCCGATGGTCGGCGCGACACAAGCGGTCGAGCAATCCGGCCGCAAGGGCGTGCGCACCTATGGCGTCGACGGCAGCCCGGACTTCACCGCCATGGTCGCCGACCCGAACTCGCCGGCGGCGGCGGTGGCCGCGCAGCAGCCCTACGAGATCGGCAAGACGGCGGCGCAGAACGTCGCCAAGCATCTGGCCGGCCAGAAAATCCCGCCGTTCACTTTCGTTCCCGCGGTGCTGATCACCAAAGAGAACGCCGCGCAGACCGCAGGACCATTCCTCCCCAAGAAGTAGCGCAAACTGGCCGGCGGCGGCATCATGCCGCCGCCGGCACTTTCACGCGGGACGGACGACGCCATGGCCGACATACTTGCCATCGAAATGACCGGCATCACCAAAACCTTCGGCGCGGTGAAGGCATTGGTCGATGCCGACCTCAAGGTCGCCCGGGGCACCATTCACGGCCTCGTCGGGCAGAACGGCGCGGGCAAGTCGACCATCATCAAGATCCTGGCCGGCATCTATTCTCCAGACGCCGGCAAGGTCGTCATTAACGGCGAGCAGGTGACGCGCCTGACACCTGCTTCCGTCGAGAAGCTCGGCGTGCATTTCATCCACCAGGAGCGGCTCCTGGTTCCGACCGCCACGGTTGCGGAAGCCGTGTTCGTCAATCATGAGCCGCGGTTCGGCCCGTTCATCCGCAGCGGCGCGATGAAGCGCGAGGCAGAGGCCCTCATCAAACGCTATTTCGAGATCGACCTGCCGGCCGACACGCTCATCAAGGACCTGACGACGGCGCAGCAGAAGATCGTCCAGATCACCCGAGCGCTCGCCCGCAAGGCGTCCATCCTCGTCCTCGACGAGCCGACAGCGGCGCTGGTCAAGCGCGAGGTCAACAGCCTGTTCTCGGTGCTTCGCCGGCTGCGCGACGACGGTCTCGCCGTGATCTTCATCTCGCATTACATGCAGGAGATCGAGGAGCTCTGCGACGTCGTGACCGTGATGCGCAACGGCACTGATGTCGGCGTGGTCGAGCCGAGGGCGACGTCGATCGACGAGATTGTCGCCATGATGATCAACCGCGACGTCGGCGAGATGTATCCGCGCCGCTCGCATCCTCTCGGCGACACGCTGCTCAAGGCCGATCATCTTTCGAGCCAGGGGCATTTCTCAGCCATCAGCTTCGAGGTTCGCAGCGGCGAGATACTCGGTATCACCGGGCTGCTTGGCTCCGGCGTGAAGGAGCTGGTCGAATGCCTGTTCGGCCTCGAAACGCCCGACGGCGGCACGATCTCGATCGAAGGCAAGGTCAGGCGCTATCCAAATCCGAACAGCGCGGTCAGGAGCCGCGTCGCCCTGGTGCCGGAAGACCGGCGCGCCCATGGCGTCGCCATTGACCTGTCGGTGCGCGACAACATTACGCTCGCAAGCCTCGACCGCTACATGAAGGCAGGCTTCGTGTCCCGCGCCCGCGAGGCGGAGTCGGTCGACGCGCTGATCAGGGAACTGTCGATCAAGACCCCGCATCGCGACCACCCTGTACGCAATCTGTCGGGCGGCAACCAGCAGAAGGTGACTTTGGCCAAATGGCTGAGCTGCCAGAGCCGCGTCTATGTTCTCGACGAGCCGACGGTGGCGGTGGATGTCGGAGCCAAGGTCGAGATCTACAACCTCCTCAACCGGCTCGCGTCCGAGGGGGCGGCCATATTGTTCATGTCGTCGGACCTGCTCGAAATCGAAGGCTTCTGCGATCGCGCCATCACCGTCTATCGCGGCCAACTCAGTGGCGAGTTCTCCGGCGATCGGCTGAATAGCGACGCACTTTTGGCGGCGGCCTCCGGCGCCGGCAGTCGCGAAGGAGCGGCGGCATGAGCGCGGTCGCCGACACGATGAATACACCTGCTCGCAGTGGCGGCAGCAGGCTGGCGACATTTGCGATCCGGCTCGGCGCGCTCGCGATGTTCGTGCTGATCATGCTCTATTTCGCGGTCACCGCGCCGGGCTTCCTCAGCGCCTTCAACATCGTCAACGTTATCGAGCAGTCCGCCATCCTCGGCGTGCTGGCCTTCGGCGTAGCTGTCGTCATCATCGGCGGCGGCTCCGATGTACAGACCGGCGGCATCGATCTCTCCATCGCCGCCAATGCCGGCCTGTGCGCCGCCGTCTACGCCCTGATGACCAATGCCGGCTACGATCAGCTCCTTGCGGTCGCCGCGACCTTCGCGACAGGGATGGCGATCGGCTGCCTCAATGCGTTTGCCGTGGTGTGGCTGCGCATCCTGCCGCTTCTCGCGACGCTGGCGGCGATGAACATCGCGGCGGGCCTGGAACTCACCATCACGGAGAATACGGTTGTCGGCACGACATCGCCGCTGCTGACGCTGCTCGCGGGCGGCAGGTTCCTCGACATTTCGGCGCTCGCCTGGGTGCTGATCCTGTTCGCGCTCCTGAGCGCGCTGGTGATCCATCGGACGCCGGTCGGCGTGCGCCTCTATGCCGTCGGCGGACATCCCGAGGCGGCGCGCGCCGCAGGCCTCGGCACCGCGCGATATGTTGCCGGCACCTACATCTTCTCAGGCTTCTGCGCGGCCTTCGCCAGTATCCTCATCGTCTCGCGGCTGAGCGCCAGCACGCCGGGCACGGGGGAACTGCTGCTGTCAGTGCTGGCGGCCGCCTTGCTCGGCACGGTGTTTTCGCGCCGCTTCATCCCCACCATCGGCGGCACGCTGCTGGCGGTGATCTTCATCGGCTTCCTGGCCAACGGCTTCCAGCTGCTCAGCATCTCCAGCTATTGGGTGAGCGGCGTGCAGGGTGCGCTGATCCTGCTCGTGGTCGCCGTCACCACCTTCGCCCGACCACAGGAGCATTGACGATGGCGGTAGAGGCCGTGCGTTCTTCCTTCAAGCCCGCCGAGCACAAGTCGACGATCGCGGTGCTCGTGGCATTCGCGGCGGTGTTCGTTTTCTTCGCGATCAGCGCGCAGGGCTTTCTGTCGCTCGCCAACTTCCTCAACGTTCTGGTCAACAACGTCGTGCTGCTCGCGGTCGTCGCGCTCGGCATGACGCTGGTGGTGACCGCCGGCGGCATCGACCTCTCGGTTGGGGTGTCGCTCGACCTGGCGAGCCTGGTGTTCATTGCCATGCTCGCGGCTGGCTACTGGCCGCCGCTGGCAATCGCCGGCGGACTGGCGGCGGCGCTCCTAGTCGGGCTCGCCAACGCTGTTTTGATTGCCAGGATGAAGATCAGCCCCTTCCTGGCGACGCTCGGCATCCTGTTCATAGGCCAGAGCGTGCAGCGGCTGGCCACCAATGGCGGGCAGCCGATCTACCTGACCACCGGCGCCTATACGCCGGTTTTCGCGGCGATCTCGCGCTCGAGCTTCCTTGGACTGCCGACGCCGGTCTGGATCCTGATCGGCTGCACCATCGTGTGCTATCTGGCGCTCCACCGCATGGGCTTCGGCCGCTATGTGCGGGCCATCGGCGCCAAGCCGGGCGTTGCCTGGTATTCCGGCATCCGCGTGCCTTTCACGCTGGCTAAGGTCTATGTCGGTGCCGCATTCCTTTGCGGCATTGCCGGCATCATCCTGTCGTCCAGCGTCCGCTCCTACGTGCCGATGTCCGGCAACGCCTTCCTGCTCGACGCGATCGGCGCGACCTTCATTGGCACTGCGCTCGGCCGCGACATGCGGCCAAGCGTGGTCGGCACGATCCTCGGCGTCGTCCTTCTGGCGCTGGTCAAGAACGGCCTGCTGCTCATCGGCTGGAACTTCTACTGGCAGCAGGTCGGTATCGGCGTGCTGGTCTTCCTCGTGCTTGCGATGAGCTTCGGCCTGCGCCGCAGGGGCGACTGATACGGAGTGAAAATGACAACCTACGACGTGAGCTCGATCGGGTTCTACGTGCTCGATATTCTCGGGCGCCCGGTTACACGCATCCCTGAAGGCGGCCGCGCCGACTTCATCCAGGAGATCCGTATGACGGTGGCCGGCACCGCCGGCGCGACTGCCGTCGACTGCGCGATCTTGGGTCTCAAGACACAGGCGGTGACCACGGTCGGCGATGACGAGATGGGCGATTTCCTCGTCGCCAAGATGGAGAAGTTCGGGGTCGACTGTTCGATGGTCGAGCGTGACGATTCCGTGCAGACTTCGGCCACCATCCTGCCGGTGCGCCCGAACGGCGAACGCCCGGCGCTGCATGTGCCGGGCACCGCCGCAACCTTCACAATTGCGCCCGAGAAGCTGGTGGCGGCGCTCGACGCCAGGATCGTGCATCTTGGCGGCACCGGCCTGCTCAAGAGCTTCGACGGCGAGCCCAGCGTGGCGCTGTTGAAGCGGGCCAAGGAACTCGGCCGCATCACCACCTTCGACCTCATTCAGGCCACGCCCGAGACGTTCAGGCTGGTCAAGCCGATGATGCCTCATATCGACTATTTCGTTCCCTCCATCGAGGAGGCGTCCGAGATGGCCGGCCTGCGTCACCCGAAGGAGGTGGCCGCCTTCTTCAAGGAGCTCGGTGCCAGGAACGTTCTGCTGACGATGGGCGGCGAGGGCGTCTATGTCTCGCCCGAGGACGGAGCAGACTACCACCTGCCGGCGCATGCGATCGATGTCGTCGATACCACCGGCTGCGGCGATTCCTTCACGGCCGGCATCATCGTCGGGCTCGCTCACGGCTGGCCGCTCAGGGACTGCGCCCGCTTCGCCTCGGCGGTCGCCGCCAAGGTCGCGATGGGTCTCGGCTCAGACGGCAAGCTGAAGTCCTTCGACGACACGATGGAAGCGATGAACAACCTGCCGCTGCGCAAGAGCGCGTGACGCGAACTGGAGAAGAAGAACATGGCGAATGCATTGGACAAGGTCGCGGTGGTGACGGGCGCGGCACGCGGCATCGGCCGCGCGCTTGCGGTCGGATTTGCCGAGGCCGGCTATGACGTCGCGATCACCGATCTGCCCTCGCAGGCCCAAGGGCTCGCCGAGACTCGCGCCACGATCGAGGCTCGGGGGCGCAAGGCCTGGGTCGAGCAGATGGACATTTCCAGGAAGGCGGAGGTCGATGCCGCCTTCGGGCACATCCTCGATCAGGCCGGCAAGATCGACGTGCTGGTCAACAATGCCGGCATCCTGAAGCCATCGCTGCTCCAGGATCTGTCGGAAAAGGACTGGGATGCGCATATGGATGTGAACACCAAGGGCGTGCTTCTGGCATGTCAGGCGGCGCTGCCGTCGATGCGCAAGCGCAAGTCGGGACGCATCGTCAACATCGCCTCGATCGCCGGCCGGCAGGGGGTGGCAACGCAAGGGCATTACGCAGCGACGAAGGCGGCAGTGATCACGCTGACGCGCGTGTTCGCGCAGGAGGTGGGCGCCGACGGGATCACCGTCAACGCGATCTGCCCCGGTATCATCCTGACCGAAATGGGCAAGAACAATCTCGGCAGCGAGGAGGCGATCCGACACTGGGAGCAGGTGACGGCGCTGAAGCGTCTTGGACAGCCGGAGGACATCATCGGCCCGGCACTGTTCTTCGCCTCCGACCAGTCGGCCTTCGTGACCGGTCAGGCGCTCAACGTCTGCGGCGGCATCTATTTCCATTGAGCGGCGACGGCCCCGACGGTCGCCCTCTACATCACGCCAGGAAATCGAGGCCGCCTCCACGGCTTCGCGCCTTTATCCTATCGAGGAGTGCCATGCGCAACATTGACAAATTCTATATCGACGGCAAATGGGTCGCCCCCTTGTCGAAGGTGACGCACAGGCTGATCAATCCGGCTGACGAGACGCCGATCGCCGAAATCCCGATGGCCGACGCCGCCGATGTCGATCGCGCCGTTGCCGCGGCGAAAGCCGCCTTCGAAACCTATTCGATGACCAGCCGCGACGAGCGTCTCGTGCTGCTTCGCCGGCTGCTCGACCTCTACAATGCCGCCTATGACGAAATCGCCGAGCTGATGACGAGGGAGATGGGCACGCCCATCGCCTTTTCGAAGTCGGCCCAGGCCTGGGTCGGACAGGCCCATCTGGAGGCGGCGATCGCGGCGCTTGAAAAGGCGAAGCTGGAAGAAGTGCACGGCTCGACCCTGATCTCGAAGGAGCCGATCGGCGTCTGCGCCCTGATCACGCCGTGGAACTGGCCGATGAACCAGCTGGTGGTGAAGGCGGCTCCGGCGCTCGCAGCCGGCTGTACCATGGTCGCCAAGCCATCGGAATTCTCGCCGCTTTCGTCGATACGATTCGCGGAACTGGTCCACGAGGCGGGCTTTCCGGCAGGCGTCTACAATCACATCACCGGCCATGGTGAGGCGGCCGGCGAGGCGCTGTCGCGCCATCCGGACGTCGCCATGGTTTCGATCACCGGCTCGACCCGCGCCGGCGTCGCCGTTGCGCGCGCTGCCGCCGACACGGTCAAGCGTGTGGCCCAGGAGCTCGGCGGCAAGTCGGCCAACATCATCATGCGCGATGTCGACCTGGAGAAGGCGGTGAAGGACGGCGTCAACGCCTGCTACGTCAATTGCGGCCAGGCCTGCCGCGCGCCCTCGCGCATGCTGGTTCCTGCCGAGCGCATGGAGGAAGCCAAGGCCTGGGCGACGGAAGCCGCGGATGCGCATACTGTCGGCTCGCCTAACGAAGACGTGGTGCTAGGCCCGGTCGTCAACGAGCTGCAATTCAATCGCATCCAGGCGCTGATCGAGAAGGGCATCGCGGAAGGCGCCACGCTGGTGACCGGCGGTCCCGGCCGGCCCGCCGGGCTCAACCGCGGCTACTACGTCCGCCCGACTGTGTTCGGCGATGTCACCAACGAGATGACGATCGCACGCGAGGAGATCTTCGGACCCGTCATCACCCTCATCGGCTACGAAACCGATGAGGACGCCATCCGCATCGCCAACGACACGGTCTACGGTCTGTCGGGCTATATCCAGTGCGCCGACATCGAGAAGGCCCGCGCGATCGCGCGCCGGCTGCGTGTCGGCTCGATCTGGATCAACGGTGCTGATTGGGATCCGCGCGCACCGTTCGGCGGCTACAAGCAGTCAGGCAACGGACGGGAGCATGCGGAATGGGGCTTCGAGGATTACCTCGAGGTCAAGTCGACGGCAGGATACGCGGCCTGACGCCATGAACGCGCCGTCGCAATCAACCGATCGACCGCAGCCAGTCGCGGACATCCTCTGGCGGCCGGGCCGAGAAGCCGCCGAGGCCTCCGGGCTGGCGCGCTTCGCATCAGCCGAGGGCTTCGATCCCGCCGATTACCGCAGCCTGCACGCCTGGTCCATCAGCGATCTCGGCGGCTTCTGGAGCGCGGTCTGGGATTTCGCCGGCGTCATCGGCGACAAGGGCGAAACGGCCTTCTTGGCCTCCGAGGAAGCCTGGATGACGGGCGCACGCTTCTTTCCCGAAGCGCGGCTGAACTTCGCCGAGAACATGCTGGCGCGGGCAGGGGACGGCGTTGCGGTCCATTATTGCGACGAGACGGGCCGCGACATCCGGGTGAACGGGACGGAGCTGAGGGCACGCGTGGCGCGCGTGGCGGACGGGCTGCGCGAGGCCGGGATCGTGCCCGGAGACCGCGTTGCCGGAATCCTGCCCAACACGATCGACGCCTTGGTGGCGCTGCTCGCCGCCGCTGCGACCGGAGCCGTGTGGACCTCCTGCTCGCCTGATTTCGGCAGCGCGGCGATCATCGACCGTATCGGCCAGGTCGGGCCGATGGTGCTGTTCGTCGCGCCCGACTACATCTATGCCGGAAAACGTCACGACATTCGTGACCGCATCGCCGAAGTGCTTGCATGCATCGCCAGCGTCGAACTGGTCGTCGTCAGCGGCGCGTCCGCCGACACCGTCGAGACGGGAAGCGTGCGCAAGGCGAGCCAGGATGGCTTCGGCTCCGGAGACGCGCTCGAATTCGCGCGAGTGCCGTTCGATCACCCGCTCTACATCCTCTACACTTCCGGCACGACCGGCACTCCCAAGGCGATCGTCCACCGCACCGGCGGCGTCATCCTGCAGCACCTGAAGGAACATCTCCTGCACGGCGACGTGCGCGAAGGCGACGCGCTGCTCTGGTACACCAACACCGCCTGGATGATGTATCACTGGATGATCTCGGCCATGTGCTGCGGCGCCGCGGTCGTGCTCTATGACGGCGCACCGATCCTGAAGACGGCGGGCGGCCTCGACTGCTCACCGCTCTGGCGCCTTGCCGAGCGCGCCGGGGTCGCGCATCTCGGCATCAGCCCGAAATATCTCGCAACGCTCGCCGCGGAGAACTATCGGCCTGCGGACCACCACGACCTGGCGAAGCTGCGCGCGCTGATGTCGGCAGGCGCCCCGGTGATGCCGCACCAGTTCGACTGGGTCTACGCGGCGATCAAAGGCGACATGATGTTCGCCTCGATCTCCGGCGGGACCGAAATCCTCGGCTGCTTCCTGCTCGGCTCGCCCATGCATCCGGTGCGCCGCGGCCAGTTGACGGTGCCGGCGCTCGGCCATGCGGTCGGCGTGATGGACGATCGCGGCGCGGCGGTGATCGGCCGGCGCGGCGAACTGGTCTGCACCGAGCCCTTCCCGTCGATGCCGCTTACCTTCTGGGGGGAGGGCGGTTGGGAACGCTATCTGGGCACCTATTTCGCCGATCGTCCGGAGATCTGGACGCATGGCGACGTCGCGGAGTTGATGCCATCCGGCGGCGGCATCGTTCATGGCCGGTCCGACAGTACGCTGAAGCCGGGCGGGGTGCGCATCGGCACGTCGGAAATCTATGCCGCCTGCGAGACCTTTGCGGAGATCGAGGACGGCGTCGTCTTCGGCGTCAGCGCCGATGGCGACGAGGAGGTGGTGCTCTGCCTCAAGGCGAAGCCCGGCGCCGTCGTCGATGCCGAACTGGTCAAGCGGATCAGGGCGAGGATCCGTGCGGATGCCTCGCCGCGCCATGTGCCGGCGCGCATCCATCTCGTCTCGGACATTCCCTATACGATCAACGGCAAGCGGATGGAGGGTGCGGCCCGCGCGGCGGCAAATGGCGGCAAGGTCAAGAACCTCGGATCGCTGGCAAACCCCGCTTGCCTCGCCGAGTATGGCGCGCTCGACCGGAGTGCAGCGCTATGAGGGCCTGGAACGCGGTTGCCATCGCCGGCATCGGCGAGCTCAAGCCGGTGCGACGGACCGAGGGCGTCACCACCCTCGAACTGATTGCCGAAGCCTCGCGCCGCGCCGTGGTGGACGCCGGGCTCGTTCCGCGAGAGGTCGACGGCCTGCTTGTCGGCCCGCAGGTGGGTGAGACGCCGCAGCATGTGCCGGCGACGGTGGCCGAATATCTCGGGCTGAAGCCGACCATGGCCAATGTGGTCGACCTCGGGGGCGCGTCGGGGCCTGGGATGATCTGGCGCGCCGCGGCGGCAATCGATGCCGGCATGTGCGACACGGTGCTGTGCGTGCTTGCCAACCACCGTGACGACGAAGCACCGCGCTCGCCCAACCGCAACCCGATCCGCGAGTTCGACGTGCCCTTCGGCGCATCGGGCGCCAACATCTCCTATGCCCTGCTGATGCAGGCGCATATGGCGGCCCATGGCTGCCCGCCGGAGGATTATGCGGCCATCGCCGCCGCGGCGCGCGCCAACGCGCAGCGCAACCCGGACGCCATCTTTCACGGCAAGCCGGCGACGGTCGAAGACGTGCTCGCCTCGCCGACGGTCGCCTCGCCGCTGCATCTTTACGAGATCGTCATGCCGGTTGCCGGCGGCGAGGCGGTCGTCGTGACACGGCGCAGAACCGCCGAGTGCGGCCCGCACAAGCCGGTGCGGCTGCTTGGCGCCGGCGAAAAGGTGACGCACCGTGCGGTGTCGCAGGCGCCAAGCCTGACCTCCGGTCCGCTGAAGGACGCCATGGCGCGCGCCTTCGCCCAGTCGGGCCTCGCGCCGCGCGACATGAAGCTGCTGTCGCTCTACGACTGCTACACGATCATGGTCGCCACCACGATCGAGGACGCGGGCTTCTGCGCGCCGGGCGCGTTCGGCGCTTTCATCCGCGACAGCGGCACCGGTGCGGACGGGCTTTATCCGCTCAACACCCATGGCGGCCAACTCGGCTTCGGCCAGCCGGACCTTGCCGGCGGCATGACACATGTGGTCGAGGCGGTGCGGCAGCTGCGCGGCGAGGCGACGGGCCGACAGATCCGAGGCGCGACGACGGCGCTCGTCACCGGCAACGGCGCGACGATGAGCGAAGCCGTGTCCCTGATCCTCGGAGCCGAGGCATGAGCATTTTCTCCGAATTGAAGACTCCCGGGCCGACGGTCATCGCGCTGACGTCGCCGTTCTGGCGGGCGGCGGGCGAGGGCAGGCTTCTCATCCAGCGCTGCGAGGACTGCGGCGAGGCGGTGTTCTATCCGCGCGCGCTTTGCCCGCATTGCTGGTCGAAGAGGCTGAAATGGGAGGAGGCGAGCGGCCGTGGCACGCTGCGCTCCTTCTCCGTCGTCCATAAGCCGGGCCATCCCGGCTGGCTTCCTGCCGTGCCTTATGTGGTGGGTCTCGTCCATCTCGATGAGGGGCCGACCATGACGAGCTTTATCCTGGCTGACGGGGAGCCCAGGGTCGGCGACCCGGTCGCGCTGGAGCCGACCGACATCGGCGGGCGCATCCTGCCGGCCTTTCGCGTGAAACCGTCATCAAGGAGCACATGACATGAGCGAGACCAGGGACGGGTGGGCCGGCACCATCAAGGGCCGGCCAACGATGGGGCAGGCGGCGGAGCGCAGCCGCACCACCAGCATGAAGGATATCATCGCTTTCACCGAAATGACCGGCGACCGCAATCCGGTCCACTACGACCAGGCCCTTGCCGAAAAGACGGCATTCGGCAAGCTTATCGTCCAGGGCGGCGTCACCACCGGCATCCTGAATGCCGTCGTCGCCGAGGACCTGCCTGGACCCGGCACGGTCTTTCTCGGTGTGGAGTGGAAGTTCGTGAAGGCCGTGGGCGTCGATGAGACGATCACGGGCCGTGTGGAGGTAGCCGAGGTGCGCGCCGACAAGCCGATATGCAAGCTGCTGACCGAAGTCCGCGACAGCCAGGGCAATGTCTGCCTGACCGGGACAGCCACCACCTATACGATGCCGCTTCAGGGGCTGTGAGCATGTCGGGCGAGGAGAGGCGCTGGTCGTTCCTCGCGCTGGCTTGTCTGGCCGTCGTTCTTTCGCTCACCACCTGGTTTTCGGCGACGGCGGTGATCCCCGAGCTCAAGGCGCGCTGGCAGCTTGGCGCTGCCGCGGCGGCCTGGCTGACCAACGGCGTGCAAGCGGGCTTCGTCTTCGGCGCGCTGACCTCCTCGATCCTCGGCCTGCCCGACCGCTGGCGGCTCAACCGCATGATGGCGGGCGCGGCGGCGCTGGCGGGGGCGGCAAACCTGGTCCTGCTGACAGAGCCCGGCGCCGTCGTTGCGATCCTCGCCCGGTTCGTCACCGGCATCGCGCTCGCTGGCGTCTATCCGCCGGCGATAAAACTGATGGCGACCTGGTTTCGCAGGGAGCGCGGCCTGGCGCTCGGCCTCCTGATCGCGGCGCTGACACTCGGCTCGGCGCTGCCGCATCTCGTGCGGGCCATCGGCGCGGCCATCGACTGGCGCGTCGTCGTGAGCGCCAGCTCGATCTGCGCCTTCGTCTCCGCAGCGATCTTCGGACGCGCGCTGCATGAGGGACCGTTCCCGTTCGCGCGATCGGTCGTCGATCCGCGCCAGATCGGGGCAATCATCCGCGATCGCCCGGTCATGCTCGCCAATCTCGGCTATTTCGGCCACATGTGGGAGCTCTACGCCATGTGGGGCTGGTTCCTGGCCTATGCGGGTGCCACCGTCGCCGCCGGCAATCCGGTCTTTTCCGGAAACGTGTCCCTGCTTACCTTCGCGGTGATCGCGGTGGGCGCGCTCGGCGCCGCCGGCGGCGGCCTGCTCGCCGACCGTGTCGGCCGCTGCAACACCACCGTGCTGTCGATGGCGCTATCCGGCGCGTGCGCGCTCCTGATCGGCGTCTTCTTCGACGGTCCGTCCTGGCTCTTCGTTGTCGTTGCGCTGGTCTGGGGTGTCTCGGTGATTGCCGACTCCGCGCAGTTCTCCGCCGCCGTGACGGAACTGGCCGAGCCGCATCTCGTCGGATCGGCGCTGGCCCTCCAGATGGGCATCGGCTTCGCAATCACCATCGTCGCCATCTGGACCTTACCGTTTTTCGGCGATGCCATCGGCGGCTGGCGCTGGGCGTTCCTGCTGCTGGTGCCTGGTCCGGCCATCGGCGCAGCCGCCATGCTGGCGCTCCGACGAAATTCGTCAGCAGTCAAGCTCGCAGGGGGCCGCCGTTAGCTAGTGACTTCGAGTGAGAGGCTCAGCGACGGCAGGCGACCGGCCTGGAAGCGCGTGCCCGCATCATGGAACACCGTCTTCATGGGCGTGGGCGCCATGATCATGACGACGCCCGGCCACCTGAACGCCGGGTCCGGCATGATGAGCGAGGCGGGGAGAATAATATAGGTGAGCTCGACCGACTGGCGGGGCGGGCCTGGCTGAACCACTTGGCCGAAGTTGACGTTGGCTGAGCCAACGATTTCGCCGCGCCACTCGCCCGCCACGATCGGCGGCAACTGGCTTTCTGAGCCGATTGATCATTCGCTCTCACCTCTCCACGTAGGTTTGACCGAGGGCAAGGTAGGTCTCCCGCCGGCGCACCTTGTTCTGTTCGTCGAACTCCCAGATATCGGTAAACCGTACGAGGCGCGGTGCCTCATTGGCGCCGTGGCCCTTGAATTGCCCGGTAACAAAGACCCGGGCGGCATCCTCTTGATGGCAGGTCCGATCGAGAGTGTGGGTGCCGCGGATCATCCGTTCATTTCGGTAGAAGTGCTCGATTGCGGCTCTGCCGACATATCTCGCGTCCGCGCGCTCATAAACCGCATCCTCGGAAAACAATGCCATGACGGCATCGATATCCTCGCAATCGACGTCCTAGAGTGTGTCGCCCCTCATATCCGGCAGCTTTGAAGAAGTTTCTGCATTCTGTCGGCTCGAACAGGTGGCAGATGTCGCCGAGCGCTTCGCAAAGTGTGTCGAAGGTTCTGGCCGCCTTCTTGCGCAGCCGCGCCTCGATCGGATTGAGGTCGGGCGAGTATGGCGGCAGGAACAGGAGCCAGGCGCCTCTTTGGCGGACCAACTGGGCTGCGCGCTCGGTCTTGTGGAAGCCGACATTGTCGAGGATGACGACATCGCCGGGCGACAACTGCGGAGCGAGCTGTGTTTCGACATAGCCCTCGAAGATGGTGGCATTCATCGGCGCGTTGACGATCCAGGGCGCGACAAGACCGTGGCATGAACAGCGGAGCCGAATGCCGCTCCCAGCGATAGGCGAAATGCGCGATCACACGGTCCGCCACATCCTCGGCAACATAGATTGTCCGGACCTTGACCTCCGCGCTGATCGTGTCGGCGTGCAGCTTCTCGTAAAACGGTCGCACCGCGACTGTTCCGTAAACCAGCGACACGACAACAACATCTGCGGTAAAGCAGGCCAACATGTCGTCGAGATCGCCAGTCGCCAGTGCCATCAGGTAGCGCCGGACGTTCCAGTGCCTGCGGACATTAACCGGCCCTTTCAGCGTTGCGGTGCGTAGGCGATGCCGATACCTGGCCCCGCTCTCGGATTAATGAGTGGGGGCGTTGAGCTAATGCGTGTCGCCCAGAAGTGTGCAGCGGTTCTGGGACAACGACATGTATCAAAACAAAGACTTAAAGCGCGTCGCCTGAATCCGGTTCAGCGCTACGCGCTTTAGGATTACTGGAAAGCGCCCCGGTGCTTTTCGACGAACTCTCCCACGGTCATAGGCTTGCGACCGCCTATCCACTGGATGACATCATTCGTGCCGGCAAATTCGCGATCCTACTTGACCGAGCCCGCCGTCATGCCGGCGAGGAAGAACCTTTGGGCAAGGAGGTAGATGAGCAAGAGCGGTAGCGAGCCGAGCACGCTCATCGCCATCATCTGGTTCCATTCAAAAGCGTGCTGCCCCATCAACAGCTGAATGCCGATCGGCACGGTGCGCATGGACGTTGACTTCGTCAGCGTCAGCGCGAAAAGAAATTCGTTCCAGCACAACAGGAAGGTGTAAACCGACGTCGCCACGATACCAGGCAGTGAAATCGGGACGATCACCCGCCAAAGCGCTGTCCAGCTGGAGCCGCCATCGACAGCCACCGCTTCGTCAAGATCGCGTGGCAAGGTGTTCAGATATCCCGTCATCAGCAGGATCGCGTAGGGCAGGGTAAACACCAGGTACGTCAGGATAAGTGCGACGTAGGTGTCGAAGATGCCATATGAGACGACAAGCCCGAAGAAGGGGATCAAAAGCGTGATCGGCGGGATCGTCTGTGTGCTGATGATGAGTGTGTTCAGGCTGCCCTTGCCGCGGAAATTGAAGCGGCTGAACCCATAGGCTGCCAGCAAGGCGATCAGCACCGTCAGCACGGTCACCGCTCCGGCCACAAAGTAGCTGTTGAAGAAGAAGCGCAGCTTTACCGGATCGCCAAGGATGGCTGCATAGGCTTCCAGCGTGAATGCCTTCGGCAGGATGGTTGGTGGCAGGGCAAAGATTTCGGTGTTCGACTTGAACGAACTGCTCAGCATCCAATAGATCGGGAAGGCTGCGAAAAAGAGTCCCGCGGCAAGCGCGACATGGAGCGCGGCGGTGATCAGCCTGTCTTTCGGCGTGTGCCTTTTCCTCATGGTAACTACCGTGCCTTTTGATAACGAATGTAGAACAGAGTCAGGCCAAGCGAGATCAACAAGATGATCACGGCGCTTGCCGCCGCCTGCGACAGGTTGTAGCTCGAAAAGGCCAGCTTGTAGGTGTAGGTGCTGAGCACCTCGGTCGAGTAGATCGGACCGCCGCCCGTCGTTATCCAGATCAACGGGAAGACCTGCATGGTCCAGATGAAGTCGAGCAGCGAGATGCTGATGATGATCGGCATCAGCTGCGGAATGGTGATGAAGATCAGCTTCTGGTAGGCCTTGGCTCCGTCGATATCCGCGGCCTCGTAGAAGTCCTTGGGAATGCCCTGCAGACCTGCGAGCAGGCTGACCATGAAAAGCGGGTAGCCCGCCCAGATGTTGGCGAAGGTGACGGCGTGCAGCGCGGTCTCGGGCGAGGAAAACCACTCGACCTTGGAACCGATGATGCCGATCTGCAAGAGAATGCTGTTCACGACACCGTTCGGCTCGAGCAGCAGGCGCCAGATCACCGCGATGATCACCGCGGTGAACAGCCAGGGCAATATGTAGAGCACGCGCAGGATATTGCGCAGCGTCGGATTGATGCGGTCGCTGTTCAGCATGAGCGCGAAGATCATTCCGATGGTCATCTGGAACACGACACTCATGCAGGTGAAGTAGAGCGTGTGCCACAGCGAGGCCCAGAACACGGGATCAGCAAAGATCGCCTGGTAGTGTTTCAGTCCGGCAAAGGATGGGTCGCGGCGCAGCACCGCGCTGTTCTGGAACGAATAGGAAATCACCGTCACCATCGGCAGCAGCATCAGAAGGCCGATGATGAGCAGCGAGGGTGAGAGGTAAAGGTACGGTGCGACCGCTCGTTTCAGTCTGTGGTGAGAGCGCTTCTGCCGGGCCATGTGCCAACCTTGGGATACGCCTTCAAGAGAAGGGGAGCTTCGGAACCAGGACCATCTCACATTGCCGATCCGATGTTGTCGGGTGGCCTGACCGAAGTCAGGCCACCCGACCGAAGATCGCAACGAAACAGGCCGATCAGAATTTCGCCATCCAGCCCTTCTGAGCGTTGGCTGCGGCTTGTTCCGGAGACTGCTCGCCGGCGAGCATCTTCTGAGCTTGCACGCCGAACTGGGTCATCAGGTCTTCAGCCACCGGCAGACCCGTGAACTCGTTGGCGAGATAGCCGGTCTTGAAGATTTCGAAAGCCTTGCCGAAAGCCTTGTCGGAGGTCACGAAATCGGGCTTGGCGTTGACGTTGCCCGGGAAGGCGTTCGCAAGCGACACCAGCTTGGCGTTCACCTTTTCACTCATCAGATATTGGACGAGTTTCCAGGCCTCTTCCTGATGTTTCGAGCCGGCAGAGATGCCGATGCCCCAGGAGGCATAGGGAAGGCCCCGCTTGCCGCTATAGTTCTCCACGACCGGGACCGGGATGAGGTCGAAGTTCAGCTTGGGATTGCGCTTGCGGATGAGGTTCACATGCGCGAGCGAGTCGATCATCATGCCGACGCGGTCGTTGACGAATTCCTCGACCTTTTCCTGTTCAGTCTTGGTGGCGATGCCGGGCGAGACGGTGCCGGCGTCGTTGAGCGATTTGACGAAGGTGAGCATATCCACCACCGGCTTGCCCTCGAGGTCGGGCTTGCCGTTCGCCATCATCGATTGGCCCGAAGCCCAGACCCACGACATCATGTCGTTCTGGACGCCGGACGGCGTTTGCAGCGACAGGGGCAGCACCCAGCCATACTGGTTCTTGTCGGCATGGGTCATCTTCTTGGCGGCTTCGAGAAACTCCGCGCGGGTCGACGGCAGCTTGGTCACGCCGGCCTGGGCGGCGAGGTCCAAATTCACGAAGACCGGATAGACGAACGAAGCGACCGGGAACATCACCGCCTTGCCGTCCACCTTGATGATATCGGCGACTTGGGCTTTGTCGAAGCCGCTCGCATCCATCATCGGGTTCATGTCGGCGAGCGCATTCTGCGCGTTCAGATTGTTCACCCAGGCGCCGTCGAGACCGACGACGTCGCTAAGCGTTCCGGTAGCGGCACCAACCGAGATCTGGTCTCGCGTGGTCGCATAGGGGCCGCTGACCAGCGTCACCTTGATGCCGGGGTTTGCGGCCTCGAAGTCATTCATGATTGCCCTGAGAGAGCCGGCCGGCAATTCGGGCTCCCACCATTGGGTGAATTCCAGTGTCGTGTCCGCCATGGCGCCGGTCGCGGCAAGCAACCATGCGGCCGCGGTCATTTTCAGCATCGCGGGTCGTATCCGAAACGTCATTTTCTCCTCCTTCTTTAAGATCGGCCGCACAATGCGGACGATCGTCTGGTTTATTCAGAAGTCTTCATTCGCGGGCGCCTCGCCCTCGCCTGCGGGCCTTGCCGCAATTCTTCAGATCGCCAGATGCGTCTCGGGATCGAAGAAATGCAGCTTGCTATCATCCAGGGCCAACCGGATTTCCGAGCCGGAGCGGACTTCGCTGACCGGCTCGAATTTGGCCACCGCGTTCGACGCCAGGCCGAAATCCTCCACCGCGTCAGGATCGCCGGAGTCCACGCGGACCGCGTCGATGCTGAGATGGACGATGTGTTCGGATCCGAGCTCTTCGATCGATGTCACCTTTCCCGGTATCGTCTGGTACTTGCGGCCGGATTCGAGGCCGCTGTCATAGAGATCCTCCGGCCGGATCCCGAACACGACCTTGCGCCCCGCATAGGGCTTCAAGCCCGGCCTGCGCACAAAGGCTGCATCCTGCAGCCGGATGGCGAAGGCGCTGGACCTCAGTTCGTCGCCGGTCAGGGTCGCCTCGAAAAGGTTCATCGACGGAGAGCCGATGAAGCCGGCAACGAAGGCGTTCACCGGCGATTCATAGAGCCTCTTGGGCGTGTCGATCTGCTGCAGCACGCCGCCTTTCAACACCGCGACCCTGTCGCCCATCGTCATCGCTTCGGTCTGGTCATGGGTCACGTATATGGTCGTCACGCCGAGCTGCTTTTGCAGGCTGGTGATTTCGGCGCGCATTTGCACACGCAGTTTCGCGTCCAGATTGGAAAGCGGCTCGTCCATGAGAAAGGCGGCCGGCTCGCGGACCATGGCGCGGCCCATGGCAACCCGTTGACGCTGTCCGCCTGAAAGGTTCGCGGGTTTGCTGTCCAGCAGCGACGTCAGCTGAAGGGTTTTGGCGATCTCGTCCACGCGCTTTTTGCGCTCGGCCTTCGGCTTGCCCGCCAGCCGCATCGAAAAGGCGATGTTTTCGAACACCGTCATATGCGGGTAGAGCGCGTAGCTCTGGAAGACCATCGCGATGTCGCGGTCCTTGGGCGGCATGTCGACGACGTCGACACCGCCGATCCGAAGGCTGCCGCTGGTGACGTCCTCCAATCCTGCGATCATTCGCAACGCGGTGGATTTGCCGCAACCTGAAGGCCCGACGAGAATCAAGAACTCGCCGTCCTCGACCGACAGGTTCAATTGGTCGATTGCGTGAAAATTGTTCCCGTAGGTCTTGCAGATATTCTCAAGAATGACTTCTGCCATCTTCCTCCCTCCACAAGTATAAGCCGATTTATTTTCTGTTCTCCTCGGCTCGGGGTCGCTTGCAAAATATTTCCTGGGATAGTCTCAGCCTATGTTCCAGTGTCGAGCTGGGTATATTTGAGTCCGGTTGCCGACGGAGCGTTCGTCGATGTCAGGAGTTCCGTGACCTGGTCGTCGGTTGGAAGCGCTTCACGCCCGCCACGCCCCATTATCGATAGGGCCGCGGCGGCGGCCGCGAATGCGACCCGGCCTCCGGTGTCGGCTCCGCACGTCAACGCATGCGCATAGGCACCATGAAAGCAGTCGCCAGCGCCGGTCGAGTCGACGACGGCAACCCGGTGCGGGGGCAGGTGCCAGAGCCCTGTCTCGTCACGCCCGCGATAGTAGACGCCCCTGCCGCCATCGGTCAGAACCACGGCGGATCGCGACGGCAACCACAATGCGTCGAGCATCTCGGCGGGCGATCGGCGGCCCGTTGCGGTCCGTGCAAAGCCGAGCGGAAGAATGAGATGGTCGCAGAGCTCGATCAACCTATCCGTGGCCGGGCCGCCGCTCCATTCGATATCGCCGAGAATGGCGAGGCCGAGATCGCGAGCCCGGGCCACGACCTCCAGAGACCGGATCGCGTAGCCGTCGACGATCAGGACGGTCGCGCGGCTGAGGATCTCGTCCGGAAAGTCCGGCGCGGTGCCCAGCATGGCGTCGTCGTCATACGCGATGAACCGGTCCCCGTCAGAGCCGACGGTGATCCGCGAGCGTACCGGGCGCGCGTCGGGGTGGCGCGGCGCGAATGCGGTTTCAACACCGCTCTCTATGAGATCGCACAGCACCGCGTCGTCCGCGGCACTGCCCAGCCATCCGATGAACCCGGCACCTCCGCCGAGCCGCGCGACGGCGGCAAGCGCCGTCGCGACATTGCCCCCGAAACCCCGAGCACTTTGCAGCACCTTCCCTTTGCCCGCCGACAGCGGCTGATCGACATAGACGATGTCGTCCATCGCAATAGCACCGAAGCCGAGGATTGCGGGGACGGTGGGCATCGTTCAGGCGCCCGCCTTCGTAAGGGCGTCTTGCGCCGAAAGGCCGTCATGGATGACGCTCCGAAAGGCAAGCGCGGCCTTCTGAGGATCGCCGTGCCCCCAGAGATTGCGACCCACCACGGCGCCGCGCGCACCGGCGCGGATGGCGTCCGCCGTCTGCTGCAGCGCGCCGAGCAGCGTATCGGTCTTCGGACCGCCCGCGATGACGACCGGCACCGGGCAGGTCCGAACGGTCTCGCGGAACGACTCGAAATCGCCCGTGTAGCCGATCTTGATGACGTCGACGCCGGACTCGTAGCCGATGCGCGCCGCATAGGCGATCTCGTCGGGGGTGAAGACGATTTTTGCCCCGTCGGTGAAATCGCGGGGGTAGATATGCGCCACCACCGGCATGCCGTAGCGGGCCGCCGCATGCACCGAATCGGTCAGCCAGCGTATGTACTTGCCCTCGGTTGCGCCGCGCACCGGAATGGCCACGGCCAACGCGTCGGCGCCAGCGCGCACCGCGTCCTCCGGCGTTGCGATCAGCTCGCTGATGCGATCGTCCGGAGTGAAGCAGCCTGCCTGGATCACCAGGGAAGCCTTGCCCGCATATTGCGGCCACAGATGGCGCGCGGTGCCAGGCTGGATGCTGACGTAGTCGGGTTTGCCCGCCATGACGCGCGCGAGTGCACCCGGCAGGTCGGCAAGACCGCCTTTGCGCACGTCGCCATAGCCGACGAAGTGGTCGACCGCGCCGCCAAAAAGGTTCCCCGATGGATGCGAGAAGAGGCGCGCAAGACGCACCTTGGTGCCTAGGCTCATGAGTAGAAAATTCCCCAATCGTTTGATTTCAAAATCCTGAACCCAGTGTTTGCGAAAGAAAGGAAAAATACAATCTTTCGAAAGCTTTCGAATTTGCGTATTTTTGGTAGAGTGAGCCGAGGCCAGAGCGGTTGCCTGGCGCAGAGAGGCAAGGGCAGGGCAATGTTGTCGGAGCAGAGACGCCAATCGATCCTGAGTGAGGTGCAACGCAGCGGACAGGTTCGCACGAAGGACCTGTCAGACGGTTTTGGCGTGTCGGAAGTCACGGTACGCTCCGACCTCGAGATCTTGGACCGCAAGGGACTACTGACCAAGACCCGTGGCGGGGCGGTGACCCGGACCACCGATTCCACCACGGCCGCATTCGCGCGGCGGATGCAAACCAACCTCGAGGCAAAGAAGCGCATCGCGCGAGCGGCGGTAGAACTGTTTGAGGACAACCAATCGGTCATCTTCGACGGTGGCTCGACATTGATGCAGGTTGCCATGCAATTACCGCCGCTCAACAATGTCGTGGTCGCCGCCACGGCGATGAATATCGTGCAGCATCTGATGCATCGGCCCGGACTCGACGTTCACATGATCGGCGGCCGCGTCTATCCAGACACGGTGAGCACGTTGATCACCGATGCCGACACGGCACTCGGCGGCATGGTGGCGCATCAGGTTTTTGTTGGAGCGCATGCGATAGACTCCTCGCTCGATGTGGTCGACGTGAACGAAGACATGGCGCGAACGAAGCGATACCTCGTGCGCATGGGCCGGCGCGTTGTCCTCCTCGCCGATTCGAGCAAATGGGGCGTCAGCGGCACCTCCAAGGCATTCTCGCTGTCGAGCGTCGATGTGGTGATCACCGACGATGGCCTGCCTGGTCCGATACGGACCCAGCTCGATAAGACGCGAGCCAAGGTGATCTATGTCTGACCCGTCGCGTTCGCTGGCTCTTGTCGGCATCGAGAGTGGCTCCGCTAAATCGCCGATCCGGCTTTGAGGCCGGCGGTCTCGCTCTGCCGCATCCGCTCGACGATCTCGGCCATCAGCGCCAGGTCGCGACGCGAGTCCGCGAGATCGGTGAGCGGCTTGGTCCCTTCGACGATGTGGCGATGGAATGTCTCGAGCTCGTTCGAGAAGGCGTCGCCATAGAGCGGCCCGAACGTCTTCGTCACCGGGCCGAGCAGGCCGGCGTCGGTCACTACCAGCCGGGTCGGCAGGCTGCGGATATAGGGCGTGTCGTAGATGATGCGCACGCGCCTGGTGTTGGAGCGCACCTCGATCATGGCGTCGAACAGGCCGAGATCGTCGACGACGGCATCATAGAGGCAGGCGAAATGGCCGTAGTCGAAGGTGACGGATGTGTTGGCGCCGCCATTGGTGCGGTGCGCAGCAATCACGCGTGACGGCTCGCCGATCAGCCCGCGCATGGCCGAGATGTGGTGCGAGGAGAGAGCGGTCAGCCCGCGATAGGCGCGCACCAGATCGACGGGCGCGTCGGCGCCCACTATCTCGCGGATCAGCGCGTCCCGCTCCTTGGCGCCGCGCGCCAGAAGGGCGGGGTCGATATCTTGGGGATAGAGGATGTTCCGGCTCTTCTTCAGGAAATGCCGGCCCTCCGAGATCAGGTCGAAGATGCGGACATGGGTGATGTCGGCGTGGTCGGGAAGTTCGTTCCTGGCGGCCAGATAGGCCGGCGCGTAGCGGCGCATGTAACCGACGAAGAGGGTCTTCCTGTAGGCCGGCATCAGCGCCAGCAGCTCGTCGATCTCGCGCACCGTGAGGCAGGCGGGTTTTTCCAGGAGGATGTGCTTGTCGGCTTCGATCGCGGCGCGCACGAAGCGGCTGTGGGTGTCGTCGGACGAGAGCACGAACACCACGTCGATGTCGGGCGAATTGATCAGCGCCTCGGCGCTCCCATAGGCTTTCGCGGTGGCATAGTTCGAGGTGGCGAGCGCCACCAGGCTCGGCGAGACGTCATAAACGCCCCCTATCGTCCAGCGGTCGCACTGGTCGGCCAGAACAGGCAGATGGATCGACTGCGCGACCTCTCCAAGACCGACAAGACCGACACGAAGTGGTGCCACTGCTAACTCCTTCCGATTTCAAGCCTGAGGTTGGCTGCGCCGGCGGCCGGCCGTTGATTTCATAAGCGGATCACGCCGCGCCGGTGACCAGCGCGACGAGCTCGTTGCCCGATGTCTCGGATGCCCGCACCGTCGCGGCCATCTTGCCCGCGCGCATCACCCAGATCTGGTCGGACAGGCGGCGCACCTGATCGAAATTGTGGCTGACCAGGATGACCGAGACCGACTGTTCGCGCAGGCGCCGGATCAGCGCCTCGACGTTCGCCGTCTCCTGCACGCCGAGCGCCGCCGTCGGTTCGTCCATGACCACCAGTTTGGCGCCCGAGCCGACGGCGCGGCAGATCGAGATCGCCTGCCGCTGGCCGCCCGACAGGCGGCGCACACGCTGGTTGATCGACGGCACGTTGATCGACAGCCGCGACAGCATCGCGCGCGCCTGTGTTTTCATCGCCTTGCGATCGAGAAGCGTAAGCGGGCCGATGCGCCTTACGATCTCGCGATTGAGGAACAGGTTCTGCGCCACCGTCAGTTCGTCGATCAGCGCCAGGTTCTGGTGCACGGTCTCGATGCCGGACTTGCGCGCGCCGTCCGGGTTGGAGAACGGGTGTTCGCGGCCGTCGAAGACGATCGAGCCGCCATCCGGAACATGCACGCCGACCAGGCAGCGGATCAGCGTCGACTTGCCGGCGCCATTGTCGCCGATGACGGCGGTGACCTCGCCGCGGCGCGCCTGGAAGGCGACATCGGTGAAGGCGCGCACACCGCCGAAATGCTTGCTCAGGCCCTGGCAAGCGATGATCGCGTCTGAGGCGGCGAAGGGCGGGACGGCGCTCATTTCTGGTACCGCATGATTAGCGCCGCCAGCACCACGATGGCGCCCACGGCAAGCGGTTGATAGAAGGCCGAGACGCTGAGCAGCGTCAGCCCGTTGACCAAAGCGGTGAGCATCAGCGCGCCGATCGCGGGGCCTAATATGCTGGCGCGACCGCCGAACAGGCTGACGCCGCCCAGCACCACCGCGGCCACCGAGTTCAGCAGCAGGCTGGTGTTGATCAGCGGTTCGGCCGAGCCGATCCGCGCCACCAGCAGGATGGCCGCGATGCCGGCGCAGAGGCCTGAAACGGTGTAGGCGGCAATCTTGACGCGGCCGGTGCGGATGCCGAGCGCGCTGGCGCTTTCGGCCTGACCGCCGGTGGCGAGCAGGTGCACGCCGAAGCGCGTGTGGTAGAGCGCGACATGCGCCACGACGACGGCCGCGATCGCCACCCAGACCGGGTAGCCGAACGGCCCGAACGAGCCGGAAGCGAGCTTGAGCAGGAAGGTGGAGCCGACCATGGTCGGCTCGCCGCCCGACAGGATCAGGCCAAGCCCGGTGATGCCGGACAAGGTGCCGAGCGTGACTACGAAATCTGGGATTTTCCCGGCGGTGATGATGAGGCCGTTGAGCAAGCCCAGCGTGCTGGTGGCCAGCGCGCAAAGCACGCAGGCGATGAAGATGCCGTAGCCGGCGGCGTTGACGAGACCGAGTATGACGGCGCCCAGCATCACCGCCGCCGCCAGCGACAGGTCGATGCCCGATGTCGCCACGACGAAGGTCTGGCCGATCGACAGCACGACCAGGATCGCCGCCGCCAGGAGCAACGCCTGCAGATTGGCGACGCTGAGGAAGACCGGCTGGGCGATGCCGAAGATGATGACCAGCCCGACCAGGCCGACGACGGACGCCCAGTCGGCCCAGAAGGAGGGATCGAGGAGGAGAGCCGCAAGGGAGGAACGGCTCTCCTCCGGCGCGCCCGCCGAGTGGGCGACGGGCGCGTTATCGGTGGAATTGCTCACTTCAGCAGCTCGCGCAGCGGATCGGGATAGTCGCCGCCGGGGCGCGGGAAGTTCTTCAGCGAGGCCTCGGCATTGTCCTTATTGATCAGGAGAACGGGCGCCGGCACGTTGGCGGGCAATTCCTTGCCCTTGACCGCCGCCTTGCAGGCCTCGACGCCCATGGCGCCGACGACATAGGGATATTGGGCGACGGTGGCGGTGAGCTCGCCGGCCGCCACCGATTTCAGCGCGTCGACGATGCCGTCGAGGCCGATCACCTTGACGTCCTTGCCAGAGGTCTGCACGGCGCGCTCGACGCCGAGCGCCATGATGTCGTTGGCTGCGAAGAAGCCGGCGAGATCCGGATGTGCCGCCAGGATATCGGTGGCCGCGGTCAGCGCCTTCTCGCGGTCCCAGTCGGCGCTCACCATCACCACCACTTCGAGCTTGCCCTCGACGGCTTGCTTGAAGCCCTTGATGCGGGCGTTGGAGCCGACGTCGCCGACGATGCCGGCGACCAGCGCGACCTTCGAACCCTTCGGCACCAGCTTCAGCATCTCCTCGCCGGCGAGCGCCCCGGCGGCGACGTTGTCGGTGCCGATATAGGTCGAGACGGTGAAGCCGGCGGCCTTGGCCTGCTCGGCGTCGATGGTCGAATCGATGTTGATGATCGGCTTCTTCTTCTGGGCCACTGGCACCAGCGCCTGGACGAGGTTGGAGACGCTGATCGGGTTGACCAGGTAGCAATCGAAGTCCTGCAGGGCCATCGCGGTCAGCCGGTCGGCTTGGCCGGTGGCGTCGCCCATGTTGGCGGCGGCCTGCACCGTGACATTGACGCCGTCGGCCTTCGCTTGCTCCTCGATGCCCTGCTGCATGGTCTGGAAGAACGGGTTGTCGAGACCCTTGACGATGGCCGCCACCTTGGCTGCGTCCTCGGCATGGGCCGGGACCATCATTGTCGTTGCAAGCAGGCCCGCGCCGATCGCCAGGCAATTGAACATGCGCATATGTCTTCCTCCTCCGGATTTCTGATTGTCGGGTCGTACTTCTGCGGACGGCATGCCTGGCGGGACACAAGCAACCCCGGCACTTGCGTTGGAAAACTGACAACCGCGGATTGCAGCCCCGGTTCGGGTCTGTTCTGCGCCAGGCATTTGCTCCTCCCAAAGCGCTGGCCGGGTGCCTTGCCAGCATTTCCGCATGTTTTAGAAGAATTTGACACGCGTCAATAATTAAAGTGATTTGCAGTTCGTTTTTATGTGCTGCGATGCAACAAGGAGTGAGGCAAGCGCTGGCCCCGCCGACGGCTGGTAAGGTCGGAGAACACCCGCGCCGAGGGGGTCGGCCCGTCGAGGTGAAATCGGCGGAAGCGATGGCGCGATGTCGAGCGCGATCGGACTATGCAGTGCGGGCCGTGTCGGCGCCTTGGTCCTGCACCATCGAAAGCGCCGTGCCCGGCTCGCCCTCCCACAGGATAAGGCTGGCAGCGCCGACCAGCCCGGCGCGGTCGCCGAGCTTGGCCGGCACGATCGGCACGTCGCGATAGGCTTGCATGGCGCGCTCGTCGATCGTTGCCCGGATCCCCGGCTCCAGGAGGTCGAAACCGTTGGACAGCCCGCCGCCCATCACGATCACCTCGGGCGAGTAGAGATGCAAAAGGTTGGTGAAGCCGATGCCGAGCCAACGCGCCTCGGCGTCGAGCAGCTCGCGCGCGATCGCTTCGCCTGTCCGCGCCGCCTCGACGACATGGCGCGCAGAAACATCGCCGTTGCGGGAAAGCCGCCGGAGCTGCGACCCGTCGCCCGGCGCGGTCAGCTGTGTCGCCCGGCGTCCAAGCGCGGTGCCGGAGGCGACCGCCTCGAAGCAGCCGACATTGCCGCAGAAGCAGCGGTCGCCTTCGCCGGTGATCGTCATGTGGCCGATCTCGGCGGCCAGCCCGCGTCGCCCATGATAGATATGGCCGTCGGCGATGACGCCGCCGCCAATGCCGGTCGACACGGTGACGAAGACAAGCGATTCCGAGCCACGCCCGGCGCCGTAGCGCCATTCGCCCAGCGCCGCCGCATTGGCATCATTCTCCAGCCGCACCGGCAGGCCGAACTGCCGGCTCAAAATGTCGATCATCGGCACATTGTGCCAGCCGGAGAGCGTCGGCGGCCCGATGACGATGCCCGCCTTAGGATCGAGCGGGCCGGGTGCGCAGGCGCCGATGCCGATCACCTTGGCTTGAGGGTGCTCCTTGAGCAGTTTGCCCGCCAGCCCGATGATCTGGCCGATCACCGCTTCCGATCCCGCGCCCGCCATCGTTGCCTCCGAGGCGCGCGCGATGACGTCGCCGCTGCGTCCGACCAGGGCGCCGCGCAGCTCCGTGCCGCCGAGATCGAACGCCAGCGCGAGCGTGCTCATCAGGCGGCGGCCTTCAGCCCGTGCAGCCAGCCCATGCGCTGCGCGAGGTCGGGATCGCCGAAGGCGAGAGAGCCGAGCACCACGGTGTCGGCGCCGGCGGCGCGGAGCAGCGGCACCGTCTCGTGACGGATGCCGCCATCGGCGGCAAGGATGATGTCGGCTTCGCGGCCGGTTTGCCTCATCAGCGCCCGCGCCTCGATCAGCCTTGGGCATGCCTTGTCGGACAGGCTCTGCCCCTTGACGCCGATCGAGGTGCCGAGAAGCGTCACGAAGGCGACGTCCGGCAGGAAGGGGACGATTGCCGTGACCGGCGTCTCCAGCCGCAGCACCACGCCGGCCTCGGCGCCGAGCTCACGCGCCAGCCGCACCGCGCGCCGGCCCGCCTCGCCATTCTCGGCATGGATGGTGACGAGGTCGGCGCCGGCTTCGATGAACTGACGCGTCTGCGCCTCGACGATTTCCGCCTCGACCATCAGGTGCACGTGGATCGGCTTGGCCGTCAGCTTGGCGATGCGTGCCACCAGGTCCGGGAAGAACAGGAAGCCGGGCGTGAAGCGGGCGTCCGCCACGTCGATGTGATGCAGGTCGGCATGGGCTTCGATCCGCTTCAGGTCGCGCTCCATGTTGGCGAGGTCCGCCGACCACAGCGAGAATTCGCCGATCAGCCGGTTGCGGGGCAGGGCGGCGATGGCGGCGGGACCGGAGAGAGGCTTGGCGGTCATGACGGAATGGGACTCCGGACGTTTGAATGCGTTTGCAGGAAGGACGTGATTTGCTGGTGCAAGTCGCTGAAATGCTTCTCGCTGTCGCGCGCTTTCGGAGTGATTTCGGCAAAGACCGCGTTGGGCATCGCGGCGGCAAGCGTGTAGGCTGAAGACAGCGGGTGCACGGCATCCATTGCGTTGCCGACGACCAGTGCCGGAACGTCGAGCGCGGCCGCGTCGCGTGCGGAAACGCCGGGACCGTCGCCGGCGATGTTGGCAAGCACTTGCGCGAATGCCCTGGCGTCGGGCCGGTCGAAATAGCCGAGCAGCGAGGAAAGATTGTCAGGCGCCTCGTGATAGAGTCGCGTGGCGGTCTCGGATTGCGCGAACATCCTTCGACCCTTGTCGGTCCCGTGTTCGAGAATGAGTTCGGCGACCTCGGCGATAGGCTGCATGTTTTGTGGCGCGGCGGAAAACGTCCATGCCGGGCGCACCAGGATGAGGCCGGCGATACGTAGCGGATAGTGGTAGGCGAGGCGCAGCGCGATCGCCGCGCCCATCGAGACGCCGCCGGCAACGAAGCGGTCGAGGCCAAGCCGATCGGCGGCCGCAATGACGTCATCGGCGAACATTTCGAACGAGAATGGCCGCCGCTCGCCAAGCCCGGAGCCGCCATGCCCGCGGCATTCGATCGTGATGCGCCGGAAGCCGTCGGGAAATGTCTGCGCGGCCTGCGCTTCGCCGCCGCCCAGGCCGTGCTGGAAGACGACCGCCAGGCCTGCCCCGGTGTCGGTGATCCGCAGCCTGGCTCCGTCGCGCAACAGCGTCGCCATCACGCAAGCTCTTTCAGGAAGCGGGCGACGCCGGGTGCCTCTTCAGCCGACACCCCGTGCGTCACCAGCGGCCCATCGAAGCCGGTGGCTTTCAGCCGGGCGATGAAATCGGCAAAGTCGACCACGCCTTGCCCGGCGGTGGCGAAGCGGCCGTCGGCGAAGCGATCCTTGGCATGCGCCAGCGTCACATGACCCGCGGTGCGTTCGACCGCATCGGCAACGATGGCGCGCGCGGTCCGCGCGGTCGCCTGTTCGAACAGATTGGCCGGATCGAGCACGATGCGCAGCCGCTTCGAGCCCATCTCGACGATCAGCCGCATTGCGTCGCCGGCCGAGGTGACGACGTTGGCCTGCTCCGGCTCGATGCCAAGATCGACGCCGTGGCGCTCGGCGATCGGCAGGGCCTTCTCCATCTCGCCCGCCATGTCGGCCCAGGCCGAAGGGTCGGCATTGTCGGGATGGTGCGCCCACTGGTCCTCGGCGTTGCGCGTTCCGGTGCAGAGCGTCACGAGCGGGATCGAAAGCCTGGCCGCCGTCTCGATGATGACCGCCAGCCGCCCGAGCCCGTCGTCACGCACACGGCTATCCGGATGCGCCATATTGTAGGTGCCCGAAAGCGCGACGAGGGAGACATTTGTAGCCTTGGCGGCGGCGTCGATAGCGCGGATCGCATCGTCCGGAACCGCGTCCGGCATCGACGGCAGGCCGGCGCAGGCAAGGTTGAACTGGGTGACCGCAAAGCCCGCCTCGCGCACGGCGGCCAGCACGCCGGCCGGCTCGCTGCCCGGGAAGGTCTTGGCGAACACCCCGACCTGCATCAGACCGCTCCCGTGACGCCGGCGAGTTCGACGCGCTCGCCGCTCTCAACCGAACGGGCGATCGCCACCATGGCGCGGATCGAGGCGAGCCCGTCCTCGACGGTGGCGCCGCGCTGCGGCGTGCCGTCGAGCACGGTGTCGGCGAGGCCTTCCAACTGGCGGCGGAAGAAATGGCCGTCGGCGCCGAGTGGCTTGCGCGAGGTCGCATCCTTCTCGTGAAAGATGTCGACTTCGCTGGCGCGGAAATACCAGGGATTGAAGGTCTTCGCGATCACCGAGCCGTTCTCGCCATAGAGCTGGAAGCCTTCGTGCCAGTCCATGCGAACGGCGACGGTGAGGTCGAGATGGCCGAGCGCGCCATTGGCGAATTCCGTCTCGACGAACCAGCAATAGGCGCCGAAACGCTCGTTGAGGCGCGCGCGCACGGCCGTGATCTCGCCGCACAGGAAGCGCGCCGTATCGACCAGATGCGAACCATGCGCCAGCATGAAATATTGCCTGAGATCGGCCTTCGGATTGCCGCCCGGCTTCTTCGCGAGCTTGCTGGTGACGGGCAGCGGCTGCACGGCATCGGTATTGGCGTAGCGATGGGTGGAATCGCAATACCAGGCCTTGAGCGCCAGGATATCGCCCATCTCGTCGCGAACGAAATCGCGCGCCGCTTCCAGCGCCGGGTCGAAGCGCTTCATGTGGCCGACCTGCAGCACCTTGCCGGAACGCTTGACCGCCTCGGCGAGCTTCTCGCCTTCCTCGACCGAAACGCCGATCGGCTTTTCGCAAAGCACATGCTTGCCGGCTTCCAGCGCCTTGATCGACATCGGCACGTGATAGGCGTCCGAGGTGGCGACGATCACCGCTTCGAGCTCCGGATCGGCAAGCATCTCGTCATAGTCGCCATACATTTTCCGTGGCTCGTAGGTCGCGCCCATGCGTGCGAGCAGATCGGGCGCCGCGTCGCAGATCGCGTAGAGGTCGGCATTGGCAGCCTTCACACAGGATTCCAGATGCGCGAACTGGGCGATCGGCCCGCAGCCGAGCACGCCGACACGAAGGCGACGGTCTTTCTTGCCGATCATCGTCTCAGGCTCCGTAGCCGCGCATGGTCTGACGGTTGGTCTTGATCGCGCCTGCCGGATCGGCGGCCGCAGTTTCGGATTCCTCCTCGAGCACCAGCCAGCCATTGAAGTTAGGCGCCGCGCTCGCGATCTCGATCACCTTGGCCGTATCGCAGATGCCCTTGCCGAGCATCGCCCACGTGCCGCTCGCATCGACGTCCTTCAGATGCACATAGCGGATGCGGTCACGATAGGTGGTGAGCGTGTCGACCATATCCCGGTGGCCGCGCAATATGTGGCCCGTATCAGGCACCCAACCGACCAGCGAGGCGTCGATCAGTCCGAAGATGCGGTCGTAATCGGCGCGGTCGAAGAGTAGCGTGTTGTGATGCGAGCTTGGATGCACCGCGACCTTCACCCCAGCCTTGCGGCCGATCTCGCCGGCCTTATTGTAGACTTCGGCGGCAATGGCGAACTTGTCGTCGCGCGGGCCGTCGGAGACCACGGTTGCCGAGCCCATCGAGACCAGCGCGCCAGGGAAGGCAGCGGCGAAGTCGATCCACCGCTTGGCGATATCGAGGTCGGCGCCGATCTGGTCCTTCAGGGTAAAGCCACTCTTGGAACCAAATGCGAAGGAGACCAGTGTCAGGCCGGACGACTTCAATGCAGCTGCGAACTCACCCGGCTTGCCGGCATAGCGGCCGATCATCCTGTCGGTGATCTCGATGCCGGCATAGCCGCCATCGGCGATCGCCTTGATGAGATTGTCGGGGCCGCCGGTGAATCGGTCTCCCAGCATCTCCCAGGTGAAGGTCTGGCAGCCGACTTTAAGCTCTTTCACGTTTCATCCTTTCAAGTCCTTGATGCCGTCCCGCGTCAGGCCCTCGATGACCTGGCGCTGGGAGAACAGCGTGACGGCCGGCGGTCTCCAATGCTGTATCAGCATTTTCATATGCTCTCGAAAAATTTTACGCGCGTCAATATTTAAAATGCTGTATAGCGAATCTCGAAAAACGGTCCGCCGCGCCCGCGGGAGGATAGACCGGAACGCTGCCGGATTGGGAGGCTGGGAACGAAAATGCACGCAAAATCAGGCGCGAAGCTCGGCATCGGGGTCATCGGATGCGGCAACATATCGATGACTTATCTGCGCAACGCCGCACTTTTTTCCGGTGTGGAATTGCGTGCCTGCGCCGACATTTCCGCCGATATGGCGGCACTTCGGGCAAAGGAATATGGTATCCGCTCGCTCGGCGTCGATGCGCTGCTGGCCGATCCCGAGGTCGATCTCGTCCTCAACCTCACCATTCCGTCGGCGCATTTCGACATTTCCCATTCGGCGCTTTCGGCCGGCAAGCATGTCTTCACCGAAAAGCCTCTCGCGACCTCGGCCAGCGACGGTCGCAAGCTTATCGCCGAGGCCGCGAGGCGCGGACTGCTCTTGGGTTCGGCTCCCGACACTTTCCTGGGCGCTGCCGGTCGCCGCGCGCGCCGGCTGGTCGATGACGGCGCGATCGGCCGCGCCGTGACCGGCACTGCCTTCATGATGGCGCGCGGCATGGAGCACTGGCATCCCAATCCGCAATTCTACTATCAGCCTGGCGGCGGTCCGGTCTTCGACATGGGGCCGTACTACCTGACGATGCTCGTCAACCTGCTCGGTCCGGTCGCTCGCGTCATGGCGATGGCGACGCGCGGCCAGGAGGAGCGGCTGATCACCGCCGAAGGCCCTTATAAGAACACCAGTTTCAAGGTCGGCACACCGACCAGCATCCTGTCGCTGCTCGAATTCCGTTCCGGCGCCACCGTAACCTTCGGCGCCTCCTGGGACGTCTTCAAGCATTCCAACCACCCGATCGAGTTGCACGGCACGGAAGGGTCGCTCAGGCTTCCCGACCCGGACACTTTTGGCGGCACCGTCTCGATGTCCGCGCGTGGCGCCGACTGGACGGATTTTGCAAGCGAGAGCGAACTCTATGGCGCGCGCAACTGGCCCTATGCCGCGCCCAATCGCGCCAACTACCGTATGCTTGGCGTCGCCGACCTGGCGCGATCGCTTTCGGAAGGCAGGAGGCCGCGCGCTTCCGGCGAGCTTGCGCTGCATGTGCTGGAGATCATGGAGGCTATCTTGGCTTCGGGAGAAAGCCGCGGCTCGGTTGCTGTGATGGGGACCGTCGACCAGCCGCAGCTGCTCGGCGAAGACGAGGCAGCAAGCCTGATCGCCTGAGGAGGGATCATGACGGTATCGCTCGATCCACAGGCCCAAAAAGTTCTCGATCTCGGCCGGCTGGCGCACGAGCCGCCATTCGAGACCGGCACGCCCGAAGAGGCCCGGCGGGCTTACGAGAATGGCTTTCCCGAGCTGCAGGGCAAGCGCGAAGTGGTCGCCTCTGTCAGCGAGCGGACTATTGTCGGGCCAGTCGGGCCACTCACTCTGCGCCTCTATCGCGGACAGGGCGCGCCTGACGCCAACGCCCCTTCGCTGCTTTACCTGCATGGCGGCGGCTGGGTGATCGGCAATCTGGATTCGCATGACGAGATCTGCCGCTGGTTTGCCAACATGGCGAATTGCGTGGTCGTCTCACCCGACTATCGGCTGGCGCCGGAACACAAATTTCCGGCTGCCGTCGAGGACTGCGAAGCCGCTCTCTCCTATATCCGTGATGCGGCCGACGATCTCGGCATCAATGCGCGGCGCATCGCCGTCGCCGGCGACAGCGCCGGCGGCAATCTCGCCGCCGTGCTCGCCCTATTGGCGCGGGGCGACCCACATCGATTGACCGCACAGCTGCTGTTCTATCCGAACACGGACGCCTCTCAGGCGGCAGACAGCTATCGCCGCTTCGGCGAGGGTTTTGGGCTGACCGCTCCGACCATGGCATGGTTCCGCGACCACTATGTGCGCGGCGCCGCTGATATCGACGACTGGCGTGTCTCGCCGCTCAAAGCCGGGGGCCTTGCGGGAGCCGCGCCGGCCTTCATTGCCATAGCAGGCCATGACATCCTCGCCGACGAGGGCGAAGCTTACGCGCAACGCCTGGAGGCGGACGGTGTGCCGGTCGCGCTCAGACGCTGGCAGGGGCAGATTCACGGCTTCGTCTCGATGGGGCGCCACGGTCCGGCGTCGCGGCAGGCGGTCGAGGCGGCCGTTGCCGCATGGCGAAAATTCGATCTCGCGTTCTAAGGTCGGTTGAGATCAGGCCGACTGGCGCATCACCAGCGTCGCGTCGAGTCTGACCTTCGGCGCGACGACCGTGCTGTCCTCGTCGAGCAGGGCAAGCAGCGTCTCGACGCTGCGCCCGGCCATCGCCGCGAAATCCTGCGCCATGGTGGTGAGCGCCGGGCAGGTGTAGCGGCTGAGCGGATGGTCGTCGTGGGCCGCGACGCGCAGGTCGCAATCCGCCTTGCGGCCGACTTTCAGCCCGCTCGAGAAGGCGGCGGCCATCACGCCGAAGGCGAGGCGGTCGTTGTTGCACAGGATCGTCTTGCCCGGCAGGCCGCCCTGGTTCAGCATCTTCTCCATCTGCTCGTAGCCGATCCGCTCGAAATCCCAGGTGTAGGCCTTGGTGTTGCCGATGACGACCGGCTCCTGTCCGAGCCGCTTCATCGACTTGACATAGCTGTTCAATCGTTCCGGCGAGTTGTGGTTGATGTGCGGGATGTCGAAATAGATTGGGGGCTCGCCGGATCTGCACAGGTAGTCGACGATGGTCGACACGCTCTGACCGTTGTTGTTGCCGACGAACGGCGGGCTCCCTTCGAGATACGTGTCGAAATAGACGATCGGAATGGCCTGGGTCAGTTTCTCCAGCGCACGGTGGTCCGAGCGCAGGCCGAGCGGCGCGATCAGCGCGCCGGACACTTTTAACGACAAGATGGTTCGTGCCGCCTCGGCCTCGAGCTCGGTCGAGCCGTGCGATGAGATGACGATCGGCCAGTAGCCTTCGTCGCGCAGCCGAAGCTCGATCCGGCTGACCATCTCGGAATAGAAGGGATCGGCGACCGTCGGCACGACGATTCCGATGCTCCGGGTGCGCTTGCGGTTGAGGTTGCGGGCGAAGAGATTGGGCTGGTAGTCGGACGAGCGCAGCGCATCCTCGATGCGCTTTTGCGTCGCCGGCTTGACGCTGGTCGGATCGTCGAAATATTTCGATAATGTCGGCCGGGAGACGCCACAGGAACGGGCGAAATCCTGCATCGTCTTGTGCGTCATCGGCATTCAAACCCTCGCGATGGATTTCCGTATCAGAGTCCGTGCCGCCCAGTGATCCAACGCGGTGGCCGGCACGCAACCCCAAAGTTTACAGCATGTTTTACAAGTTTTAATGCGTTGCGAGAAATTATTCCGCACGTAAAATTTGCAAATTGACATAATTTGCAATCCTAACGGAGCTGGCGTTACCGGAGTCAAGCGAGCGTTTGACGAACTGGCAGGTACCGGCCCGAGTGGCCGTCGGTCGACGAAGCCAGGGCGCCAAGAATGCCGGCTTCTGCAAAATGCCACGTTATAACGACAGTCCGCTGTCGGCTCATCTCGGTCGCTGGGTGATAGGCTGCGGACAGTAACCGTTGTGTTCAGCTTGAAGCGTGCCGCGGTGCCGTGACGGTACTTTTTGAGAAACGGGATTGTGCGTAGCAGTGCAGCGAGAGCGATCAGAAAGCCCGATCGATCTCGATAGTCCACGAGACCTCAAAATATTTTACGTCGAAAATTTCCTTTTAAAATCAGTACCGTAGATTTCTAACGGCCCGCACGACGGCCTTCATTACCTAAAAGCTAGAAAAACCAAGCCAGATCAATACTAATCCTTCAGACGGCGCGGCCGAAGCGATCCACCCTGAAATCATCGAGCGGGGTTTCGCAGCGCCCGCTCATCATGAGCTCGGCCATTGCGTCGCCCACGCCTGGGCCGAGCTGGAAGCCGTGCCCGCAGAAGCCGAAAGCATGGAACAGGCCTGGCGTCGTCGCCGATTGTCCCATGACCGGCAGCATGTCACGTACATAGCCCTCGCAGCCCGACCAGGTGCGGATGACCGCGGCCTTTGCGATCGCCGGCAGCAGCCGCGCGACGGCGCGCAACTGCACCGGCAGCCGCATCGGGTCGGCGGCCGCGTGGCCGGGATCGAGCTCCACCGCCACCCTTTCGGCCGCGCCGCCGAAGACGATGTTGCCACGTTCCACCTGACGCAGATACGCCCCATAATCCTTGTCGCGCGTCCAGATGCCGACCACAGGCAGGATCCGGTGTGGCAGCGGCTCGGTCACGCCCATTTGCGGGCCGCGGGCTTCGAGCGGTACCTCCTCGCCGAATTGGGCGGCGATGCCTGCGCCCCAGGCGCCGGCGGCGTTGAGCAGGCACTCGGCGGCGAACGTGCCCTTTGAACTGGCAACGACGAAACTGGAGCCCGTGTGCTTGATCGTCTCGACCTTGGCCCCCTCGACGATTTCCGCGCCGAGCTTACGTGCAGCCTCGGCAAAGGCCGGCGCGATCAGCCGCGGATTGCCGCTGCCGTCATGCGGCGAAAATGACGCCGCGATCGCCCCTGGACCGAGGCCTGGAAAACGGGAACAAATTTCGTTTGGGCCAAGTTCCTCCAACTCGAGCCCACAGGGCCGTGCCGCTTGAGCGTAGGCCCGCATGTCGGCAAGGCTTCCTTCATCGAAGATCAGCCGGATGTGGCCGGTGGCGCGGAATTCCACATCGCGGCCAAGCATCTTTTCGGCCTCGCCCCACAGCCTCAGCGAGCGGTGGGCCAGCGGTAGCTGCGACAGATGACGGCCTGTGCGCCGGATGTTGCCGAAGGAGGCGACGGTCGCCCCGGTGCCGATCCGGTTGCGCTCGATTAGCGTCACGCGCGCACCACGCCGGGCGAGGAAGTAGGCCGAAGCCGTCCCCATCAGGCCGCCGCCCAGCACGATCACATCCATAGTCGTTCCTTAGCGCAGAGCGGCTGATCCTCGGATGCGCCCATCTTGCCGGCGCCGCGGCATTGCGTCAAAGATGGGTTTGGACAAGACCCATAAGTTTGACCTATGGAGTTGCGATGCGAGCCCGGCAGCTCGAAGTTTTTATTGCCGTCATGCGCGCGGGCACCGTGACGGCGGCGGCGCGGATGCTGAACATTTCCCAGCCCGCGCTCAGCCAGATCCTGCTCCACACCGAGGACGAGCTCGGCTTCACGCTGTTCGAGCGGGTGAAAGGCCGGCTGCGGCCGACTCCCGACGCACTGGAGATATTCCCCGATGCGGAGCGCCTGTCGGCCGGGCTGGAGGGCCTGCGCCGCAAGACCACCGATCTGCGCCTCGGCCGGGCAGGACTGGTGAGGGTCGCGGTCTCGCCGCCGCCGGCCATGGCGATACTGCCGCGCGCGTTCACCAGATTCCGAGAGCAGCATCCCAACATATTGCTGCGTTCCCATAGCGCCCCGATCGCCGCGATCGTCGACATGCTGCGCGCCGGCGATGCGAGCCTTGGGGTGGCCATGGACGACCGCTTGCCGCCCGACATCGAGGCTGAGGTGATCGGGAGCATAGGCTTCGCGTGCCTGTTGCCTGCCGGGCACGTGTTGCAGAAGAAGACCGAGCTGATGCTCGCCGATCTCGTCGGGCAGGAGTTGATATCCTATCGCGGAAACACGCGTCCTGCCGACGTACTGGCCCACGCAGCCCACGCGCAGGGTGTCACGCTTTCGCCGTCGCTCGAGATAGATGCGTCCATCTCCGCGGTTAGTTTTGTCCAGGCCGGTCTGGGTGTCGGCCTGGTCGACGCGCTGCTGCCGTGGGAGCAATTTACCGGAGTTGCCGTGAGGCCACTCGCCAACGGGCCGGAACTCCCGATCGCGCTGCTTAGCTCGCGCGCACGGGCGCTTTCGCGAGCCGATGAGATGATGCGCCACGAAATTCGCGCGGCCTGTGCCGCCGTCTTGAGCGAACATCGCGCAAAACCATAAGCAGGACTTATAAGCTTCTCCGTCATTTGTCTTGGACCCGAACCATCCGGTCGTGCCAGCTTTCGCTTGGCAAACAGGAAGGGACGCATCATGGATGGTGCCATTGCGGCGGATGAGGCGCGGAACGGAGCTGACTGGAAGCTCGGCGTCGATATTGGCGGGACATTCATCGATTTCTGCGCGCTCGAATCCCGTTCCGGACGGGTCGCTTCGTTGAAGGTGCTGACGACGCCGGAGGACCCGGGGGCCGAGCTGATGACGGGCCTCGCCCTTCTGGCTGAACGCGAAGGCTTTGATCCTGGGCGCACAACCCGGTTCGTGCATGGCACGACCGTCGGCATCAACACGATTATCCAGCGCAAAGGCGCTAAGCTTGCCCTGTTTACGAACGCGGGCTTCGAGGACGTTATCGAGCTTGCGCGGCTTCGAATGCCGGACATGTACTCGCTGTTCTGCTCGCGGCCGGATCCGCTGATCTCGCGCGACATGGTCTTCGGCATTCCGGCCCGCATGCGCGCCGATGGGAGCGAAACCCACGCGCCGGATATGGCGGCGGTGGAGAGGGCGGTCGCGACGGCGAAAGCGAACGGAGCGCAAGGGATTATCGTGTCCTTCCTCCATGCCTGGCGCAATGCTGCGCAAGAGGCCTCTGTGAAGGCCGCGATCTCCCGTCTTGCGCCCGGCCTCTTCGTCTTCGCCTCGGCCGAGGTCTGGCCCGTCATCCGCGAATATGAGCGCAGCTCGACCGCCATCCTCAACGGCTATGTCCACCCGCGTGTCTCGAGCTATCTGACGGCGCTGGAAGCGCGGCTGAAAGACCGCGGCGTGCCAGCTCGCCCCATGCTGACCAAATCGAACGGCGGCGTCATGAATGCCGCTGAGGGCAAGCGCGCCTGCGTAAACATGCTGCTGTCGGGAACGGCCTCTGGCGTCATCGGCGCCTCTTGGCTGGCGCGTCAGGCAGGCGAAGACAAGATCCTGACACTCGACATCGGCGGGACTTCGGCCGACTTCGCGCTCATCATCGGCGGCGAGGCGCAGTTCGGCACCGGCGAGCTGATCGGCGAGTTTCCGCTCCACATCCCATCGGTGTCGGTCAGTTCGATCGGCGTCGGCGGCGGCTCGATCGCCAGCGTCGATGCGCAGGGTGTGTTACGGGTCGGACCGGAATCGGCCGGCTCGATGCCGGGACCCGCCTGCTACGGTCGCGGCGGCGAGCGAGCGACGGTGACAGACGCCATGGTGGTCTGCGGATGGCTGGGCCACAGCGATATGGCCTATGGCCAGCTCAGGATCGACACCGGACTGGCGCATCGCGCCGTCGGCGAGCTTGCCGCCCGGCTCGGCCGCCCGGTCAAGCAGACCGCGCAGGCGATCCTCGACATCGCGGTGTCGGAAATGTTCGTCGAGGTCGAAAAACTCGCCTCGCGCGCCGGCGTCGACCTGCGCGATTTCACGCTGATGCCCTTTGGCGGCGGCGGCCCGATGCTAGGCGCCTTCCTTGCCCGTGAGCTCGGCATGAAGCGTGTCATGGCGCCGCGCCGCCCCGGCGTGGTGTCGGCGCTAGGCGGGCTGGTGGCTGATCTGCGCGGCGACTTCATCCGCACCATCTTCAGTCCGCTGTCGGCCGCCTCGCTCCCGGCGATCCGCGAGGCCTTCGAGGCGCTTGCGCAAGAAGGCCGCGACTGGCTCGCGGCGCAGGGGCATGATGCGGTCGCGCAACTCAATCTCTCCTGCGACATGCGCTATCTTGGGCAGAGCTACGAGATCGAGGTTGTCCTTTCGCCGGAATGGCTGGCGGACGGCGACGCGGACGCAATCGAGAAGGCCTTCCACCGAACCCATGAGCAGCTCTACGATTTCCATGACCGGGACGGCGCGATCGAGCTTGTGAATGTCCGGCTGTCGGCGATAGGCGCAGGGCCGGCGCTTTCCTTCCCGCGGACCGAGGAGATCGACGCTCCGGCCAACCCGGCGCGCCGGCTCCCGGTCTATACCGGCCGGAGCGTCCAGACCGTCGATCTCCATGACCGGCAGACCTTGGTGCCGGGCAGCACATTCCACGGTCCCGCCGTGGTGGTGCAGGAAGACACCACCTTCGCTATCCCCGCCGGAACGCAGGCGAGGGTCGACCGCCATCTCAATCTCCTTGTGACTTTCGCGGAGTGATGCCCTTGTTCGACCGCACAAACCTTCAGGTTCTGGCGAACCATGCCCGCGCGGCGGCCGAGAACATGGCCCACACGCTGCACCGCACCGCGCACTCCGCTTTCGTCAAGGAGACGCAGGACTTCACCGTGATGCTGATGGACCGCTCGGGCGCTACATTCGCCGTCCCGATGGAACTCGGCGCCACCTGGTATCCCGGGCTTTCCTATCGCCGCGCCATCGCCATGGTGGACGACTACCGGCCCGGCGACGTCGCCTTCACCAACGATCCATATTCCGGCTACGTCGCCACCCATGCGCCGGACACCCATTTGTGGAAACCCGTCTTCGTCGACGGCGAGATCGTCGCCTGGAGCGGAGGCCACATCCACAACACGGACATGGGAGGCGCGGTGCCAGCCTCGCTTAGCCGGGCGCTGACCGAAATCCATCAGGAAGGCATCCGCTTTCCGCCGATGAAGCTCGTGAAGGAGGGCGTCTTCGACGAGATGATCCTGCGGATCATGAGCACCAATGTGCGCAAGCCAGATCTCAACATCGGCGACATCAAGGCGCTGGTCGGCGCCCTCAACACCGGCGAGCGAAAGATCCAGGCGATGGTGCGGAAGTTCGGCAAGGCCGGGTTCGTCGAGGGCGTTGCCGCTCTTCTCGACCATGCGGAGGCGCAGGCGCGCGACGTGCTGCGCTCCATGCCCGACGGCACCTGGGAATTCGCCGACTATGCGGACGAGGATTCCGTCGAGGCCAATCCGTGCCGGCTGAAGCTGACGCTGACGATCAGGGGCGACGAGGCGGTGCTCGACTTCACCGGCTCCGATCCGCAGCTCGGCTCCTCGCTCAATGTGCCCTCGGGCGGCGACCCGCGCCACACCATGCTGCTCATCGGCGTCTACTACGTGCTCTATACGCTCAACCCGAAGCTCCTACTCAACACGGGCCTCACCCGGCCGTTCACCTGCATCACGCCGCACGGCTCGGTGCTGAACCCGGTCTACCCCGCGGCCGTGGGCATGCGCTCGCTCACCTGCTCCCGGCTGCGCTCGGTGGTCTTCGGCGCCTTTTCGCAGGCAGTGCCGGAGCGCCTGCCTGCTGCGCCGGCCGGCAACAACTGCATCGTCAACGTCATGACCACGGATGAGCGCACCAGCCGGAGCGTCATCGCGGCGGTGAACCCGGTGGTGGGCGGCGGCGGCGCGATGCCGCATCGCGACGGGACCAATGGATCGGGCGCCGATGCCGCCTATCTCAAGAACACACCGATCGAGATCACCGAGACCGAGACTCCGGTCGAATTCGTCAAATACGGCCTCGCCAAGGATAGCGGCGGTGCGGGCCGTTGGCGCGGCGGGCTGGCGACCGAGATGGCCTTCCGCGTCTTTGCCCCCGACTCCAGGATCACGGCGCGCAACCGCGACCGCAGCTTCTTCCGTCCCTGGGGGGTGCTCGGCGGCAAGGCGGCCGGCCTGTCGGATATGGTCGTCAATCCGGGGACCGAGCACGCGCGGCGGCTGGGCAACATCGACACCGCGGTCTTGCAGCCCGGCGACGTGCTCGAGATCCGCTCCGCCGGAGGCGGCGGGCGCGGCGATCCGCATCAGCGCGAGCCCTGGCGGGTCGCTGAGGATGTGCGGCGCGGCTATCTCTCGGCGGCTGCGGCCGAACGCGACTATGGCGTCGTCATCCGCGGCGGCGAGGTCGATGAGCAGGCGACGGTGCATTTACGCGCGCGGCACCGGCCGCCCGCCGGCCATTTCCATTTCGGTCCCGAGCGCGATGGCTACGAGGCGCAGTGGACGCCGGCCACCTATGACCGCCTTCACGCCATATTGGATGCCTTGCCGATCCACTGGCGGTTCTTCGCCAAGACGGAGATTTTTCGCCGCATGAAAGGGCGCTCCGGGCCGGAAGGTGTCCTGGCGGCCTTCGACGCGGTCTGCGAACGGTTTCCCGAACTGCCTCGTCCGCGTCCGGCGCGAGAGGCCGCGGAATGATCGCCGCCGGCCGCATCGTCCGGCTGGCCGAGCGCGACCGGGCAGAGGTGCGTTTCGTTCTCGACGGTGAGATGCGTTCTGCTCTTGCGGGCGACACTGTGCTGACCGCCATGCTGGCTTCAGGTCATGTGTTGCGAAAGTCGGAGTTCGGGCCGGAATCACGCGCCGGCTTCTGCCTGATAGGAGCCTGCCAGGATTGCTGGGTGTGGCAGGATGGGGGACCGCGTTTGCGCGCATGTTCGACGCCTGTCGTCGAAGGCATGCGGTTGCGCACGACGGCGCCGGAGAACTGGCCGTGAGCGAGGCCCCATCGCCGCGGATCGTAATCGCCGGCGCCGGGCCGGCTGGCATAAGGGCCGCGGCGACGCTGGTCGAGGCAGGGCTTCACCCGGTGGTGATCGATGAGGGGCATCGCGCGGGCGGGCAGATCTATCGCCGCCCGCCTGCCGGCTTCGTCCGCACACCGGAGCAGCTCTACGGGTCGGAGGCGGCCAAGGCCCGCGCGCTGCATGCGCTCTTCGACCAAATGGCCGAAGCAGGGCGGCTCACCTATTGCGCGGGAAGCTCCGTCATCGCTGTGCATGGGGGGCGGCTGCACATGCTGGGGGAGGGCGGCCTGCAGGTCATCGGCTATGACCGCTTGATCCTTGCCACCGGCGCGTCCGACCGCGTCGCCCCGGTTCCCGGCTGGCAGAGCGCCGGCGTCTACAGCCTAGGTGCGGCGCAGATCGCGCTCAAGGCGCAGGGCGTGGCGCTCGGGCGGCGCATCGTCCTCATCGGATCGGGGCCTTTGCTGACACTGGTCGGCGCTCAGCTCCTCAAGGCCGGAGCGAATGTGGCGGCGATGCTGGATACATCCTCCTGGCGCCAGCAGATGCAGGGGTTCTGGGGACTCGCCGCCCGGCCGGTGGTCACGCTGCGCGGCCTCGCACTGCGGGCGCGGCTTGGCGGCCGCTATCATGCGGGCGTGGCGCTGGAGCGTATCGAGGCCGACGCGTCGGGTGTAACGGCAATACGCTGGCGCGATGCCGTCGGCCGGCAGCGTCTTACCGCATGCGACACGGTCGGCATGGGCTGGCACCTGCGGGCGGAGACGCATCTGGCCGACCTGACGGGATGCGCTTTCATTTATGACGAGCAGTGGCGGCAATGGCTGCCAAGGACCGACGAGATGGGTCGGGCCGGCGACGGAGTCTACCTTGCCGGCGATGGGGTCCGTCTCCTCGGAGCGGACGGCGCGGAGATCTCGGGGCGCCTTGCCGCGGCGGCGTGCCTTGCCGATCTCGGACGTCCGGCGCCCTCCGCCAGCGCCGATTTGCGCAAGCTGGCGCGGCTCGAGCGCTTTGCCCGCGGTCTGGCTCGCGCCTTTCCCTGGCCGGCCGAGAGGGTGCGGGCACTTCCCGATGAGGCGATCGTCTGCCGCTGTGAGAATGTGAGCGCCGCAGCCGTGCGTGAGGGCGCGGATCTGGGCGGCGGCGAGGCCAACAGGGTGAAGTCGCTTTCGCGTGTCGGCATGGGGCGCTGCCAGGGGCGCTTTTGCCAGTTGGCTGCTGTCGAGCTCGTCGCGGCGCAAGCCGGCTGCGCACCGGATGCTGTCGGCCGGTTTCGCGGGCAGGCTCCTGTCCGGCCGGCGCCGATCGGCGCCTTTCTCCGAGAGGGCTGATGCAGGTCCGGAGGCTCCACCTACCAAGCAATGTCGGAATGTCGAGCCTGGGACTAGAAGTCGGCGACCTTACCCCACGCCGAAGCATCGAAGCGCCGCGGATCGTAGGATGTCGCATCGACGATTGGTTCCGACCCGGTCACGAGATCGGCGACGAGGTGGCCGGCGCCAGGTCCGATGCCGAAGCCGTGCCCCGAAAATCCGGCCGCCAGGAAGAAACCCGGAACGCCGTAGATCTCGCCGATGGCGGGCACGCCGTCCGGCGTGCTGTCGATGTAGCCGGCCCAGGCGGCGCTGATCCTGGTCTGGCGCAAGGCGGGCAGCAGCTCGAGCGCGCGGGCATGCGTCAGGCGGATCGTGGCGTGGTCCGGGCTCGGATCGAGGATACGCATGCGCTCCATCGGCGTTGGCCGGTCGAGCTGCCAGCGCCGGAGCGTTTCGTGGCCCGAACGCATCCCCTGCAGGCCGCCGGGCGCGAGGCTTCGCCACCGCTTCAGGAACATCGGGACGAATTGCGACGAGAAGCGCAGCTGCTGCGGCGTCACATCCACGCGCCCGCGTCCGCTGATGGCGAGCGTATAGCCGCCGTCGCCGCGGCGCGTCGCCGATATCCGCGCCGTATGCAGCGCATCCGGCAGGCCTTCAGCACCGGGCGAGACGGACAAGATGGAGGAGCGGACCGACGCTTGCGGAAAGCGGAAACCGAACTGGTGGCAAAACGAAGAGGCCCAGGCGCCGCCGGCCATCACCGCCATCTTCGTGCGGATCGTTCCGTGTTCCGTGACCACGCCACTCAGGCGCCCACCCTCGGTCTCGATGCCGCGCGCGGCGCAATTCTGGTGCACGGTGCCACCGAGCGCGAGAATGGCGCGGGCGACCGCGGGCGCGGCGCGCGATGGATCGGCCGTGCCGTCGGTCGGCGAGAAGACGCCGCCCTTCCAGCTCCGGCCAGTGCCGCGGCCGCGCTCGCTGGCCTCGGCGCTGTCGAGCATATGCGTGGTGACGCCGGCCGTTCTGGCGAAATCGCGCCAGCGCGCCCAGCCGGCCAGTTCCGCCTCGTCATTGCTGAGATAGAGCAGGCCGCAGCGGCTAAAGCCGGTGTCCTCGCCGCTTTCGGCGGCAAAGTGCTCCCACAGATCGAGGCTTCGGGTCGCCATCGGCAGCTCGCGGGCATCGCGGTTCTGCTGGCGGCACCATCCCCAGTTCCGGGAGGACTGCTCGGCGCCGATGCGTCCCTTTTCGACAAGCGCGACTTTCAGGCCGCGCCGTGCCAGGTAATAGGCCGCGAAGACACCGACTATGCCGCCGCCGATCACCACCACATCAGCCGATTGCGGCAGTTCGCCCGACGTTTCGATTTGCTGCAGCGGCGCGCGCATGATCCTCTCTGCCTTGAAGCGCCAGTCTATCGCGTTGTGCTGGCAGCCGCTGCCGCAGTTGAGACAGAGGCAGAATTTTATTCCGGCAATTCCGTCGAAATCGCGAGTCCCTGCGTTTCAAAGCGGTATCCGCCCGGATGGACAGCCCTGCGGGCTGTGGTAGTCTCAACAGTCACCAGAAACGCAGCATTTTGTGCTGCGGAACTCTTCTTCGGAGACACCAGTGAAACTCGATCGGATCGATATCAAGATTCTTCACGAACTGCAGAAGAACGGCCGCATCACCAACGTGGAATTGGCGGAAGTGGTGCATCTATCGCCGAGCCCATGCCTGATGCGGGTCAAGAGGCTGCAATCGGAGGGTTATATCGAAGGCTATTCCGCGCAGGTCAATATTGGCAAGCTCGGCCAGACATTGACCGTCTTCACCGAAATCACCTTGAAGAACCACCGTCAGGTGGACTTCGCTCGTTTTCTCGCCGTCGTGGATAAGATCGAGCAGGTCATCGAATGTCACCTTGTGTCGGGTGGCTACGACTACCTGATGAAATTCGTGACCTCCGGCATTGCTGAATACCAGACGATCATGGAGCGGCTGACCGACATGGATATCGGCATCGACAAGTATTTCTCGTTCGTGGTGCTGAAGTCTCCCATAGTCAAGGCGCACATGCCGCTGCCCAGCCTGTTTCCGAGGTGAGGCCCTGTTTCCGAGGTGAGACCTTGCCGCCTCGTCAACGGTGGCTGTACTGGCTGACGAGCTCGGGGTCGCGGACGAGGCCGTCGAGCCAGGTCGGATCGAGCTTCGGCACGGAGGAGAATAGAAGCTTGGAATAGGGATGGGTGGCCGCCTTCACCTTGTCGGGTGTGATCTGCTCCACCCGCTCCCCGTTGTACATCACCATGATCTCGTCGCAGATCGCCTCGACGACGGAGAGGTCGTGGCTGATGAAGATGTAGGAGAGCCCCAGCTCGCGCTGCAGCTCCTTGAGCAGCTCGATGACGGCGGCCGCCACGACCGTGTCGAGCGCCGAGGTGATCTCGTCGCAGATGATGAGCTTGGGGCTAGCCGCCAGCGCGCGCGCGAAATTCACGCGCTGCTTCTGGCCGCCCGACAGTTCCGAAGGGTGACGGTAACGCAGCGCCTTGGGCAGGCGCACCATGTCGAGCAGTTCGTCGACGCGCTTGGAGCGCGCCTGCCTGTCGAGCCGGTGATAGAAGGCCAGCGGACGGGCAATGATGTCTTCCACGGGCTTGGCCGGATTGAGCGCGGTATCGGCATACTGGAAAACGATCTGCATCTCGCGCAGCTGATCCTGGCTGCGTTTGCTGGCGGCGCGCTGCAGTTGCTTGCCGTCGAAGACGATGTCGCCTGCCGCCGCCGGATGGATGCCGGCGATGACGCGCGCCAGCGTCGACTTTCCGCAGCCGGATTCGCCGATGACGCCGAGATTGCGGCCCTTCTCCACGATCAGGCTGACGGAATCGACAGCGCGGATGAGGGGCAGGCCGTCGCCCCGAACCGCACCGTAGCCGGCCGTCACATTGTCGATGCGCAGCAGCTGGTTGGCCGCGGCCTCCGCGTCCGCGTGCGCTTGCCGCGGCTTCGGCTCGAACGCTGCCAGCAGCTCGCGCGTATAGGGGTGCTTGGCGGCCGAAAGGATTTCAGCCGTCGTGCCGGTCTCCTGCACTTCGCCACCCTTCAGCACCACGATGCGGTCGGCGATCTGGGCGACGACCGCAAGGTCGTGGGACACGTAGACACCCGCTATCCCGCCCGCCCGCATGACCGACTTGAATGCCTTCAGCACGTCGATCTGCGTGGTCACGTCGAGCGCAGTCGTGGGCTCGTCGAAGATCATCAGCTTTGGATCGCCAATGAGCGCCATGGCCGCCGCCAGCCGCTGCAACTGCCCGCCCGAAACCTGGTGTGGATAGCGGGCGCCGATCCCGTCCGGGTCGGGCAGCGACAAGGCCCTGAACAGCTCGACCGCCCTCTTGCGCGCCTGCTCGGGTGGCATCAGCCTGTGGATGCGCGTGACCTCGATCACCTGCTCCATGATCGTCGACGAGGGGTTGAACGAGGCGGCGGCACTTTGCGGGACATAGGCGATGTCGGTGCCGCGCAGCTTCGCCCGTTTCTTCTCGGAAAGCGCTGCCATGTTCTTGCCGTTGACGTTGATCTCGCCGCTCGTGATCCGGCATCCGGGCCGTGCGTGGCCCATGAGCGAGAGCGCCACCGTCGTCTTGCCGGACCCGCTCTCGCCGATGAGCGCGACGATCTCGCCGTCGGCGATGTCGAGGCTGACGCCCTTGATGATTTCGACGACGCGTCCGGCGTCGGTCGTCGCCTCGATCTTCAGGTTTCTGACCTCGACGAGGTTGGTCATGCGTCACGGTCCCTGATTTTCTGCGGCAGGTTGTCGATCAGCAGGTTGACGCTGATGGTGAGGCTGGCGATGGCCAGCGAAGGCACGACGACCGCCGGGGCCGCGAACGGCAGGCCGCCGATGTTCTCGCGCACCAGCGCACCCCAGTCGGCCAACGGCGGCTGCAGGCCGAGCCCGAGGAAGGACAGGCCTGAGAGCAAAAGCACGATGAAGACAAAGCGCAGGCCGAAATCGGCGAGCACCGGGCGGATGATGTTGGGCAGGATCTCGGACCCGATGAGATAGGCCGTGCTTTCGCCGCGGACGCGGGCGACGGTCATGAAGTCCATGGTGTTGATGTTGACGGCGAGCGCCCGTGCGAAGCGGTAGGCGCCGGGGATGTAGATGACGGCGAGCGTCAGGATCAACGCCGGGATGGACGAGCCGACCGCGGCCACCACCACGAGGCCGAACAGCTTGCTGGGAATGGAGTTCATCGCGTCCAGGAAGCGGCTGAGGCAGGTGTCGAGCCAACCGCCGGCGACGGCCGCGATCATGCCGAGCACGACACCCGAGAAGCAGGCGATGGAGACTGCGGCGAGCGATATGCCGACGGTGTAGCGGGCGCCCATCAGGACCCGCGAGAGCATGTCCCGCCCCAGATAGTCCGAGCCGAGCCACAGCCCCTGGCGCATCGGGCCGAAATAGTCGTCGTCGACGATGTCGCCGATCGAATGTGGGATGATGTAGGGCGCGAAGATCGCGACAAGCGTCCACGCCAGGATGACCAGCGCGGCCACGACGCCGACGAGGTTGTAGCTGTGGCCCAGGAGGGACCGTCGGGAGGCTGCCGCGCGCGCCATCATCATCTGAGCCTCGGGTTGGACATGATGGCGACGATGTCGGCGGCCGTGATGAGCAGGAGATAGCCCAGGCAGAAGATCATCGCGCAGCTCTGGATCAGCGGCAGGTCACGGGTCGCGACCGCGTCGACCATCAGCTTGGCGATGCCGGGATAGTTGAAGATCGTCTCCACGATGATGACGCCGCCGACCAGATAGGACAGCGAGAGCGCGACCGCGTTGACGATCGGTCCGAGCGCGTTGGGCAGCGCATGCCGCAAGACCATGCGGCCGCGCGAGGCACCTTTGAGAAGCGCCATCTCGACATAAGGCGTGGACAGCGTTTCGATCACCGCGGCACGGGTCATGCGGATCATCTGGGCGGAGATGACGAAAGTGAGCGTGATCACGGGCATCGCATAGATGCGCACGAGGTCGGTCAGTGAATGCGCCTCGTTGACCGAGGACAACGCCGGCAGCCATTTGAGATAGACGGCAAAGAGCAGCACCGCCAGCGTCGCGACCATGAACTCCGGCACCGAGATGACGCCGATCGAAAGGATGGTGATGGCGCGGTCATAGAGCGAGCCCCGTAGCATCGCGGCGGTGATGCCGAGCGTCAGCGCCAGCGGCACCGAGATCAGCGTGGTGACGCTGGCGAGCTTCATGGTGTTGACGAAGCGGCCGCCGATCAGCGCCGCGACCGGCATGTCGTTGGCATAGGAGGTGCCGAGGTCGCCGTGGAGCAGGCCGACAAGCCAGCGCAGGAAACGCAGGATCGCCGGGTCGTTGAGATGCATGGCCTCGCGCAGGCCGGCAACCGCCTCGGGCGTCGCCGCCTGGCCAAGCAGGATCGAGGCCGTGTCGCCAGGCAGCATGCTGGTGGCGAAAAACACGGCGAACAGGACGATCAGAAGCGTGACGGCCGCGACCGCCAGCCGCTTCACCACGAGGTTGAGAACCCCAGATTTCATGGAAGCGCTCCCCGCGGTTGCGTTCGGTCAAACAATCCTGCGCAATGCAGTGCCGGAGCCGGCCGACCGGCCCCGGCAGGCGCCTCTCAGGCTTCGAGCCAGAGATATTCCGCCATCGCATAGCCCATCATGCCACCGAGTGGGTTCGCTTCCAAACCCTTCACCTTGCTGGAGAGGGCATCAACGTTGGAAATATAGGCCGGGATGATGGTGCCGGCCTCTTCGGACACCATCGTCTGCATCTGGCCATAGATTTCCTTGCGCTTGGCCTGGTCGAGCGAGCCACGCGCCTCGACAAGCATCTTGTCGAACTTCTCGGACTTGTACTGGCTTTCGTTCCACGGCGCGTTGGAGGCGTATAGGAGCGAGAACAGGATGTCGGGCGTCGGGCGCGGATTGATGTTGCCGAAATGGATCGGCGCCTTGAGCCAGTAATTGTCCCAGTAGCCGTCGGACGGAACGCGCTGGACGTCGAGCTTCATGCCGATATCGGCGCCGGCGGCCTGGATGATCACCGCCATGTCGATCGACGAGGTCGCGGCGTCGGAAGCGATCACGGGAATCGACTGGCCGAGCACGCCCGCTTTCTGGAAGTGGAACTTCGCCTTGTCCGGATCGAAAGCCTTCGGCTTGAGGTCGGTGTTATGGAAGATGTTCGCCGGCGAGACTGGCTGGTCGTTGCCGATTTCGCCGAGACCGCGCAATGCTGATTTGACGATCTGCTCGCGGTTGACGAGATACTTCATGCCGGCCACGAAGTCGGCCTTCTTGCCCGGATCCATGTCGAGCCGGATGTTGAGGTCCGTATAGTTGCCCGACGTCGTTTTCGACAGTTCAAAGCCTTGCTGGCTCTCCAGCAGCTTCATTGCGCGCGGATTGATCGAGGCGGCAAAGTTGATGTCACCGGAGAGCAGGGCGTTGACTCGGGCGCTGTCGTCGGTGATGGCGATGAACTCAAAGGAGTCGAGGTAAGGCTTGCCCGACTTCCAGTAGTTCTTGTTCTTGGTGACCACCGAGCGCACGCCGGGCTCGAACGTCTGCAGCACGAAGGCGCCGGTACCATTGCCCTTGGAGAAATCGGTGGTGCCGTCGGCCACTATCATGAAGTGATGCAGCGCCAGGATGGTCGGCAGGTCGGCATTCGGATCGGCGAGCGTGATTTCCACGGTCGACTTGTCGACCGCCTTGAAGCCGGTCATCTGCGCGGCGATCTTGGCAACCTTGGAGCCGACCGCTTTGTCGAGATGGCGCTTCAGCGAGAAGACGACGTCGTCAGCTGTGAGGTCCTTGCCGTCATGGAAGGTGACGCCCTTGCGCAGCTTCACGGTCCAGGTCTTGGCGTCCTTGCTATCGAAGCTTTCGGCCAGTTCCATCTGCGTCTTGCCATCCTTGTCGAGGAAGGTCAGGCGATTGTAGAGCGAGCAGCAGCGGACATAGTCGGTGGAGAGCGACGCCTTCGCCGGATCGAGTGTGTCGGCGGTCGAGGACGACCAGCCGGCCGCCTTGAAGTTCCCACCCGAAACCGGGGTGGCTGCGACTGCTTGCGTCGCGCGGCCAAGCACTACGCCGCCCGCGGCAACCGCTGCGCCGCCGGCCAGCAGCATCTTGAGAAGTTCGCGGCGGCTCGCGCCCCGCCGGATGGCGTTTTCGACCATGGCATCGTCTGCGCTGGTCCAGTTGGTGATCTTGTCGGTCATGTTCATTCCCCTTTCTGTTGGTTTAGTCGGTATGCTCGTCTTGCTGCGGCTTCCCGGGCTTGGGTTCAGGTTCGCTCCTTCAGGCTTTCGCGCACGGCCGTCGCAAGGGCGGCCATCGAGGTGAAGTGGTGGTCCGGCACGGTGAAGCGCTCGGGCTCGATCGTGCCGCCATAGCCCTTCTGGGCGTGCCGGCGCTCGATCCAGCAATTGGTCATGCCGAGCGCCCGGGAGATGCCGATGTCGTGGTATTGGCTTTGTGCGACATGCAGGATGTCGTCCTTGCCGTCGCCGCGCGCCGCCACGAAATCGAAGACCTTCTGGAAAAAGGCCGGGTCTGGTTTTTCCGTACCGGTGTCGTCGGTAGTGAAGGTGGCGAAGAACGGCGATCCGAGCTGCTTCTCGAAATGGTCGAGCGCCCAGCGCCGGGCATTGGTCATGGCAATCAGCCTGTGCGACTTGGCGAGATCGGCCAATGCCGCCGCGCTGTCGGGGAAGCCTTTCCAAACGCTGGCTGAATCCCGCAGGCGCACACCGTATTTCTCTTCGGCCGGCAGGCCGAGCCGCGGCGCGATGACCATGTAGACGCGCACGAGATCGTCCGGGAACAACCCCACGCCAGGCATGTAACGGGCCTGCCGATAGAGGGCGAGTGCTTCCTCGCCGACGATGGCAACGCCAGCCTCGGCGGCAATCCCCGCCAGACAGGCCGTTATACCGCCTTCGAAGTCGATCAGCGTGCCGACGACATCGAAGGTCATGTATTTGAATTCGCTAAAGGCCTTGGCCAAGAACTAGCTCTCCTCTGCACGCGGCCCAATTGCATGGTGTTGAACAGAACAAAATTTCGTGCTGTCCGAGGCGTCGGCCTTTTTCAAAAGCCCGGAAATTCGGGCTCTGGCCTTGTCTTAAAAGCAGTCTGGCACTTCCCTCGCGCTGGATACGCCGAAAAGGCGCGGAGTAGCGGCACAAAATTGCGAAATCGTCTGCCCCGGCGATATTTCGAGATGCCAAAGATTCGGCGCCCGTCATGCAAGGGCCTTGCGGACATCGGGATCGTCCAGCGTTTGATCGAGCGTCCGGCGCGTGCGCTCGATGATCGCATCGATATCGCCGTCGGTGCAGCAGAGCGGTGGTGCATAGCCGAGAACCCCGTGCGCGAAGGCACGGATGATGAGGCCGTTGTCCCACGCCCTGTCGAAGACCCGCCGCGCCGGCATTGCCGAAGCGGGAAGCGGCGTCTTCTTCTGCTTGTCAGTCACCAGCTCGACCGCGGCAAGCATGCCACGGCCACGCACGTCGCCGACCAAAGGATGGTCGCTCAGGTCGGCCAGTCCGGCCATCAGGCGGGCGCCGGCCTTGATGCCGTTCTCCAGAAGTCCGTCCTCATAGAGCTTCAGCACCTCGAGCGCGACGGCGGCGCTGACCGGATGGGCGGAATAAGTATAGCCGTGGCCGACCGCCGCGTTGCCCGCGCCATCGGCGATGACCTGGTAGACATGGTCGGCCATGAACACGGCACCCATCGGCACATAGCCCGAGGTCAGCCCTTTTGCGGTCGTCATGAAATCGGGAACGATGTCCTCGTCCGTGCAGGCGAACAGCGGCCCGGTGCGGCCAAAGCCGGTGATCACCTCGTCGGCGATGAACAGGATGCCGTATTCGCGGCAGAGCTCGCGGATCGCCTTGATCCAGCCTTTCGGCGGGACGATGACGCCGCCCGAGCCCTGGATCGGCTCGGCATAGAAGGCGGCGACCCGCTCGGGACCAATCTCCTCGATCTTGGCCTTCAGCGCGCCAAGCGACGCGGCGATGATCGCGTTCCCGTCCTCGCCAACCGGGTTGCGGTACGGATAGGGCGACGGGATCTTGTGCTGCCATTCGAAGGGAATGCCGAAACCGGCGTGAAAGACAGGCAGTGCGGTCAGCCCCGCGCCGACCACCGACGATCCGTGATAACCCTGCTCGATCGAAATGAACTGGTCGCGTTGCGGCTCGCCCCTGGCATTCCAGTAGTAACGGACGAAACGGATCGTGCTGTCGACCGCGTCCGATCCGCCGAGCGTGAAATAGACGTGATTGAGGTCCCCCGGCGCGCGCTCGGCCAGTTCCGAGGCGAGCCGGATAGCCGGCTCCGAGCCAAGGTCGAAATAGGCGGTGGCGTAGGGAAGCTCGCGCATCTGCCGGGCCGCCGCCTCGACGATGCTGTCATGGCCATAGCCGGCGTTGACGCACCACAGCCCGGCGAAACCGTCGACGAGCTGCTTGCCGGACGCGTCGGTCACGGTCGCCCCCTTCGCCGATTTCAGCACGCGCACGCCGAGCGCCTCGTGGCCGCGATAGGAGGAGACTGGATGGATGAGATGGGCGCGGTCGAGTTCGATCAGGGAATTGGCGAGCATTGTTGTCCTCGTGACTAGAGCATGATGCCGAAAAGTGTGAGGCGGCTTTCGGACGACATCATGCTCTATCTCCTTGATTTAGAGCCGGATTCAGATTTCGGATCGAACCGATCCGAAATCATCCGGCTCTAGCCGAGCGCCTGGTTGGCAAGTGCGTAAACTTTTGGCCGGGCCTGTGCCGCGTCCTTCTTCGAAGGGCGGTCCATGGCCACGCCGCCACCGACATGGGCGAGGCCGATTTCCGTGAGCCAACCGGCGATGCCGGTCCGGCTGTCGGTGTCCACGCGCAGGAAGGCGCCGGCGCGCGACGCGGCGAAGAAGCCGATCAGGGCCTTGGCGTCCTCGACACTTCCCGCGATGACCGGGCCGATCACCTCGCCGCGTCCGAACGGACGGATCGCGGCATAGGCTTCGATGGCGCCGTCGCGGCGGATAACAGCGAATTGGCCGCGCTCGGCCAGCGCATCGATCAAGGCTTCGCGATCGGCGCCATAGGCGTCGCGATCCAGCGCCTTGATCTCCAGCAGGTCGTCGGCGCTTGTCGCTTCCACGCCGTCGGGCGCCCCAAGCGCAGCGACGCTGCCCTGATGCTGCAGGATTGTGCCCGAGGGCACAAAGCCCAGTTTCTGATAGAGCGGCATGCCATCCGCTGTCGCAACGAGCCGCAGCGGACGTTTTTGGGCCAGGGCGAAGGCCTGTTCCATCAGCCGGCGCCCGAGCCCTAAGCCGCGCATGTTCCTGTCGACGATCACCATGTTGATCATGGCGCAATCCGTGCCATATGGCGTCACCAGTATTGTTCCGGTGACCCGGCCCTGGCCGTCGAGCGCCACCGCGCCGCTCGAAAGCTGCAGCGCCATCTGCCAGTCCTGCGGGCGATGCGGCCAGTTCTCCTGGCGAGAAAGCGCCACCGCGCCCTCGATATGGTCGGGCCCGAAGTCCCGGAGTTCGATCTCGCCCTGCTGCATGAGGCATCCTTCCGTCTCGCCTCGAAGTGTCGACCATCGGCGCGCCGCAGATCGTCTGAAGGTTTCGGTCTCTGCGGTATCTTTCGCCTTTGCACGGCACGCGCGCCGCATCTTCTGCTGGCGGCGTCCCAGGCGGATGCGCTTGACCATCGCGCAATGGCGCGCTTCCCGACAGGCAAGATGCTACAGCGTGCCAAACCGGACGTCGGATACGGAACTTTCTGCTTTCGCGGAGCCGTTTTCGGTCAGGTGGCTCGCCGCCTGCCCGCATATGATGACGTAAATCCCAAGGCGGGTGCGCTTCCACCGGAGATCGACGGACATGGCTTCATTCAGGCCCAAATACATCACCTTCGACTGCTATGGCACGTTGACTTTTTTCCAGATGGCGGAAGCGGCGCGCGACCTCTATGGCAGCCGGCTCGACGAGCCGCGCATGCAGGAGTTCATCAAGAACTTCGCGGCCTATCGGCTGGACGAGATCCTGGGCGACTGGAAGCCTTATGCCGACGTCATCCACAACGCGCTCGAGCGCGCCTGCAAGCGCAACGATGTCGTCTTCAGCCCCGACGACGCCAAAATGGTCTATGAGCGTGTCCCGACCTGGGGGCCGCATGCCGACGTTCCGGCCGGCCTGGCCAAGGTCGCCAAGGAGATTCCGCTGGTGATCCTCTCCAACGCCATGAATGCGCAGATCATGTCCAACGTCGAGAAGCTCGGCGCGCCGTTCCATGCCGTCTACACGGCCGAGGAGGCGCAGGCCTACAAGCCCCGCTTCCAGGCTTTCGAATATATGCTCGACATGCTGGGCTGTGGCCCGGAAGATATCCTTCACTGCTCGTCTTCGTTCCGCTACGACCTGATGTCGGCGCACGATCTCGGCATCAAGAACAAGGTCTGGGTCAACCGCGGCCACGAGCCGGCCAACCCCTATTACGGCTACACCGAGATCGCTGATATTTCAGGTCTTCCCGGCGTGGTCGGGCTTTGAGACAGGCGAATTGCCTATGAAGCTCGTCTCCTACTGGCACGACACCGCCCCGATCTTTTCAGGCGGGGCGCAAGGCCCGGTCGAAGGGCATTACGATGCCGCCATCGTCGGCGGCGGCTTCACCGGTCTTGCCGCTGCGCTCCAACTGGCGAAGGCCGGCGCCAAGGTGGTGGTGCTGGAAGCGGAGCGGGTCGGCTGGGGTGCATCCGGGCGCAATGGCGGGCATCTGAACAACGGCCTCGCCCACAGCTATCTTTCGGCCAAGGCGGAGATCGGCAAGGAACGCGCGATCGCGCTCTATCGGGCGCTGGACGACTCCGTCGATACCATCGAGGCATTGATCGCCAAGGAAGGCATCGACTGCAACTTCCGCCGCGCGGGCAAGCTGAAGCTCGCCTCCAAGCCGCAGCATTTCGAGGCGATCGCGCGCAACTTCGAAGCCGTCCATGCCGAGGTCGATCCGGACACGGCGCTGCTGTCTGCGGCCGATCTCAAATCCGAGATCGGCTCGCCCTTCCATGGCGCGATGCTGTCGAAGAAAAGCGCCATGATGCATATGGGCCGCTACGTGGCCGGTCTTGCCACGGCCGCCGTCCGCCACGGCGCTATCATTCACGAGAACGCCAGGGTGACGGACCGCAGGCAAGCCGGAACCAGGTATGAGCTGACCACCTCGCGTGGCCGCATCAGCGCCGACAATGTGCTGGTGGCGACCGGAGCCTACACGACGCCGAATTTCAGTTACTTCCGCCGCAGGATCATTTCCGTCGGCAGCTTCATCATCGCCACGCGGCCGTTGAGCGATGCCGAGATCGCCGCGACCATGCCGGGCAACCGCACATGCGTGACCTCGATGAACATCGGCAACTACTTCCGGCTCGCACCCGACAATCGTCTGATCTTCGGCGGCCGCGCGCGTTTTTCGGCGACGTCCGACCAGCGCTCCGACGCCAAGAGCGGGCAGATATTGCGGGCAAGCCTCGCGGCGATCTTCCCGCAACTCGCCAAGGTCGAGATCGACTATTGCTGGGGTGGGCTGGTCGACATGACCAAGGACCGTTTCCCGCGGGCCGGCTACCATGACGGTGTCTGGTACGCGATGGGCTATTCCGGCCACGGCGCGCAGCTTTCCACCCATCTCGGCATGATCCTGGCCGATGCCATGCTCGGCCGTGAGGATCGCAATCCACTGAAGGGGCTCGAGTGGCCTGCCATTCCAGGCTATTCCGGCAAGCCCTGGTTCCTGCCGATGGTCGGCCTCTACTACAAGGCGCTTGACCGGATGCAGTAAGGCAGTAAGGCAGTAAGGCAGTAAGGCAGTAAGGCAGTAAGGAGTGCTCTATTCGCTACTGCCCTACTCCCTTACTGCCCTATTCCCATATGAAAACTCTTCATCTCGAGATATTCCTCGATGCCGGCCTGGGCGCCCTCACGGCCGAGGCCGGATTGCTTGACGCCGCCGAAGGGGGCGACTTCCATCGAGACCGAGCCGGTGTTGAGCCCGACCATGCCGAACTCCAGCGCCTCTCCGACGCGCCAGGCGCGCTTCAAATTCTCGGTGTAGAAGTAAGAGGCAAGCCCGTAGGGCGTGCCGTTGGCCAGTGCGATCGCTTCCTCTTCGGTCTCGAAACGGAAGAGCGGCGCGACCGGGCCGAAGGTCTCCTCGCCGGCGAGCTGCATCTGTGCTGTGGCGCCGGTCAGCACCAGCGGCGCGACATATTGCGGGCCCTCCGGCAGCGACGGTTTGTCAGTGACGATCGCAGCGCCTTTGGCGAGCGCATCCTCGACATGGCGGTTGATCTTCTCGACCGCCGCCATGTTGATCATCGGTCCGATGGCGACGCCGGGCTGCGTGCCGGGCCCCACCGTCATGGCGTTGACGCGGGCGGTGAGCTTCGCCGCGAACGCCTCATAAATTCCAGCCTGGACGAGGATGCGGTTGGCGCACACACATGTCTGGCCGCCATTGCGGAATTTCGAGACGAGCGCGCCCTCGACGGCGAGGTCGAGGTCGGCGTCGTCGAAGACGATGAAGGGGGCGTTGCCGCCGAGCTCGAGGCTGAGCCGCTTCACGCTGTCGGCCGCGCCGCGCATCAGCAGCGAGCCGACCCGCGTCGAGCCGGTGAAGGAGATCTTGCGCACGGTCTCGTTCGACATGATCTCGTTGCCGATCTCAGCCGGCATGCCGGTGACGATGTTGATGACGCCGGCCGGGATGCCGGCCCGTTCGGCGAGCACGCCAAGCGCCAGCGCCGAATAGGGCGTGAACTCGGACGGTTTGATCACAACCGTGCAGCCAGCGGCCAGCGCTGGCGCGACCTTGCGGGTGATCATCGCGTTGGGAAAATTCCACGGCGTGATGATGCCGCAGACGCCGACCGGTTCCTTCAGCACGATGATGCGGCGGTCTTGCGTGGGCGAGGGGATGGTGTGGCCGTTGATGCGGCGTGCTTCTTCCGCGAACCATTTGACGAAGGACGCGCCGTAGCGGATCTCGCCTCTAGACTCGTCCAGTGGCTTGCCCTGTTCCGTGGTCAGGATCAGCGCCAGATCGTCAAGATGCGCAAGCATTAGCCCATGCCAGGCCTCCAGCAGCGCGGCGCGCTCGGCATGGGTCTTCTTCTTCCAATCCCGATAGGCGGAGGCCGCGGCGTCAATGGCCGCGCGCGTTTCAGGGCCGGCCATATCGGGCACTGTACCGATGGCGGCTTGGGTCGCCGGATCGATGACATCGACGGTCTTGCCGGAGCCGGCATCGACCCACTTGCCGGCGATCAGGCCGGTTTCGCGGAACAGACTTTTGTCTTTCAGGTTTTTCATCGAAAACGACCTTGCAATCAGGAGAGTGCTGTCACGACGGCGGCCGTGATGGCCTCCGTGCGGTCCTTGCCGGGAGCGGTTCCAATACCGCGCGCGGTCGTCGCTTCGAGCGCCTTCATAATGCGGCCGGCAGCGGCTGTTTCGCCGAGATGATCGAGCATCATCGCGCCGGACCATATGGTGGCGATCGGATTGGCGATGCCGAGATGGGCGATGTCGGGCGCCGAGCCGTGCACCGGCTCGAACATCGACGGCGCCGAGCGGCCGGGGTTGATGTTGGCCGAGGCGGCGTAGCCGAGCCCACCCTGGATCGCCGCGCCGATGTCGGTCAGGATGTCGCCGAAGAGATTGGAGGCCACGACCACGTCGAGGCTGTCGGGCGCCATGATCATGCGCGCGGCGAGCGCGTCGACATGGTAGCTGGTGACTGTGACATCAGGATACTCCGCCGCCAGTTCGCGCGTGATCTCGTCCCAGAAGACCATCGAGTATTTCTGGGCGTTGGACTTGGTGACGGAGGCAAGCTTGCCGCGCCTCGCCCGCGCCTGCTCGAAGCCGAAGCGCAGGATGCGCTCGACGCCGGCGCGGGTGAAGATCGAGGTCTCCACGGCGACCTCGTCCAGCGTGCCCTGATGCACGCGCCCGCCGGCGCCCGAATACTCGCCTTCGGTGTTCTCGCGAATGCACAATATGTCGAAGCTCTCAGCCCGCAGCGGCCCCGTCACCCCCGGCAGCAGGCGGTGCGGGCGGATGTTGGCGTATTGCACGAAAGCCTTGCGGATCGGCAGCAGCAGGCCGTGCAGCGAGACGGAATCCGGCACCTCCGTCGGCCAGCCGACCGCGCCGAGCAGGATGGCGTCGAAGCCGCGCAAGGTGTCGATGCCTTCCTCCGGCATCATGCGGCCGGTCTCCTTGTAGAATTTGCAGGACCAGGGAAATTCGGTTCCGGTTAAGGCAAAGCCGGACTGTTTGGCTACCGTTTCCAATACCGTCCAGGCGGCGGCGGTCACGTCGCGGCCGATGCCGTCACCGGGGATCAGGGCGATCGAATAGGAGTTCATCGGCATCTCTCTAGAGGCTGATCAGAACGCTCTTGGTCCTGCGGTTGGCGAGATAGGCCTCGCGGCCGAGATCCTTGCCGATGCCGGAGCGCTTGTAGCCGCCGGTCGGCAGGATATGGTCGCGCGAGCGGCTGTAGCGGTTGACCCAGACGGTGCCTGCTTCGAGCTTGCGCGCAAGACGGATCGTGCGGGACAGGTCGGACGTGAACAGGCCGGAAGCCAACCCGTAGGTCGGATGGCTGGATAGCGCCAGCGCCTCCTCCTCGGTCTCGAAGCTCTGGACGGTTAGAACAGGACCGAAGATTTCCTCCACGATCGCCGGATTTGCCTGGTCGACATTGGCAATCAGCGTCGGCTCGTAGAAATAGCCCGGACCGTCCATGGCGTTGCCGCCGGTCAGGCATTCGCCGCCGGCCGCGACCGCGGCCCGCACGATGCCGTCGACACGCGCCCGCTGCCGCTCCGAAATGATCGGCGAATACTGCGTCGCCTCATCCCAGGTCGGGCCGAGCCGCACCGCCTTCAACTTCTCCAGGATCGCAGCGGTCAGCCTGTCGGCCACCCTCTTTTCGACGATCAGGCGCGTGCCGGCCACGCAGGCCTGGCCGGCGTTGAAGGTGACACTGCCGGCGATCGCTGCCGCCGCCTTGTCGAGGTCGGCATCGGCAAAGACGAGCTGCGGGCTCTTGCCGCCGAGCTCCAGCGTCATCGGCTTGACGCCGGTGCGCGCGACATTCTCCATGATCGCCGAGCCGGCGCGGGTCGAGCCGGTGAAGCTGACCTTGGCGATCTCGGGATGACCGGTCAGCGCGGTGCCGGTGGTCGGCCCATCGCCCAAGACCACGTTGATAAGCCCGGCCGGCAGACCAGCTCTGACGGCAAGCTGCGCCAAATAGGCAGCCGAGAACGGCGTCATCTCGGAAGGTTTCAACACAACTGCATTGCCAGCGGCCAGCGCCGGGCCGAGCTTCCATCCTGCCATCGAGATGGGAAAATTCCAGGGCGTGATCGCGCCGACCACGCCATAGGGCTCGCTCATGATCATGCCGAGGCTGGCGTCATCGGTCGGCGCCAATTCGCTGCCTTCCTTGTCGGCGAATTCGGCAAAGAAGCGGATCTGCTCGGCGGTGACAGCGATGTCGCCGGCGACGAGCTGGCCGACGGGCCGGGTCGAGCATAACGCCTCGACCCTGGCAAGCGTTGCGGCCTCGGCCTCGATCAGGTCGGCCCAGGCCTGCAGCACCCTGGTGCGCTCGCGCGGCCGAACGCCGCCCCAGTTGCTGGCTTTCAGCGCCGCCTTGGCGCTCTCCACAGCACGGTCCACCAAGTCCACACCGGCCACCGGGCAGGCGGCATAAGCCTTGCCGTCGGAAGGACGCCGCATCTCGATCGCACCCTCGGCCGAAATCAGCTCTCCGCCGATGAAATGGCCAACGGGGAGGGGGATCGTGTCAGGATCGAAGCTCAGGCTCATGGGAAAACCGCTCGGCAGCAACGACCTGAGCCTAACGCGTGCCGGCACGCAGCATGCGCCGTTCGGTGATCCGCCGCCGACGAATGTTGCGTGCTGGGGGCAAGGGACAGCAAAATCTTCCGCCGAGGTCGGCGCCCGACGCGCACGCTACCCTACCGTCACGTAGATCTTGCGCACCGTCTCGATGGTTTTCCAGACACCGGTGAAGCCAGGCTTCATCACGAAGCTGTCGCCGGCGCGGTAGGTCACCGCCTCGCCGGCGTCGGGCGTGATTTCGACCACGCCGGAGAGGATATGGCAGAATTCGAATGTCTCCCCCTTGATCGAGCGCGTCTCGCCCGGCGTCGCCTCCCAGACGCCGGTATGGACGAGGTCGTCCTTGGCGGCGTCCTGCGCCCAGGTCTTGAAGGCGGGGTCGCCGGCGATCAGCCGCTCGGGCAGCGCCTTGGATTCGCGCGGTGAAAAGCTCGGGTTGGTGTCGACGGACTTGAGCAGAGACAAAGGACAGCCTTTCGGTTTGGACTTCAATAACCGCGCGAACGGTCGACGAGCCCGATGGGATCGAGACCGGCGCGGTGGCGTCGGATGTTTTCGATGACGGCGCGCGCGGCGGTCGAGGGCTGTGTGACGCTGGCGACATGCGGGGTCAGGATGATCTTCGGATGCGACCAGAACGGGTGGCCCTCGGGCAGCGGTTCGGGGTCGGTCACATCGATCATCGCCGCCGACAGATGACCGCTGTCGAGCGCGACGACAAGCGCATCATGGTCGAGCTGTGGCCCCCGGCCGGTGTGGACGAGCGCCGCGCCTTCAGGCAGTTTCGCGAACAGACGGGCATCGAGGAACCCGCGCGTCGCCTCGGTCAGCGGCAGCAGGCAGACCAGTATGTCGCTGGCAGCCAGCGTCCGCTCCAACCCGAGCTCGCCATAATGGCAGGTCACGCCGTCGATCTGGCGTGGCGAGCGGCTCCAGCCGGCGAGCGGAAAGCCGAAGGGCTTCAGGCGATCGAGTACGGCCTGGCCGAGTTGCCCGAGGCCGAGCACGCCGATCCGGCGCGACCCGGCCTGCAACTGCGGGATGTCACGCCATTCGCCGGCGCGTTGCTGTGCCAGATAGGCGGGCAGGTTGCGATGCAGGGCGAGCACGGCCAGCGTCACGTATTCCTGCATCATGCGCACGATGCCTTCCTCGACCGTGCGCACGATCTTCACTTGTTCCGGTAAGGTATCGAGGCGGAACTGATCGACGCCGGCGCCAATGGAAAACAGGATCTCCAGGTTTCTGTAGCGCGCGAGGTCTTCTGGCGCGGTCCAGGTCATGAGATAGCGTACGGAGTCGGGATGGACCGTCGCGCCATCCATCGTGAAGGGGACGTCCGGCAGTTCCTTGGCGAACGCCTCGGCGAAGATCGAGCCGCGCTGCGCATCGGAATTGAAAAGGAACGTCATTGCGGTTCCCTTCAGGCCGCGCAGCGGGCGCCCAGCGCCTCGATCAATCGCTGGCAGGCGGCGAGTTCACCGGTGAGAATGTACTCATCCGGCTTATGGGCGCGGCCGATATCGCCCGGTCCGCAAATGATCGCTTCGATCCCGGCGGCCTGGTAAAGGCCAGCCTCCGTTCCGTAGCTGACGGCCGCTGAAGGCGCTTCGCCGGTCAGTTCGCCCAGCAATTCAGCCAGCGGCGAGTCTCGTGGTAGCGACAGCGCCGGATAGGCGCTGATCGGCCTCCACTCGACCAAGAAGCCGTTGGCGGCAAAAGCCTCGGCCTGCGCCTTGACCGGCGCAAGCAGGCTCGTCGGGTCCACGCCGGGTATGGCGCGAGCCTCCAGGTCCAGCGTGCAAGTGTCGGGAATGATGTTGACCGACTGTCCGCCCGTCAACACGCCCGCTTGCAGCGAGGAGTAGGGCGGCTCGAAGGCAAGGTCGAATGGACCGTGCGTCAGCCGCTCGGCTTCGCCGACGGCCGCGCTCAGAGCACCGGCCATGGCGTGGATGGCGTTGAGGCCGAGATCGGGCCGCGAGGAATGGCCGGAGCGCCCGTGGATCGTCACGCGAGCGGCCGCCTTGCCCTTGTGGCCGCGCACGGCGCGCATGCCGCTCGGCTCACCGACGATGACGCCGAGTGGCTTCGCGCAAAGTTCGGGAAGGCGGGCGATCAGGTGCGGGACGCCGCGGCATCCCACCTCCTCGTCATAGGAGAAGGCAAGGTGGATTGGCCTGGCAAGGCGCAGTTTCGTCAGCGCGGGCACTGCCGCGAGCGCTGCGGCCAGAAACCCCTTCATATCAGTGGTGCCGCGTCCATGGAGCCGTTCACCCTCGCGACGCAGCGTGAAGGGGGGCGAGCTCCATTGCGGCTCGCCGGCGGGGACGACGTCCATGTGCCCGGACAGAATATAGCCCGCGACATCGGCGGGGCCGATCGTCGCGAAAAGATTGGAACGGTCGCCTTCAGGCCCGGGCAGCAGGGTGACCTTTGCGCCATGTTCGCCGAGATAGGCCTCGATCCAGCCCGCAATGTCGCCGTTCGGCTTGCCGGCGACCGACGGAAAGGCGACGAGACGGTCGAGGATGTCGAAGACGTCCATTCCAGCCCTCAAGGCATTTTCGGGTTCGCCGGGTTCGGCGCCGCCGGCCGTAACTAAAGAATTGCCGGAGAGGATGTATGCATTCCTTCGTGATTGCGTGCCGAAAGCGGAAGTGTTTCAGTTGAATCTTGCGTTGGTACGCGGCATTCGAGCAAATCGTATCGGTCTGGTTGTTTAGCGTTGACAGGGGCAGGGGCGGCCATTGTGTTGTGTGTCCCCCCTTCGCGATCTTTCAGAGGCATGAAATTGAAGCCGTCGGGACGCTTGAAAATCGATGCCTTCTCAATGCGGATCGCCGACATTGAAGGTGTCGAACTGGATCGGTTGCATGCGCTCTCCCTGTCGGTGGGGTGGCCGCATCGGGCAGAGGATTGGCAGTTCCTGCGCGAAACAGGACAAGGCTTCGTGGCGCTCGATGAGATCGGCAGGGTTCTCGGTTCGGCCATGTGGTTCGAGCATGGCGATGGTCTGTCGACCGTGGGGATGGTCATCACCTCGCCGCGACTTCAGACGCTGGGGGCGGGGCAATGGCTGATGAAGCGGGTTTTCGAGAAGGTCGTCGACCGCAACTTGCGCCTCAATGCAACCCGTGCAGCAAGGCGGCTCTATCTCTCGCTCGACTTCCAGCCGGAGAAGACCGTTTATCAATGCCAGGGCATCGCCCGCATGCAAACAACGGGTAGTCCGGCAAATACTCGAGGCGATGTCCGGACTTTGGACGCCAGGGATATTCCCGCGGCGATCGCGCTCGACGCGGCAGGATTTGGCGTAAGGCGGGCGGCGCTCATCGAAAAGCTTTTTGCGCACTCGGCCGGCTATGGGCTTTTCAAAGGTGACACGCTGAACGCGTTCGCGCTCTGTCGGCCGTTCGGGCGGGGCCATGTGGTGGGTCCGGTCGTAGCGGAAAGCGACGCCGACGCCGTCGCGATCGTCCGGCCTCACGTGGCCGACCATTCGGGATCCTTCCTTAGGGTCGACACCCATATGGACAATGGCGAATTCGCCGCCTTTCTGGCGCACAGCGGAATGCCGGTCTTCGACACGGTACTGACCATGTCGATGGGCAAACGCCTCGCCGATTTTGCTGTCGACGGTGCAGCCACACCGGTGACCTATGCTCTAGCCAGTCAAACTCTCGGATAGGTCAGCGGAGGACGCGGGCTTCGAACAGGAGCACGTTCAGCCCGGCGCGGCGTAAGGAAGCCGGGTGGAGCGTATAGCCGATTGGATGAGGATGTCGCTAAATGGCGGCGCCTTCGACGTCGTACCAGGCCTCAGAGTGATCCGACCTTTATCTTCGAACCATCGACCAGCCGCGCGAGCCGGAAGTGGGTCGGATCCACACTTGGCGTCTCATTGGTGATCAATTGCGCGGCAAGATAACCTATGCCCGGGCCAAGGCCGAAGCCGTGACCGGAGCAGCCCGCTGCCAAGAGTAGATGGCAGACGTTTTGGGATCGTACATTTCTGGCCAAATCATACGGTCGTAGACCGATTACTGCTCCTTCTTGAACAAATCCTGGAAGATCAGCTGGCCCCAAACGCGGCCGCGTGCGTGCACCAGCGCGCCACCCTCGTTGAGCTTTCCCAGCTTGATGGGTGCGAACCCGAGTTGTTTGGCCAAGGCAGCCACGGGAGCGATCGCGTCCTCGTCGTCGCTCGACAGAAAGACAACCCGGTGGCCGCCCTCGACGATCGGATCGGCAGCCAGGGTGGCCGCAATCAGGTGATTGAACCCTTTCACGAGCTTGGCGCCGGTGAACGCCTTCGCGACGAAGGCGGAGGACGGGAGACCGTCCAGCTCTTCAGGGACTGGAAACGCATTCGTCGCGTCGATGACTGTCTTGCCTTCCCAGCTCGGCAGAGCCTTCGCAACCTCGCGGTGCTCCCAGAACGGGATTGCCAAGATGATCGTGTCGGCCTCGATCGCTTCCCGCAGCGACTTGGCGACGACCGTGGGTCCAATCGCCCGGGCCTGCGGCGCCAACGCCTCGGGCGGCTGGCGGCTTGCGACGGTCACGTCGATGTTTTTACGGGCGAAGCCGTGGGCGAGGGCCTGGCCTATCTTGCCGAATCCTACAATCGCGTAGCTCATAATGCTTCTCCGATCCGTGTTGGTATTGATTTCCGGCCTTCAACGGCGCTGGGTTATCCGTTCTGCCGTGTGGCGACCTTTGCGCGGACGTCCCGTCGTGAACGACTTCCGCGCCCCCGGGCCGACAGTTCAGCGCGGAAGTCGTTCCACATGGACATGCTAGTTGCCGCCGATCGGCCACTTCCCGCGATCCGGCGCGATTTCAGATGGCCGAGAAGCCTCCGTCGACGGACAACTCCAGCCCATTCACGAAGCTCGAATCGTCTGAAGCAAGAAACAGCGCGGCCGTCGCAATTTCCTCAGGACGCCCCATCTTTCCCCGCGGGATCAGGGATTCGAACATCCGCTTCCCCTCCTCGTCGAGAACTTGGTCCTGCATCGGTGTAGCGATCGGCCCCGGGTGCAGCACGTTCACCCGGATATTCCTGCCCTTCAGCTCGTTGAGCCACCCGCGTGCGAATGCGTGCAACGCCGCCTTGCTCGCCGCATACACGCTGTAACCAGGAAAACCTTTCACCGAAGCAACTGATCCGGTCATGAAGATCGATCCGCCATCGTTGAGCAGCGGCAACGCCTTTTGCACCGTGAACAGCGTGCCGCGCGTATTCAGGCCGAAGGTCGCATCGAAATGCTGCTCGGTGATCTCGCCCAGTGGGACGGCTTCGCCCGTGCCGGCGCTCGCATACAGGATATCGATCTGGCCCTTTTCCCGCTTGACCGTATCGAACAGGCGGTCGAGGTCGTCGAGATTGGCCGCATCTCCGCGCACGCCGGTCACGTTCCGGCCAATCAGCCTGATGGCCTCGTCGAGCGCCTCCTGCCTCCGGCCTGTGATGAAAACGTAGGCGCCTTCTTCAACGAACCGCTTGGCGCTCGCCAGCGCCATGCCGCTCGATCCACCCGTGATGACTGCAACCTTACCCTCGAGCTTTCCCATGACTTATCCTTTCGGCTTTCCTCAGTTGCCCCGAGCCTTCGTCCGGGGATCGTGTCGACGTTGAAATGGGTCCGGCTGCGTCAGGCGTGCAGTGCGGAAGTTCGCACATCGGTGGTGCAAAATCGAACCACACGAGGTAATAGCTTCAGCCATGGCATGCGGTGTCCGCGGTGAGCGACGCCCCCAGGCGCCGAAGTCGCCGCTGCACTTGTCCGGGGACGAGACGCTGTTCGATGGTATAGGACACGGGGTATTGGGAAGCGCACCCCGCGGTGCGGGATTGCACCATGATCGACTGGGATGACGTTCGCTACTTTCTCGCCGTCGCGCGTGGAGGCTCGGTGCGGGCTGCCGCCGAGCGCCTCGGCGTGAACCACTCGACCGTGCTGCGACGCATCGCCCAGCTCGAGGAACGCCTCGGGGCGCAGATGTTCGAAAAGCTGCCTTCGGGCTACCGCCTGACGGCTGCGGGCGAGGAGGTCCTCGAGCTCGCGAACCAGATGGAAGCGTCGTCGCATCAGCTGGAGACGCGCGTCTTCGGGCGCGACCAGAGCGTGCGCGGGCTTCTGCGGGTGACGCTGGCTCCGCCCCTCGCGACACACCTGCTGATGCCCGACTTCGCCGATTTCGCGCGTCTGCATCCGGACATCGAGATGGAAATCTTGTCGTCCGGCGAGCTGGCAAATCTGACCAACCGAGAGGCCGACGTGGCGATCCGCGTCGTCTACGACCGCAAAACCCTGCCCCTCAATCTTCACGGCCTGAAGGGACCGGAGCTGTTCGGCGGCGTCTACATGTCCTGCGATCGACTAGCCGCGTGGCGTGCGGGCGCGCCTGATCCCATCCGGTGGATCGTCATAAGCATTCATGGAATTCCGGATTGGGCCAGCGAGGGTGAGGTTCGCACCACGGGGGTTCCATTCAGGACCACGGACGCCGAGGCGCAGATCGTTGCTGCACGGCAAGGGCTCGGGATCACGACGCTGCCGTGCTTCGTCGGAGATGCCGATCCCCTGCTGGTGAGGGTGCCGTGCACCGACCTGCACATGTACGGAACGCTCTGGCTTCTCACACAGGGGGAGACACGCAAGACGAAGCGCGTGCGGCTCTTCACGGAGTTCGTATCCCGCAGGCTCGCCGCATACGCTCCGCTTCTCGCGGGACTGTCCATATCGCGCGACTGACGCGCGACTGGTCGTCGGCGACGCTTGCCCTACGGGCCAAAGCCCAGCTGTGATCGCTTGAAGCCGCCCAATCGACCCAGACGTGGACAAATCCGTTTACCCACCCCTCGTAACGACAAGTAAGCCGAGCCGGATTGCATCGCGGGTGCGGCTTGCTCATCAGCGGATTGTGCGTCGGCTCGTTGGTCGGAAAGATGTCGGCCTCGAGCACGGGCATGGCCCGGCCAAGCAATCGCGTCTTCTCATCGACAGGCTTGAAGACGGGCGGCAAGAACTGATGCTGCAGCCCCAGCGTGTCCATCACGTCACCGACAACCGCGACGAAGAGCTCACCTTCGAACAGGCGGTACATTTCGGCATCGTCGGCATAAGGGCGCGTCGATCTTTTCATCGGGCTTATATCCGGATGTTGGTGGCTTGGGCGGTGCGGGAAGGTCCCAGCGCCGTGGCGTTCTGCACCAGCGCGCGCATGTAGCCGAGCGCGAAGGCTTTCCCCGCATGCCAGGGCGCGTCGCAGGACATTTCCGGCGTATGGTCGGGGATGATGACGCCACGATAGTCCTCGTCGCGCAGGATGCGGACGATCTCGGCCATGTCGATATCGCCGTCATCGACGAAGGTCTCGTGATAGTTCGGGACCTTGCCGCGCACGTTGCGGAAAAGCACGCGGTGATGGCGCTGACCCATGCGGCGAAGTTCGCCGGCTGGGAACACGGCGTGCGCGTCACGGCTCTTTGTCCCGGCGCCGTCGACACCGAACTGGTCGCTTCGGTGCCGGGCGTGGTGCCGTCGGCCAACCGCATACCGCCCGACACGGTCGCCGATAGCGTCAGCTTCCTGCTCAGCCTGCCCAACACAGCCTCGGTCGCCGAACTGGTGATGAATACGCGATTGGAGAGCTGGATTTAGCGCCCGGCGTCGACGACATCAAAGCCGCAGCAACGCCCTGTCGGGCGATAGCTGCTTCATACCAGCAACTGCGTGGGCACGCCGAGCGATGGGCCGGCTTCGGCAAGGCGCTCGTCGAGCGTATGCAACGTGACGCCGTGCTCCGATGCGATTGCGAGGTGAAGCGCGTCCCCCGCGCGAAGCCCAAGCATATGCTGATCGGCAAACCTCGCCGCCGTCCGGAACTGCGCGCCGGTCACCGTTACCAAGGTGAAGCTCTCAGCGACCAGCTTGTTGAACATTGCGAGCGCCGATGCGCGCTGCTCCAGTCCGATCTGTCCGGTCCGCAACTTGATCGCCATGGCCGAGGACATCTCGGTGATGGTCCAGTCGCTGATCAGAAGCTGTTCCGGGTCCTGCGTCGCCAGCCAAGTCTGAACGCGCGCGTCATCGTTTCGTTGGAGAGCGCCGCGACGATCAGCGACGTGTCGAGATAGGGCATCAGTAGCGATCGCCGTCCCGCATCGATCGCACCAGATCGGTGGCGGTTTGGGTCTGCGGCGGCATGGTCGCTGTCAGCGACCGCAGCAGAGCGAGATCGATCGGCTTCCGGGGTTTGGCCACTGCAGTGAGCCGCGCGACCGGCTTGCCGCGCCGGGCAATGTCGATCGAATCGCCCGCCTCGACCCGGTCGACCAGCTCGCTAAGATGGGCTTTGGCGTCCGCCAGATTGATGATATCCATGCCACCCTCCTGACCATGTAGATGGTCATATAGAGTATAAGCTTTGAAGATTCCAGCGCGCGTGACGAAGCGGCGGTTGTAGAGGGCCTCTTGGCCCGCTCTACAGCCGCGGCCCCGCCACCATCCTGGCGACCCGCGCCATGTCGGCGCTCATCTCGCGGTCGTCGTCGAGCGGGGCGACCAGTGCCCGCACGGCTTCATAGCTGCGCCGCGGGCCTTCGCCCATGCTGTCCAGCACGCCGCGCAATTCCACGCCGGTCGCCGCGAAGATCAGTTCCATCGCAACCATATAGCGCAGGCGCTCGATGATTCCCGCCGTCTTGGCCACCACGCGCGGCGCCATCGACGACTGGTCCTCGACGCCGTCGGAGATCGCAAGCGGGCTGAGCGACATCGGATTGGCGAGATGCCGGATCTCCGCCTCGAGCGCGGCGACCGGCTTCTGCAGTTCCGCATAGCCCTGGCGGCTGCCGCCTTTGGCCGACAGGAAGCGCGGCAGCTCCGCCACCGTCGGCGACATCAGCTTCATCGAGCGGTTGGCGGTGCCGACAGCGCAATGCGCCAGCGCCTGGCCGAGGTTTTCCCAGGTCAGCGTGAAGGCGGTGAGGTCGAAATTGCCGTTGGAAACGACCCGTTCGGCCTCGGGCAGGATGACGGGGTTGTCGCCGGAATGGCCAAGCTCGATCTCCGTTGCCAGCCTGGCTTGCTCGAACGCATGGAGCAACCCGCCCCACACTTGCGGCACGCAGCGGAAGCTCAGCGGATCCTGCAGGCGCCGAGCGGCATTCTCCTGCCAGAGCCCGCTTCCCGAAAGCTCTGCCCTGAGCCTGGCGCCGATCTCGCGCTGGCCAAAGGCCGGCCGCGCCGCCAGGGCATCCTCGTCGATGGCCTTGAGCGACGCGCGAAAGGCTTCGTAGTTCAGCGCCGCAGCCGCGAGCGACCAATCGATCAGGCATGCGACGTCTTCAAGGGCGAGGCACGCCGTTCCGGTCGAAAGGCTGTTGGCGACGATGATGGCGTGGCCGTCCTTCTCGCGCAGATCGAGCGGTTTGAGCCCGGCGAGCCGTAGCGCCTCGGTCGACGGCATGACCTTGCCGCGATATTCCGTCTCGCCGTCACCACCCAGCGCCCGTGCCAGATGGCCGAGAGGCGCAAGGTCCGCAGCTCCCACCGATCCCCAGCTCGGAACGATCGGGTGGACGCCGGCATTTAGCGCGGCGAGCAGGCCGAGCACCACGCCCTCCGAGGTGCCGGTGCCGCCCGCGGCCATGCCGCAGATGCGCGCGGTCATCAGTGCCCGCACCGCTTCGGTCGGCAGCGACGGGCCGGCGCCCATGGAGTGGCTGAGCGGCACGCTGTGCTGGAAGGCGATCAGGTCGGCTTGCGCCAGCGGCGTGTCGACACAGGCGCCAAGGCCGGTGGTCACGCCGTAGAGCGGCTTGCCGAGCTGGGTGAGATGCTCGATGAGGGCGCGGCTGGCGCGGATGCGGCGCATGGCTTCCTCGCCGAGCACGAGGCGAGCGCCGCGGCGCGCGACCTCGGCGACATCGGCCGTGCTGAGCGGCTTGGCGTCGAGAATTATCGCTCTGGCTGTCATCGGGCTATTCCTTAGGCCTCCGGGAATGGTGGCCGAACGAATGCAGGATATCCGGCATCGGAGCCCGCCATTGTCGAAAATCCGGCGTCGGGATTGCCGTTATTTTTCGGCGATCCGGATAAGCGGCACCATGGCTGAAGGACAACCGCTCGAAGCTGGTCCGCTACGGCTTCATCAACGGCCTGCCTGGCTTCGTCACGCTTGAGGTCGATGGCGAGCTCCAGACCACGGCCCTCGACATCGAGGATGGCAGGATTACGGCGATCTACGTCATGCGCAACCCCGACAAACTGCGCCATCTGCATTAGTTCCTCGATGCCGGGATTTCGAAAGGTTGCCGTTCGCCGGTGAGCAGGATTCTCACCATCATTTCCGCCGGAATCAGCGCAAACGCCGGGATTGATCGCGATGGGCGTTCCGGTCAATCTCCAAGGCATGCCACCCGCCAACGCAAACATAGCCCACCACACAAATTTCTATGTCGAGGAACTTGCCGGCAGAAAGCAGGAAAGGGGAACTTTTGCGCCGCTGGCTATTTTGGATATGCTGCAGATCCAAATTGCCAGAAGGTCGCTGCTATGACGAAATATCTTGCAATCGTCGCGCTCGTGCTTGCCGCGGCGGCCACGGCGGCCGGCCCGGCTTCCGCCGGCGAACGGCATCGCCACCGCGTCGCCGAACAGGAGCGTTATGTCCCGGCCAGTGACGACATCATCGATACGCTGTTCGGCGGTCCGCGCTATTACGACCGGCAGATGTCCACCACGGCGGTGGGCGCCTGCTCGTATCACCGCGTCGGACCGGACGCGAATGCGGTAAACGCCATCAACGACCACTATTGCGGGAAATAGGGTCACCGGCGGCATTCCGCGCGGGCCAGTTTCGACAAGCTTCGACCACCTTTGCGTCCATGGTCTCCTGCGAACTGATCGGAGTCGCTGGGTTGGCTGTCATTGGCCAAGCTTCTTTGAATGCTGATCCTGTCATGCGTTGGCAGGCCATCGCACATATTCGATCCAAGTATTGTATACAATACAGAAGAAAGATGTTGACAATCGGCCGAAGCCGGTTTCCCTTACCCTATACGCGCAGCCTACGAGCAAAACACAAAGCGCGATAACCAAGGGGAACTGCAGATATGATCAACCGTCGCTCGACTCTGAAATCAATGGCGCTCGGCGCCGCCTCGACCCTGGCCATTGCCGCTGTCGGCATTTCGTCCGCGCAGGCTGAAAACAAGGAACTGAAAATCGGTTTTGTCGGCGTCACCAGCGGTCCGGCGGCCGCCTGGGGCACCTCGAACGTGCGCTCGATGCAGACCCGCGCCGCCTGGCTTAACGAGACCGGCGGCGTCAAGATCGGCAACGACACCTACAACATCAACATCATCACCTTCGACGACCAGAAGGATCCCAAGCGTGCCATCGCCGGCATGGAGAAGATGGCGCAGGAAGGCGTCCACTACGTCGTCGGGCCGAATGTCGATGACGGCGCCGCCGCGGTGCGCCCCGTCGCCGAGGCCAACGGCATCATCTATTTCCCCTACGCCTTCCCGAAGGCCCTCTACCAGAAGCCCGCCTCAAATGCAGTGCTCGGCATGATCGCCAACTACCAGTCGGGCCCGGCGATCTACAAATATCTCAAGGAAAACAAAGGCGTGAAGAAGATCGCCTTTGTCGCGGCGAATGAATCCGATCCGCTGAGCCAGCGCGACGGCGGCGTCGAGGCGGCGAAGGCGCTTGGGCTGGAAGTCGTCGCCCAGAACGACACCTACCAGAACGACACACGCGACTTCACACCGGTGCTGACGCCGATCGTCGCGCTGAAGCCCGACCTGCTGGTCTTGTCCGGCGTGGCGCCGGCCAACGCGCCGCTGCTCATCCGCGCCGCCCGCGAGCTCGGCTATGAAGGCCTGATCTCGACCGAAACGGCGCAGGACGCCAAGGTCCTGGCGGAAGGTGCCGGCGAATACGCCAACGGCTTCATCTCCGTCGGTGGTGCTTCCACGCCCGAGATTGCCTCCGACACGATGAAGGAGTTCGTCACCCGCTACACCAAGATGTTCGGCGAATACAACGACGAGTCCAACACCAAGGTCTACGCGCTGGAATACATCCTCGATACGCTGAAGGCCAATCCGGCGGCAATCAACGACGTCGCCGAATTCAAGAAGACCATGGAAACCTTCACGGCGCCCAATCCCTTCCTCAAGGGCGACGCCAAGCTGAGCTATGTCGGCTCGACGTCCTTCGGGCAGAAGCGCCAGCTTTCGGTGCCGATGGTGGTCAACGAATACAAGGACGGCGCTTTCCAGACCCTGTTCGTCGGCTCTGTCGACTAGCATTACCTTCGAGCGTCACTTCCTCCAGCTTGCCGCGGGGTCCGGACGATTGGCCGGACCCCATGGCAGATCGAAGGTGTCCATGGAACAGGTCATCGCCAACGGACTGTATCTCGGCGCCCAGTACGCGCTGATCGCGCTCGGGCTAACCCTGATCTTCGCCCTGATGAACGTGCTCAATTTCGCCCACGGCCAGATGTATGTGCTGGGCGGGTTCATCACCTATACGGTCTACGGCCAGCTCGGCCTGCCTTTCGTGGTGGCGCTGCTCGCCTCCGGCGTCACGCTCGCCGTCATCGGTGCGCTGATGGAGAAATTCCTCTTTCGAACCGTCATCAGGCGAAGCCACCGCGAGGAGAGCACCATGTTGCTCGCGGCGGCCACCGCCTTCTTCTTCGATGCCGTCATCCTGCTCATCTTCGGCGAAAAACAGCGCGGCGTTCCCAAGATCGTCAAGGGCGTCTTCAACGACGCCGGCATCATCATGCCTTACGACCGGCTGCTCGTCGGTGCTTTAGCCATCATCTTCATCGCCGCTTTCGTCTTATACATGCAATACAGTCGGGTCGGGCGGGCCATGCGGGCGCTTGCCCAGGATCGCGTAGCCGCCCAGCTGATGGGTGTCAGGGTCGACCGCTATTCGATGATCGGCTTCGCCATGGGCGCCATGCTCGCGGGCGTTGTCGGTGGGCTGCTGGTCACCATCACCGGCGTCAATTCCGGCATCGGCGGACCGATCTCGATCAAGGCCTTCCTGATGGTGATGATCGGTGGCGCCGGCGTCGTCGGCGGTGCGATCGCCGGCGGCTTCATCCTCGGCATGATGGAGTCGGTCGGCCTCACCGTGCTGCGCGAATATGGCGACGTGACCTACCTCGTCATCTTCGCTGCCCTGATGGTGTTCCTGTCGGTCCGACCCAACGGGCTGATGGGCAAGCCGTGGGGTTGATCGCGCCATGACCCTCAATCGCAACATGAAGATCGCCGCGGTCGTCGCCTTCCTCGCGATCGTCTTCATCGCCGTGCCGACCGCGATCTCGGCCAGCGGCCGCTTCGACCTCTATTACACGCTGACCTCGGTGGCATTGCTCAGCATCGCCAGCGCCGGTGTCTGGCTCACCTTCTACATCGGCCGCATCAACATCGGCCAGGGCGCCTACGCGCTGACGGGCGGCTATGTCTCGGCCATCCTGGTGATGAACCACGGCTGGTCGTTCTGGCTGACGCTCCCCGTCGCAGGTCTGTTCTGTGCCGCGGCCAGCGTCCTGATTGGCCTGCCGATCCTGCGCCTGCGCGGCGTTTATTTCGCCATGGTCACGCTGGTGCTGACCGAGGTGGCGCGTCTGCTCGCGCTGGCACTGCCGATCACCAACGGCGCCAAGGGTATCGTCAGCATCCCGTTGCCGGGCGCCCTGTCGGTCTTCGGCATCACACTGATCCCCGATTTCGCCACGCTGCAGAATTCGCGGCTCGCCTTCTACCTGCTGGCGGTCGCGCTGATGGTGGTCTGCTTCGCGGTCATGTACCGGCTGGTCAATTCGCGCATCGGCAAGCTTTGCCAGTCGCTGCAGCAGAATGAGGAGCTCGCTTCCTCGATCGGCGTCAACATCGCCTATCTGCGCGTCATCGCCTATGCCGTGTCGTCCTTCTTCGGCGGCGTTTCGGGCGCCATCTTTGCCGCCATCTCGCAGTCGATCTACCCGTCGAGCTTCACCGTCACCGATTCCGTCAACTTCATGCTGAACTGCTTCCTCGGCGGCCTCGGCTATGTGTTCGGTCCGATGCTCGGCACGCTGGTGCTCTATTTCGGTTGGGACCTGTTGTTCCAGACCGGTCAGTTCCAGTTGCTCATCTATTCCGGCCTGATGATCGTCCTGATGCTGGTGCTGCCCAACGGCTTGCTCAGCCTTGCCGAAATGACCCGGAAGAAGGGTTGAGCCATGGCCGAAATGCTCGAAGTCTCCGGCCTGACAAAACGCTTCGGCGGCCTCGTCGCGGTCAACGACGTTTCCTTTTCGGTGCGCGAGAAGGAGATCCTGTCGGTCATTGGTCCCAACGGCGCCGGCAAGTCGACTTTGTTCAAGCTGATCGCGTCGTTCCTGCGGCCGACAACGGGCGAGGTGCGCCTGAAGGGCGAACGCATCTCCGGTCTCGCCCCGCATATCGCGGCCCGCAGGGGCGTGGTGCGGACCTTCCAGGAGACGACGATCTTCAAGAACATGAGCGTGCGCGACAACGTCATCATCGCGCACCATCTGCGCTCGAAGGCGAGCCTCTTCGGCTTCTTCCTGGGCACCGGCGCGGCGAAGGCCGACGAGGCCGCCTTCGGCCAATCAGCCGACGAGATCCTGGCACTGCTCGGCCTCGCCTCGCTCGCCAATGAAACCGCCCGCAACCTGCCGCATGGCCATTTGCGGGCGCTCGGTATCGCCATCGGCCTGGCCACCAATCCTTCCATCCTGCTGCTCGACGAGCCCTTCGCCGGCATGAACCACGACGAGACCATGCGCATGGTGGAAATGGTGCGGCGCCTGCGCGAGCGCGGCTTGACCATCCTGCTGGTCGAGCACGACATGCCGGCCGTGATGAAGATTTCGGACCGCCTCGTCGTGCTCAATTTCGGGCAGAAGATTGCCGAGGGAACGCCGTCGGAAATCCAGGCCAATGAGAAGGTGATCGAAGCCTATCTCGGCAGCGAAGACGAGGCGATCGGCCTATGAACCAGATCCTGAACTTCGCCAATGTCGAGCTCTACTATGACCATGTCTACGCGCTGAAGGGCGTCTCGCTCGAAGTCAACGAGGGCGAAACCGTCGCGCTGATCGGCGCCAACGGTGCCGGCAAGTCGTCGATCCTTCGCGCCATCACCGGCCTGCGCAGGATCAGGTCCGGCGAGATCCACTATGGCGGCAGGCGTATCGACGGCGCCGCCCCCGACGAGATCGTCAAGATGGGCATCGCCATGGTGCCGGAAGGACGCCGCGTCTTCCCGTTCATGACGGTCAGGGACAATCTCCTGATGGGCGCCTTCACGCGCACCAGCAAATCCGAGATCGCCGCGTCGATGGAGATGGTGCTGGGGCGCTTTCCGCGGTTGAAGGAGCGCTTCTCGCAGGCCGCCGGCACGATGAGCGGCGGCGAGCAGCAGATGCTGGTCATCGGCCGCGCGCTGATGGCGAAGCCGAAGCTTCTGCTGCTCGACGAGCCCTCGCTCGGCGTTGCGCCAAAACTCGTCCAGGACATCGCCCGCTCGATCGTCGCCATCAACCGCGACGAGAAGGTCAGTGTCCTTTTGGTCGAGCAGAATTCGCGCATGGCGCTGCGCATCTCACAGCGCGCCTATGCGCTGACCACCGGCAGTGTCGCGCTGAGCGGCAACTCCGCCGAATTGCTGACCGACGACCGGGTCAAGCGTCTTTATCTCGGCGGCGAGATCTGAGGCTGATTGGAATGCGCATACTCGTCATCAATCCCAACACCACCCAATCGATGACCGCCAAGATCGGCGAGGCGGCGGCAAGCGTCGCCTCCGATGCGACCCAGATCATCGCCGTCAACCCGGCCGACGGTCCACCGAGCATCGAGGGTTATTTCGACGAGGTTTTCGCCATTCCAGGCATCATTGCCGAAATGGGCAAGGCGCCGGCGGCCGATGCCTATGTCATCGCCTGCTTCGACGACACCGGGCTGGACGCCGCCCGCTGTGCCACCGAGGCTCCCGTCATCGGCATCGGCGAGGCGGCGTTCCATATGGCGAGCCTTGTCGCCGGCAAGTTCAGCGTCGTCACCACGCTTGCCCGCTCGGTTCCGGCGATCGAGCACAATCTGGCGAAATACGGCCTTGCCTCGCGCTGCGCCAAGGTGCGCTCGTCCGAGGTTGCCGTGCTCGAGCTCGAACGTCCAGGCTCGAATGCAAGACATCGGATTTCGGAGGAGATCGCGCGTGCCATCAGCGAGGACAAGGCCGAGGCGATCGTGCTCGGTTGTGCCGGCATGGCCGACCTTGCGCATAGTCTGTCCGAAGAACACGGCGTTCCGGTACTGGACGGCGTCGTCTGTGCCGTCACGCTGGCTGAGAGCCTGTTCAAGGTCGGCTTGAAGACATCGAAGATCGGTGGCTATGCGGCTCCGCGCGGCAAGCGGTTCGCCGGCATGTTCGCGCCGCTGTCGCCCACGGAAGCCGAGATCGTTTAGGCGGCTTTTGCTGCCCGACGACCGGCCGGCGTCCGGACAGGTGGGATTGACCGCTGCGCGAGCGATACTAGATTGGGCGGGCTGCTGGCGATTTGGGGGCAGATCGGGCCATTTCGGGCCCGCGCATTGAAAGCATGTTGACGGTACTCAGGGAAGAAGATCGAGACGACAAGCCGGCGGCGCGCTGGTCGCCGATCTATTTTGGGCTGAGGGACGCCATCGTCAGCCACCGTCTTGCTCCCGGCACCAAGCTGCCGGAAGACGAGCTTGCGTCGATCTATTCGGTAAGCCGCACCGTTATCCGCGCAGCCCTGCAGGCGCTGGCGCACGACCGGCTGGCGCGGCTCGAGCCCAACCGGGGCGCCTTTGTCGCCAAGCCGTCGAAGATCGAGGCGCGCGAGGTGTTCGAGGCGCGCGCCTTGATCGAGCCGAAGGTCGCCGCGCTCGCCGCCAAAGTGGCGGTGCCGTCCGACATCGTGCAATTGCGCCAGCATCTCGAAAAGGAGCACGAGGCGCTTCATGAAGGCCGCGACAGTGATGCTATCATGCTGTCGGCGCGTTTCCATGTCGGCATCGCCGAGATCGCGGCGCATTCGGTGTTCACCAATTTCGTCCGCGACCTCGTTTCGCACTCCTCGCTGATCATCGCGCTCTATTGGAAGCGCCGCGACGCGACCTGCGAGAAGCACGCCCATCACGCCCTGGTCGACGCCATCGAGGCCGGCGACAGCGCCGACGCCGCCGCCCTGATGAACAGCCATCTGGTCGACCTGCTGTCGGGACTGGATCTCACCGACAAGGTCGAGAAGTCCGACAGCCTGGCGGATCTGCTTCGCGCCTAGGAAGATGAGGCGGTTCAACTGATTGCCGAGCCGCCGTGGAGGCCGGCTAATGCATGTCGCCCAGAAGTGTGCAGCGGTACTGGGACAACGACATGCATCAAAACAATGACTTAAAAAGCGCGTCGCCTGAATCCGGTTCAGCGCGACGCACTTTAGGCCGCGGCTGCCTGCGAATAATCCATCCGCTCGAGGTCGGCGATAAGGCCGGGTCCCGTCGGCTGCCAGCCGAGATGCGCGCGCGTCCATTCGCTCGAGGCCGGCATATCGAGGCCCGCGAATATGGAAAGCCATCCGAAATGGTTCGCCGCTTCTTCCTGTGACAGCGATACCACCGGCACGGCGAGCCTTGCGCCGATCACTTCCGCGATCTCGCGCATGGCAATGCCTTCCTCGGCGACGGCGTTGTAGCGCACGCCGGCTTCCTGCTTGTCCAGCGCCAGACGGTAGAGCTTGGCGACATCGAGCACATGCGCCGCCGACCACCGGTTGCGGCCCTCGCCAAGATAGGCCGACACGCCCTTGGCACGCGTCTGCTCGATGAGTGGCGTGATCAGGCCTTGCTTCACCGTGTCATGCACCTGCGGCAGCCGCACCACCGATACCTTGACGCCCTTCTCGGCCATCGCCGCACCGGTAAGCTCCGACAGGATGCGCGGGTTGGGATGGTCGGTGTTGAAGACATCTTCCTTCGCCGGCTGCCCATGTTCGGCAGAACCCATGCCGACGCCCGACGTGATGAGGAGCAGCCGGTCCGAGCCGGCGAGCGCGCCGCCGAGCGCTTCGATCACGCGCTTGTCCTTCTCGCAATTCGCAACGAAATTCGAGAAATTGTGGTCGAAGGCAGTGTGGATCACCGCATCCGACTTTGCCGCGCCGTCACGTAGGCTGTCGAGGTCTTCGAGGTCGCCGCGATGCGCCTCGGCGCCCTGGGCGGCAAGCGACCGCGCACCGGCGTCGGAGCGGGTCAGGCCGAGCACCTGGTGCTCGGCGGCAAGAAGTTCGGGCACGATTCTGGAACCGATGAAGCCGGTGGCGCCGGTGAGGAATACACGCATGAGAGGTCTCCTATGTTGTTCGGAGGTCCTTCTTGCGCTATAACTCATTCTGTTAAAGTAGTGACATTATCATGGTATAATAGCCAACAGGATTGCAATGCCCCAAGAGACCGCCAACAAAGAGACGACCAACAAGCTTGGCACCTTTCTGCGGGATCGTCGCAAGCGCCTCGATCCCACCGCCTTCGGTTTCGCTACGGGACGGCGGCGCACACAGGGGCTGCGCCGAGAAGAGGTGGCGCAGCGCGCCAATATTAGCCCGACCTGGTACACCTGGCTGGAGCAGGGGCGGGGCGGCGCGCCCTCCGCGGATGTACTCAACCGCATCGCGACCGGGCTGATGCTGACCGAGCCCGAACGCGAGCACCTGTTCATGCTGGGCCTCGGGCGGCCGCCGGAAGTCCGCTACAGGAATGTCGACAGCGTGACGCCGCGCCTGCAACGCGTCCTCGATGCGTTCGACCCCAGCCCGGCCATCATCAAGACCGCGACATGGGATGTGGTCGCCTGGAACCGTGCCGCGGCGGCGATGCTGACTGACTATTCCAAGCTGCCGCGCGAGCAGCGCAACATCCTGCGCCTGATGTTCGGCAACCCGCGCGTGCGGGAGGCACAGGACGACTGGGAGAGCGTCGCTCGCTTCGTGGTTGGCTCGTTCAGGGCCGACGCTGCCCGCGCCGGCGCCGGTGCGGAGATCACCGAACTGGTTGAAGAATTGTCCCGCATGAGTCCGCAATTCGCGGCGCTGTGGCGGGACAATGACGTCGTCCCCGCGCATGGCGAAGGTGTGAAGCGTCTGCGGCATCCCGAAATCGGGCTGATCGAGCTGGAGTTCTCCGTCTTCGCGGTCGACGGCCGTCCGGAACTCGGCATGATCGTCTACAATCCCGTCACGCGCGCGGATGCCCAACGCATCCAGTCCTTGATCGAGTCCCGCGCCGCATGATGATGGGCCGCCGTGTCCGGCGGCCCGCCGCAAAGAGCTGAAATCGATCGCCTCAGTAGCCGACGGTGAAGCGCTGCCGGATATGCTTCGGGCTTTCGATCTCGTCCGCCATGACGATGGCGTAGTCCTCGAAGGAGATGCTGCTGCCCTTGTCGGTCGCCAGCAGCGCGTCCTTGCCGAGCCGGAACTTTCCGGTGCGCTCGCCCGCGACGAACAGGGCCGAAGGCGACAGGAAGGTCCAGTCGAGATCGGAGACGGTCCTGAGCTTGTCCAGGAAGTCAGCGCCTTTCAGCGCCTCGCCCTTGTAGATGGCCGGGAATTCCGGCGTGTCGACCAGGCGCTTGCCGGGCGCGACTTCGAGGCTGCCGGCGCCGCCCACGATCAGGTAGCGCTTGACACCGGAGGCGCGCACGGCCGCGATCAGCGTATCGGGATCGCTTGCGGTGAAATGCACCGCGCTGATCACGGCATCGTGGCCCTTGATCAACGCGGCCAGCGCGTCCCTGTCGAAAGCGTCGCCCTTCTTGGCGGTGACGCCCGGCAGCGCAGCGATCTTTTCCGGGTTGCGGGCAATCGCGGTGATGGCATGGCCGCGATCGGAGAGTTCCTTGAGCAGGCGCGAGCCGACCTGGCCGGAGGCGCCGATGAGTGCGATCTTCATGGAAGTTCCTTTTGCTTGGGGGAGGGACCGGGATTAGGCCGCCTGGATATGGGCGACGAGATTGTCGTAGCTGCCGAACAGCGCGTTCGAGCCGATCAGCCGGGGCGCGTCGTTGCCGATGATGGCGAGTGAGGGAACGCCATTGGCGTGCAGCCGCTGGAACAGGGCACGTCCGCGGCTGACCAGCTCGCGATGCGCGGCCAACACCTTGTCCGTCGGCGCCTTCACCGCCGTGGCGGCGTCCGCCATTCCTGCATCGGCCAGCACTTGGCGCACGCCGTCCGCCGTCACGATATCGCGGCCGTCGACATAGCGGGCGTGCTGGATCGCCTTCAACGCCGGCAGCCGCTGGCGCGGATCGTCCAGGCCCGCGGCGCTGATGCCGAGCGTTGCGGCGCTGGAATCGAGCAGCGTGCCGCGAACGTTGAGCACATTGTCGAGATAGGCCTGGCTGAAGCGCTGCCCGCTCAACCGCTCGATGCGCTGGTCGTTGGCCCAGGCATGGGCGGCAAAGCCCGCATCCAGCGGCCGGGCGCCGGCGCCGGAGAAGAGTCCGGTCGGCAAAAGGTCGAATGCGATGCCGCTTGCCGCGAGCCTGTCCAGCATCGGCGCGGCGCCGTAGCACCAGCCGCAAAGCGGGTCGAAAAGATAGGTCACGGTGGTGTCGGTCATTGCCATCCGGTCCGGGGAGCGTCGTCTCCGGGCTAGATGGCAGTTTGGCTGGTTGCAAAAAACCTCGATCAATCATACAAACTGTCTGATCAAATCAGACAATAGCGATGGCCGACCTCCTCAATCTCAACCGTCTCGTCTACTTCACCACTGTCGTGGAGACAGGATCGTTCACCGCCGCTGCCGATCGCCTCGACGTCGCCAAGGCTGTGGTCAGCCATCAGGTGGGCAAGCTTGAAGCGGAGCTTGGCGCGACGCTGTTGCAGCGCACGACCAGGCGTGTCACGGCGACCGAGGAGGGGCGGCGGTTCTACGACCGCGCCGCCATCATCCTGCGCGAAGCGGAAGCGGCCTATGGCGATGTCTCGCAAAGCGCGGGCAGGCCGACCGGGACGCTGCGTCTCACCGCATCGCTCGATTACGGCGCCAAGATCGTCGCCCCGACCATTGCCGAGTATCTGAGGAAATACCCGAAGGTGAAGGTCGAGGCGATCTTCGACGATGCGATCAGCAACCTGGTCGACGAGCAGATCGACCTCGGCATCCGCATCGGCTGGCTCGCCGATTCCTCGAACCAGGCGCGGCGCCTGGGGACCTTGCAGCAATTCGTCGTTGCAACTCCGAAGCTCGCGGCCGGCCTTCCAGCCTATGTAAGCCCGAAGATCGCAAAATCCCTGCCATGGGTCGGCAACGCGCAATTGCGCGGTACCGGCCAGTGGCTGTTCTCGAAAGATGGCGAGACGGTGCTGGCCGAGCTCAATCAGGTCGTGATCTGCGACAAGACCCCCGCGGTGCAGGCCTGCGTGCTGGCCGGCATCGGGCTCGGCGTCTTTCCGGACTTCGCCGTCGAGGACGACATCGCCGCCGGTCGCCTCGTGCGGGTGTTTGCCGACTGGAACCTGCCGTCGGGCGGCATCCATGCCGTCTATCCGCCGGCCCGCTTCAGGCCGGCCAAGGTGCGCGCCTTCGTCGATCTCCTGGTGGCGGCGGAAAGGAAACGGGCGCGAAGATGAGAGATGCTTGGCGCCGATGCCTGCGCTAGATTGCCTAGGCAGTAAGGTAGGAACTCTCCAGGGAGATATCGGTGAACGTCAACGAAATCAGGTGGTCGTCGTCCGAAAAGAAAGTCGCGCGCCGCGCTTTTGATACGGCGCTGGAGGCGGCGCTCGGCGAGACGATGACCGAACTCAAAAGCAAGGTCAGTGCCGTCACGACACCTGATGACATGTGGGAGATCGAAAATTATCTGCGGCAGCAGCGCCGAAAGATCGATCAGATGTTCGACTATCGCTATTCGCAGCTGACCGTCGTTTTTGGCGTTCTCGTCCGGGAAGGATATCTGGACGAGAGCCAGCTTGCCGGTTTGTCGGAAGACAAGCGGGAGGAGATCCGCCGGTTCCTTTCCTGGCACGCCAAGGGGTAGGGCGCTGGCGACCGGAGTCTCGGCGATGATGCATCAGGTCTGAGATCGTCGTCCACCAGATCGCTTCGGCGAAGCATCAACGCCGCCCGGCTGCCTGATTTGGTCGATGAAAGCACGCAGCTTGGGCAGAACCTGGTGCCTTTCCGGGTAATAGAGAAAAACGCCCGGCGAGGTCACCGCGAAGCGGGCGAGCAACGCCTGCAGGCGCCCATCGGCAATCGGCGCTTCGGCGATCGGGCTTGGCACCTGGGCCAGCCCGACGCCCTGGATCGCCGCGCCGAGAAGCGACGGATAGTCGTGCGCGATGAGCGGTCCCGAGACGATCGCCTCGACAGCCTTGTTGCCGTCGACAAAGGACCATGGCGCGACCGAACCGTTCGAGCGGCGCAGGCGCAGGCAGGCGTGGTCGCGCAGATCCTCGATGCGCTCTGGCATCGCGCGCCGGCGCAAATATTCGGGACTGCCGACGACCATCATTGGGAAGGACGGCGTCAGGCGGACCGCGACCATGTCGGGCGCGATCAGATCGCCCATGCGGATGCCGGCGTCGAATCCCTCAGCGGCGAGATCTGCCAGCTCGCCACTGGCGACGATCTCCAGCTCGATCTCGGGATAGGCCTGGCAGAAGGAGGCGATCATCGGCTCCAGCAGCACCGGCACCACGGCCGGCGGTACCGAGATACGCAACAGCCCGGCCGGCCGCTGGCCGATCCCGCGCGCGATCTCGCTTGCGGCGATCAATTCCTCGAAGGCCGGCCGGGCGCGAGCGAAAAAGCGCTCGCCGGCTTCGGTCAGGCCGACGCTGCGCGTCGTGCGGACGAAGAGCGCGGCACCCAGGCGCGCCTCGAGCGTGCGTATTGCCTGGCTGATTGCTGACGGGGTGACGGACAGCTCGGCCGCCGCCTTGCGGAAATTGCGGTGCCTGGCCACGCTCAAAAACGCCTCGACGCCGTCGAGCGCGCCATGCCTGACTGTGAAGTTCTGCTTCATGACCCATCGACATTATCGCGGATAGTTGTCGGCAGAAAGCGGCCGTATTTGTTGTCTGACCTGGAAGCCTGAAGGGAAGTGGCAATGACAAATGAACTCGATCGCGTGCGCGATCACTACCGCGCGACCGGCCTGACCGATCGGTTGAAGACTGCGCTGGCGGTCTTCGGGCCGGAGGAAAAGCGGCTGATGCCCGAGCAACTGGCCACGCTCGATCAGTTCCACACGCGTGGGCTTGCGGCCACCGCCGAGCTGGCCAGTCTTGCGGCTATCACCGCCGACATGTCGGTGCTCGACGTCGGATCGGGTCTTGGCGGGCCGGCCCGCTTTCTTGCCGCGACCTATGGCTGCGAGGTGACCGGCGTCGACCTCAGCGAACCCTTCGTCGAGGCCGCTCGTTATCTGACCGCGCGAACCGGGCAGGACGGCAAAGTGTCGTTCGAAGCCGGCAGTGCGCTGGAGCTGCCCTTCGAAGATGGCCGGTTCGATGCCGTGCTTTTGCAGCACGTGGCAATGAACATTGCCGACCGGCCGCGGCTCTACCGCGAGATCAGGCGGGTGCTGAAGCCGGGCGGAAAATTCGCGACCTTCGACGTCGTGCTGAATGGCGGCGACCCCCACTATCCGGTTCCGTGGGCGAAGACGCCAGGCGAAAGCTTCCTTCTGACGGCCGACGCGACCTGCGAGGCGATCGAAGCCGCCGGCTTCGGCACGCTTGTCCAGAAGGACGACACGGCTGCCGCCAAGGTCTGGTTCGCTGAGCTCCGCGCCTCCGGCCCGCCGCCTTCGCTCAACCTCGGCGTGGTCATGGGGGCTGGCTTCGTGGACCTTGCTTCCAATCTCGGACGCAATCTGATGGAAGGCCGGCTGGGCATTCTGACAGCGGTGTTCGAAGCCGTTGCTGTGAAGGCTTGATAGGAGGCGAAGATGTCACCTGCGATGATCTTCAACATCCATCTCGCGCTCGGCTACGTGCCGTGGCTGCTTTGCTTTGGCGCCTATATCTGGCCAAGGCTGAAATCCATGGAGCCGAGAGAGGCGCAGCGCGCCATCGCGACGCTGCACAGCTTCCGTTTCTTCGGGCTCGTCTTCCTCATTCCGGGCGTCACCGGACCGGACCTGCCCGGCGGCTTTGCCAGTTTTGCCGCCTATGGCGATTTTGCGACCGGCTTGCTCGCCATGCTGGCGCTGCTCGCCGTGGCGAGGCCCGCGATCTTCTGGCCGCTTGTCGTCGCCTTCAACCTCGCGGGCGTGGTCGACATTGTCGGCGACTACTACCACGGCACCATGCTCGACCTTCCCGGGCATGCCGGCCAGTTGGGCGCTGCCTATGCGATCCCGATCCTCTACGTGCCGCTGCTTATGATCACGCATGTCGCGGCGCTTTACCTGCTTGTGCGTCGCGGGCTCGGCGAGCCCGCGGCGACCTAATAGACCGGGGTCGCCATATGTTTGGGCGCCGGCCATTCGCTCGTGATCTCGGGCTGCACCGGCCGCTCGAGATAGGTCGACAGCACGACATAGCTGCGCGTCGAGGTGACCCCGGGGGTGTCGTAGAGGCGCGCCAGCAGGCCTTCCAGCGCGCGCGTATCCTCGGTGCGCACCTTGAGCAGCATGCACGTGTCGCCGGCGACAGTGTGGATCTCCTCGACCTCCGGATATTTGGAGACCGCCATCAGTTCCGGCGTCTTGCCCCAGCCCCTGGTGTCGATATGCACGAAGGCTAGCAGCGGCTTTTTGATCGCCCTCGGATCGATGATCGCCGATGTGGCGCGGATGGCGCCGCTGCGCTTCAGCCGCTTGACCCGCTCATGCGCCGCCGGTGGCGACAGGCCGACACGCTCGCCGAGCTCGGCATAGCTGATGGTCGCGTCCTCGACGAGAACGCCTAATATCTTTCGGTCGACAGCGTCGACCTCGCGGGCCGGATGCTTGTTCCGCTGAATATCATCTGTTTCTGTTTCCATATGGAAATTCTCCGTTGATGCGGAATTTAATTCGGCCATTATGATGATATGTCGAACAGTGATCAATCAGCAATTCTGACGGCGGGGTCCCGCGCGCCGATTCCCGCCGCCGCCTATCTGCTGACGGGCTGCATCGCCGTCATCGGCTCCAATTCGCTGGTTCTTGGACCCATCGCGCCGGCCGTCGCGGCATCGTTCGGCGCCAGCGTGCCGGCGGTGATGACGGCTGCCGCCGCCTTTGGCCTCGGCACGTCGGCCAGCGCGCTCTTCCTTGCCCGCTACATCGACCGGATCGGCGCGCGCCGCATGCTGCAGGGCGCGTTGCTGTTGCTGGCGCTAGCCCTTGTGGCCAGCGCTTTGGCGCCCACGGTCGCGTTGCTCGTGACGGCCCAACTGGTAGCCGGCGTTGCCGCCGGCATCGCCATGCCCGCGATCTATGCCAGCTCGGCCGCGATCGCGCCGCCCGGTCGCGAGAGCGGCACCATCGGGGTCGTGCTGACCGGCTGGACGCTCTCCATGGTCGCCGGCGTCTCGCTGTCGGCCGTGATTGCCGATCTCATCCACTGGCGCGCCGTCTTCGCCGCCGTGGCGCTGCTGGCGGGAACCGCCGTTGCCGGCCTGGCGATAAGTTCGCTGCACGACACCAGGAAAAGTGGTCCGGCGCCGTCGCCGCTCGGCGCGCTCGCCGTTCCAGGCATCCTGCCGCTGCTCATCGCCTGCGGCGCGTTCATGACCGCCTTCTATGGCGTCTACGGCTATCTCGGCGACCATCTCCATGAAGCCCTCGGCGAACCGGTCAGCGCCAATGGCCTGGCGGCGGTCGCCTACGGCCTCGGCTTCGGCGCCGCCGCTTTGCTCGATGGCGTCATCGACCGCCTCGGCGCGCGTCGCGTCATGCCCTTCGCCTATCTGCTGGTCGCCGCCGTCTATGTCGCGATCGCCCTGGCGAGCGGCAGCTTCGGCTTGCTGCTGGCGTCAATAGCCGTCTGGGGTCTTGCCAATCATTTCGGGCTGAACGTGCTGGTCATGCGGCTGACCGCGCTCGATCCGTCGCGGCGCGGCACCATCATGGGGCTGAACAGCGCGGTCACCTACCTGGCCGTCACCGTCGGCACCGCCGGCTTCGGCCCGCTCTACACCGGCCTCGGCTTCGCCAACTGCGCCTTGATCGCCGCGGGACTGATGCTGGTGGCGGCATCGGCCGCGGCGTGTCGGTCGGACATCCTTCGGCAATAGGCTTGCGTCTCTCTTCGCCCTTTCCACCCCTTTTGTTTTTACGCAATTCCTAACGGAAAACCGTTTCACACTTTTCCTGGAATTGTTCTAAGGCTGGCTTCCGAACCGGAGTCGCAGCCGATGAAGACGACGCTCGAGATCACGGCCGAGCCCTCGCCGCAGGACCTCGCTTTCCTGAGCGGGAGCCTTACCGCTTTCAACGATGGCGATGTCGGCGCGTCAGGCCGAAAGCCGCTGGCGGTTTTCGCGCGCGACGAGCATGGCGGCATCGTCGCCGGCATTTCCGGCTATACCGCCTGGGGCTGGCTTTATGTGCAGTGGCTGTGGGTGGACGAAAAGCTGCGCGGCCGGCGAATGGCCGCCGACATGCTCGACGCCGCCGAAGAAGAGGCGATCGTGCGCGGCTGCCACGGCGCCTGGATCGACACCTTCAATCCGATCGCCGAGAAAGTCTATCGGCGCCAGGGTTATAAACCGTTCGGCAAATTGCCCGACTTTCCTGTCGGCCGCAGCCGCATTTTCCTGCAGAAGAAACTCTGATGCATGTTGCCCAAGGTGCGTTTTGGAAGGGCGACATGCGCGATCTGATCAGCCCGCGAGTTTTCCGCCACGCATCGGCTCGGGCGCGCCGGTGGTGCTTGGAAAGCTGATCGGCAGGCCGCGCAGCACGCGCACGGCGAGGAAGGCGAAGCACTCCGCTTCGACAGCGTCGCCCTTCCAGCCGAGCGCTTCGGCCTGCACGACCTCGACGCCCGCGCGGCTCTCCAGCATTGCCATCATCGTCGGATTGTGGCGGCCGCCGCCGCTGACCGCCAGCCGCTTCGGCCGGCGCGGCAACAGGTCGAGCGCCTTGCCGACAGCGGAAACGATGAAGGCCGTCAGCGTCGCCGCGCCATCCTCCGCGCCGAGTCCCTCGGCCATCGCCGCGGTGAAGTCGAAGCGGTCGAGCGACTTCGGATAGGGCTTTGTCAGATACGGATGCTGCAGCAGCCTGGCGAGCCGTTCCTCATCGACCTTGCCTGCGGCAGCCAGTCTGCCGTCGCGGTCCATCTCGCCGAGGCCTTTCGCCTTGATGAAATCATTGACCGGGGCATTGGCCGGCCCGGTGTCGAAGGCGACGATATTGTCCTTGCCGTCCCACCAGGTGATGTTGCCGACGCCACCGAGATTGAGCACGGCGGTGTCGCCGCTGGCATCCGCCTCCTTGAGCAGCGCCGCATGATAGGCGGCAGCCAGAGGCGCGCCCTGGCCGCCGGCCGCGACATCGGCAGTGCGGAAATCATAGGCGATCTTGGTGCCGAGCAGCGAGGCCATCAGCTCGCCGTCGCCGAGCTGGCGCGTGCGGCCGATCCGGCCCGGCTGTGGCGCGCGATGCAGCACTGTCTGGCCATGAAAGCCGACGACGCCGATATCGGTCATGGACATGCCCTGGCTCTCGACCAGGTCCCTGACCGCCGCCGACTGCGCCCGCGTCAGCGCCTCTTCGGCTTGGCGAAAAATCGCCGGTTCCGGTCCCTCGAAATTCCAGGCGCGCGCCTGGCGCAGCGTTTCTTCGAGCAGGGTGCGGATCGATTGCGGATAGGGGGCCAGAGTATAGGTGCCGGTGTCGGCGATGCGCTCGCCATCCGTCTTGATCAGCGCCACGTCGATGTTGCCGTCGAGCACCGTGCCGGTCATCAGGCCGACGGCCCAGATTGGTTCCATGGTCGTTCCTCGAATCGCCGTTCAAATCACGTGTCGGACGGATCGGCTCGTCAGGCAAGTGTCTCGCTGCACCCAAGCAGGCCGCCGCATGGACCGGCGGCTTTTTGCGTCGAATGGTGAAAACGGAGCAACGCCGTTCTTGCCTCCCGGCCAAGAAGGCGCGAGGCTGCGGACAAAGAACACCGGCGGGCCGACTGTCCGGATGGATTTTCGCAAGGAGGACACGACATGGCAGCCAACGTTGCGGTCATCGCAGGCGCGGGGCAGGGGCTCAGCGCTTCATTGGCACGGCTTCTCGGCAGGGAAGGTTTCCGCGTCGTCCTCGCCGCGCGCAACGTCGACAAATTGGCGGCGCTGGTCAAGGAAACCGGCGCGCAGGCTGTGGAGGCCGACGTGTCGGACACGGCCTCCGTCGAGCGGCTGTTTGAGGCGGCCGACAAGGCAGGCCCGCTCGAAATTGCCGTCTTCAACGCCAGCGGCCGCACGCGCGGCCCCATCGCCGAGCTCGATCCCGAGGCGGTCAAGCAAGCCCTGCTTGTCGGCGCCTATGGCGGCTTCCTGATCGGCCAGCAGGCGGCACGCCGGCTTCTTGCACGTGGTTCCGGCTCGATCCTGTTCACCGGCGCCAGCGCAAGCCTCAAGGGCTTTTCCGGTTCCGCCGGTTTTGCCATGCCGAAATTCGGCCTGCGTGGGCTGGCGCAGTCGATGGCGCGCGAGCTCGGCCCGAAGAACATCCATGTCGCGCATTTCATCATCGACGGCCAGATCGAGCCGGCCGGACAGGCGCCCGAGCCCGACCGGCCGGACCGCCGGCTCTCGCCCGACGCGATCGCCGAGACCTATCTCGCCGTCCATCGCCAGCATCGCAGCGCCTGGAGCTTCGAGGTCGAACTCAGGCCCTGGGTCGAGACGTTTTGAGACTTCGGCCGTGCCGGCGACACGACGGCGATCGGCGCGCTCCAAGTGATAGAATCTTTGAGAGAGTATTTTCCGCAGTCGCTCCGAGAGAAAAAGCGATCGGACGTGAACGCAATTTGCCGCAAAAGCCGGGAATTGAGCGCCGGCTTGCTCCGTTCGCAATGAGATTGGTCGGTGCGTTTCTTCACCGGCAATGACGCGCGTGTCATCGTCCGGTGGGGCCGCCAGAGCAATTCCAGGAAAAGTGAGCGGCGGTTTTCCGTCCGGAATTGCGAAAACAAACAGTTCCGCCAAGAGGAGCCTGTCCATGCCCAGAATAATCCCGGTGCTCGATCTCGCCCGCTTGGAGCAGGGGCCGTCGGAACTGCGGACTTTCTTGTTCGATCTACGAACGGCGGCGCGCGATGTCGGCTTCTTCTATCTCACCGGCCATGGCATTACCCAGCCGGAAATCGATGCGGTGCTCGACGCGGCGCGCCGCTTCTTTGCCTTGCCGGAAGCCGACAAGCTCGCCATCGAAATGGTGAAATCGCCGCAATTTCGCGGCTATACGCGCGCCGGCGGCGAGCTGACCAGAGGCAAGGCCGACTGGCGCGAGCAGTTGGACATCGGTGTCGAGCGCACGACCATTTCGCAAGCGACGGGCGTGCCGGCCTGGACACGGCTGCAGGGTCCGAACCAGTGGCCAGCCGCACTTCCCGATCTCAAGCCGGCCCTGCTTGCCTGGCAGGCCAAGGCGACGGAGGTGTCGATCCGACTGCTAAAGGCCTTCGCGCTTTCGCTCGACCAGCCGGAGGACGCTTTCGATCCGATCTATCGCGGTGAGCCCAACCACCGCATGAAGATCGTGCGCTATCCCGGCCGCGATGTTACCGGAGACGACCAGGGCGTCGGCGCGCATAAGGATGGCGGCTTTCTCACCCTTCTTCTGCAGGACGAGAACAAGGGCCTGCAGGTCGAGTATGACGGCAGCTGGGTCGATGTGGATCCGATCCCGCAAACGCTCGTCGTCAACATCGGCGAGCTCCTGGAACTGGCCTCGAACGGCTATCTCAGGGCGACCGTGCACCGCGTGATCACGCCGCCGGCCGGCGTCGAGCGCATTTCGGTTCCCTTCTTCTTCAGTGCACGGCTCGACGCGACGATCCCGCTGCTCGACCTGCCGCAGGAACTGGCGGCCGAAGCGCGCGGTCCGGCCAGCGATCCAGACAATCCGCTGTTCCGCAATGTCGGAACCAACGTGCTGAAAAGCCGGTTGAGGTCGCATCCCGACGTGGCGCGGCGGCATTATGCCGATCTTCTGGAAAAAGCGTCGGCTGCCGGCTGACGATTTTGCCTTATTCGAGCGAGACTTTTTCGCGACTCCGATCTTTTTTGGAATTCCGTTCTTGGAAAATACCCCGGTGAGGCCCCAGATAACGACTATCGCTCGGTGTTTTCCTCCCATTGCGCCGGGCGATGTTCCCCTCTGAAGGTTATGACCTTCATTCTTGGCCGGGCCGCTTTCGCGCCCGGCCTTTTTTCTTTCGCCGTGCTGTGAAAATGCGCCAATCAGGCGAAGGCTATGCGGATCGATCCATAGGGGCCGAAATCCGAAACGATCCGGTCCCCATGCCGGCATTCGACCGGCCGGATGAAGGAGCCCGACAGCACGACCTGGCCGGCCTCGATGCGCATGTCGTATTGATGCAGCCGGTTGGCGAGCCAGACGATGCCTTTCGCCGGATGATCGAGCACGCCGGCGCCAAGCCCCGTTTCCTCGACCTCGCCATTGCGCGACACGATGGCGCCCATCCAGCGCAGATCCGCCTCGCGCGGCCCTGCCGAACGGCCGCCGACGACGATGCCGGCATTGGCGGCATTGTCCGAGATCGTGTCGAAGAAGGTCCGGATCTTGCCGGTCTCCTTGTTCACCCGCTCGATGCGGGTGTCGAGGATTTCGAGCGCCGGGGTGATGTGATCGGTGGCGTCGAGCACATCGTCGATCGAAATGTCCGGACCGGCTAAAGGCGCCTTCATGACGAAGGCGATCTCGGCCTCGATGCGCGGCTGGATGAAACGATCGGCCGGCACCGTGCCGCCATCCTCGAAGAACATGTCGTCGAACAGGATGCCGGAATCCGGGATGTCGATGCTGAGCGCCGACTGCATCGCCTTCGAGGTCAGGCCGATCTTCCAGCCCTTGATCGTGAGGCCGGAAGCGACCTTTCGCTTCACCAGCGCCGCCTGTACGCGATAGGCATCGTCCATCGTCGCTTCAGGAAAATCGAGGCTGAGCAGCCTGATCTGGCGACGGTCGCGCTCGGCTTCGAACAACCGGCGGGCGGCCTCCTCGACTTGGCTTTCCGTCATCATCGACCGGCTCCTTCGTCGACGACGCCGTTGCGGAGCAGCCCGATGCCGTCGGCCTCGACCTCGATCACATCGCCGGGTTTCAGCCAGACCGGCGGGTCGAAGCGGGCGCCGGCGCCCGTCGGCGTGCCGGTAACGATGACGTCGCCCGGCACGAGCGTGGTGAAGGTCGAGATGTAGTTGATGATCTTGCGGAACGAAAAGATCATGCGGCCGGTGCGATCCTGTTGGCGGAGTTCACCGTTCACGCGCGTGGTCAGCGCGATGTCGCCGATCTGCGCCTCGTCGGTGAACGGCACCAGCCACGGCCCGATGGAACCTGTGCGGTCGAAATTCTTGCCCTGGGTGACGTTGAACCTGGCGTGGCGCACCCAGTCGCGGATCGTGCCTTCGTTGCACAACGACAGCGCCGCGATATGGCTGAGCGCATCGGCTTCCGCGATCCGTCGTCCTCCCTTGCCGATGACAATGACGATCTCGCCCTCATAGTCGAGCTGCGGCGATTCCGGCGGCCGCACCAGGGGCGCGCCATGGCCGACGAAGGAGCGCGGGAAGCGGATGAACAGCGATGGGTTCGAGGGCGCCGCCTGCCCGTCCTTGTACTCCTCGTTGCGGTCCGGATAGTTGACGCCGACGCAGATGATCTTTTCCGGGGAGGGGACAGGGATTTCGTAAGTGATGTCCTCGACGCTGAAATCGGCGGCGAGGCCTTCGGCTTCCTCGGCGAGTTTGCCGAGCGCGCCGGCCTCGATCACCTCGCGCAGCGTCGGCCATTCCCGGTGGCGCGCCGAGAGGTCGACGACGCCCTTATCGGTGATCGCGCCGTAGCGCGTCTTGCCGCCGATGGTGAAGGTAGCGAGGCGTGCCGCGCTCATGCTGATGCTCCGGAGTCGATTCTGTTGGCTAACCGGTAGCGTCGAGCTCTACGGCGCCCCGCGCCCCCCTCTGTCCTGCCGGACATCTCCCCCTCTTGGGGGGAGATCAGCAGAACTTGCGGCCGGCGCTTTTCTTGCGGCGTTGAAAATTGGCGAAGGCGAAGATGACAGCCAATCTCCCCCCTTGAGGGGGAGATGTCCGGCAGGACAGAGGGGGGCGCCGTAGAACGCGAACATCTCCCAATAGCCCGTCAAGGCGCCACGATCGGCGAAGCCGCCAGATCGGACTTGCGCGGTTCAACGCCCGCGAACACGCTGCCTTCCTCGAACCAGCTTTTCGGCGCCGGCGCGCCCCACAGCGTCTGGCGCTGCGGATCCTTCAAATCCCACTTGATCGGCTCCAGGTCCGGATCGACCGTCTGGTAGTCCGAGCAATAGATCTCGATGCGATGATTGTCGGGGTCGCGGATATAGAGGAAGAAGGCATTGGAGATGCCGTGCCGGCCGGGGCCGCGTTCGATATTCGGCAGCCAGCCGGTGGTCGCCATCAGGTCGAGCAGGTCGATGATGTTGAGTGGCGTCGGCACCCAGAAGGCGACATGGTGCAGCCGCGGGCCGAAGCCGTTGGTGAAGGCGATGTCGTGCACGCCGCCCTTGCGATGCGTCCAGGCGGCCCACAGCTTCCCGGTCTCGGCGTCCTCTGTGTATTCGGTCACGCGGAAGCCGAGCTCATTGTAGAAGGCCACCGATTCATCGACGTTGGGCGAGAAGCAGTTGAAGTGGTCGATGCGCAGCGGCTTCACGCCCTTGTACAGCGCGTATTTCTGATGGATCGGCGGCAGCCGCTCCATCTTCGAATAGAATTCGAGCGGGATGCCGTGCGGGTCGCGGGTGCGGAAGGTGCGCGACTGGTACGGCCGCTCCACCCATTCAACCGGCTGGCCTTTGGCTTTGAAGAAATGCGCGGCCTTGTCGAGATCCTCGTCGGAGAAGACCTTGAAGCCGAGGTCGCGCGCTTCAGGTGTCGTCGCCTTGCGCAGCACGATGCAGTGATGGCCGCGTTCCTCCAAGGCGCGCAGATAGATCGCGCCGCTGGTCTCGTCGGTCACCTGCAGGCCGAGCGTGTCGACATAGAAGGCGCGGGATTTCGCCAGGTCGGTGACGGCGAGCTCGACATGGGAGAGCCGCACGATGTTGAAGGCTGGGTAGAGGTTGGGTTGGGGCAGGGCCATTGATGTCTCCGGTCAGCCGCCGAGCTTCTGGATCGAATGCGGCGCCGTGGCGAACGCGATGTTCTTGGTTTCCATGTAGAAGTCGAACGACCAGTCGCCGCCGTCGCGGCCGATGCCCGAGCTCTTGACGCCGCCGAACGGCGTCGTCAGGTGGCGCACATTCTCCGAGTTGACCCAGATCATGCCGGCATCCAGCGCGTCGGTGAAGCGCAGCGCGCGGGTGACGTCGGAGGTCCATAGATAGCCGGTGAGGCCGTACTGCGTGTCGTTGGCCAGCGCCAGCGCCTCGGCTTCGTCCTTGAACGGGATCGCGGTCAGCACCGGACCGAAGATTTCCTCCTGGGCGATGCGCATCTTGTTGGTGGCGCCGGTAAACAGCGTCGGGCTGACATAGCAGCCGCCGCCCGGGCCGGCGAACTTGCTGCCGCCGGCGGCGATCACCGCGCCTTCCGATTTGCCGATCTCGATATAGGAGAGCACTTTTTCTTCGTGTACGGGATGGATCAACGGCCCGACCACGGTGTCCGGATCGAGCGGGTGGCCGATCCTGATGCGCCTGGCCTTCTCCGCCACCAGATCGGTGAACTTGTCGTGGATCGAGGCCTCGACCAGCAGGCGAGACGACGAGGTGCAGCGCTCGCCGTTCAGGGAATAGATCATGAAGACGGCGGCGTCCGCGGCCCGCTCCAGGTCGGCGTCGGCGAAGACGATGACCGGGTTCTTGCCGCCGAGCTCGAAATGCACGCGCTTCAGCGTTTCAGCGCCTTGGCGCATGATCATCGAGCCGGTGCGGCTTTCGCCGACAAAGCCGATCGCCTTGATGTCGGGGTGCTCTGTCAGCGCCCGGCCGGCATCCTCGCCAAACCCGTTGACGAGGTTCCAAACCCCCTTCGGCAGACCGGCTTCCTCGGCGATCTCGACCAGCAGCCGGGCGGTGAGCGGCGACAATTCCGCCGGCTTGTGTACCACCGTGCAGCCGGCGGCCAGAGCCGGCGCGATCTTCCAGGTCGACAGCATGAAGGGCGTGTTCCACGGCGTGATCACGCCGACCGGGCCGATCGGCACGCGCGTCGTCAGATTGAGCTGGTTCGGCGCCCTGAGCGAACGGCCGTCACGCGCTTCCGGCGCGCGGTCGGCATAGAAGCGAAAGTTCTCGGCGCCGCGCAGTGCTGCCTTGGCCATGAATTTCAGCGACTGGCCGGTGTCCATGCATTCGATGAAGGCGATTTCTTCGGCCCGCGCCACGATGGCGTCGGCAATTTTGTGCAGCAGCTTCTTGCGGGCTTCACCGGAGATCGCCGCCCAGTCCTTGAACGCGGCCTTTGCCGCCTTGGCGGCGCGGTCGATATCGGCCGCTTTGCCGCGCGCCACAGTCGCGAGCGGCTTGAGGTCGATCGGCGAGATCGTCTCATATGTCGAACCGTCGGCGGAGGGCACCGCCTCGCCGCAGATCTGGTTGAGCACGCCGTGCTTGCGGAAGCGCTCGAGATAGGCCTCGACTTTCTTCAGATTGTCGTCCAATGCCGCCATGGGTTCTTCCTGTTGATTGCTTGTCGCGCCCGGTTCCTTGCCGCGATGCTCACTTGCCTCGCAAGCGCGGATGGATGGCGTTCTTTTTCCAGCTTAGCTCGGCGTCGATTTCGCGGATCTCCAGCGACAGCGCGAAATGCGGCGTGGCGAACAGCGATGAAAGATGGTCGGCGACCTCGGCGAAGATCGCCTCGCCGGCGCTTTTCTTCTCCTCTTCGCCGCGGCCCTTGCCAATGCGGAAATTCATGTCGAGGAAACCGTTCTCGGGCAGCCGGTCGGCGATCGCATAGGCCTCGGCGCGGAAGGCGCGCACCCTGACCGCGCCCGGTTCGAACAGGCCGGTATCGAGGATGGCGCGCGAGACCAGCGCGCAGAGCTCACCCATGTCGACTTTTGGGTCGAGATTCGCCGAATATTCGATCGACATATGGGGCAAGGGTTCCTCCACCTTGTAGTTAACATGTGAATTACATCTTGACGACCGAATGTCAAGCGTCGTTCTCTATGCGGGCGCAGCTTCCGGCAGTGGGATTGCCGGTCTCGGAAAAATCGCGGATATAGCTGCGATCCGGCTGTTAATATTTACCGCGACTCGTACTGGATTGGATTTTTCGGAGACCTGATTTGCTACCGCCCAGCACCCGCCGCTCTTTGCCGATGGCTCTGCTTCGTGCCCGCGAAGTGATCATGGCGCATTTCCGGCCGATGCTTGCCCGCCACGACATCACCGAGCAGCAATGGCGCGTGCTGCGCGTGCTTGCCGAAACCGGACCGCTGGAAGCGACCGAGCTCGCCAACCGCGCCTCGATCCTGCCGCCGAGCCTCACCCGCATCATCAAGGCGCTGGAGGAGCGTGAATTCATATCTCGCAACAAGGTCAAAGATGACGGCCGCCGCGCGCTGCTCGCCATCAGCCCTACCGGCGTGGCGCTGATCGAAGAGCTGGCGCCCGAGCGCACCGCCATCTACGAGGCGATCGAGAAGCGTTATGGCGCCGCGGAGCATGAGCGGTTGCTGGATATGCTGGACGGCTTGATCCAGTCGGAGTCGACGGAGGGCTAGGATCTCCCTTCTCCCCTTGTGGGAGAAGGTGGATCGGCGCGCAGCGCCGAGACGGATGAGGGGTGTTCCAGGGAACGCCAGCGTCTCACTCCGCTGGAGCACCCCTCATCCGTCGCCTTCGGCGACACCTTCTCCCACAAGGGGAGAAGGGAAAGTGCTCACCCACCGAAACTCCCCAGCGCGCTCGGCTGCATGTAGTTGCGCCCGACATAGAGCAGCGCCGCCTCGTCGCTGCCGTGGCGGATGTCGACGATGCGGCCGAACATCACGTTGTGCGTGCCGACCTTGTTCACCGCGCCGATCTCGCAATCGAAGCTGACGATCGCGTCGAGCAGCGCCGGCATGCCTGACGGCATGGTCTGCCAGCGCGCCGCATTGTAGCGTTCCGCCATGTCGCGGATCGTGCCGGCGAACTTTGCCGCCAGATGCATATGCGACTGGGTCAGCACGTTGACGCAGAAACGCTGGTTGGCGAGGAACATGCCGGTCTGCGCCGAACGCTCGTTCATGCACACTAGCAGCGTCGGCGGGTCGTCGGAGACGCTGCACATGGCGGTGGCGGTGAAGCCGCCGCGCCCCGCAGGACCGTCGGTGGTGACGATGTTGACCGGGGCGCAGACCCGCGCCATCGCCTCGCGGAATTCCAGCCTCGCGACTTGTGTCGTCATGGCCGCTTCCATGGCCGGCCCCCCGTCAGTTGGCCTGGGCCGACAGCGGCGGTAGCCAGGTGTCGCCGGTCCAGCCCTTCTCGTCATAGTCGGCCATGCATTGGTCGACGAGCGCCTCCATCTGCTTCAGTCGCCCGCCGCGCTCGGCGCCCTTCAGCACCTGCAACCGCACCTCTTCCGGCGCGCCGGCATAGTTGAGCTCATAGAGTGCATGGCGCCCGCCGAATTCGGTGCCGGTCGCGTCCCACAACAGCTTCATGATCTTGATGCGTTCGACATGGCCCATGTCGTTCGAGCCGCGCACATATTGCGCGAGGTAGCGGTCGATCTCTGGATTGTCGAAGTCGCGCGCCGAGGAGGGCAGGTAGATCAGGCCCGAGGCGATCACGCGGCGCACCGTGTCGATGACGCGCGGATAGGCCTCCGACATGAAGGTCCGGTACGCAAGTGCGGCCTCAAGATTGGGCAGCACCGCGCCGTTCGCCCAAGGGATCGGATTGTGCGCCATTGCGTTGGAGAAGCTCCAGAACATGTGGCGCAGTGCAATCACCTCGCCGAGCGCGGCCTGGTTGCCGCGGAAGGCGTCGCCGCCTGTCGCGCGCAACGCCTTGGCGAGCAGGCCGGCGAGGAAATCGAGCTTGACGGCAAAGCGCGTGCAGCCCTGGAAGCAGTAGCCATGCATGAATCCCGACGCCGGATGAAAGGACAGGATCTTCTGCGCGTCGCGCAGCACCAGCACGTCCTCCCAGGGGATGAAGACGTTGTCGAGAACCAGGATCGCGTCGTTCTCGTCGAAGCGCGACGACAGCGGATAGTCGAAGGGATGGCCGACGGTGTTCGCCGTCTGCTCGTAGGAGACGCGGCAGAACATCTTTATGCCGGGCGCATTCATCGGCACGATGAACATGACCGACAGCGACGGATCCTCGGTCACCGTCGCCGAGCTCTGTGCCAGGAAATTGTAATGGGTGAGCGCTGACGATGTCGCCACCACCTTGGCGCCCGACACCCAGATGCCGGCATCGTTCTCCTTGGTGATGTGCACGAACACATCCTTCACCTGCTCGGCCGGTTTGTGGCGGTCGATCGGCGGGTTGACGATGGCGTGGTTCATGAACAGGACCGCTTCCTGCGCCCGCTTATGCCAGGCGCGCGCATTGTCCTTGAACGGCCCGTACCACTCGGCATTTGCGCCGAGCGTGTTCATCAGCGCCGCCTTGTAGTCGGCGGTGCGGCCCATCCAGCCATAAGTCATGCGCGCCCAATGCGCGATCGCTCCTTGCTGCGCGGCAAGCTCGGCCGGCGAGTGCGCAACGCGAAAGTATTTGTGCGTGAAGCCGCCGGAGCCGGTGTCCGTGGGTGAGGTAAGGACTGCTTGCTGAGCCGGGTCGTGCAGCGCGTCGTAGAGGCGAGCCAGCGAGCGCACCGAATTGCGCATCGCCGGATGGCTGGTGACGTCCGCCACGCGTTCGCCGTTGATATAGACCTCGCGCCCGTCGCGCAGGCTCGCCAGATATTCGTCACCCGTGAACGGCCGCGACTTGTCGGCCCGGAATTCTTCCGATCGCATCATGATCCTCCCTTAACGCGTTAACGATAGCGCCGGCAGCCACAAAGGTTTATGGACAAAAGCATAAAACCATTTGGACTTTTTGCGGCCGACAATGAACCAGACCGCCATCCCGGAATTCTTCGTCTATGGCGAGCCTGCGCGGGCGCTCGACGTCGGCTTCCTACATGTCGAGACCGTGCAGGCCCGCGCTTCCGTGCATCGTGGCCAGGTTCTGGCGCACAAACACCCGCAAATGGCGCAGATCACGTTTTGGACGAACGGGCAGGGCCTCTATCGGATCGAGGACAAGACCTGGAGTTTTTCGGCGCCGACGGTGAGCTTCATGCCGAGCGGCGTGGTGCATGGGTTCGACATCGAGCCGGGCACCGACGCGATCGTCGTCTCGGTAGCGGACGCCGCGCTTGCGGCAATCGCGGAACATTCGGCGCTGCCGCTCGACCAACCGGTTTTCATCACCGCGCACGGCGATACAGGGCTTTGGCAAAGGCTGGGCGACACGGTCAGGATGATCCAGGCCGAATATGCCGAGGCTCAGGCCGGCGCGGAAAAAATCCTGCCGCCGCTGATCGCGGTGGCATTGTCGCTCATCGCCCGCCTCGACGTGCAATCGCATGCGGTCACGGTGCCAGCAGCCGTGGCTCTGGGCGGTCGGCTCAGGCGGCTGATCGACCGCCACTTTCGCGACGACTGGCCGGTCGAGCGCTATGTCGAGGAACTCGGTGCCACCAGGCACCTGCTCGACAAGGCGGCGCATCAGGTTCTGGGTTCCGGCGTGCGCCAGGCGATCGCTGAAAGGCGCCTGGTCGAGGCCAAGCGCCTGCTGCTCTTCACCATCCGCACGGTCGAGGACATCGCCTACGAAACCGGCTTCAACGATCCCGCCTATTTCTCGCGTTTCTTCCGGCAGGCGGTTGGGGTGGCGCCGGCGATGTGGCGGAAAAAGCGGCTGGAAGGAGGCAGTAGGCAGTAGGCAGTAGGCAGTAGGCAGTAGGCAGTAGGCAGTAGGCAGTAGGGCTTTCTTTCCTTACCCTATTGCCTATTGCCTATTGCCTACTGCCTAATCCCTATTCCCTAGGCTGCAGCAGCCGCCAACCCCGCATCCAACCCCTCGGCAATCTTCGCAACGTCGGCGGCCGTGATGATGAGCGGCGGCGACAGGATAATGTTGTTGCCGGAGACACGCAGCATGACGCCAGCGCCATAGGCACCGTCCGCGACCGTCGCCATCGTCTTCTTGTCGACCGGCTTCTTGGCCGAGCGATCCGAGACCAGCTCGAGCGCCGCCATCAGGCCCTGGTAACGGACATCGCCGACCAATTGGTGCTTGGCCTTCAGTGCCTCCAGCGCCTGGCCGAGCTCGACGCCGCGCGCGGCCGCGTTCTCGTTGACGGCAAGCCGCCTGGTTTCGGCGAGCGCTGCAAGCCCGGCCGCGCAGCCGACGGGGTGGCCCGAATAGGTGTAGCCATGGCCGATCGAGCCGAAGCTGGTCTTGTCGGCCTCGAAGGCGTCGGCCACCTTGGCGCCGATCAGCGTCGCGCCGAGCGGGAAGTAGCCGGAGGTGATTGCCTTGGCGATGGTCATGAAATCCGGCTTCGTGCCGGAGAGCCGCGAGCCCGACCAGGCGCCGGTGCGGCCGAAGCCGGTCACCACCTCGTCGGCGATCAACAGGATGTCGTGGCGGTCGCAGATCGCCCGCACCATCGGCATGAAGCTCTCATGCGGGACGATGACGCCGCCGGCGCCGAGCACCGGCTCCATGATGAAGGCGGCGATCGTGTCGGCGCCCTGGAAGGCGATCTCTTCCTCGATCGCCCGGGTGCAGAGCTTCGCCAGCTTCACCGGATCGGTCTCGTCGAAAGGATTGCGATAGGTCATGGGCGCCGGGGTGTGGAAGACGCCGGGCAGCAACGGCTCGTAGTTACGGCGGAAATTGGCGTTGCCGTTGACCGAGGCGCCGCCGAAATGCGTGCCGTGATAGCCCTTCTTCAGCGCAAGGAATTTCGTTCGGTCGCCCTGGCCGCGGATCTTCCAGTATTGCCTGGCGAGCCTCAGCGCCGTCTCGACCGAGTCCGAGCCGCCGGAGGTGAAGAAGGCGCGCACCATGCCTTCCGGCGCGAACCATTCGGTCAGCTCATAGGCGAGCTCGATCGACGGTCCGGTCGAGGTGCCGCGAAAGCCGGAATAATAGGGCAGGACGTCGAGTTGGGCCATCATCGCCTTCTTGATCGGATCGCAGCTGTAGCCGAGGTTGACGTTCCACAACCCGCCGACCGCATCGAGCACGGTGCGCCCCTCGGCATCGGTCACCGAAACGCCTTCGCCCTTCATGATGATCTTCGGCGGGCTCGCGCGCATTTCGGCCGGATGCGCCATCGGATGCCAGATCGGCTTGGCGTTGTTCTCGGTGAGGAAGTTGATGTCACGCATCGGGAGGGACTCCGGTTTTTCCGATTATGAGAGCGACAGGCCGAAATGGCCCAGCGCCTCGGCATAGCTTTGCGCCGGGCAGGCTACGTCGAAATGAACGGCAAGCATGCCGGCGGCGATCGCGCCGTCGACATTGCGCGTCTGGTCGTCGACGAAGACGCAGGACGAAAGCGGCAACTCCAACGCCTCGCCGACCATCGCATAAGCGCGGGGATCGGGCTTGAGGACCTTGGTATAAGTCGCGTCGACGATCGTCTCGAACAGCGAAAGCAGCGGCAGCCGCTCGCGGAAGGACTTTCCGTAGAACAGGTCGAGCTCGTTGGAGAGGATGGCGAGCCGCACGCCGGCCTCATGCGCGATGCGGATCGCTCGCTCGGCCTCGGGCCGCACCACCGCTTGCGGATCGGCGCCGCGCGCCCGCTGCACGAAGGTCGACATGTCCTGCCAGTCCTCGCCGACCAACTGGCCAACTTCGCGCGTGCGCGTCTTCCAATAGTCGCGCTCACTGATCTCGTCGGCCTGCATCGAGCGCCATAGCGCATCGGAGGCCGGATCGAACGGTCCGCGCCAGTCGAGCGTGCCGGGCCTGAGCCCAAGCGCCTCCTCGGTCAGCGCATGCGTCTCGAACAGCGTGCGGGTGACGACGCCGCCGAAGTCGAGCACCAGCGCCTGCGGCTTTGCCTTGCTCATGCCGCCCGCCTGCCGGGCGGCACGATGCCTTCGGCCACCCAGCGATCGAAGATCTCCAGCGCCTTGGCGCTGAAGGCGGCGTCGTTGATGTGGCCGGCAATCTCATGCAGCTCGGCATTCTGCGGCACGCGCGCTCGCATCTCTTCGACAAACGCCGCGAGCGCTTCCGGTTCGTAGAGCGGCTCGCCTTCCTGGTCCCATTGCTGGATACCGCCGGCCGGCAGGATGAAGGCCGTCGGACCGGTCGCCGCGGCGAGCTTCTCGCCGATGGCGCGCGCGATCTCCTGGCGTGTCGCGCCGTCGGAGGTGACCGAAGCAAGCAGTCGGTTGTGCGCGTGATAGGGCCGCTCGGTGAAGCGCGACGGCACCGCCTGCCAGGTCGGGAAATCGACCATGTCGATGGCGCCGGGCGCGACGATCTGCGGAATGCCCTGCCGGCCGGCATTCTCCAGCCGGTCGGTGCCTGAATTCACCACCGAGCCGGTGAGCTGGTTGGCGAGTTCCTGCAGGCTGAAATCCAGCACCGCGACGAAACCCTTCTGTGCCGCGATCGCCTCCAGCGCCCGCCCGCCCATGCCCGTGGTGTGGAAGACGATGACTTCATAGCCGCGCTTTTCCAGCTCCGGCTTCAGCGTCACCATATATTGCAGGCAGCTTTTGCCGAGCGAGCTCATGCCGATGCGTGGTCTGGACTCGTCGGGTTTCACGACGGCCCGCGCGGCCCCCACCACAGCACCGCTGGCCTGCGACAGCACCGCCTTGCAGGCGCTGTTGAGACCATAGAGGCCGCCCGCCCACAAGATCATCATCAGGTCGGTGGCGATCCGCTCCGGCGGTACCAGATGCGAATAGGCGATCGTCGAGACGACGAATTTCGGCACGCCGAGCGGCAGCGCCAGCGCCACATCGAGCGCAAGGTCGGTGCCCATCGAGCCGCCCAAGGCGATGAAGCCCTCGATCTCGCTCTTGTCGTAGAGCGAGCGCGCGAGCCGCGAGGCGCCGAGCGCCATCAAGGTCATCGCCGAATTCTCGTCACCGCTGGCAATGATCGCCTCGATCGTCGTGTCGGCGGCTTTAGCCACGGCATGCCGGTCGTGTTCCGGTCTATAAGGCGGGTCGCCAAGCACGCTGACGTCCATCATCACTGCGACGCCGCCGACGGCCTCGATGCGCTCGCGCATGAACAGAAGCTCGTCGGCCTTGGTGTCGCCGGTGCCGATAACCAGGATTCGGCGTTTCTCCTCCACGTCAATCTCCCTGCAAGGTGTCGTTGTTGTTACGCGCGCTTGCGGCCGGGCGGGCTCTGTCGCCCGAAAAGCCGCGCGCTGATGTCGCGCGCCGCCATCGCGACGCTGGCGCCATAGTGCTCAATGTCGCCCTTGTTGATACGCACCCGGGGCGCCGCAACCGCGATGGCGCCAATGGCGAAGCCATCGGCGCCGAGGATCGGCGCGGCGACGCTCATGACGCCTTCCTCGAAGCCCTGCGAGCCGGTCGAATGACCGCGTGCGCGGGCAGCAGTGACATGCTCGGCAAGCGTTGCCGCATTGCCGATGGTGAACGGTGTGAAGGCCGGCATCGGTCCGGCCAGGATTGTCTCGCGGATGCGCTCCTCGGTGAAGGCCAGAAAGGCGATCCCCGACGCCGTCGCATGCATCGGCAGCACTTCGCCGGGCGGCACGCTGACCCTGTTGGCTTTGGGCGATTCGACCACATGAACGGTGATCAGGCCGCGCCTTGAATATTCCGACAGATGCACCGTCTCGCCGGTCTCGGCGGCCAGCGCCTCGACCACCGGCACCGACATGCGCAGGAAGGGGAACTGCGCCTCGCGCATCAACGCCAGCCGCGTCAGGCCGGCTCCGAGCCGGTAGAGGCGCGTCGTCTCGTCCTGCTCGACCAAACCCTGGGCAATGAGCGAAACCAGCAGCCGGCGCGTCGTCGCCTTGTCGAAGCCGGCGGCCTTGGCAACATCGGCAAGCGCCGCCTCGGGCGCGCCGCTGCCCAGCATCTCCAGCAGCGAAATGGCTTTGGCCACCGTGCTCATCCCGTGTCTGCTCCTCCTCCAGATACTTAACGTGCGAATTAACTTGACAGCAAGTTGATTCCTTTGCAAGTCTAATATCGAAATGCCGTTGCAAATAATGAAATGAACACCGGCCCTCTCAGAAGGCCCTCGGCATCTCAGGGACACTTGGTTTCCGCTAAGCGGAATGGAGGGAAAAATGACGACCATTGAAGCCGGTTCAGCGAACCGGCTAAGGAAGAACAGCCTTGGCGTCGGCGCCATCACCTTCATGGTGATCTCGGCCGCAGCACCGCTCACGGCTGTCGCCGGCGGCACGCCGCTCGGAATGCTGATGGGCAACGGCGCCGGCTTTGCCGGCACCTATCTGATCGTGACGCTGTTGCTGCTCCTGTTCGCGGTTGGCTATGTCGCCATGTCGCGCCACATCGGCAACGCCGGCGCCTTCTACGCCTATGCCGCGCGCGGCCTCGGCGGCCTTGCCGGCGGCGCCGTCGCGCTGATCGCGATCCTTTCCTACAACGCCATGCAGATCGGCGTCATGGGTCTGCTGGGTGCGGCCACTTCCGGCCTGTTTGCCGGCTGGGGCATCAACCTGCCCTGGTGGGTGTGGAGCTTCATCGCCATCGCCATCGTCGCCGTGCTCGGCTACCGCCAGGTCGATCTGTCAGCCAAGATCCTGACGGTGCTGGTGCTTGCCGAATACATCGTCGTGCTGATCCTCGACCTTACCATCCTCAAGACCGGCGGCGACAGCGGCCTGTCGGCCGCACCGTTCAGCTGGAGCCAGATCACCAGCGGCGCGCCGGCGATCGCCATCCTGTTCTGCTTCGCAGCCTTCATCGGCTTCGAAGCGACGACGATCTATGCCGAGGAGGCGCGCGACCCGAAGGTCACCATTCCGCGAGCGACCTATTTCTCCGTCATCCTCATCGGCCTGTTCTACATGATCACCGCTTGGCTGATGGCGGTCGGCGCCGGCGTCGACAAGCTCTTGCCGTCGCTGCAGGCCTTGCAGGATCCGACCACCTTCCTGTTCGGCCTGTCCGACCGCTACGCCGGAACGCCGCTCACCCACGCCATGAGCATCCTCTTCGTCTCGAGCCTGTTCGCCGGCGTGCTGGCCTTCCACAACGCGGTCGCCCGCTACATCTACGTCGCCGGCCGCGAAAAACTTCTGCCGCAGTCGATCGGCGTGACGCATTCGGCGCATCAGAGCCCGCATGTCGCCTCGGTGATCCAGACCGTGCTCGCGGCCCTCGTCGTTGGGCTGTTCGCGGTGCTCGGCCTCGACCCGGTGCTGGCGCTGTTTTCCTGGTTGACCAACGTTGCGACGCTCGGCGTCATCGTCATGATGGCGGTGGCCTCGCTCGCCGTCGTGATGTACTTCCGCGCCAACCCCTCCAATCAGGAGAACGGGCTGAAGACCACGATCCTGCCGGCGCTGACCTTCATCGCCTTCGTCATCATCATCTATCTGATCGTCATCAATTTCGGCAGCCTGTCGGGGGCCGGCGGCTTCCTCGGCGTGTTTCTGCCGGCGCTGGTGCTGATCGCGGCCGTGGTCGGCCTGCTACTGGCGGCAGCCTTGAAGGGCCGGGACCCGACCGCCTTCGAACGGCTCGGCCAGCCGCTGACCGATTGATGGACAAGTGATTGATGAACAGAGGGGGCGGCGTCCGCGCCGCCCCATCTTAACCGCAGTGGGAAGCAGCGGCTGGGAGTTCCGCGCGCCGGCGACACTTCATGTAGCCTTTGGAGCAGACTGACAATGATCAACCAGGACACCATCGACGCGCTGCGCAAGGCGGAGGTCGGCGCGCGGCGTCTGTTCATCGACGGCGCCCACGCGGATGCCGAGAGTGGCGCAAGCCTTGAGGTGATCTCGCCGATCGACGGCCTCCCCTTCGCCAGCATCGCCGATGGTGGCGCCGCCGATGTCGATCGCGCCGTGGCTTCGGCGCGCAAGGCGTTCGCCAAAGGCTCCTGGTCGTGCGCAGCACCCGCCTTCCGCAAGAAGGTGCTGTTGAAATTCGCCGAGCTGGTCGAAAAGCACGCGCTGGAACTGGCGGTCCTCGGCGTGCGTGACAACGGCACCGAAATCGGCATGGCCTACAAGGCCGAGCCGCTCTCTGCCGCCGGCACCATCCGCTACTACGCCGAGGCGATCGACAAGGTCTATGGCGAGATCGCGCCGACGGCCGACAACGTGCTCGGTCTCGTCCACAAGGAGCCGCTCGGCGTCGTCGGCGTCATCGTGCCGTGGAATTTCCCGCTGATGATCGGCGCCTGGAAGATCGCGCCGGCACTCGCTGCCGGCAACGCCATCGTCGTCAAGCCGCCGGAGATCGCCTCGCTCACATTGCTGCGCCTGGCGGAGCTTGCCGCCGAGGCCGGGCTGCCGGAGGGCGTCTTCAACGTCGTCACCGGCCGCGGCTCCGTCGCCGGCGAGGCGCTCGGCCTGCACATGGATATCGACGCCATCGCCTTCACCGGCTCCGGCCCGGTCGGCCGCCGCCTGCTCGAATACTCGGCGCGCTCGAACCTCAAGCGCGTCTTCCTCGAGCTTGGCGGCAAGTCGCCCAACATCGTCTTTGCCGATGCGCCGAATTTGAAGCAGGCGGCGGTCGTCTCGGCCAACGGCATCTTCCGCAATTCCGGACAGGTCTGCGTCGCCGGCTCGCGGCTGCTGGTCCAGGCCTCGGTCTACGACCGCTTCATGGACGAGCTTCTGAAAGCAACCACGAAGCTGAAGGTCGGCGACCCGCTCGATCTCGGCTCCGACGTCGGCGCGGTGTCGAGCGCCGAACAACTGACCAAGAATCTCGGCTTCGTCGCGAAAGCTTCGGAGGAGGGCGCCCGTCTCGTCACCGGCGGCGAACGGATCCTGACGGAGACCGGCGGCAGCTATATGGCGCCGACCATTTTCGAGAACGTGACCGAGACGATGCAGCTCGCCCGCGAGGAAGTGTTCGGGCCGGTTCTCGGCGTCATGCGCTTCGAGACCGAGGAAGAGGCGGTGCGGCTCGCCAATGCGACCGTTTATGGTCTTGCATCGGCCGTGTGGACCTCGAACCTGTCGACCGCGCACCGCATGGTGCGTGCCATCAACGCCGGCGTCGTCCACGTCAACACTTATGGCGGCGCCGACATCACGGTGCCGCTCGGCGGCTTCAAGCAGTCCGGCTTCGGCCGCGACAAGTCGCTGCATGCCATCGAGAAATACACCGACCTCAAGACGGCGTGGATCAATCTCGGATAGCCTCGACCGTCGAGGGTTTCACCGTTTCCGTGAAACGGTGAAACGCTCTAGGCGTCGCTCACCAGGCTCCGCTGCAAATAGTCGCTGAAGGCGCGGGCCCTCTGCGGCAGGCGGCGTCCGTCGGGAAAGACAGCGTATGCCGTCATCGGTTCGAGCCGATAGTCGGCAAGCACCTCCACCAGTCTGCCGGAGGCCAGTTCATCGGCGCACATCCAGGCCGAAGCGATGGCGATGCCGAGGCCGACGCTGGCGCAGGTGACAGCGCCGATGGCCGCGTGGGTGCGGACCCGCGGTTCGACCCGCTGCATCTCCTCAACGCCATTGCGGCGCGCGGTCCAGTTCTGCTCGCCCTCATCGCCCGGGCCTCCGACGATGTGGTGGAGGCCAAGATCTGCAAGATTCTCAAGCCTGCCGCGGCGGGCGAGATAGGCGGGCGAAGCCACGAACAGGCGGCGGGTCGCGGCGAGCTTGCGCGTCACGAAACTGGAATCCGGCTGGCTGCCGAGGCGAAGTGCCATGTCGGCGCCTTCGGCGATCAGGTTCTCGTAGCGGTCGGACATCATCAGGTCGATCCTGATATCCGGATGCATCTCGAGAAACGCAGGCAGCAGCGGAACGATCTGCCTGACACCGAATGTCGGCGGCATGGCTACGCGCAACATGCCGGACAGCCGGTCCGCTCCGCGCGCGGCATTCTCAGCCTCCTCGACTCCGGCAAGCGCGTCGCGCGCCCGCGCCAGCAACGCCTCGCCGGCATCCGTCAATGAGAGCTGGCGCGTGGTCCTGGCGAGCAGCTTGACGCCGAGCCGATCTTCCAGCGCCGCGACCGTGCGCGACACGGAAGGCTGGGACAGCCCGAATTCTCGCGCCACCCTGGAGAAGCTGCCGGTCTCGACCGTGCGGACGAAGATCGCGAGCTGCTGGAGCCGATCATTCATACGGTCGACGTATATATCATATGACGCTTGTCCCGCTACTCGCTTCGCTACGCATAATCTACCTGTCCGTCAACACGCCGATTGTCGGTGGTTCGAGCAACTAAGGGAGAAAGACCGTGGACGAGTTGAAGGACAAGGTGGCGATCGTGACGGGCGCCTCGAAGGGTATAGGCGCAGCGATCGCGCGGCAGTTCGCCAGGGCCGGCGCAACGGTTGTGGTCAATTACGCGTCCAGCAAGGACGATGCCGACAAGGTGGTGGGCGACATTTTGCGCGATGGCGGCAAGGCTGTCGCGATCCAGGCCGACGTCAGCAAAAGCGCCGATGTGAAGCGACTTTTCGCCGAGACCAAGGCTGCGTTCGGCACGCCCGCCATCCTCGTCAACAACGCCGGCGTATACCGGTTCGCGTCGCTGGAGGAAGTGACTGAAGCCGAATTCCATCGCCAGTTCGACGTCAATGTGCTCAGCATCCTCTTGACCACGCAGGAAGCCGTCAGGGCCTTCGATGGTCACGGCGGCAGCGTGATCAACCTGAGCACGATATCGAGCGCCAATCCGGTGCCGAGTTCGGTTGTGTATTCGGCGTCCAAGAGCGCGGTCGACACCATCACCAGGGCCCTGGCCAATGAGCTTGCCGGGCGCAAGATCAGGGTCAACGCGATCGCCCCCGGCATGACCGAGACCGAAGGCCTCGCCGTGGCGGGCATCGGCGGCGAAATCGCCAAAAACATCGGTGGGACACTGCCGATGGGTCGGGTAGGGCAGCCCGATGACATTGCGCGTGTCGCGGTGTTCCTGGCTTCCGACCAGTCCGCCTGGCTGACCGGCGAACGCATCACCGCCTCGGGTGGACAGCGCTAGTCTGCGTCATGGTCCAAGGATGCAGCGGCAGGATACGGTCGCCCGCCGCTGCATTTGTCCCTACGTTGCCGACGACAAGCGGTGCGCCGGCTTCGTAGCTTACCTAGGATCCGTCAGGACAAAATCGGCGCAGCGGTCGCCGATCATGATGGCCGGCGCGTTGGCGTTGCCGCTGGTGAGGCGCGGCATGATCGAGGCATCCGCGATGCGCAGGCGCGGTACGCCGCGAACGCGAAGCTGCGGGTCGACCACCGCCCGGTCGTCCGTTCCCATCCGGCAGGCACCGCAGGGATGGTAGACGGTCTTGGCGTGGCGGATGATGTGGTCGACTATTGCCTCGTCGCCAAGGTCATCGGCCTTGCCGGGCGAAAGCTCCTCGCGGACGACCTCGCGCAGCGCCGGCTGGCGCAGGATCGCACGGGCGACCTTCATGTCGGCAAGCAACAGGGCAAGATCGTCGGCGTGTGACAGGAAGCCGGTGGTGAAGCGGATCGGGGCGCTTGCATCGGCGGAGCGCAGCCGCACCGAACCGCGCGGCTTTGGCCGCAGCACGCACGGGTTCAGAATTCCCGTCTTTCGCGGGATTGAGAAGCAACGGCAATGCCGATGCAACCGGATAGGAAGTTAACATGCTAATCATCTCCGCCGCAACGGCAGAGATGAGCAATGAACAGGGCCGGCGTTTCGCGCCGGCCCGTTCGTTGATTAGGTCAGGCGGCCTTGACCTTAAGCTCTTCGGCGCCGCGCACCATCCGGGTCACGCCGGCGAAGTCGAGCTTGCCGGAACCGAGCACCGGCACTTTCGGCACCACGCGCACTTCGGCCGGCACCATCAGGTCCATGGCGCCGTTCGCCTTGGCGAAGGCGAGGAACTCCGCGCGGGTGGCGTTGGAGGCCTCGGTGATCAGGATCAGCTTCTCGCCCTTGCGGGCATCGGGCAAGGTAGCGACGGCCGACAGCGAGCCTCTCCACAATTCGCCGGCCAGCGCCTCGACCGCCGCCAGCGAGATCATCTCGCCGCCGATCTTGGCAAAGCGCTTGGCGCGGCCGCGGATCGAGATGAAGCCCGCATCGTCGACGGTGACGACGTCGCCGGTATCGTGCCAGCCATCGGCAAGCGGCTCGATCACGCCCGGATTCTCGGCGCGCAGATAGCCGGCCATGACGTTGGGGCCGCGCACGTAGAGCCGCCCGCCTTCGTCGACGCCAGGCACCGGCTCCAGGCGATACTCCATGCCGGGCATGATTTTACCGACGCTACCCGACCTGTTGTACATCGGCGTGTTGATGGCGATCACCGGCGCGGTCTCGGTCACGCCGTAGCCTTCCAGGATGCGCAGGCCGAACTTCTCCATATAGGTCGTGCGCGTTGCGGCCTTGACCGGCTCGGCGCCGGCGAAGCAGTAGCGCACCGAGCGGAAATCGTAGGGATGCGCGGTGCGCGCATAGCCGGCGAGGAACGTATCGGTGCCGAAAATGATCGTCGCGTTCGACGCATAGATCAGTTCCGGCACGATGCGATAGTGCAGCGGCGAAGGGTAGAAATAGACCGGCACGCCCGAGATCAGCGGCAGCACCGTGCCCGCCGTCATGCCGAAGGAGTGGAAGATCGGCAGCACGTTGAACACCTTGTCGCCCGAGTGGAAGTCGATGCGCGAGGCGGCCTGGGCGGCGTTGGCCAGGATGTTGCGGTGGGTCAGCACCACGCCCTTGGGTGTGCCTTCCGAGCCCGAAGTGAACAGGATCGCCGCCGCGTCATCCGCCTTCCGCGCCACCCGTGGCGTTGCCCTGCGCAATAGACCGAGCAGCTTGTCCTTGAGGCCGATCGTGGCGCGCAGATCGTCGAGCCAGACGATGTCGACCGACCTGCCGATCTCCTCGACCATCGGCCCGAGCTTCGCCTGTTCGACGAAGGCGCGGGAGGTGAGCACGGTGCGTACCTCGGCGGCCTTGCAGGCAGAGACGATGTTCGCGGCGCCCGCGGTGAAGTTGATCATCGCCGGCACCTTGCCGGCCGACATCACACCGAGCAGCGTCGCGCACGAGCCGTTGGCATTGGGCAGCATGATGCCCAGCGTCTGCTGGCCGGCATAGAGATACTCGAACTTCTCGCCGAGCACCGCGGCGGCGGTGAGCAGCTTGCCGTAGCTCAGCGAGCCGGTGACCGGATCCTGCACGGCGAGCTCTTTCATGCCACGCTCGTTGGCCGTCTCGATGATCTTCTGAAGCACGGTCTTGTCGATGTCCTGGGTGCGGAAGACCAGGTCCGACATTACCTGATAGAGGGCGGAGCCCGCCGCGGCGCGGCGCTGGCGGCCCTTCAGCTCCTGCGGCACTTCGAGCTTCACCGGCTCCAGTATGGTCACCTTGACCTTCGGGAACAGGCGGCGGCGCACATGCTGCGAGCTCAGCCGCGAGAAATAGCTCTTCTCCAGCCCCTCGATGCGCACCGGCACCACCATCGAGCTGGTCTTGTCGGCGACCATGGCGGCGCCGTCATAGACCTTCATCAGGCCGCCGGTGACGGTGATGCGTCCCTCCGGGAAGATGACCAGCGGATCGCCGCCCTGCACGATTTTGATCAGCGTGCGCGTCGACATAGGTTTCGCCGGATTGAGCGGCAGCGCGCGGGCAAGCTTCATGAACGGCTTCATCCACCAGGCCTGGGCGATCGTGTAGTCGATGGCGAAGACCGGCTCCTCGTCGGTCAGCGTCAGCGCCAGCGGGCCGTCCAGGAAGCTGACATGGTTGAGCGCCAGGATCGGCGCCTTGCCGGCTGCCTTGAGATTGTCGAGCCCCTCGACCTCCAGGCGCAGGAAGGCGCGAAACAGGATCGAGACGAAATCGCGGAAGGGATTGGTCGGCAGGAATTTCAGCATCAACCAGGCGGCGACGGCATTGGCCGCGACGAGGCCGAACAGGATGCCGCCGATCGAAACGCCCGCCGCCTGGATCGCCGCGACGAGGATGCCGCCAATCGTCATAAAGCCGGCATTGACGATGCTGACCGCGGCAACGACGCGGGCGCGGCGCGCCTCAGGCGACCAGGCCTGCACGGCGGCGAAGGTCGGCACCACGAGGAAGGCGGCCGCGATGGCCATGCCGGCGAGGTCGATGGCGACGCGGATGGTGTTCGGCCCGGCGAAGAAGATCGTAAGCGTCTCGGCCTTCGGCGAAGGCTGCATGCTCCAGATGGTCCAGGCAAGGTGCAGGCCGAACAGCGCGAGCAGCGCCGTGCCGACCGGCGCGGGCAGAAGCACCATGCGCCCTTGCGACATCCAGGCGGCGATCGCCGAGCCGATGGCGATCGAGACGGCGAACACGGCGAGATAGGCGGTGACCGCGATCTCGTTGCCGCCGAGCGAACCCTTGATCATTGCCGGCAGGATCGAAAGCACGATGGCGCCGACCAGCCAGAACCACGAGGTCATCAGGCCGGCGCGCCAGATGCGCGTGTCGGTGCGCAACTCGCTGACTTGCCGCCAGGTCGAACGGAAGATGTTCTTGTCGATGACAAGGTTCGGGGCGGCTGAGCCTGTGGAAGGGATGTAGCGGCTGACGAACCAGCAGCCGACGGCCAAAGCCATCATGATCGGCCCGAATACCCAAACGCCGATGCCGTCGGCGGAGACGACGCCGCCGGCGATGGTGCCGCCGAGAATGGCGGCAAAGGTCGCCGACTCGATCCAGGCGTTGGCCTTGGGCAGTTCCTTGCGTTCCAGGTGATCCGGCAGGATGCCGTATTTGATCGGCCCGAACAGCGCCGAAATGATGCCGAACATCAACAGCGCCGTCATCAGCACCGGGATCGACGACAGCGCGATGCCGACGACGGCGACCGCCGCCGCGGCGATCTCGGTGAATTTCAGCCGGCGTGCGATCAGCGCCTTGTCGAAGCGGTCGGCGATCTCGCCGCCAAGTGCTGACAGCAGCAGGAAGGGCGCCATGAACACGGCGCCGGCCAGCGTCACCAGCGACGCGGCCTGATCCTTCGCCAGCGTGAAGAGAATGAGGAACACCAGTGTGTTCTTCAGGAAATTGTCGTTGAAGGCCGAGAGGAATTGCGTCCAGAAGAGAGGCGCGAAGCGCCGCGACATCATGAGATGGGTGTTCATGGCAATTTCCATTGGGCAAGGCCGTCCGGAGATTCAATTGGAATTGGACGGACACTTGCGCGGTTTGAGCCTCGTTGTATCGGCAAGCGGTTAAACTTCGTTACTGCGATTGATTCCAATCCACTTGTTTCTTGTTCTAGGTGCCCCGCATCTGTCGTCCGCGATTGGTCTCCAGTTTTTCCAGGCGCTCGAATATTTGCGGGCATGGCTGTCGGCGAACATCGATATGATCCTTTCGTTTCAGGGTTGGTGTGGCTCGGCGCAGGCTTGTTTCAGGCCGGATACAATCGGCTTGAACATTGTTCATAAGCGCATCATAGCACGTTATGAACGGCGTTCAAGGCAAAAATGAACGATGTTCACAAACCGAACGCGTAGGTTGAAAACGACCAAAGGCAGGGGCCCGGCGGCTTCGAGCGCCGGTGGGCGCCTCAAGCCTCGCCGGTCAGCCGGGCCGAGATCATGCTTGCCGCCTTGACCGCCGCCTCGCCTTGTCCGGCCGCCGTTGCGTCGTCGACACGCGAGACGGGCGAGGCCACCGCCAGCGTCCCGATCGGCTGGCCGTCGGCGCCGAGGATCGCGGCACCGATGCTATGCACGCCTTCCTCATAGCCCTGGGAGCTGCGCGAATAGCCGCGCGAAGCGGCAAGCGCAATTGCTTTCACCAGCTCGTCCGGCCGGGTCATCGTGAACGAGGTGAAGGCCTGCAATGGCTTTTCGAGATAGGCGCCGACCGCTTCCAGGCGTGATGCGGCAAGGAAGGCGATGCCCGACGCCGTCCCATGCAGCGGCAGCACCTGGCCGACATCGACATTGACGCGGTTGGCCTTGGCCGACAGCTCGACATGGAGCGTGAGCAGCGCGCCGGCGCTGAATTCCGACAGATGCACAGTCTCGCCGGTTTCGAGCGACAACTCGCGGATGACGGGCGCGGCGAGGCGCACGAAGGGAAAATGCGCGTCGCGGATGCGGGCGAGCCGCGACAGGCCGGCGCCCAGCCGGTAGCGGCGGCTCCGCGGCTCCTGCTCGATCAGCCGGTGCGCGGCAAGCGCCATCAAAAGGCGCCTGGCGGTCGCCTTGTCGAGGCCGGCGCGGCGAGCGAGATCGGACAGGCCGATCTCCGGCTCGTGAAGCGTGAACTGCTCCAGCAGCGACACCGCCTTGCCCACCGTGCTCATCGTCCATTCTCCGAGATACTTCGCATGTGAATTAACTTGACAGGCGCCATTCCTGCCTTCAGTGTGCCTATAACATACAAAACACCGGTTCAAATAGTGAACCATCTTGGGAACGGTTGGCGCCCCGGAAGTTTGGCGCGCCAGGGAGAACTCAGCGCCGTGACGGCCGCCAGCAAGACTGCATTGCAACCCGCAACGATCGAAGACCTGCTTGACCGCGAGCAGGCGCGGTTCCTCGACACGCATCCGCGGTCGGCCGTGGCCTGGGAGGAGGGCAGGAAGCACTTCCTCTATGGCGGACCGTCACACTGGATGCGCCGCTGGGCCGGCGGCTTTCCGGTGTATGCCGCTTCGGCGAGCGGCGCGCATATCCGGGACATCGACGGGCACGACTATGTCGATTTCGCGCTTGGCGACACCGGCGGCATGTGCGGCCACGCTCCCGAGGCGGTGACGCGCGCGGCACTGCTCCAATTGCAGAACGGTACCACCATGATGCTGCCCACCGAGGACAGCCTCCGGGTCGGCGCCGAGCTCACGCGCCGCTTCGGCCTGCCTTACTGGACGCTGACCACTTCGGCCACCGACGCCAATCGCGGTGCCATCCGTATTGCGCGCATGATCACCGGCCGCCCGAAAGTGCTGGTCTTTTCCGGCTGCTATCACGGCGGTGTCGAAGAGGCGCATGTCGAGATTCGCGACGGCAAGGTCGGCATGCGCAACATGATCCATCCGAACGGCGTCGATCATTCGGCCGTCTCCAGGGTGGTCGAATTCAACGACGTCGCGGCGTTGGAAGAAGCGCTGTCGCATGGCGACATCGCCTGTGTGCTGACCGAGCCGCTGATGACCAATTTCGGCATGATCCCGGTCGCCGAGGGTTTTCACACGGCACTGCGCGAGATCACGCGCCGCACCGGAACGGTGCTGATCATCGACGAGACGCACACCATCTCCAGCGGCCCCGGCGGTTACACGGCGCTGCACGGTCTGGAGCCGGACATGCTGGTCGCCGGCAAGGCGATCGCCGGCGGTATTCCTGCCGGCATCTTCGGCGTCTCGCGGGAAATCGCCGAGCGGCTTTGGAAAATCGTGCCCATGGTCAATCCGCGCGTGCGCCAGTCGGCGCATCTCGGCATCGGCGGCACGCTGGCCGGCAACGCGCTCACCATCGCCACCATGCGCGCGGTGCTGGAAGAGGTGCTGACGCCGGCCAATTTCGAACTGATGATCGCCAACGCCACGCGGCTGGCCGAGGCCGCCTGGAGCATCATCCGTGCCAACAGCCTGCCATGGCATGTGACGCAGACAGGCGCCCGCGCCGAGATCATGTTCATGCCGAACCCGCCGCGCAACGGCGCCGACGTCATAGCCGGCCGGCGCGGCGACCTCGAGACGCTGCTGCACGCCTTCTACATGAACGAAGGCATACTGGTGACGCCGTTCCACACCATGTTCCTGATGTGCCCGGCGACGTCACCCGCCGATGTCGACCGCCACTCGAAAGTCTTCGGCCGTTTCGTCGATCTCGTCCGTGGCGCGGGCGTCGTCTGAGAAATGGCGAACCCGTTCGATCTCGCGGGCAGGACAGCCCTGGTGACCGGCGGTGGGCGTGGCATCGGCGCTGCCATCGTCACGCGCCTTGCCGAGGCCGGCGCTTCGGTGGTCATCGCCAATCGAACGCTCGATGTCGCCGAGGCGCTTGCGGGCGAACTGTCGGCGCGCGGCCTCTCCGTCCGCGCCGTTGCGCTCGCCGGGCTCGACCGCGCGGCGCTGCATGCTCTCGTCGGCGATATCGTGCGCGAGGCTGGGCGGCTCGATATCGTCGTGCACAACGCCGGCGGCTGCCCCTGGGCCTCGGTCGAGGAGCTCGACGAGGACAAGCTCGAAGAGGCGCTGGCGATCAACCTCAAAGCCTGCTTCTGGTTGGCGCAAGCGGCAGCCCCGGCGATGCGCGCCAACCGCTTCGGCCGCATCCTCGTCACCTCGTCGGTCTCGGCGCGGGTCGCCATGGCCGGCGGCGCGCACTATTCGGCGGCCAAGGCTGGCGTCAATGCGTTCATTCGTGGTGCGGCGTTCGAGTTCGCGCGCGACGGCATCACCGTCAACGGCGTCGAGCCGGGTTTCATCGCCAAGCCCGGGCGCGGCACGATGAGCAAGTCGGAAGTGGCAGACAGGCTCGGACAATTCATTCCCGTGGGCCATCTCGGCGAGGCCGACGACATCGCCTATGCCATGCTTTACCTCGCCTCCGAACAGGCGAAATACACCACAGGCCAGACCATCGTCGTCGACGGCGGCTCGACCCTGCCGGAGACCGGCTACGCCGTCGAGCGGCACTGGGGGCTCGCATGAGCCGCCTCGAAGGCCGCACGGCCCTGGTGACGGGCGCCGCCACCGGCATGGGCCGTGCCACCGCCGAGCTGTTCGGCCGCCACGGCGCAAAAATCATCGCCTTCGGTCACGGCGGGGAGATGCTGGACGAAGCGGCCAAGGCTAGCGGCGGCATCGCCGTGCGTGGCGACATCACCAACGCCGGCGATATCGCGCGCGCCATCGATGCCTGCGACGGCCGCCTCGACATCGTCGTCAACGCCGCCGGCGTGATGATCCTCGACGAGCCGGAAACGCTGAGCGACGAGATCTGGGCGAAGAGCTTTGCCGTCAACGTCACTGGCGCCATGATGGTCTGCCGCACCGCACTGCCGCTGCTGAAGGCGCGCGGCGGCGCGATCGTCAACATCGCCTCGGTCGGCGCCTTCAACGCCAGCGCCCAGAACGCCGCCTATTCGGCGAGCAAGGCCGCACTCGTTTCCTACACCCGCACGCTCGCCTTCGCCCACGGCCCCGACGGCATCCGCGCCAACGCCGTGGCGCCCGGCTGGGTGCGCACGCCGATGAGCGCCTACGAGATGAAAGTGGCGGCAGCCGCCGCCGGCTCGACGCCGGAGGAGGAATTCAAGGCGCTGACCAATCGCATCGCGCTGCGCCGCGTCGCCGAGCCGCAAGAGATCGCCTCCTGCTGCCTGTTCCTTGCGTCCGACGAAGCGTCCTTCGTCACCGGCGCGGTGCTGGTGGCGGATGGCGGCGGCCGCGCGCCGACGCAGAACAGAGCGGTGTGACGTGATCTGAAGTTGGCCCGTTCGGCCGGCGTGGAGGCGCCGACGGACGGGAGAGGAGGAGAGAGAATGCCCGACAGAAATGCCGACCTGGTTTTCACCAATGGCCGCATCTACACGCTCGACCGCAAGCGGCCCTGGGCCTCGGCCGTTGCCGTCAAGGGCGGCCGCATCATCGCGGTCGGCGATGGCGCTGACGTCGCCGCGCTGACGGGCACTCCCACCCGCGTCGTCAACCTCGAGGGCGCGATGATGATGCCGGGCATCGTCGACGTGCATGCGCACCTGATGATGGGCGGCCAGGCCGAGCTCTTCGAATTGCGCTTTCCGCCGACCGCGAGTTTCGAGACACTGATCGCGCGCGTCGGCGAGGCGGTGGCCAAGGCGCCGGAAGGATCCTGGATCATCGGCGGACAATGGGGCAGCGACTTGCTGCCGAAGCTCAACCGGCTGGAGGCGCTGGCGGCGCTCGACCGGGTCAGCCAGGGCCGGCCGGTGATGCTGCGCGACGACACCTATCACAATCGGTGGATCAATTCGGAAGCGCTTGGCTTGGCCGGGCTTTCCGCTTCGTCGCCCGATCCGGAGAAAGGCTCGATCGGCCGCGACGCGGCGACCGGCGCGCTGACCGGCATGATGATCGAATCCGCCGCCGGCATCGTCGAGCGGACCATCGCGCAATCCGGCCATTACACTGAGGAGATGGACCGCGCGGCGATGGCGCGCTCGATCGCGACGCTCAACTCCTACGGCGTCACCGCCTTCCTCGACGCCGCCGCCATGCAGCCGATCCTCGCGGCCCTGAAAGGCCTCGACGACCGCGGCGAGCTCACTGCCTGGTCGGTCTCGGCCATGCCTGCTGTGGAACCGTCTTTCATGTTCGGCATTGCCGGCGACGAGCTGATCGCCCTGCGCGAGCAATATCGCGGCGTTCATGCGAAGCCGGATTTCGTCAAGATCTTTCTCGACGGCGTGCCGGGCGCCCGCACCGCCGCCTTCCACGAGCCCTACACCAAGGATCCGGTGCTCGGCTGCTGCTTCCGCGGCTCGACCATCGTCACCGTGCCGGAGCTGATCCGCTGGGTCGGCAAATGCGAGAAGCTCGGCCTTGGCGTGAAGATCCACTGCGCCGGCGATGCCGCCGTCAGCCAGGCGCTCGACGCGATCGACGTCGTACGTTCCTTCAACGGTCCAACCGAGCTTAAGCACCACATCGCGCATGCGAGCTACATCGCGCCGGACGACATCGCCCGCTTCGCCGAGCTCGGCGTTGTCGCCGATCTCTCGCCCTTCCTGTGGTATCCGACGAGCTTCCTCGAAGGCCACAAGCAGACCATGGGCGAGGCGCGCGCGCTGCGCTTCTGGCCGAACAGGGACCTGCTCGCCGCCGGCGCGCTGCTGGCCGGCGGTTCCGACTGGCCGGTCATGCCGAACCCCGATCCGTGGGACGGCATCGAAGGTCTGGTGACGCGCCGCAACCCGAGCGGCGAGTTTCCGGGCGCGTCGCTTTGGCCGGAGCAGGCGATCGACGTCGCCACCGCGCTGGAAATTTTCACCATTAACTCGGCCCGCGCCATCGGCCTTGCCGACACGGTCGGCTCGATCGAGATCGGCAAGTCGGCCGACCTCATCGTGCTCGATCGCAACGTGCTGGAGACACCGGCCGAGGACCTCGCCGACACCAAGGTGCTGACAACGTATTTCGAGGGGAGGGTGGTTTATGAGCGCGCCTGATCCTGTAAGCGACGCCGGGATCCCGGTGACGATCCTCACCGGCTTCCTGGGCAGCGGCAAGACGACCGTGCTCAACCGCCTGTTGCGCCAGCCGTCGCTGGCAGGTGCCGCCGTCATCGTCAACGAGTTCGGCGCGGTCGGGCTCGATCATTTGCTGATCGAGGCCAGCGAAGAGCAGTTCACGCTGCTCGACAATGGCTGCGTCTGCTGCACCGTGCGCGGCGATCTGGTCGCCACGCTGAAGGAACTCGGCCGCAAGAGCCAGGCCGGCGAAACGCCGCCGCTCAGCCAAGTGATCATCGAAACGACTGGTCTCGCCGACCCGGCGCCGATCCTGCATACGCTGATGGCCGAAGCTGAGCTTATGGCTCGCTTTCGCATCGGTGATGTCGTCACCACCGTCGACGCGGTGAATGGCGCCGCCACGCTCGCCCGTCATTCTGAAGCGGCGAAGCAGGTGGCGGTCGCCGACCGGCTGCTGATCACCAAGACCGATCTGGTCCCGGATAAGGAGCTCCGCGATCTTCGGCAGCGGTTGCGGCATCTCGCGCCGACTGTCGAGCAGGTCGTTGCCCGCAATGGCGAACTAGACGTCGATCTGCTTGCAAGCCGGCCTTCCGATGCGGCGGCCGATGTGACCCGGATCGCCATGCGGCTCGAAGCCGTCGCGCATCACGACCATGGCTGCGGACCGGACTGCCACCATGGTCACGATCATCATCACGGCATCCGGTCCTTCGCCTTCATCATCGACAAGCCGGTCGTGGGGGGCGGCTTTGCCCGCTGGCTCGACTATGTCGCGGCGCTGAAGGGCGAGGACCTGCTGCGCCTCAAGGGCCTGGTGCATGTCACGGACGAGCCGGAACGGCCGCTGGTGCTGCATGGCGTCCAGCATGTCTTCCATCCGCCGGCGCGGCTTGACCGCTGGCCGTCGGAGGACCACCGCACCCGCCTGGTGTTCATCGTCCGCAACATCGAGCGCGAGACCATCGCCCGCACGCTGGTGAAGTTCGCGGCAATCGATGCCGCCAGCATCGCCTCGCCGGCGCTCGCCGCCGCCTGAAACCGAATAACGCATGACAAAAATGGGAGAGTGAACATGCATTGGAAATCGAGACTGCTCGCGGCAGCACTTGCCGGCATAGGGTTTGCGGCCATGGCCGGCACCGCCTCCGCCGCCGGTCCGACCTGCAAGGACGGCGCCATCAAGGTCGGCGCCGTGTCGACCATCACCGGCCCGGCCGATTTCTCGGAAGTGCCGAAGGCAACCCAGGCTGCCTTCGACGCGGTCAACGCGGCCGGCGGTATCAATGGCTGCAAGATCGACTACACCATCGCCGACGACAAGGCCGACCCGGCAGTCGCGGCACAAGCCGCGCGCGACCTGATCGACAACAAGGAGGCAGTGGCGCTGGTCGGCTCCGCCAGCCTTCTCGACTGCGCGGTCAACTCCGCCACCTACAGCCGCAAGAAGATCCTTTCGGTTCAGGGTCTCGGCGTCGACGCCGCCTGCTTCTCCTCGCCCAACGTCGCGCCCGTCAATGTCGGCCCATACACGCTGTCGACTGCGATGGCTTACTACGCCACCAACGAGCTGAAGACGAAGAAGCTCTGCGCCTTCTTCATCATCATCGGCGGCACCCAGGAGGCCTACAAGAAGGCGATCGAGAATTGGGAGAAGATCAGCGGCCAGAAGATTCATCTGATCGACTTGACGCTGCCCTTCCAGGGCGATCTTACGCCCTATGTCATCAAGGCGCGTGACGCCGGCTGCGACGCGGTGCTGACCAACCAGGTCGAGCCGCAGGTGGTGCAGCTGATCAAGACCGTCGATGCCCAGAAGATCACCGGCATCAACTGGCTGTTCCTGGCGCCCGGCTACACCGAGCAGGTCGCCAAGGCGCTGGCCGACACCAAGCAGCCGATCTACGTCGGCACCGAGTGGGAGCCCTTCACCGAGAAGAACTCGGCCGCCAACGCAGAGTGGATTGCCGACATGCAGAAGGCGAACCGGCCGCTGACCGCCTTCTCGCAGGGTGGCTATCTGGCCGCCGAGCTGTTCCTCAAGGTGGTCGCCTCGATCGACGGCGAGGTCACGCGCGAAAGCGTCGCCAAGGCACTGCACGACATGCAGCCGCTCACCAACCCGCTGGCCGGCTGGCCTTACGTGTTCGGCAAGGCCAAGACGCATTCGCCGATGCAGGCCACCAAGGTGATGAAGCTCGAAAACGGCGGCTGGAAAGTCGAGACGCCGGACTGGGTCGTGCTGCCTCAGGCCAAGTAAGATCCTCCCGGGCGTCGGCGCCGCTCTTGCACCCAGCTTCTTTCTCCCCGTTCACGGGGAGAAATGTCCGGCAGGACAATGAGGGGCGGCGCCGACCTCGATAGGCCCTTTCCAGATTGGGAAAAAATGAACGCATTGCTCACATCCGCCGTGGCGGGACTGACGGCCGGGGGCACCTATGCCCTGCTCGGCGTCTGCGCCGTCTTCACCTATCGGCTCGTCGCCGTGGTGAACTTCACCGGGGCCGCGATCGGCGCCGCCGGCACTTTCGTGCTGATCGCGCTCTTCGAGGCCGGCTTCCCCATCTGGCCGTCGGTGCTGGCGGGCATCGCGGCGGGCACGCTGACCGGCGTGGCTATCGGCTATATCATGACCAGATGGTTCGGCGAGGCCGGCGCCTCGACCAAGGCGGCGGTGACGGTGGCGCTGCTGGTCGGGCTGATCGCCGTCGGGCTGCGCCTCACCGGCGGCCAGCATCCGCACAATATGCCGGATCTGTTCCCCGGCTCAGCTTTCCGCCTGGCAGGCGTCGAAGTAACCATCGCCTCGGTGCTCACCATCGGTCTGGCGGTGCTGTTCACCGTCCTCTCCGACCTCTTCCTCAACCGGACCAAGGTCGGCCTCAATCTGCGGGCGCTGGCCGACCGGCCGATGGCGGCGGAGCTGCTCGGCGTGCGCGTGCAGCTCCTGTCGCTGTTGGTGTGGGGCATGACGGGCGCCTTCACCACCTTCGCGCTGATGATCATCGCGCCGCAGCGCTCGCCGAACTTCATGACGCTCAGCCTGCTCGTGGTACCGGCGCTCGCCGCGGCGCTCATCGGCGTCTTCCGCAGCTTCTGGTGGACGCTGGCCGGCGGCATTGCGCTCGGCATCGTCGAAGGGCTGGCAAGCTCCATCGACAGCGTCAGCCAGTATCGCAGCGCCATCCCGTTCCTGGTGGTACTCGCCGTTCTCCTCTGGTCGCAGCGGGAGGCCCGCTGGGATGAAGCGCGCTAGTCTGAGAGCCTCGTTGATCCTCATCGTCCTGGCGCTCATCGCCGGCGGCGTGGCATATGTGGGCCTGCTGCCGTCCTATTGGGTGTTCCTTGCAACCTCGGTGCTGATTACCGGCGTCGCCTTGCAGAGCCTCGGTCTCGTTGCCGGCCGCACCGGCATGATCGCGCTCTGCCAGATGTCCTTCGCCGGCGTCGGCGCCTGGACGGTCGGCTATCTCAATCTCGCCGAGGCGCCGGGCGGCTTGGCCATATGGATCCTGGTCGGCGGCCTTGCGGCGGTGCCGTTCGGCGTTGCCATCGGCCTGCCGGCACTGAGGTTGCGCGGCATCAACCTCGCCATCGTCACGCTCTCTTTCGCCACCGCCTTCGACACCATCCTGGCCACCATGACCTATCCCGGCCAGACCGACTTCCTGCAGGTGCCGAGGCCGGAACTGTTCGACAGCGACGAGGGCTATTTCGTTTTCGTGCTGATCTTCTATGTGGCGATCGCCGTGGCGTTCGAAATCATCGGCCGCTCGCGGCTCGGCGGATCCTGGTTGGCCGTGCGTCACTCGGAGCGCGCCGCCGCCGCGCACGGCGTCAGCATCGCCACTGCCAAGCTCTCGGCCTTCGCGCTGAGCGCCTTCGTCGCCGGCATTTCCGGCGGCCTGCTCGCAGGCTATCTCGGCACGCTGGTCGCCGAGAATTTCGGCATGATGCAGTCGCTCTCGCTCTATGCGGTGTCGGTGATGACCGGCGCGCATTTTGCCGAGGGCGCGATCATCGGCGGCCTGCTGGTCGTCATGTTCCCCGAAATCCTGCGTCGGCTCGACTGGCCGCAGGACATCGGCAACGTTCTGTTCGCCATCGGCGCCACCCAGGCGCTATCGACCGGCGAGACGATGAGCGAAACCTTCCGGCGCCAGTTTCGCAAGCTGCTGCCGGCCCGCGCGCCGAAAGTGGCTGCCGCGTCTGCCTCGGAATTGCCGGCAGCAGTCGAGCGCCCCGCCGGCCCGGCGCTCACCATCGAGGGCCTGACAGTCCGCTATGGCAGCGTGGTCGCGCTGAACAATGTCAGCCTGAGCGTTGCCGCCGGCACGGTGGCTGGACTGATCGGCCCGAACGGCGCCGGCAAGTCGACCTTCATCGATGCGGTCGCCGGCTTCCTGTCTTCCTATCAGGGCAGTGTGCAGCTGGGAGGCGAGCCTCTCGAAGGCGTGCCGGCGCATCAGCGCGCCCGCGAAGGCGTGCGCCGCACCTGGCAGACCAACCGCATCGCGCCGGACCTCACCGTGGGCGGCTATCTGGCTTTAGCCGCCAAGGGCCTGTCGGCGAACGAGACCAAGGCGGTGCTCGACTGGCTGGACTGTCCGCGTCCCGACACGCTGGTTGCTACGGTCGATGCCGGCACCAGGCGGCTGCTCGACGTCGCCGGCGTTGTCGCCGCTCGACCGGCCGTGGTGCTGCTCGACGAGCCAGCCGCCGGCCAGTCGCATGAGGAAACGCTGCGGCTCGGCCAGCGTATCGCCGAGATCCCAAGGTTGTTCGGCTCGGCGGTGCTGCTGGTCGAGCACGACATGGACCTGGTGCGGGCGGTCTGCTCGGAGGTTACCGTGCTCGATTTCGGCCAGGTCATCGCCTCCGGACCGCCGGCCAAGGTGCTCGACGAGCGCGCGGTCAAGAAAGCTTATCTCGGCATCGAGGAAGAGAGCGTGGCGGCATGAGCAGGCTCGTCGTTTCCAACCTGTCGATCAACCGCGCCGAGCTGCCTGTCGTCACCTCGGTCGATCTCGTCGCCGAGAGCGGTGCGATCAGCGTCGTGCTCGGCACCAACGGCGCCGGCAAGACGACGTTGCTCGAAGGCCTGTCGGGCATCATCCCGGTTGCCGGAGGCACCATCGCCATTGATGGCCGCGAGCTCCAGAACGCGCGGCCGGGCGCCCGTTCGCGCGAAGGGCTTGCCCATGTCGAGCAAGGCCGCACCGTCTTCCGCCAGCTCACGACAGAAGAGAATTTGCGCGTCAGCCTGCATCCCGGCGCCGACATCGCGGAAGCCTATGCGCTGTTCCCCGAACTGGTGCAGCGCCACGCCGTGAAAGCGAGCCTGCTTTCCGGCGGCGAGCAGCAGATGCTGGTGATCGCGCGGGCGCTCCTCACCCGGCCGAAGGTGCTGCTGATCGACGAGATGTCGGCCGGTCTCGCCCCGGTCATCGTCACGCGGCTGATGACGGCCGTGCGCAAGCTCGCCGATGACGGTCTGGCCGTCGTGCTGGTCGAGCAGTTCGCCGCGTTGGCACTGTCGATCGGCAACCGCGCCTACGTCATGCGCCGCGGCCGGGTGGTCTACGACGGCGACTGCGCGAAGCTTCGGCAATCGCCGGATGAGCTGCATCGGCTTTATCTGGGGGCGGAAAGCGCTGTGCCGGCCTGACCGGTACTGTCAGGAGAGCAACGCAACGTTAGACAATGTCTCGATTTTGCGGCGGCTGGAGCTACACCAGCGCGCCGCAAACGGCTATCAATCGTCGCGAAATCATGCTTCGGGGTGGTGAGAGGCGCGCGGCTTGCAGCTGGATTTGAAAACAATCGAGGCTTTGGCCCCCGATCAGGCCTCGCTTGGCGCCGCCGCCAAGCTGACCAAACGGTCGAATTGGCCCCGGCTTGAGGCGCATGAGCAGCTGCCGTTGATCTGGGGTGAATGCCAGGGCTCCGGCTCGAATCCCTATCGGGTTGCATTCGATACCTCCGATCACGGCTATAAATGCACCTGTCCCTCACGAAAATTTCCGTGCAAGCACATATTGGCGCTGGCCTGGATCGGCGCCACCGCGCCGGCCAGCTTCGCGCGCGTCGACCAGACGCCCGACTGGGTCAACGACTGGCTCGGCCGGCGCCGCAAGCCCGGCCAATCTCCGATGCAAGCGACGGCCAACTCTGAAGGCAAAAGCATCAACGAGGCGTCGCGGCCCGCGGAAAGCGCGCCGGTCGAGGACGCCGCTGCCGAACGCCGCGAGGCGGCGCAGCGCAAGCGGGCGGAGGACACGCGCAGCGCGGTTTCCGCCGCGCTCGACGAGCTCGACCAGTGGATCGCCGACCAGCTGCGCCTCGGTCTTGCCGGCTTTGTCGATGCCTCGAGCGAGCGCTGCCGCCGCATCGCGGCACGGCTTGTCGATCTGAAGGCGACGGCGCTGGCCGGCCGCATCGACGAATTGCCGGCGCGGCTGATGGCGCTGCGCAGCGAAGAGCGGCCGGACGCCGCGATCCGCGAATTGGGCAAGCTGGTGCTGCTCGCCAAGGCCTGGCGCGCGGCGCCCGACGATGCCGAGCTGAAGCGCCAGGTCTCGACATCGGAGACGCGCGACCAGATCCTCGCCAATCCTGATGCGGTCCCGGTCGAGAGCGACTGGGAGGTGCTCGGCGAGAAGATCGAGACGCGCCGCGACGGCTTGGTCAGCCACGCAACCTGGCTGCTCGATCTGAAGAACGCGGTGCCGCGATTTGCCGTGCTGCTCGATTTCTTCCCGGCCTCGGCAGGGCGGCGGTCCGGCGCTTTCGCGCCGGGGGACCGCTTCAAGGCGAGGCTGGTGTTTTATCCGTCACGCAATCCGCTGCGGGCGCTGGTCGCGGAACGGCTGGGCGATGCGGCGCCGGGCAGTTGGCCTTCCTTCGCGCCGGACACGGCCGGCGATCCGCTGGCCGCTTACGCCGCTTTCCAGGATGGCGCACCATGGCTTGCCGATTGCCCTGTCATCCTGCCGGCCGGCGTGATCGCGCTGGACGAAAAGGATAGCGCCTGGTGGCAAGCGGCGAACGATCCGCATGGTATGGCCCTGCCTGTCGCAGGCTCCGTCAACCAGACTTTGCTCGGCCTCGATCTCACGACGACGGCGGCACTCTGGAACGGCGCCAGGCTCGAGCTTCTGGCGTCGCAAAGCAGCATCGGGAGGCTCGACCTGTCATGAACGAACTCGATCAGGCAGGGCTTGCACGGTTGCGCGACGGTTGGATTTCTGGCGGCGCCGCTTTCGAGCTTGCTCCCGCTGAATGGAAGGAGGTCGCCGCGGCTTCCAGCCCCGACGAGCAGGAGCGGCGTCTGTTGGCCATCGCCGCGCAGGCGCTCGATGTAGCGCTTCGCCCTGCGGCGCCGAAAGCTTTGAAGCGCCGTCCGCCGCTGCCGGTGCTGGCTTTGCCGATGCTTCCCGATCGGCTGCGCCCGCCGCTGCGGGCCGCGCTGAAGCAAGCCGCCGATGCGAGGCGCAAGGCGCAGGTCGTCAAGCTGATCGCCAGCCGCGGCTTCGTCTCCCATCCGATGGACTGGATGCCCGCCGCATCCGACCAGACCGCCCCGGACGTTTACGCGCCCTGGATCGACTGGCAGGCGAGCGCCGAAGAGGAACGGCTCTCGCATGAGAAGCTCACCTTGCAGAACTGGGCCGAGTTCTATCCGGCCGCGCGGCGCGTCGCGCTGGCGGGGATGCGCAGGATCGAACCGGCGGTGGCCAGGCTGCTGATCGAGGCCAAGGGGCCGGCGGAAACGGCCGAGGTCAGGCTGCCGCTGGTCGAGCTCATCCGCATCGGCCTCGGCCCGGACGACGCGCCCTTCCTGAAAAGCCTCGCCACCGATCGCTCTCCCAAGGTCCGTGAGCTGGCTGGCCGCATGCTGGCGATGCTCGGCCAGCACGGCGAAGGCGGCGCGGATGTCCCCGTGGCGGAACTCGCCGGTTTCATCGAGGAAGGCAAAGCTGGCTTCATCCGCCGCCGCACGACTTTCGGCCCGGCGAAAACCAAATCGCATGCGCAAGAGCAGCGCCGCGCCGAGCTGTTCGAACTCTGCAACCTGGTCGATTTGGCTGCCCGCTTTGGCGTGACGGAGATCGACTTCATCACCGGCTGGCAGTTCGGCACCGACAACAATGCCGACATCCTTCTCTCGCGCATGGTCGCCGCCTCGGGCAGCGATGCAGTAGTTGCGCATATGGCCGACACACTTGTCGCAGCGGGCGGTAAGCCGGCGCTCTTGGTGCTGCATCTGGCACCGCGCCTCGACGGCGGCCGCCAGCGCGCCCTCATTCGCCAGATCGTCAAGGACGCGCAGTTTCCCGCCGCGCTCGGCCAGGCGCAGGGCATCGAGGCCGGCTGGCTGGGCTGGGACGACCTTTCAAACGGACGCTTCCTCGCCGTCCTCCGCGACGGCATCTCTGCAAAGGAAGATCCGCCGCGACGGGCAGCCGAGGATGTCGTCGAAACGATCGGCTATCTGGCCACCGCGCCTGCAGCTGCGCGGTTCATCGACGAGGTCGTCGCCGCCGGCCTGCCGCCGGCTTCGCCATCGCTCAGCCTGCTGCGGCTCAACGCGGCGCTGACCGAAAACCCTTCCCAATCCGACAGATGATCAATCCGGAGATGATCGCATGAACGCAGCCATCCGCCTTCCCGCCGAACAAGTCTATGCCGCCGAATTGCAGGCGCTCGCGCGCGGCGACGACCGCCAGAAGCCAGCCGGCTGGAGTCTGTCGCCCAAGGCCGTGCTGACCTATCTGATGGGCGGCAAGGCAAGCGACGGCACGGTGATTTCGCCGAAATATGTTGGCCGCCGGCAATTGATGGAAACGGCGGTCGCCACGCTTGCGACCGACCGGGCGCTGCTTCTGCTCGGCGTTCCCGGAACGGCAAAATCCTGGGTGTCGGAGCATCTCGCCGGCGCCATCATGGGCAATTCAACGCTGGTCGTGCAGTGCACCGCCGGCACCGACGAGAACCAGATCCGCTATGGCTGGAACTATGCCCAGCTTTTGGCAAAGGGGCCGAGCCAGGAGGCGCTGGTGCCGACGCCGCTCTACCGCGCCATGCAGGAAGGCAAGCTCTGCCGCCTGGAAGAGCTGACCCGCATGGGCTCCGACGTGCAGGACACGCTGATCACCGTGCTGTCGGAAAAGATGATGCCGGTGCCGGAGCTGAACACCTCGATCTACGCGCAGCGCGGCTTCAACATCGTCGCCACCGCCAACAATCGCGACAAGGGCGTCAACGAGCTCTCCTCGGCGCTGAAGCGGCGCTTCAACGTCGTGGTGCTGCCTTTGCCGGACGACATGGCGGAAGAAGTTTCGATCGTTTCCCGGCGCGTCGGCGAGATGGCCGGCGGGCTGGACCTGCCAGTGCCGAAGAATGTCGGCGAGGAGATCGCCCGCGTGCTCACCATTTTCCGCGAGCTGCGTTCCGGCTCGACCGCGGACGGCAAGGTAACGCTGAAGACGCCGTCGGGCTCGCTCTCCACCGCCGAAGCGATCGCCACGATGGTCAGCGGCCTCAGCCAGGCGGCATGGTTCGACGATGGCAAGCTCCACGCCGGAGGTCTGGCGCCGAGCCTCGTCGGCGCGATCGTCAAGGACCCGGTGCAGGACAAGGTGGTGCTGGAGGAATATCTGGAGACGGTGCTGAAGAAGCGTCCGGACTATGCCGGCTATTACGCGGCGCTCAACGCGGCCATCTGAACCATGACGCAAGGCGGCATCAGCTATTTCGGCATTCGCCATCACGGGCCGGGCTCCGCCGAGAGCCTGGTCAAGGCGTTGCAGGAATTGCAGCCCGTCGCCGTGTTGATCGAAGGGCCGGTCGATGCCTCGCCGCTGCTGCCGCTGCTCGCCAGTCCCGACATGAAGCCACCGGTGGCGCTGCTTTGCTACCCGGAAGACGACCCTGCTGAGACCAGCTTCTGGCCCTTCGCCGAGTTCTCGCCGGAATATCAGGCGGCGTTATGGGCCGTCGCCAACAAGGCGGCGTTGCGCTTCATCGATCTGCCGTCGGCCGCGCGGCTCGCCGAGAAGACGGCTGAAGGTTCGACCGACACTGATGCCGGCGAAGCAGAGCCCACGGAAGAGCAGGGCGAAGAGCCCACGCGCATCCAGGATCCGATAGGCACTCTGGCGCGCGCCGCGGGCTATGAGGATGGCGAGAGCTGGTGGTCTGACATCATCGAGCAGAATCCCGAACCCGGCCCGATCTTCGCGGCCATCGCCGACGCGATGACGACGCTGCGCGACGGCGAGGGCGCGATCGGCAAATTCGAGGCGATGCGCGAGGCGCATATGCGCCTTGAGATCGCCGCCGCGCGAAAAGAGTTCGACGGGCCGCTGGCGGTCGTTTGCGGTGCCTGGCATGTGCCGGCTTTGCAAGCGGCGCACACGCAAAAGAGCGACCAGGCGCTGCTGAGGGGCATCGGCCGGCGCAAGACCACGATGACTTTCGCGCCATGGACCGCACCGCGCCTGGCGCTGGGTTACGGCTATGGCGCCGGCGTCGTCGCGCCTGGATGGTGCAAGCATCTGTGGCAGACGCGCGGGCAGGACGATGCCTCTATCCTGTGGCTGGCGCGGATCGCCTCGGTGCTGCGGGCCAAGGGCCACATGATTTCCATCGCCTCCCTGATCGAGGCGGAGCGTCTGGCGCGCGCGCTCGCCGCCATCCGCGAGCGGCCGAAGCCGGGCTTCGAGGAATTGCGCGACGCTTCGATCTCGGCGCTCTTCAACGGTGAGGCCTTGCTGTGGAAGATGGTCGAGGCTGAGCTGCTGCTCGGCGCCGATGTCGGCGAGATCCCGCCCGACACGCCGCTTGCGCCGCTGATCGACGATTTGCAGCGCAACCAGAAGGCCGCGCGGCTGAAACCTGAAGCGCTGGAGCGGGAGCTTTCGGTCGACCTCCGCAGCGAGAGCGGACTGTTTCGCTCGACATTGCTGCACCGGCTGAACGTACTCGGCGTCAGCTGGGGCAGGCTGACGGATGTCGGGCGCAGCCGCGGCACGTTCCGCGAGCGTTGGATGCTGGCCTGGCAGCCGGAATACGCCGTCCGCTTGGTCGAAAACCTGGTCTATGGCCCGACCATCGAGAAGGCCGCCAATGGCCGCCTGATCCAGATGATCGGCGCCGCTGCGACACTCGACGCTCTGGCCACGCTGGTCCAGAGCGCGATCACGGCGGCGTTGAGCGAAGCATCCGCTGCCGGCCTTACCGCGCTTGAGGAAAGGGCCGCGCACAGCAGCGAGTGCCTGGAGCTGTTGGCCTCGGTGCCGCCGCTGGCCGACATCATCCGCTACGGCGAAGCGCGCAAGACCGAGACGGAGCGGCTCGCCGGCCTGCTGGAGCGGCTGATCATCGAGGGTTCCATCGCGCTGCCTTACGCGGCGCGCGATCTCGATGCGCAGGTCGCCGCCGCGCTGATGGGCGCGTTGCGCAAGGCCGACGAGGCGATCAAGCTGGTCGAGCCGGACGAACACGTGCTGGAAGCCTGGCGTAACGGGCTGGCGGCCGTGCTCGATTCGTCTCGCTCGACGGCGCTGGTCGCCGGCTGCGCCGCGCATCTGCTCTACGAGGCGGGGCGGCTCTCCGCAGAGGCGACCGCCGATCTTCTGGCAAGGCGCCTGTCGCCTGGAACGCCTGTTCTCGATGCCGCCGCCTTCTTCGAAGGTTTTTTCAGCGGCGCCGGCCAGCGGCTGATCTATGACGAAGGCTTGCGCGGCGCCGTCGATGCCTGGCTGGGGTCGCTCGACGAGGAGGCTTTCGTGGCGCATCTGCCGCTACTGCGCCGCGTCTTTTCCAATCTCGACAGCATGGAGCGCCGGCGGCTGATCGAGGCCGTGCTCGGCAAGAGAGCGAGCCTGCCCGCCGGGCTTACGCCCGCGCCTGACGGTGGCGCGGCGTGGCGCAGGCATTTCGCTCTTCTCGGCAAATTGCTCGCGGGGGAGGCCAGCCATGGTTGATGAAGCCACCGGGCCGGAGCTCGATCCGACCGGAGACAACAGGGAGCGCCGCTGGCGGCTGGCGATCGGCGCCGACGACGCGACATCATCGGCGCTGTCGGCTGAGGACCGGCGCCTATCGGCGGCGCTCGACGCGCTCTATGGCGACGGCAGCGGCGACACCGCCGGCGACCCGCGCAAGCGGCGCGGCGGGCTCGGCCGCTCGGCGCCGCGCGTCGCGCAATGGATGGGCGACATCCGCTCCTTCTTCCCCGAGCAGGTCGTCCAGGTCGTGCAGAAGGACGCCTTCGAGCGCCTGAACCTGAAGCAGATGCTGATGGAGCCGGAATTCCTCAAGGCGATCGAGGCCGACGTCAATCTCGTCGCCGACCTGATCTCGTTGCGCTCGGCAATGCCGGACAAGACCAAGGACATCGCCAGGTCCATCATTTCCGACATTGTCGCCAAGCTGATGCAGCGCCTCGAGCAGAAGACCGCCGAGGCGATCCGCGGCGCGCTCGACCGTTCCAGGCGCACCAACCGGCCGCGCCAACGCGACATTGACTGGCCACGCACCATCACGGCGAACCTTCGCCACTACCAGCCGGAGCACAAGACCGTCGTGCCGGAAAGACTGGTCGGCTTCATGCGGCGCCAGCGCCGCCTGGTCGATCTCGACGAGGTAACGCTCTGCGTCGACCAGTCCGGCTCGATGGCAAGCTCGGTCATCTATGCCTCAATCTTCGCCGCGGTGATGGCTTCGCTGCCGGTGGTGCGGACGAAACTCGTCTGCTTCGACACCGCGATCGTCGACCTGACGGAAGAGCTCAGCGACCCGGTAGAGGTGTTGTTCGGCGTCCAACTCGGCGGCGGCACCGACATCAACCAGGCGGTCGCCTATTGTGCCGAACGCATCGAGCGGCCGACCAAGGCGCATTTCGTGCTGATCACCGACCTCTACGAAGGCGGCAACGGCAAGGAGCTTCTGCAAAGGCTGGCGGCGCTCGTCCGTTCGGGCGTCAATGTCATCGTGCTGCTCGCGCTCACCGACCAGGGGCGTCCGGGCTACGATCCGTCGATGGCCGGTTCGGTCGCGGCGCTGGGCATCCCCGTCTTTGCCTGCACGCCCGATCATTTTCCGGACATGATGGCTGCGGCGCTGCGCCGCGAGGACATCGGCGCCTGGGCGGCCGGAGCCGACATCAAGCTCATCCGGGCGGACGCCGAAACGCCAAACGCGGCCGAGTAAACCTGCCGCTTGCGCTCAGAACGGTTTTTCGCCGATCACCTCGAAGCGCTCGACTTCGCAGTGCTCGCCGACCAGCGCCAGGACGTCCGTCGAAGGTTCGACCGCGTCGGGTTGTCTCCATTGGACATTGAAGGAAAACACGAAACGGTCGCGGTCGGCATCGTGCTCCACGCCGACGAAGCGCGCGTCATAGCCGAGTGGTCGTATCATCTCTTGGAGATCAGGCGGCGAGTTCTTCGGCCATGAAACCGACAGGATCGCCTTGTGGTCGCGGGGGATCTTCAGATCGACCCATTTCAGGGCCTGCAACGTCACCAGGGTCAGCACCGTTGCGATCCCGCCGAGGCCGAACTGGCCGCCGCCGAAGGCCAGCCCGATCATCGTCATGATCCACATCGTGGCGGCGGTGGTGACCCCGGTGACCAGATCGCCGCGCCGCAGGATGGCGCCGCCGCCGATGAAGCCGACGCCGGTGAGCACGCCGAGCGCGAAGCGCATCACGTCCATGCGCACAAAAGAGTCCGGCGCTTTGCCGGAGATATCGAGCAGCATGTTGGCCTGAACCATGGCCACACAAGCCGCCAAACCGACCAATATGGTGGTGCGCAGCCCGGCGGAATGACCGCGGGCTTCCCGGTTCAGGCCGATGAGGAAGCCGGCGAGCAATGTCAGCAGCAGTCGCCCGACAAGATCCGGCCAGGTCGGGTGAAGCGGCATGTCGCAGCAAAGCGGCTCGAACATCTGAGACGTTCAACCAATCAGAGCCGGGGATGGTTCCCTGGTCAACGCCTCGGGCATCTGCACCGCCTTCAATGCGCGGCGAGGCTGACCATCAGCGCCAGCACCATGATGCCGACCAACCCGGCGATGAAAATGATGCGGCGGGTACGCGTGCGCAGGATGATCTCGCCCTGTCGCGCGTCCTGGCCTGAAAAGACCGGTCCTTCGCTGTCGCGATCCTTGCTCATGAAGCGCTCCTTCCCAGCGGGTGAGCGCGGGAGGTATCAGAACAGGAACCGATCTGCCGGCGTGTGGTTCCGCCGAATTCCTATCGGCTGAAAGTGTTCCCGCGACCGGATTCGGTCGGTCGCGGGAAATTGTCAGTTAGCCGAATTTCGGATCCAGGCTGCCCGATTTGTAGCGCTTGGCCATGTCCGCCAACGGGATCGGCTTGATCTTCGGCGCGTTGCCGGCGGTGCCGAACTGCTCGAAGCGCTCCTTGCAGAGCTTCTTCATCGCCGCCATGGCTGGCGTCAGATATTTGCGCGGGTCGAACTCCGACGGATTCTCGGTCAGCACCTTGCGGATCGCGCCGGTCAGCGCCATGCGGTTGTCGGTGTCGATGTTGATCTTGCGCACGCCGTGCTTGATGCCACGCTGGATTTCCTCCACCGGCACGCCCCAGGTCGGCTTCATCTGGCCGCCATATTTGTTGATGATCTCCTGCAGGTCCTCCGGCACCGAAGACGAGCCGTGCATGACGAGATGCATGTTGGGCAGACGGCGGTGGATCTCCTCGATCACGTTCATCGCCAGCACCGCGCCGTCCGGCTTGCGCGAGAATTTATAGGCGCCGTGGCTGGTGCCCATGGCAACGGCCAGCGCATCGACATGCGTGTCGCGCACGAACTGCTCAGCCTGCACCGGGTCGGTCAAAAGCTGATCGTGGCTGATCGCGCCTTCGACGCCGTGGCCGTCTTCCTGCTCGCCGCCGCCGCTCTCCAGCGAGCCCAGCACGCCGATCTCGCCTTCCACCGACACGCCACCCCAATGCGCCATGTCGACGACGCGGCGCGTGATGCCGGAATTATAGGGATAGTCGGCCGGCGACTTGCCGTCTTCCTTCAGCGAGCCGTCCATCATCACCGAAGTGAAGCCGTACTGGATCGCGGTGACGCAGGTCGCTTCGTTGTTGCCGTGGTCGAGATGCATGCAGACCGGGATGTCGGGATGGATCTCGACCAGCGCGTCGATCAGCTTGGCCAGCACCACGTCATTGGCGTAGGCGCGCGCGCCGCGGCTGGCCTGCAGGATGACCGGCGACTTGGTCTCCTCGGCCGCCTCCATGATGGCGAGGCCCTGTTCCATGTTGTTCATGTTGAAGGCCGGCACGCCATAGCCGTGTTCGGCGGCATGGTCGAGCAATTGTCTCAGTGTGATGCGAGCCACCCAATAGTCTCCTGTATTTGGTTGCAGGCTGGTCAGGCTAGGCCCAACCCATTTGCTTCTGGCCGGATTTCCGACGGACCGCAACCACTCTCGTTGCGGCCCTGAAATCCAAATCGGTTTAGTTCCGGCGCACCGGTCGGGCTCAGGCGGCGATGCGTGCGCGCGCGGCAAGGATTTCGAAGCAGGCTCTCGCCGCTTCCTTGCCCTTGACCTCGAAATGCTCGTGGAAGAAGCGGTGATGCTCGACGCTGTCATGGTAGTTGTGTGGCGTCAGCACGGCCGACAGCACCGGCACGCCGGTCGCAAGCTGCACATTCATCATGCCATCCAGAACGGCACCCGCCACGAAGTCGTGGCGATAGATGCCGCCATTGACGACGAAAGCGGTGCCGAGGATCGCCGCATAGCGGTCGGTCTCGGCCAGCGTCTTGGCGTGCAACGGGATCTCGTAGGCTCCCGGCACGTCGAAGACATCGACGGTGAAGCCGCCGAGCGCGGCAAGCTCCGCCTCGAACGCCGTCACGCACTGGTCGACGATGTCGGCATGCCAACGCGCCCGGATGACGGCCACGCGACGGTATGGTTGGTCTTTGGGGAAATGCTGATTCATGGGTCCTTCCTTCCGTTTCGAACCAGAATCAGGACGCACGACGCAAAATGCGGCCCGCGCGAGCGGACCGTCTTCTGCGATCGTTCTCTTTCATCCGGACTGTAACCGTCGGCCCCGGAATTGCACCGGATCTGCTGACCTTTCCGACAGGCTGGAAAGCGCTCGCGGGCTTGGGTCCCGCGCATGACCCCGAAAACCGGAACCCGGTTTTCGGAAAGGAATCATGCGCAACTAGGAGTCCTTACCGCCGGTGGGGACTTTCACCCCGCCCTGAGAACATTGACGCAGGTTTTATGAGAGAGCAGGGCGGCGCTGTCAATTGGCGGCTGGCCAATCTCCCCCCTCGTGGGGGAGATGACCGGTAGGCCAGAGGGGGCTGTCCGCCGGCGTATGCCGTTTGGCTTGGTGCCTCAACTGCACTTCGTCATCCTCGGGCTTGACCCGAGGATCCAAAGCCGTGACTTTGGACGTAGAGTGCAGCGGCGCAGAATTCTGTAACCATTGCAAAGCCTTAGCGTCACGGCATGGATTTCTAGGGTCTGCGCGCGTCGCTTCGCTGCTTGCTCCGCCCTAGGATGACGACTGCAATGGTTCGTGTCCCACATTTGCGAGGAGATCAGCCAATCACTCGCGCTCCGGGAACATCGCCTTCAGCCCCTCGCGCGAGGCCTTCGCCACGCCGCGCTCGGTGATCAACCCTGTCACCAGCCGCGCCGGCGTTACGTCGAAGGCAGGGTTCGCCGCCGGCGTCGCGTCGGGCGAGACGCGCACCTGGGCAATCTTGCCGTCCGCTGTCTTGCCCCAGACCAGCGAAACCTCGTCGCCGGAGCGCTCCTCGATCGGGATTTCGGCAAGCCCGTCGGCCACGGTCCAGTCGATGGTGGGCGACGGCAGCGCGACATAGAAGGGTACGTGATTGTCGGCGGCGGCGAGCGCCTTCAGATAAGTGCCGATCTTGTTGCAGACGTCGCCGTTTGCCGTGGTGCGGTCGGTGCCGACGATCACCATGTCGATGTCGCCATGTTGCATCAGATGGCCGCCGGCATTGTCGACGATCAGCGTGTGCGGCACGCCATGGCCGGCCATCTCCCAGGCGGTCAGCTGGGCGCCCTGGTTGCGCGGCCTGGTCTCGTCGACATAGACATGCACCGGAATGCCAGCCTCGGTCGCCAGATAGATCGGCGCGGTGGCGGTGCCGTAGTCGACCGTCGCCAGCCAGCCGGCATTGCAATGAGTGAGGATGTTGACGCTCTCGCCCGGCTTCTTCTTCGCCGCGATCTCCCTGATGATGGCAAGGCCGTTCTCGCCGATGGCGCGGTTCAGCCCCACGTCCTCATCGGCGATTTCGGCGGCGCGCCGATAAGCGGCGTCCGCGCGCTCGCCCGGCGCGAGCGGCTTCAGAAAGCGCCGCATCTCCTCCAGCGCCCAGCGCAGATTGATCGCGGTCGGCCGCGTCCTGTGCAGCGTCTCCCACACCGCGTCGAGCGCCTCGTCCGAAGGATCGTCCGTCATCTGGATGGCGACGCCATAGGCGGCGGTGACGCCGATCAGCGGCGCGCCGCGCACCCACATGTCGCGGATCGCGGTGGCGATGCCGGCGACGCTTCCTATGGTCTCGACACGGAATTCATGCGGCAGCCAGCGCTGGTCGATGATCTCGACCGAACGCTTGTCGTCGCTGAGCCAGATGGTGCGATAGTGGCGTTCGCCGACGTTCAAAGGCTCGTCTCCTGTTCGATCAGCGCGGCCAGCTTGTTGACCTCGTCGATGCTGTGGATGTGGCGCCGATTGACGGCGATGTGGCGGCCGAAGCGCAAAGCCTTGGCCTCACATGTGGCGCGCAGGTCTTGATCGGCAATGGTCTCGAAATCGGCATTGTGGGCGAGGCCGAGGATGCGCCGGTGCACCTCGATGCCGGCAAAGCCGAGCAGGTCGGTCCAGATGCCGGAAAGCATGTGGTCGAGCGCCTGTTCGGATGCGAGCAGGTCGCCCTGATCCTCGAACAGGCTTTTCTGGTAGAGCATGCCGGTGCGCTCGGTCCGCCACAGATGGGAGAACTCGGCGCGGAACACGGCCCAGGTCTCGGCCGTGACCTCAAGCAGGTAGGCGCGCATCGAGTCCCGGCTGCCTTTCTCCTCATGGCCACGCTGCGAGAAGAAGGCCATCCAGAAATTGGCCAGCAGCATGCCGACATCGAAGGCGATCGGGCCGTAGAAGGCGAATTCCGGATCGATCATCCGGGTCTCTGTGTCGGTCACCATGATCGAGCCGGAATGCAGGTCGCCATGCAGCATTGTTTCGGCATTGGCGGCGAAAAGATGCTTCAGCCGCTGTGCCTCGACCTTGAGGTCGCGATCAGCGCGCAGTTCGGCCACCAGGCCGTCGAGCTGCGGGCTGGTGTGCCGGTTCATCCTGGCGTCGAAATACGGATCGGAAAACACCAGGTTCTCGGTGATGTCGCAGAGCTCGACATTGTCGGCGAATAAAGCGAGATCGGCCTTGCGATCCTTTGCCACCATCGCCAGGTCCGAGCCGCGGAACAGCGTGCGGGCCATGAACAGGCCGATGTCGCGCGCGATGTTCGGCAATTCGCGGCCGTCGATCAGCGCGCGCCTGAGAATAATGTGTGGCGGCGCCAGATATTCCATGACGATAAGCGCCTGTGTTTCGTCGAAATGGTAGATCGCCGGCACCGAGCCAGGCGCACGGCGCTCCTGCCTCGTCAGCGCATGATACTCGAAGAAGGAGCGCTTCAGGGGCAGCGGCCAGCTGTCGCCGACCAGCCGCACATAGGGGAGCGCCTGTTTCACCACCGCCGCGCCCTGGTCGCCCTCGACGATGAAGACGAGGTTGAGATTGCCATCGCCGACCTCGCGGACCTTCCAGCGGCTGGCGTCCTTGCCGATGCGCTCGGTCAGCGCCGCTGTCTCGCCAAGGCGCTTCGGCAGCGTCTCCGCCGACAATGCTTCGAACTTCCCGGTCATTCTCTCCCCTCCTGCTCGTGGTGTCCGACGATAGCGGAGCCACGGCGGCGGGGCCAAGCTAGGAAGCGCTCTGGCAAATGTCAATCGTGTTGACAATTGCCGAATGAGCCCATAGCGTCACGGATCAGGGAGGAACGAATGGGCGCAGATGCCGTGTTCCGTGTGGAGGGCCTGAGGAAATCCTTTGGCCAGAACGAGGTGCTTGGCGGCATCTCGCTCGACCTTTTTGCGGGCGAGGTGACCGTGCTGATGGGCGCCAACGGCGCAGGCAAATCCACCCTGGTCAAGATCGTCAGCGGCGTCTACGCGCACGGCGGCGGGACCATGCGGCTCGCCGGCAAGGCCTTCGACCCGCAGACCCCCGCCGAAGCTATCCGCGCCGGCGTCGTCACCGTGCATCAGAACATCAATGACGGCGTGGTCGCCGATCTCGATGTCGCCACCAATTTGACGCTCGACCGCTTGAGCGGCAAGGGCGCGTCGATGCTGTTCAAGCCGCGCACTGTCCGCGCCGAGGCCAGAGCTGTCGCCGACCGCATGGGGCTCACCATCGATCTCAAGGCGCGCGTTGCCGATCTTGCGCTTGCCGACCGCCAGATGGTGGCGATTGCGCGCGCCATGGCGCATCGGCCCAAGGTGCTGATCCTAGACGAGCCGACCTCGTCGCTGTCGAGCGCCGAGGCCGACCGGCTGTTTGCGCTGATCGACCGGCTGCGCGGGCAGGGGGTCGCCATACTCTACATCTCGCACCGCATGTCCGACATCAGGCGGCTCGCCGATCGTGTCGTATCGATGCGCGACGGCCTCATCTCCGGCGTGTTCGACCAGAAGCCGCTCGATTACGAAGGCGCCGTCAACGCCATGCTCGGCCGCAAGATCCATCTCGACAGGGTGGTGGCGAGAAGCTCGGCCCGCGCGGTCTTCACCGCCGAAGGCGTGCGGCTCGCGCAAGGATCGAAGCCGATCTCGATGACGCTCGGCACCGGCGAGGTGGTGGCGATCACCGGCCTGGTCGGCGTCGGCAAGACGGCTTTGGCCGAGACGCTGTTCGGCGTACGCCGGCCGCTCGCCGGAACCATGCATATGGACGGTAAGCCCTATGCGCCAGGCTCGGCGCGCGAGGCGATCGCCGCCGGCGTCTTTCTTGTCGCCAAGGACCGTGCGGCAAGCGGCATCGTCGGCGACTTCAACATCGAGCGCAACATCAGCCTGCCGTTCCTCAAGCGCATGTCGGGCTTCGGTGTCATGAAGAAGCGTTCCGAGCGCGCTGTCGCGCGCCGCCAGATCGACGAGCTTGGCATCGTCTGCCGGTCCGAGAAGGACGAGCTGTCGGCGTTATCCGGCGGCAACCAGCAGAAGGTGATGGTGGCGCGCTGGATGTCGCAGGCCTCGCGACTCTTCATCCTCGACGAACCGTTCCAGGGCGTCGACATCTCGGCGCGGCGCGACATTGCCGCCAAGCTGAGAGCCAGCGCCGACGGCCGCGCGACGCTGATCTTCGTCACCGAGATCGACGAGGCGCTTGAGACCGCCGACCGCATCCTGGTGATGTCGGAACACACGATCGTAGGCGAACATCGCAACGCCGAAATCGACCTCGACCGGCTGCTGGCGGAAGTGGCCGGCGGACCGCTTCACAGCGCGGCATGAGGTCAATGCATGTTGCCCAAAAGTGCGCAGCGGTTTTGGGAAAACGACATGCATGAAAACAAAGCTTTAGGAATTGCATGAAGTGGAGTTGGAATGAGTTTCTGTCGGACAGCCGCGCGGCGGGGTGCTGAATGATGCGCGACTACGCCATCCGCTACGGCTTCATCGTCCTGCTGGTCGGGCTGATCGCCTATTTCGCTGTTGCCGCCGACGGTTTCGTTTCGCCGCAAAGTGCCGTCTTCATCTTCCAGTCGGTGGCAATCACCGGCGTGCTGGCGCTCGGCGTCACCGCGACGCTTGTCGTCGGCGGTTTTGACCTGTCGATCGGCTCGGTCGCGACCAGCGCCATGATGGCGGCCTCCTACGCCATGGTGGTGCTGGAGCAGAACGCCGTCGTCGCCGTCATCGCCTGCCTGGTCATCGGCGTGCTCGTCGGCCTGATCAATGGCTGGCTGATCGTCTACATGCGTGTGCCCGATCTCCTGGCCACACTCGGGATGATGTTCCTGCTGCTCGGCCTGCAGCGCATCCCCACCGAAGGCCGCTCGATCGCCACCGGCATGACCATGCCCGACGGCTCGGTCGCCAACGGCAAGTTCTCAGAGGCCTTCCTGGCGCTCGGCCGTCACCGCATCGACTTCTTCATCCCGAACCTGATCCCGGTCTCGGTGGTGGTGCTCATCGTGCTCGCGGCGCTGATCTGGTTCTTCCTCGAATACACCCGCTTCGGCCGCATGATGTATGCCGTCGGCAGCAACGAGAGGGCGGCCGAACTCGCTGGCGCGCCTGTCAAGGCATACAAAATCTGGGCCTATGTCATTTCGGGAGTTTTTGCCTCGATCGGCGGGATTTTGCTCGCCGCCCGGCTTGGACGCGGCGACATCGCCTCGGGTAATAATCTCTTGCTCGACGCAGTAGCGGCGGCGCTCATCGGCTACGCGGTGCTCGGCGCCGCCAAGCCCAACGCCTTCGGCACTGCCGTCGGCGCGGTGTTCGTCGGCGTCCTGCTGCAAGGCCTGACGATGATGAACGCCCCTTACTACACGCAGGATTTCGTCAAGGGCGCGGTGCTTGTCGTCGCCCTTGTCTTCACCTTCGCCCTTTCCGGCAGGGGCAAGAGATAGTTTCGACCGGGGGTATTGAGACAAAAACGGAGGAAAACAAAGTGAGCATCACAAGAAGACTTTTGGGGAAGGCGGCACTCGGCCTCGCCGGCGCGGCGCTGCTGATGCAGGGCACGGCATTGGCGGCGGACAAGCCGGCGCCGTTCGACAAGCCCGGCGTCAAGATCGCGCTGGTGCGCTATCTGTCGACCGGTGACTTCTTCCAGGCCTATCTCTCCGGCGTCGAGGCGCAGGCCAAGGCGCTTGGCGTCGACCTGCGCGTGCTCGACAGCCGCCAGGACGCGGCGCTCCAGGCCGACATGGTCGACCAGGCGATCGCGCTCGGCGTCCAGGGCATCATCATCCAGCACGGGCTGACGGAATCGATGAAGGACGCCGCCCAGCGCGCGGTCGATGCAGGCATCAAGGTCGTCGCCTTCGACGTCAATGTCGAGAACCCGAAGATCCCGCAGATCGAACAGTCCGACAAAGACCTCGCCAAGCTCGCGCTCGAGCAGGCCGTCAAGGACAATGGCGACAGCTGGAAGGCCGGCTATGTCTATGTCGCCGGCATCGCCCCGCTCGACCGCCGCAACGAGACCTGGGTCGACGTGAAGAAGAAATACTCGGGCATCGACGAGGTCGCCATGTTCGGCACGCTCGACAACCCGATCGCCAACTCCGTCGCCAACCAGGCGCGCTCGGTGCTGCAGGCGCATCCCGACATCAAGGTGATGTTCGCGCCCTATGACGAGTTCGCCAAGGGCGTGAAGATCGCCGTCGACGAGGCCGGCCTGAACAAGGGCATCAAGATCTATTCGGCCGACATCTCGACCTCGGACATCGCTGCGATGCGCGAGCCGGACAGCGCCTGGGCGGCGACCGCCGCCACCAATCCGGCCGTCGTCGGCCAGGTCTCGGTGCGCGCGCTGGCGCAGCTGCTTGCCGGCGAGGATCCCGGCCACAACGTCATCGTGCCGCCGACGCTGATCACCCAGAAGGAGCTCGTCGACAAGGACATCAAGAACATGGAAGACCTGTCGGCCAGGCTGCCGCAGTTCGCCCATGCCGATGTCGCGATGCCGGCCTGGATGCCGAACCCGAACGCCAAGTAAGGTTCAAGCCACTCGAAAAGGAAAGAGCGGCCCCTGGGGCCGCTCTTTTCGTATTGGCCTTCCAACTCTGCGCTTAAGGCTGGCGCTGCCAGAAAGGCAGCTTCGCGATCTCTTCCTCGACCTGCCGGTTCGTCAGGCCGATGTCGTCGATCAAATGCGGATTGTCCCTGGCCATCCGCTTGAGGTCCAGGCGAAAGCGGGCTCGCTCGCGCGAGGCCGCTATCCTGCTCCGCAAGGCCGTCAGGCAGTAGCGCCAGCGCCCTGCGTGCATCGCCGGGCGTGCGGTCAAGGGTGCGCAAGGCGCAAGAATATCGGTCATGGCAACCTCCATGCGGTTGAAGGTCTGGAGACCTTCGGTCTGAATTGAGATTGCAGTCTGCCGCAGGCGAGCGGCGGCGTAATTAAGCCCATCCAAATAGTTCTCAAAACTTCCAAATCGGCTATAGATGCGCCGCATGCAGGGATCGCGCTTTGCTTTTGGACCGTTCGTGTTTGATCCTGCCGCGGGGACGCTGCTGCGGGGCGATGTTCCCGTCGCCGTCGGCCACCGTGGGCTGAAGCTGCTGGAGGCCCTCGTCGCGCGGCCCGGCGAAATCCTGGCCAAGGCCGAGTTGATGGACGCGGCGTGGCCGGGCACGGCCGTCGAGGAAGGCAATCTCACCGTCCAGATCGCCCAGCTCAGGAAGCTGCTTGGACCGGCGGCCGACGGCGGCGAGTGGATCGCGACGGTGCCGCGCGTCGGCTACCGCTTCACCGGCGCCGTCGAAAAACTCGATGGCACGCAGCAAAGGCCTTTGCCGCTGCCCGACAAACCGTCGATCGCAGTGCTGCCCTTCGTGGCCTTCGGCAGCGATCCCGAGCAGGAGTCCTTCGCGGACGGCTTGACCGAGGATCTGATCACCGACCTCTCCAGGATAGGTGGCCTGTTCGTCATCGCCCGCAACTCGGTGTTTGCCTATAAGGGTAGGGCGATGGATGTGCGCATGATCGCCAAGGACCTTGGCGTGCGCTTCTTGCTGGAAGGCAGCGCACGGCGCGCCGCCGGGCGCGTGCGCATCAATGCCCAGCTGGTCGACGCCGTGAGCGGCGAGCATCTCTGGGCTGAGCGCTTCGATCGCAGCCTGGAAGACATCTTCGCCGTCCAGGACGAAGTGACGGCCAAGATCGTCGAAGCACTGCTCGGCCGGCTGCGCGCGCCGCCGGCGCGCAACCGGCCGCGAAATTTCGAGGCCTATGATCTGTGCGTGCGGGCACGCAAGCTGATCGACGATTCACCGCAGACGGCGCGCGAAGCGCATCTGATGCTGACGCGTGCGATCTCGCTCGATCCGGACTATGCCGAAGCCTACCGCTGGCTTGCCATGAACCATTGGATGGGATGGGTGCATTGGGGCCAACCCGTCGAGCCAAACCGCAGCGTTGCGCTCGAACTGGCGCGCAAGGCCGTCGCGATCGATCCCAACGATGCCGGCTGCCGCTGGGTGCTTGCCAATTTGCTTGCCTATGAGCGCCGCTTCGAGGAGGCGGATACCGAATTCGCCAGGGCAATCGAGCTCGATCCGAACGAGGCCGACACCTGGGCGACATTGTCCGACATCGAAGTGCTGGCCGGGCATGTCGAGGACAGCCTTGAGCACATCCGCAAGGCGTTCCGGCTGAACCCGTATCCGCCGAGCTGGTACTATCTGACGCTCGGCGCGGCGCAATATGCGGCCCGCGAGTACGAAGCCGCCGTCGAGACGCTGCGCCGCGACGAAACCTATCGGACAAGCTCGCGCCGTTTTCTGGCGGCAAGCCTCGCGCAGCTCGGCCGGCTCGACGAGGCGCGCGCGGAGGTCGAGATGTTCCTCGTCGCCAACCCGCATTTCACCACCAGCCACTGGGTCTGGACCGAGCCGTTCCGCGACGACGCGACGCTGAAGCATTTCGTCGATGGCTTCCGCAAGGCCGGTCTGCCGGAGTGACGCGCCGACCCGAGCGGTTGGTCGCTCGTGAGATTTCCTCCGAGCCTTGGCCTCACCGGCCGGCGCGCGCCAGCCCGTGGGCCACCAGCCGGTCGATGACCTCCGGATAGCTGACACCGCTGGCCGCCATGGCCTTGGCGTACATGCTGATGTTGGTGAAGCCGGGAATGGTGTTCAGTTCGTTGATCAGGAACGTCATGTCCGGCGCCAGGAAGAAGTCGACACGGGCCATGCCGTCGCAGCCGAGCGCTCTGAACGCCCTTGCGGCCGTGTCGCGCATGGCTTCCTCGATCTCGGGCGAAAGGTCGGTCGGCACGATCAGGGCCGCGCCATTTTCGTCTATGTACTTGGCGTCGTAGTTGTAGAAGCCGTGACTCCGTGCGGGCACGATCTCGCCCGGCCGCGAGACGAAGAGTTCGCCCGAGGGGGCCTCCAGCACGCTGAATTCTATCTCGCGGCCACGAACGAATTCCTCCGCCAGGAGCTTGCTGTCGTGCCGGAAGGCTTCCGCCAGCGCTCTATCGAATTCCTGGCTGGCATTGACCTTTGCGACGCCGACCGACGAGCCCTGCCGCGCCGGCTTGATGAACAGCGGCAGGCCGAGCTGGTCTTCCAGCTCGGCAAGGGACGGCGCCGCATCCGCATCGATCGTCACCGAGCGTGCGACAGGCAGTCCGGCCGCCTTCAACAGCCGCTTGGCGATATCCTTGTCGAGGGCCGTGGCGGAGCCGAGGATGCCGCAGCCGGCGAGCGGCACGCGCGCTACTTCGGCCAGCCCCTGCACCGCGCCATCCTCGCCATTCAGTCCGTGCAGCACCGGAAACAAAATATCGATGCCAGGCATGTCGTGGGCTGCGCCGCTGGCGGGGATCGCCAGCATTCGTCCGTGCCCGCCCGGCACCAGGCAAAGCTGCGTGCCAACCGACGGTGTGGCCAGCGCGCCATCCTCGAAGCGGCTCAGCAGCCATTGCCCTTCGCGGATGACGAAGATCGGAACGGCATCGTATTTCGCCGGCTCCAGCGCTGCCATGACATTGGTCGCCGAAAGCAACGATACCTCATGCTCGGCGGAGCGCCCTCCGAAGAGCACGCCGATGCGCAGTCTTTTCACGGTCATCGACAACTCCACCAAGGATCAGGATTGGGGCTCGCAGGCGAAACACCAGGCATCCCGTTCAACCGTAGTAAGCCGAGGATTGGAGTGGGACTTTGACCGGTTGCAGCAGTTTTTCAGCAGAAGCGCGAAAGGCTGTCCGACCTGAACGGCGTCGTGTCAGATTTCCAGATCCTTGAACAACTCGTCGGCCGAAGCGAAGCGCTTGCCCTTGCCGTTCTCCAACTCGGCCATGGCCTTGCGGGTGGCTGCGTTGGGCACTTTCACCGGAAAGGGAAACTCCTTGTCGGCGGCAACGCGGACCAGCAGCAGCCGAATGGCGTCGGAAACCGACAAGCCCATGGCCGCCAAGGCTTCCGTTGCCTGATCTTTCGTTGCGGTATCGATCCGAGCGCGGACTACTGTATCTGTTGCCATATGCGACTCCTTGAAGCTACAATGTAGCTACAGAGGATCGTCCTTGCAAGCAGGCGCCCTGTTTTTTTGCAGGATAACCATCACCGCAGCGCTGCCGCGATGTTGCCACCGTCCACCGTCGTCACGTCGGCGGTTGTCCGCTCGGCCAGTGCCTGGTGCAGGAAGGCCTGTGCCACGTCGTCGGCCGTCACTTCCTGTCCGAGCAGATTGCCGGACATGTACTCCTTCTCCGAGACGCCGCGCGCGCCGGACCGGCTGGCGATCATCGCGTCGGTCAAGAGACCCGAGCGGATGCGGTCGGCATTGACCGCATTGGAGCGGATCCCATAGGCGCCGTAGTCAAGCGCATACTGCCGCGACAGGAACAGCGTCGCCGCCTTCGGGATGCCGTAGGCGCCGAATTTCGGCCCGGGATTGATCGCCTGTTTGGAGGTGTTGAAAAGAAGCACGCCGCCGGTGCCCTGTTCCAGCATGATGCGCACCGCGTTCTGCGCCGCCGACTGGTGGGCGAAGAAGTTGAGCTCGAAGCTCTTGCGCAGCGTGGCGTCGTCGAGTTCGCCGATGCGGCCTTCCCAGGCGGCGCCCGCATTCGAGACCAGGATGTCGACGCCGCCATAGACGGCAACCGCCTTGTCGAAGGCGGCGCGCATTTCGGCCGGATTGGTGATGTCGGCACCGACGCCGATCGAATTGTTGCCGGCGGCCTTCGCCGCCTCCGCGGCCTTGGCGGGGTCGAGATCGACGATGACCGCATGCGCGCCGTTGGCGGCGAACAGTTTTGCCGTCGCAGCGCCGATGGCGCCGGCGCCGCCGGTGATCAGCACGACCTGGCCGGTCAGCGGCTTGGGCTTGTTCGAGGCGAGCTTGGCCTGCTCCAGAGACCAGTATTCGAGCGGGAAGAGGTCGGCCTTGGAGAGCGGATGGAAATTGCCTATCGCCTCGGCGCCACGCACCGCCTCGATCCACATCTCGCCGACATCCGACGCGATCCTGGCGTCCTTCAGCGTGCGGCCATGGCCGAACATGCCGAGGCCCGGCACCAGCGTCAGGCGTGGCATCGGGTCGAGCATGGTGCGCTTGACGTCGTCCAGCGCGTCGTTGGTCTCGAAATAGGCGGTGTAGTCGTTGACGAAGGCCTCGACATGGCTGCGGACCACAGACTTGTAGTCGCCGAGCTTGTCGGCATCGGGCGCCGGCACCGCCATCGGCCCGGTCTTGATGCGGATCGACAGATCCGGCGTCGACACGCCACGGCGGGCATAGTCGGCGATCTTCGCCGAATTGATGAAATCGATAACGGCATCGGACGTGCGGAAGTCGCTGATCATGCGGTCGAAGCGGCCTTCGCCGCGCGCCACGGCCACGGCGCCGCGCAGCGTTGGCGCGATGTCGTTCGGCTTGGCGAGCGTCGCCGGCAGCGCCGCCTTGGCCGCCTGCGGCTTGCCGTTCTTCGCGATATAATCCTCGGCCACATTCACGTAGCGGATCATCCGGTCATAGGCCTGCCTGGCATCGTCGCCGAAGGTGAAGATGCCATGCTTGTCGAGGATCAGCCCTTCGACGCTCGGGTCGGCGTCGAAGACTTCCGCGGCGGCTTTGGCAAGGTCGAAGCCCGGCTTGATGTAGGGCACGTAGCCCATCTTGTCGCCGAACACGGTCTTGATCAGCGGTTTGCTGTCTTCCTGGTCGACGATGGCGAGGATCGCGGTCGAATGCGTGTGGTCGACAAATTTGTGCGGCAGGAAGGCGTGCAGCAGTGTTTCGACCGACGGGTTGGGGGAGGCGGGATCGATGAGGTTAGAGCGCTGCAGCGCCACCATGTCCTCGTCGGCGAGCTTGTCCAGGATGCGCGCCTTGAGCAGCGCGCCCATCTTCACCGCCGGCAGGCCTTGCGGTTCGATGACGGCCATGTCCCAGCCGCTGCCCTTGACACAGAGCACGTCCCATTCGTCGCCGACCAGATCGGTGGCCTTGGTCTTGCAGGAAGTGTTGCCGCCGCCATGCAGCACCAGCCGCGGCTCGCCGCCGAGCAGGCGGGTGGTGTAGACGCGCAGCGCAAGGTCGCGGCCGACGCCCTTCCTGGCATAGTCGGCAACCATCTTTTCCGCGTCGGCGTCATTCCAAAGGTTCTTCATGTCGTTGCGTCCGATTCCGTCTTGTGCTGCTCATGAACAGGAAGCCGCGACGTCTTGATGACAGAAGCGGCGAGGGTGGTTTTTCCACAGCATGATGCCGAAAAGTGTGAAGCGGTTTTCGGACGACATCATGCTCTATCTCTTTGATTTAGAGCCGGATTCAGATTTCAGGTCGAACAGACCTGAAATCATCCGGCTCTAGGAGGCCTTTTTGGTTGCCGTGCCGGCGTGCTGGAGCAGGCGCCCGGCCATATGCGCGCCGACCACCAGATGCGTGCAGAGCCCGCCGGCAATTGCCGAAAGCAGCGGCTCGAACTTGGTGTCTTCCTGCACCACCATCAGCCGCTTCCCGATGGCGCGCAGCGAGGCGAGCTCGGCGGAGATGACGCGGCGGTTGTAGCTGCAGTCGAGCACCTCGCCGGCGGCGTCGATGATCTGCCCGGCGATGACGCCGGCAGCGCCCTCGTCACGCAAGGCGGCCATTTCGGCCGCTGACAGCGCGCCGCACTTCACCAGATGGCTGTCGGCGTCGACCGCGCCGACGGAGTAGAGCGCGAGATCGCAGTCGGCGATGCCGGCCAACTGGTCGCGGATCACCGGCTCGGCGCGCAGGCCTTGCGCCAGCGCCTCGGTCGACAGCACCAGCGGCGCGTAGAAGTTCAGGCCCTTGGCGTTGAGCCGCCGCGCGATCTCCATCGTGCATTGGTCGGGCCGGTAGGAATAGGGCGCGCCGAGATTGCCGCAGAGCTGCACCACGGTGACGTCCTGCAGGTCGGCATAGGACATGATGTCGGCGATGGTGTAGACGGTGCGGCCCCAGGCGACGCCGATCCGGTCGCCCTTTTTGACAAGCTCGAGAAAGACGCTCGCCGCCAGCACCGCGATGTCGGTCGAAGGATCGGCCAGATAGGCGTTCTCCGGCGCGATCCAGACGGCGTCGAGGCCGAAAGCATCTTCCAGCCGGCGCGCCATGACGTCGTCGGTGAAGAGCTGGGTCGAGGTCGAGATGTTGACGATGCCGGTCTCGCGCGCCTTGCGCAGATACATGGCAACCGATGCCCTGGAAATGTTGAGCTGGTTCGCCACTTCGTCCTGGCGAAGGCCATGGGCGTAGTAGAGCCAGGCGGCCTTGTGGATGAGCTGTTCTGCCGGTCTGATCGCCATGCCGTCTCCTCGGCTGACATTAGTCACGGCTCTCGACAAAAGTCAAACATGGAAACCGAAGTGACAATCTCCTCGCGGCGCGGATCAATCCGGATCGCCATTCCACCAAGCCGGAGCAGCATAGCATTTTCAGCCATGCGAGGGGGATAGCGCGACGACATGCTCAAGGTTAGAACGTTCGAAAAGGACTTTGGGGAGAACGGGATGGCCAATCCCTACGAACAGGATCTCGACAGGAACGCCGCCAACCACCAGCCGCTGACGCCGCTGACCTATCTTGAGCGGGCGGCCAAGACCTATCCCGACCATGTCGCCATCATCCATGGCAGCCAGCGTATCACCTACCATGATTTCTGGCGCCGCTCGCTGAAGCTCGCCTCGGCGCTGTCGAAACGCGGCATCGGCAAGGGCGATACGGTGACGGTGATGCTGTCCAACACGCCGCCGATGCTGGAAGCCCATTTCGGCGTGCCGATGACCAGGGCGGTGCTGCATTCGCTGAACACCCGCCTCGACGCCGCCGTCATCGCCTTCCAGCTCGACCATGCCGAGAGCAACGTGCTGATCGTCGACCGCGAATTCTCGGGCGTCGTCAAGGAAGCGCTGGCATTGGCCAAGGCCAAGCCATTGGTCATCGACTATGACGATCCCGACTACGCCGCCGATGCCCCCTATCCGAAGGGCGAGCGGATCGGCTCAGCTGACTATGAGGATTTTCTCGCCGGCGGCGACGAGGCTTTCGCCTGGTCGATGCCCGACGACGAATGGGACGCCATCTCGCTCAACTACACCTCGGGCACGACAGGCAATCCGAAGGGCGTCGTCTACCACCATCGCGGCGCGGCGCTGATGGCCTACACCAACACCATCCATGCCGGCATGGCCAAGCACGCGGTCTATCTCTGGACGCTGCCGATGTTCCACTGCAACGGCTGGTGCTTCCCCTGGACGCTCGCCGTGCAGGCCGGCACCCATGTCTGCCTGCGCTGGGTACGGGCGAAGCCGATGTACGACGCCATCGCCGACCACGGCGTCACTCATCTCTGCGGCGCGCCCATCGTCATGTCGGTGCTGATCAACGCCAAGGACGAGGACAAGCGCGCGTTTCCGCAGACCGTCACCTTCAACACCGCCGCAGCACCCCCGCCCGAGGCCGTGCTTTCCGGCATGGCTGACGCCGGCTTCGCCGTCACCCATCTCTACGGCCTGACCGAGACCTACGGCCCGGCCGTCGTCAACGAATGGCACAATGAGTGGGATGGATTGGAGAAGGGCCCAAGGACGGCGAAGAAAGCCCGCCAGGGCGTGCGCTACGCCTCGCTCGAGGGGCTCACGGTGATGGACCCTCAGACGATGCTCGAGACGCCGGCCGATGGCGAGACCATCGGCGAGGTCATGTTCCGCGGCAACATCGTCATGAAGGGCTATCTCAAGAACCGCAATGCGACCAACGAAGCCTTCACCGGCGGCTGGTTCCACTCCGGCGATCTCGGCGTCATGCATCCCGACGGCTACATCCAGCTCAAGGACCGCTCCAAGGACATCATCATTTCGGGCGGCGAGAATATCTCGTCCATCGAGGTCGAGGACGCGCTCTACAAGCATCCCGCCGTCGCCTCGTGTGGGGTGGTTGCCCGCGCTGACGACAAATGGGGCGAGGTGCCGGTCGCCTATGTCGAGCTGAAGCCCGGCAAAGCAGCGACCGAGACCGAGATCATCGAGCACTGCCGCTCACTCTTGGCTCGCTTCAAGGTGCCGAAGGCGGTGGTGTTTGCGGAAATCCCGAAGACCTCGACGGGCAAGATCCAGAAGTTCCGGCTGCGGGAGATGGCGAAGGGGGCATAATTCGCTCCCACGTTCTCTTGGTCAGCAGCCGCGGCGTCGTCATCCTAGGGCGAAGCAAGGAGCGAAGCGACGCGCGCAGACCCTAGGATCCATGCCGTGACGTCGGCCGAAGAACGAAGGCGGATCAAGAAGTTACGCTGATATACACTCGACATAGGCCATAAGCTATTCGCAACCGCCGGAGCGCGGCCGCAAGGTCATGGCATGGATCCTAGGGTTTCCGCGACGTCGCTTCGCGACTGCTCCACCCTAGGATGACGACGGCGCAGAGCCATCGGCTAATCGCGGGCTGCTCGCTTGTTCCTGTCACCATCTGTCACCAAATTATACGCGTACGTCGATTTCGCGTTGACTCATCGCTGCTTTCGTTTTACGACTGATGAAAATTGAAATTCGTCACTCATCAAAACGAAAGTGCCATGTCAGAAGCCGCCAACATCGTGGCAGACCCCGCCAGACAGGAGAATGTGACCCGCATTCTCGACTGCGCCGAGCGGCTGTTCCGCCATTACGGCTACGGCAAGACCAATGTCGCCGACATCGCCCGCGAGCTCGGCATGTCGCCGGCCAACATCTACCGCTTCTTTGCCTCCAAGGTTGAAATCCACCAGGCCGTCTGCGGCCGTATGCTCGGCGCCAGCTACAAGATGGCTTACGAGATCATGCACCTGCCGCTCAGCGCCGAGGAGCGGTTGCGGCGTTACATCCATGCCCAGTACAAGATGACGCTGGAGACCATGCTCGACGAGCAGAAGGTCCATGAGATGGTCATCGTCGCGCTGGAGCGCGATTGGGGCGTGATCGACAAGCATGTCAACAGCATCCACGACCTGTTCGCCGATGTGATCCGCGAGGGCATCGAGGCCGGCGAGTTCAGGCAGCAGGATCCGGAGACGGCTTCGCGCTGCTTCGGCGCCGCCACCGTCATTCTGTGCCACCCGCAGATGGTGGCGCAGTGCCTTGCCAAGACCAATCGGGCGATGCCCGACGAACTTATCGACTACGCCATCAGAGCCTTGAAATAGAAGCTGCCCGCCGGGTGCGGTGTCGAGAAATCATCTCCAGTCCGGGAGTGCTAAGGTGTCTTTGTCCAGTTCCATCCTCCGCAAGCTGCCGGCCACCGGCCTCCCGGCCGTCGGCATCATCGTGGCAGCGCTCGGCCTTGCCGGCTGCAGCCAGGAAAAGGCCGAGGTCGTCCAGGAGGTCGTCCGTCCGGTCAAGGTCGTCGAGATCGGCGAGGCGCAGACCACCCGCCAGCTCGACTATTCCGGTTCGGTGCGCGCCCGCACCGAGATGAACCTCGGCTTCCGCATCGCCGGCAAGGTCACCGAGCGCCTCGTCGACATCGGCCAGCATGTGAACGAGGGCGACGTGCTCGCCCGCGTTGACCCTTCCGACTATGAGCTGTCGGTGAAGAGCGCCGCGGCTAGCCTCGACGCCGCCGAGCGCCAGGTCGAAACCGTCGACCTCGCCAGGAAGCGCGCCGAGCAGCTCTATGCCAAGAATTTCGCGCCGAAGTCGCAGCTCGACCAGGCCCGGCTGACCTACGACCAGGCCGTGGCGACGCGCGATGCCGCCCGCTCGACGCTGGCCCAGGCACAGAACCAGGTCCAGTACGCCGATCTCAAGGCCAGCAAGAGTGGCATCGTCACCGCGATTTCCGCCGATGTCGGCCAGGTTGTCGCCGCCGGCACGCCGGTGATGACTGTCGCCGTCGACGGCGAGAAGGAAGTGTCGATTGCGGTGCCGGAAATGGATATCGCCGGCTTCAAGCCCGGCAAGGAGGTCAAGGCGAGCTTCTGGTCCGACGAAGGGCTTGCCCTTGACGGCAAGGTCCGCGAGGTCGCTGGCAGCGCCGATCCGCAGTCGCGCACCTTCGCGGTCCGGGTTTCCCTGCCCAACGATCCGCGCGTGCTGCTCGGCATGACCGCCAATGTCCAGGCGACCGTGGGCAGCAAGGCGCAGCTCGTGTCGGTCCCGCTGACCGCAATGGCCGAGAAGGATGGCAAGCAGATCGTGTGGACAGTCGATCGCGCCTCCGACACCGTGCATCCGCGTCCGATCAAGGTCGCCAACTTCACCGCCGATGGCGTTGCCGTGGCCGACGGCTTGAAGCAGGGCGATGTCGTGGTCGCAGCCGGCACCCAGTTCATGACCGACAACCTGAAGGTCAAGCTTTCCAGCGACGCCCAGCAGTCCGCCTCGGCGGAGGATGACGTCGCGACCACCAGCAGCCTGCGCTAACCAGGCGTAACAGACGCCTTTCCCGCTCTCGCTGCGTCAAGCCGCGAGCCGGGGAGGGCATGGGTTCCGGGCGGCGAACGCCCGATCGTGAGATGCCGGCATGTTGGCTCCCCCGCAGCAGTGCCGCGTCCAGCGCGATTTGCGAGTCTCTCTCCGCTTGAGGGGTCTCGCCGCCCGGAAGCCCGACCGAGAGTTCACGGGCAATGCCAGGCTGGCATTGCCGATCAATTGGACTGGACTTGCGCCATGACCACCGACAGCAGCACTGAAAAGCGGCCCTTCAACCTCTCGCGCTGGGCGATCGGACATCCGAGCATCGCGCGTTTCCTGTTCGGCCTGATCATCCTCGCCGGCGCGCTCGGCCTCATGCGCATGGGCCAGAAGGAAGACCCGGACTTCACCTTCCGCGTCATGGTGGTGCAGGCGATCTGGCCGGGCGCCTCGATCCAGGACATGGAGGATCAGGTCGTCAACAAGATCGAGCGCAAGCTGCAGGAAACGCCGCATCTCGATTTCGTGCGCTCCTACACGCGAGCCGGCAGCGCCATCATCACGCTCCAGGTGAAAGGCGACACCAATGCCGAGGAGGTGAAGGACGCCTTCTACCAGGTGCGCAAGAAGGTCGGCGACATCGCCAGCGATCTGCCGCAAGGCCTGCTTGGTCCTTATTTCAACGACGAGTTCGGCGATACCTTCATCACCCTGCATTCGATCAGCGGCGACGGCTTCACCTATCCGGAGCTGAAGAAATTCGCCATCCAGGCGCGCGACATGCTGTTGACGACGCCGGGCGTCGAAAAGGCCGTCATCATCGGCGACCAACCGGAGAAGATCTACATCGACGTCTCGTCCAAGGCGCTGTCCGAGCGCGGCCTGACCATCGTCGACCTGCAGAACGCCGTGAAAGGCCAGAACGCCGTCGATCCGGCGGGCTCGGTCGACACTGGCCTGCGCTCGGTGCGCATTTCGGTCGAGGGCGACGTCACCAAGGCCGCCGACATCCGCGAGCTGAGGCTGCGCTCCGGCGATCAGGTGACGCGTCTCGGCGACATCGCCACCGTCTCTTCCGGCCTTGAGGATCCCTACGAGCGCAAGTATCGCTTCAACGGCCACGAGAGCGTCCAGGTCGGCGTTGTCATGGCCAAGGGCTTCAACGTCAGGGATGTCGGCAAGGGTGTCGAGGCGACCTACCAGCGCTTCGAGGCTGGGCTGCCCTACGGCGTTTCGGTCGACCAGATCTCCGACCAGCCCGAGGTCGTCAAGGATGCGGTGAACGAATTCATGGAAGCGCTCGGCGAGGCGCTGCTCATCGTGCTGGCCGTCTCGCTGCTGTCGATCGGCTGGCGCTCCGGCCTGGTGATTGCGATCGCCATCCCGCTGGTGCTCGCCGCGACTTTTGCCATCATGTATGAGATCGGCATCGACCTGCAGCGCATCTCGCTCGGCGCGCTGATCATCGCGCTCGGCCTGTTGGTCGACGACGCCATGATCGTCGTCGAGATGATGGAGCGAAAGCTCGAGGAGGGGCTGGTCAAGATCGAGGCGGCGAGCTTCGCCTATACCTCGACCGCCTTCCCGATGCTCACCGGCACGCTGATCACCACGGCTGGCTTCATCCCGGTCGGCTTCGCGGCGTCCACCGCCGGTGAGTATGTGCGCACGCTCTTCTATGTCGTCGGCATCGCGCTGATCGTGTCGTGGTTCGTCGCGGTCTATTTCACGCCGTGGCTGGGCTACATGATCCTGAAGCAGCGCAAGCACGCCGGCAGCCATCACGATGTCTTCGACACCGGCTTCTACCGCCGCCTGCGCGCGACCGTCACCTGGGCCGTGCGCCATCGCATCATCGTTTTGGTGATGACGCTGGTCACCTTCGCCACCAGCCTGTGGGCCTTCCAGTTTATCCCGCAGAACTTCTTCCCGCAGTCCTCGCGTCCGGAGATCCTGGTCGATCTGTGGCTGCCGGAAGGCACCTCGATCAAGGAGGTCGAGAAGCAGGCCCAGGCGCTGGAAGCCAAGATGATGGACGATCCCGACAAGCGGTTTATCGCCACCTATATCGGTGAAGGCGCCCCGCGCTTCTTCCTGCCGCTCGACCAGCAGCTCCGCAATCCGAACTTCGCCCAGCTGCTGGTGATGGCCAAGGACGAGCCGGCGCGCGAGCGGCTGATCGTCAAGATGCGCGGCATCCTGGCAAAGGATTTCCCCTCCATTCGCGGCAAGGTCGACCGTCTCTTCCTCGGACCGCCGACGGGCTGGCCGGTGCAGATGCGCGTCATGGGTCCGGACCGCCAGGAGGTGCGCCGCATCGCCGACGAGGTGAAGGCGAAGTTCCAGGCCAACCCGCTGCTCGGCGCCATCCATGACGACTGGCTGGAGCCGGTGCCGGCGATGAAGCTGGTGATCGATCAGGATCGTGCCCGCGCTCTCGGCGTCACCTCGCAGCGCATCCGCCAGATGCTGCAGGCCACCATGACCGGCGCGCAGCTCGACGACTTCCGCGACGGCGAGGAGACGGTCTCGATCGTCGCCCGCGAGCCGGAGGCGACCCGCCATCTCTTGTCCTCGGTCGACTCGGTCTACATACCGACCGACTTCGGCGGCTCTGTGCCGCTGTCGCAGGTGGCCAAGGTCGTGCCCGTCATGGAGCAGGGCATAGAATGGCGGCGCGACCGCCTGCCGACGATTAGCGTGCGCGCCACGCTGCCGGACGGCGTGCAGTCGAACGACGTCGTCACCAAGATGTACAACGACATGAAGGATCTGCGCGCTGGCCTTGCGCCCGGCTACAAGGTCGAGATCCAGGGCGGCGCCGAGGATTCGGCCGAGAGCCAGGCCTCGATCGCGGCCAAGGCGCCGATTATGCTCGCCATCATCGTCGTGCTTCTGATGGTCCAGCTGCAGCATTTCGGCAAGTCGATGCTGGTGCTGGCCACCGGCCCGCTCGGCATCATCGGTGCCGCGGCGGCACTGCTGATCAGCGGCGCGCCGTTCGGCTTCGTCGCCATTCTCGGCGTCATCGCGCTGCTCGGCATCATCATGCGCAACTCGATCATCCTGGTCGACCAGATCGACCAGGATATCGCGGCCGGCATGGAACGATCGGAAGCGATCGTGGGTGCTGCCGTGCGCCGCTTCCGGCCGATCATGCTGACCGCGCTGACCGCGGTTCTGGCGCTGATCCCGATCTCGCGCGCCGTCTTCTGGGGGCCGCTGGCCTACGCCATGATGGGCGGCATTCTCGTCGCCACCGTGCTCACCATCCTGGTGCTGCCGGCGGGTTATGCCCTGTTCTTCGGCCGCGCGCCCAAGCAGGCCAAGACTGACGAGCAGGCACCGGAGCCGGAGAAGGTCGAAGGCATCGAAAGACCGCAGCTGGCCTTGGCTGCAGAGTAGGGCATGATCCCGAAAGGGCGCGCGGCGGTTTTGCTTCGCTGAACATGCTGAAACGATAAGGTGGCAACCTCGGATCATCCGCCATCGGTGAAAGCCGGTGGCGGATGAACCACAACAAAAGGTCCCGCCGGGCGAAAATGCTCTGCGGGAAGGTTGCAGCAAAACAGAATTCCTTTTCATTCCTTTTTAGCAACGCGACGCAGGCCGATCCCCTATCTGCCTGCCGGCTCGACGATTTCGCCGAAAAGGTGGTGCCCGAGCTGCAGCGGCGCGGCATATTCAGGCGCCAATATGAAGGATCGACGCTGCGCGAGAATCTCGGCCTGAAGCGGCCGCTCAACCGGTTCTTCGAAGAAGCGGTGGTCCGTAAGGCCGGCTGATGAGACCGTAAAAAGAAACGGGCGCGCCGAGGCGCGCCCGTTATTTTCAGGCCGTCACTGTCAGATGACGAACACCCAGTTGGCGATCAGCATTACCGCCACGCCCGCCGCAAGCGTCAGGTAGGGCAGCATCCCCGCCTTCTTGACCGAGAGGTCGGCTCCCGCCATGCCGAGATCGGCCAGCATGTGGTCGGGGAATTTGCCGCCGTCCTGAATGTAGTGGCGGAAGCAGAACACCGGGATGATCAAAGCCGCGGTGATCAGGCCGGCCCACAACGCCATCGGGTTCCAGACCTTGGCGCCGGCGCCCATGAAGATGGCGTTGACATAGGCGAAGATCGCTCCGATGCCGAGCAGCCAGGACGGCGCCCGCCACGGCCGGTTGATATGGCCGTTGTCGATGCGGTGAATCCAGCCCGCATTGAGGTTGAGGAAGTTGAAGATGATGTAGCCGCAGTTCGACACGGCGAGGATGAAGAAGAAGCTCGTCGCGTCGGCCGAGGCAATGGCCAGCACGATCAGGTTGAAGCAGAGGTCGGTCCACATCGCCCGCGTCGGCGCGCCGTGCTCGTTGACATGGCTGAGATAGCGCGGCAGCCAGCCGTCGACCGAGCCTTGGTAGAGCGTGCGCGAGGAGCCGGCCATCGCCGTCATGATGCACAGCACCAGCGCCAGGATCATCAGCATGACCAGCAGGCTGTGGATGATCTTGCCGCCGCCGACCATATCGGCCAGCGCGTCAGCCACGCCCGAGCCGTCGACGATCGGCGTCGCCAGCATGCCGTTCAAGCCAAGCGCGCCCTGGAAGGTGAAGGGCACCAGGATGAACAAAAGCATGCAGAGCAGGCCTGAGTAGAAGATCGCCTTGAAGGTGTCGGTGCCCGGGTTCTTGAACTCCGACGTGTAGCAGACGGCGGTCTCGAAGCCGTAGGTCGACCAGGCCGCGATGAACATGCCGCCGAGCGCCAGTGTCCAGCCGGCGATGTTCCATGATCCCGGATCGGGAGCGTAGGCGGCGGCGAGCGGCACCAGCGGCGAGAAATTCGCCCAGTCGATTTGGCCGGTGAAGATCGGCACGACGCCGACGATCAGCATCGGGATGATGACGAGCAGGCCGATATACTTCTGCACATTGGCCGTGCCCAGGATGCCGCGATGCTGGATGGCGAAGATGATCAGCATCAGCACGGCGCCGATGAAGAAGGTCGCGTTGAACGTGAACGAGACCGGCCCCAACGTGTGGCTGAACAGCGTCCAGTTGCGGATGGCGGGCGTCGCGGCGGCAGTCACCGCCGCAATGGCGTCGGCCGGAGCCGTCCCTACATGCGCGGCGATATAGGCGACCACCTCCGGTGAGGTCTCGCTGAAGATCGGGATGGGCGCCAGCGCATTGAGGATATAGGCGGCGGCGATCGAGCAACCGAGCGACAGCACCGGCGACCAGGCGAACCAATTGCACCACACCGACAGCGGCGCGATGAATTTCGAATAGCGCAGCCAGGCCGTGGCGCCGTAGATCGACGCGCCGCCCGACTTGTTAGGAAACAGGCCGGCGATCTCTGCATAGGTGAAGGATTGCAGGAAGCCCATGATCATGGATACCGTCCAGATCAGGAAGGCGAGCTTTCCTGTCGTGCCGGCAATGCCGCCGATCGAGAACAGGACCAGCGCCGGGACGCCGCTCGCCACCCAGAAGGCGCCACGCCAGTCGATATGCCTAAGCAGCTTGCTTTCGGCAGGCTGCTCCAGGGCCGTGCTTATGGTGCTCATATGTTTGTATTCCCCTTTTTGTTGTTCCCCGCCAGCGATGCTTCGGCTCTCGCGAAGCTTGCTCCCCGGCTGTGATCGGCACGACTGTCATGTTTCCACTCAGTCGTATTTTTTTCTTAACAGTGAAGATTGATCCGACGCGCTTTCGCGTCAAGCGTTTTGTGAATGTCATGCACATCACGCTTGCGAAACAGGCTCTTACCTTCTCCTACAGGGGGAAAAGGGCAAAGGTTGCAACCATCAGGAGCGTGGCTTGGTCTTCTGCGGATCGTAGTGGGCGAAGGCCACGACGCGTGCCGGCAGCCGCTTGGACTGGCCGTCGAGCTTGCCGATCTCGACCTCCGTGCCGATGTCGGCGTGGGTGACGTCGAGCCTTGCCAGCGCGATGGTCTTGCCGAGCACCGGCGAGCGCATGCCGGACGTGACGACGCCGATCTGGGCGCGGCCGACATGGACGCAGTCGCCATGGCCGACGGCGACGTTGGCATCGATGTCGAGCCCGACAAGCTTGTGCTGGGGATGCTCCTTGCGCCGGATCAGCGCTTCGCGGCCGATGAAGTCGTCCGCCTTGGTCTTGAGCGGCACGGTGAAGCCGATACCGGCCTCGAACGGATCGGTCTGGTCGGAGAATTCGTAACCGGCGAAGATCAGCCCGGCTTCGATGCGCACCATGTCGAGCGCCTGCAGGCCCATCGGCTTCAGCCCATGCGGCTGCCCTGCCTCCCACACGGCGTCGAACACCTTTTCGGCGTCGCGCGGATGGCACCAGATCTCGTAGCCGAGCTCGCCCGTATAGCCGGTGCGCGAGACCACGACGGGCACGCCGTTGCCGCCGCCGATGCGTGCAACGGCGAAACGGAACCATTCGAGCTCGCCGATCGAGGGCTGCACCGGCGAGGTCCAGACGACCTCCTTCAATATGTCGCGGCTCTTCGGCCCTTGTACGGCGATGTTGTGCATCTGGTCGGTGGACGAGCGCACCAGCACGTTGAGGCCGAGTTTCCTGGCGGTCTCGCGCAGCCATTCGCCGGACAGGTCGTCGCCGCCTACCCAGCGGAAATTGTCCTTGCCGAGTCGCAGCAGCGTGCCGTCGTCGATCATGCCGCCATGCTCGTAGCACATCGCCGTATAGACGACCTGGCCGACGCCGAGCTTCTTGACGTCGCGGGTCAGCGTGTATTGCAGCAACGCTTCGGCATCGGGTCCGGTGACCTCGAATTTGCGCAGCGGCGACAGGTCCATGATCACCGCGTCCTGCCGGCAGGCCCAGTATTCGTCGATGGGGCCTTGCCTGGCGAAGGAATTGGCGAGCCAATAGCCCCTGTATTCGACGAAGTCGCGCGTGTGCTTGGCAAAGCTCGAATGAAAGGCTGTCTCGCGGGTCATTTTCGGTTCCGAGTCGGGCTTCATGCGTCTGGCGATCGCTCGCGAGAATTTGTGCTGGCCGGAATAGCTGCGCACATGGATGTCGGTCAGGTCCCAGCCATTGGCGGGCGTCGTGTCGTCCGGGCAGGCCGAGGACACGCAGACGATATCGGTCAGGGCTCTCAGAAGCACATAGTCGCCCGGTCGCGACCACGGCTCGTCCGACACCATTACGCCATGCGCGTCGATCGCCGTGTTGAAGAAGAAGTTGATCGCCATCCAGCCGGCGCGGGGCGTCACACCCTTGTCCGAGAGCGCCTTGTTGAAATTCTCCGAGCAGTTGGTGTGGCCGGGATAGCCGATATCGTCGTAGTATTTGGCAGCACAGGCGAGCGCGAAGGCGTCGTGCCGGCCGCATGTGTCCTGCACCACCTCGACCAGCGGCTCCATGTCCTGGTCGTAATATTTGGAATGCAGTCCGGGCATCGGATAGGCCGCGCCCATCAGCGTGCGGGTCGTCGTCACGTCGAGCGGCAGGTCACGCCCCTTGTCAAGCTTGCGCGCCGAAAAACACTGGAAGTCGGTGCACTGGCGCCCGTCGACATCGATGATCTGCAGGTAGTCGCCGGCCTTGACGAAATAGGCCTCGGCGGTCGCCGACTTCACTCGAAGATCGAGCACCGGATCGGCGAGCGGATCGGCAAGCTGCCCTCTTGTCTTCAGCCGGATCGTGGCGCGGCGCACCATGACGGTCAGCGGCGTTGCGGTGTTGTGGCTGTCGACCAGCATCGGCCCGCCAGGCGCCGCGATCAGCAGCGCACCGTCGCGCTGTATCGAAAAGCTCTGCTCGGTGCCGGCCGGCGTGGCGCCGCCGAACACGCGCACGGCCTTCGGCTGGTCGAGCTGCACCTTGCGGCGCTCGAGTTTCAGCCGCAGCGCCGACAGACTGTCGTCGCCTTCGGCAAGCAGCGCCTTGACGCCGGCCGCGTTGCTGTTGGCCCGTTCGCCAAAAATGCCGGGATCGGTGGCGCCGGATTTGTCCCAGGCCAGCAGCTCGCAAGGCTGGCCGCCCTCGACATTGCTCACGCTGACGCTGTCGCCGGCCTCGACATCGACCAGCACCGCGCCATTGCCTTGCACGGTGTAGCGCTCGAGGCCAGGCGGCAGCGCAATCTCGCCAGGTCTCAGGATCACGCTCGGGCGCGGCGGTCCGGATAGGACGGCAGGGTAGGGCGACTGGCTCATCTCAAACCCTCCTCCGAGCGAGAAACTAGTTTGCCTGTGTGTGAAATTATTTTAGCAGCGTGAATGGGTTTGGCAAGCACTGGCTCCACCTTCTCCCCTTGTGGGAGAAGGTGGCCGCGCAGCGGCCGGATGAGGGGTGCTCCAGGGAAAGCCGACGTCTCACTCCGCTGGAACACCCTTCATCCGTCTCGGCGCTTCGCGCCGATCCACCTACCCCCACAAGGGGAGAAGGGGAAACCGCGCATCTACACCAATTCCTCGGAATGGCCGATCGTGACACCGTACTCCGCAGCCGAGTCCAGCATCGTGTGCCACAGGCTCTCGGCGAAAGTCGCGAACACCAGCAGATTGAACACCGCCTGTCCATCCGCCCGATCCTTGCCGCGCCAGAGCGTGATGCTGGTGTGATCCATCGACGTGGCCGCCGCCGCGCCGACCGCAAACAGCTCGGGATGCAGGTCGATCGACGACAGCTTGGCGAGCATCGCGCGCGCCTTGTCGCCGGAAACGCTGATCAGTGCTCGCGCATGCGATTGGTCGCAAAGCGAGGCTGACCCGGCGAAGCCGGGCAAAAGTGCCTCCATCGTGTGCTTGCCGCCTTTCGACAGCACAAAAAACTGATCCGGTCCCGACCAGATCAGCGTCGCGTCGGAAGCGCCGACCGCCTTGGGCGTTTCCGGCGCGACGACGCCGAACTGTGCCTTAGCGGCCTTCGCCATCTCGCCTGCCTTGCCGCGCCGCGCCATAAGCTGGACGAGGCCGACATTGCGGATCTCTGACAGCGATACGCCGGCTTCGCCCTGCGCGCCGTAAGGGCCGGCGACCAGCGCGCGGTCGAGCGGGCTGCGGACCTCCCAGGAAAAATCAACCACGCTGGCGCCCCCCATCCGGATCGTAGAAGACGGAATTGCAGAGCTCGACATCGTAGTCCTCGCCGCGCAACGGATCATGCGCGCGCACGATCTCGCCGATGCGCTCGCGCCCGCGCTCGACGAGCCCCAGCCCGATCCACTGGTCGAGCACCGGCGAGAAGCAGACCGAGGTGACATAGCCCTGGTCGTTGTCGGGGCCAGGGGTCTCGCCCTTTGGAATGATATGCGCGCCGGAGCGCAGTCGGCGCGCCTTGTCGGTCGGCTTGATGCCGACGACCACCTGCCGGTTCGGCGCGACCAGCGCCTCGCGGCCGGCCATGACGCGCCCGATGAAGTCCTTCTTGGTCGACATCATCTTGCCGAGGCCGAGATCGGCCGCGGTGGTCGTGCCGTTGAGTTCGGGGCCGGCGACATGGCCCTTTTCGATGCGCATCACGCCGAGCGCCTCGGTGCCGTAAGGCGTCACGCCGAATGGCATGCCGGCAATCATCAGATTGCGCGCCATGGCCTCGCCATAGCGTGCCGGCACCGAAATCTCGAACGCCATCTCGCCGGAGAAGGAAATGCGGAACAGCCGCGCCTTGATGCCGCCGCGCAATTTGACTTCGCGCGCGCCCATGAACGGAAAACCTTCGTTCGAAAGGTCTTCGGCCGGATCGACGACCTCCTTCAAGAGATCGCGGGTCTTCGGTCCGGCGATCGAGAACTGCGCCCACTGATCGGAGACCGAGGTCAACTGCACGTCGAGCTCGGGGAACAGCACCTGCCGGCAAAATTCGAGATGCTGCATCACCAGTCCGGCCTTGGCCGTTGTGGTGGTCAGGAAGTAATGGTCCTCGGCCAGGCGCGAGGTCGTGCCGTCGTCATAAACAAGGCCGTCCTCGCGCAGCATCAGCCCGTAGCGCGCCTTGCCGACGGCAAGGCTGGAGAAGGCGTTGATGTAGACCCGGTCGAGGAAGCCGCCGGCATCGGGCCCGTGCACGTCGATCTTGCCGAGCGTCGAGACATCGCAGAAGCCGACGCCGCCGCGCACCGCCTTGACCTCGCGGGTCACCGATTCCAGCCAGTCCTTCTCGCCGGCGCGCGGATACCATTGCGCGCGCTTCCACAGCCCGGTGTCGACAAACACCGCGCCCTGTTCGGCCGCCCAGTGATGCGACGGCGTCAGCCGCGTCGCATGGAAATTCTCGTCGCGGTGATGGCCGGCGAAGGCGCCGATGGCGACCGGCACATAAGGCGGCCGGTAAATCGTCGTGCCCGTCTCGGGGATCGACTTGCCGGTGACGGCCGCCATGATGGCCAGGCCGGCGACATTCGAGGTCTTGCCCTGGTCGGTCGCCATGCCGAGCGTCGTGTAGCGCTTCAGGTGCTCGACCGATTGAAAACCCTCGCGCTGCGCCAGTTCGACATCGGAAGCGGTGACATCATGCTGCTGGTCGACGAAGGCTTTGCCCTTGCCCGCGACATGCCAGAGCGGCGTCAGCGAGAAAGCCGCGTCGTCGGCGACCGGCATGGAGCTCGTGCTGCCGCTGCGTCCGGCATCGCGCGCGGCGGCGGCACCGGCCTCGAAACCTTCGCGCAGGCAGGCGCCAAGCCCGAAGGCGCCGTTGGCCGCACCCGCGGCGACCATGCCGGGCGGTGCGCCACCCGGCACGAAGGCGGCGATGTCGTCGCGCCATTTCGGCCGGCCGCGATGGTAGGAGGTGAGGCCGACCGTCGGGTTCCAGCCACCGGACACGGCAAGCCCGTCGGCCTCGACTTCGGCGCGGGCGCCACCGGTCAGCGACACGGAAATCTTGCGCACGCCGTTCTTGCCGCCGTCGACGCCGGCAACGGAGCCATGCAGCACCGGGAAGCCACCCTTGCTGGCAAGCGAGCGATGGGCCGGCGAAACGTCCGGCCGCGCATCGATCACCGCCGCCACCTGCAGTCCCGCGGCGATCGCCGTTTCGGCCGTCCGCCAGCCATCCTCATTGTTCGTGAACAGCGCGATGCGCCTGGCCGGCGTGGCAGCGTAGCGGTTGATGTAGCTGCGCATGGCCGACGCCATCATCACGCCCGGCGTGTCGTTGCCGGCAAAGACGATGGGACGTTCGATCGAGCCGGCCGCGACCACGCAGCGCTTGGCGACGATACGCCATAGCCGCTGGCGCACCTGATGCTCCGGCGGCACCGGCAGATGGTCGTTGACGCGCTCGATGGCGCCATAGGTGCCGCCGTCAAAGACGCCGAACAGCGTCGTGCGCGTCATGATGCGCACATCCGGCATCGAGCCAAGTTCGGCCAGCGTGCGCGACAGCCACTCAGCCGCCGGCAATCCGTCGATCGTGCCGCCATCGGCAAGCAGGCGTCCGCCGGGGACGAAATCCTCCTCGCACAGGATCACGCGCGCGCCGCTACGTCCCGCGGCAAGGGCGGCCGCCAGGCCGGCAGGACCGGAACCCGCGACCACCACATCGCAATGCGCCCAGGCCTTGTCATAGTGGTCGGGATCGGAAACGACAGCGGCGCGGCCGAGGCCGGCGGCGCGGCGGATCGCCGGCTCGTAGATCGCCTCCCAGAACTTTGCCGGCCACATGAAGGTCTTGTAGTAGAAGCCGGCGACGAAGATCGGCGCGAACAGCTGGTTGACCGACATCACGTCGAAATTGAGCGAAGGCCAGCGGTTCTGGCTGGCGGCCTCAAGGCCGTCATAGAGCTCGGCCGTCGTCGCCCTGGTGTTCGGCTCGCGCCTCGGGCCGCCGCGCAATTCGACCAGCGCGTTGGGCTCCTCCGAGCCTGCCGTCAGGATGCCGCGCGGGCGGTGATACTTGAACGAGCGGCCGACGAGCTTGACGCCATTGGCGACCAGCGCGGACGCCAGCGTGTCGCCCTTGAAGCCCGAAAAAGTCTTGCCGTCGAAACGGAAGCTGAGCGGCGTCGAGCGGTCGATGAGACCGCCGGATGTCAGCCGGTTTGCCTGGTTGTCGTCCATCACGCACCAACCTTGGCGGCGCCGGCGCCCGCCGCCGGCTCGACTGCCGAAATCTCATGCGTCAGCGTGTTGCGGGTGACCTTCAGCCAGGACCGGCAGCCGCCGCCATGGTACCAATGCTCGCTCATCACGCCGGCGATGTTGTCGCGCAGGTAGACGTAGTCGTAGACGACGTCCTCGCCGGCATCCGCCGCGGGGCGCTGTGGCTTGGCGTCGCCGAGATAGGTGAACTCGCCGAGTTCGCGTTCGCCGCAGAAGGGACAGACTATGCGCATCTTGTTCCGGCCGCCTTCAATGCAGGTTCGGTTGGGCGCCCTGGCCCTTCTCGTCGATCATGGCGCCGCGCTGGAACCGGTCGAGGCGGAAGCGGGCAGCCTCCTTGTGTGATTCGCCGCGGGCCAGCAGATGGGCAAAGACGAAGCCCGAGCCGGGGGTCGCCTTGAAGCCGCCATAGCACCAGCCGGCATTGACATAGAGGCCGTCGACCGGGCTCTTGTCGATGATCGGCGAGCCGTCCATCGACATGTCCATGATGCCGCCCCACTGGCGCAGGAGCCGCACGCGGCCGATCATCGGGATCAGCGCCATGCCGCCCTCGCAGACATCTTCCATCACAGGCAGATTGCCGCGCTGGGCATAGGAATTGTAGCCGTCGATGTCGCCGCCAAAGACCAGGCCGCCCTTGTCGGACTGGCTGACATAGAAGTGCCCGGCACCGAAGGTCATGACACCGGGGATGAGCGGCTTGATCGCTTCGGAGACGAAGGCCTGCAGCACATGGCTTTCGATCGGCAGGCGTAGTCCCGCCATCGCCGCGACGCGCGACGAGGAGCCGGCGACCGCCATGCCGACCTTGCCGGCGCCGATCTTGCCGCGTGAGGTCTCGACGCCGCTCACCTTGCCGTTGGCGTCGCGCGTGAAGCCGGTGACCTCGCAGTTCTGGATGATGTCGACGCCAAGTTCGCTCGCCGCATGGGCGTAGCCCCAGACCACGGCGTCGTGCCGTGCCGTGCCGCCGCGCCGCTGCAGGAGCCCGCCTTGCACGGGGAAGCGCGCATTGTCGAAGTTCAGGAACGGCAGCATCTTCCTCAGCGCCGCCTGGTCGAGCAGTTCGGCGTCGATGCCGTTGATGCGCATGGTGTTGCCGCGCCGGGCGAAGGCGTCGCGCTGTGCGTCGGAATGATAGAGGTTCAGCACGCCGCGCTGGCTGACCATAGCGTTGTAGTTGAGGTCCTGCTCCATCTTCTCCCACAGCTTCATCGACAATTCGTAGAAGCCGGTGTTGCCGGGCAGGCCGTAATTGGAGCGGATGATTGTGGTGTTGCGGCCGGCATTGCCGGAACCGATCCAGCCTTTCTCCAGCACGGCGACATTGCGGATGCCGAACTCGCTGGCGAGGAACCAGGCGGTGGCGAGCCCGTGGCCGCCGCCGCCGATGATGATCACGTCATAGCGATCCTTGGGCGATGCGTCGCGCCAGGTCGGATTCCAGTTCTTGTGGCCGGTGAGAGCGGCGCGGGCGAGCGAGAAGATCGAATATTTCATCAGTTCATTCCGAGGTCGCCCGCACCGCCGTGATACCTAGATATCCAGCGTGTGGTCGCGCTCCCACTGCGTGAAGTGCGAAGCATAGGAATTCCATTCCTGTTGCTTCAGCTTTAGGTATGCCGACGAGAATTCCTCACCCAGCGCCGCCTTCAGCGATTTGTCGTGGTCGAACTCGCGCAACGCGTCGAGCAGGTTGAGCGGCAGTTTCGGCGCATCCGTGACGGTATGGCCGAGCTGGTACATGTCGATGTCGTAGCGCTTGCCGGGATCGGCCTTGGAGCGGATGCCGTCTAGGCCGGCGGCGATGATGACGGCCTGCAGCAGATAAGGGTTGGCCGCGCCGTCGGGCAGGCGCAGTTCGAAGCGGCCGGGGCCTGGCACGCGCACCATGTGGGTGCGGTTGTTGCCGGTCCAGGTCACCGTGTTCGGCGCCCAGGTCGCGCCCGAAATGGTGCGCGGCGCGTTGATGCGCTTGTAGGAATTCACCGTCGGATTGGTGATCGCGGCAAGCGCCGAGGCATGTTTCATGATGCCGCCGAGAAAGTTCTTGCCCTTGGCCGAGAGGCCGAGTTCCATTGAGTTGTCGGCAAATACATTGGTCTTGCCGGTCTCGTCCCACACCGAGATATGGGCATGGCAGCCATTGCCGGTCAGGCCCTGAAACGGCTTCGGCATGAAAGTCGCGCGCAGGCCGTGCTTTTCCGCGATCGACTTGACCATGAACTTGAAGAAGGAGTGCTTGTCGGCCGTCGCCAGCGCGTGGTCGAAGGACCAGTTCATCTCGAACTGGCCGTTGGCGTCCTCATGGTCGTTCTGGTACGGGCCCCAGCCCAGCGCCAGCATATGGTCGCAGATCTCGGCGATCACGTCGTAGCGGCGCATCACCGCCTGCTGGTCGTAGCAGGGCTTCGAGGCGGTGTCGTATTGGTCGGAAATGGCCGTGCCGTCCGGCGAGATCAGGAAGAATTCGGCCTCGACGCCGGTCTTGACATGCATGCCGTCGCGGGCGGCTTCCGCGATCAGTCGCTTCAGCGTGTTGCGCGGCGCCTGGTCGACCTCCTTGTCGTCCATGATGCAGTTGGCGGCGACCCAGGCGACGTCGGGCTTCCACGGCAGCTGGATCACCGAAGCCGGATCCGGCACGGCCAGCATGTCCGGATGCGCCGGCGTCAGGTCGAGCCAGGTCGCGAAACCGGCAAAGCCCGCACCGTCCTTCTGCATGTCGGCGATCGCCTGCGCCGGTACCAGCTTGGCGCGCTGGCCGCTGAACAGGTCGGTGTAGGAGATCATGAAATATTTGACGCCGTTCTCCTTGGCGAATGCGGCGAGATCGTTCCCCATTATAATTCCTCGCAGTGGTGTTTTTGCTGATGTCCTAGAAGCCGTTCTTCCCCGGTATCCAGTTGGTGCCGGCGAGCGGCACGCCGGCCATGGCGGCGGCTTCGATCGAGAGCGCCACGAGATCCTCGGGCTCGAGATGGTGCAGGCTGTTCTTGCCGCAGGCGCGAGCGATGGTCTGAGCCTCCAGCGTCATCACCTTGAGATAGTTCGCGAGCCGCCGTCCGGCCGCGATCGGATCGACCCGCTTCATCAATTCCGGGTCCTGCGTGGTGATGCCGGCCGGGTCGCGGCCCTCGTGCCAGTCGTCATAGGCGCCGGCGGTGCTGCCGAGCGCGTTGTACTCCGCCTCCCAGCGCGGATCGTTGTCGCCGAGCGCGACGAGTGCCGCCGTGCCGATGGACACCGCGTCGACGCCGAGCGCCAGCGCCTTGGCGACATCGGCGCCGTTGCGGATGCCGCCGGAGACGACAAGCTGCACCTTGCGGTGCATGCCGAGGTCCTGCAGCGCCTGCACCGCCGGCCTGATGCAGGCAAGCGTCGGCTGGCCGACATTTTCGATGAACACTTCCTGGGTCGCCGCCGTGCCGCCCTGCATGCCGTCGACCACGACGACGTCGGCGCCGGCCTTCACCGCGAGCGCGGTGTCGTAATAGGGACGGGCGCCGCCGACCTTGACGTAGATCGGCTTTTCCCAGTCGGTGATCTCGCGCAGCTCGAGGATCTTGATCTCGAGATCGTCCGGCCCGGTCCAATCGGGATGGCGCGAGGCCGAGCGCTGGTCGATGCCCTTGGGCAGCGTGCGCATCTCGGCGACGCGGTCGGAAATCTTCTGTCCCAACAGCATGCCGCCGCCGCCGGGCTTGGCGCCCTGGCCGACCACCACTTCGATGGCATCGGCGCGGCGCAGGTCGCGCGGGTTCATGCCGTAGCGCGATGGCAGATACTGGTAGACCAGTTGCTTGGAATGGCCGCGCTCTTCCTCGGTCATGCCGCCGTCGCCGGTCGTGGTCGAGGTGCCGGAAAGCGTGGCGCCGCGCCCCAAGGCTTCCTTCGCCGGGCCGGAGAGCGACCCAAAGCTCATGCCGGCGATGGTGATCGGGATCTTCAGCTCGATCGGCTTCCTGGCATGGCGCGAGCCGAGCACCACCGAGGTGTCGCAGCGCTCGCGGTAGCCTTCCAGCGGATAGCGCGAGATCGAGGCGCCAAGGAACAGAAGGTCGTCGAAATGCGGCAGCTTGCGCTTGGCTCCGGCACCGCGGATATCATAGATGCCGGTCGCCGCGGCGCGGCGGATTTCGGACAGCGTGTAGTCGTCGAAGGTCGCGGATTTGCGCGGCGTCGTCGGCGGGTTGCGGTAGGTCATCTTGCCTCAATACGCGTCGGCGTTGTCGATATTGAAATTGTAGAGTTTGCGGGCCGAGCCGTAGCGCTTGAACTCCGACGCCTTGACGCCGGTAACGCCGGCCTTGTCGAGCAGGCCCTGCACCAATTCGATATGCTCCGGCCGCATCTCCTTGGCGATGCAGTCGGCGCCGAGGCTTTCGACCTTGCCGCGCACGAAGAGCCGGGCCTCGTAGATGGAATCGCCCAGCGCGTCACCGGCGTCGCCCAGCACCACCAGATTGCCGGACTGCGCCATGAAGGCCGACATGTGGCCGATATTGCCGTGCACGACGATGTTGATGCCTTTCATCGAGATGCCGCAACGCGACGAGGCGTTGCCCTCGATGACCAGCAGCCCGCCGCGGCCGGTGGCGCCGGCATACTGGCTGGCGTCGCCCTTGATGACGATCGAGCCCGACATCATGTTCTCGCCGACGCCGGGGCCGGCCGAGCCATGCACGGTGATCGCGGCACCGTCATTCATGCCGGCGCAGTAATAGCCGACGCTGCCGCGCACATCGATGGTGACCGGCTGGTCGACGCCGACGGCCACCGAGTGGCTGCCCTTCGGGTTGAGCACTTCCCAGGCGGTCTCGTTCGAGCCGGGCGCGAGCTTGTGCAGCGCCTGGTTCAACTCGCGCAGCGAAAGTTCGGAGAGGTCGAAGACCCTCGCATTGCCTTGCTCGCGCTCGGCTTTCGACATCGTGTTTGCCGGCATCGGCTCAATGCTCCCAGAAATAAACGGTTGCGGGCTCCGGCTCCCAGACCCGCGCATTGTCGATGCCGGGCAGCTTGGTGAGCGCGCGATATTCCGAGCCGAAGGCGACATACTGGTCGGTCTCGGCCATCACGGCGGGCTTGCAGGCAATCGGATCGCGCACTACGCCGAAGCCGTTCTTGGTGCCGACGACGAAAGTGAAGAAGCCGTCGAGATCGGAGAGCGTGCCTTCCAGCGCCTCGCCAAGATTCTTGCCATGCGCCATCCGGTTGGAGAGATAGGCGGCCGCCACTTCGGTGTCGTTCTCGGTCTCGAACCTCATGCCGTCGCGGATGAGTTCCCGGCGCACATTGTTGTGGTTGGAGAGCGAGCCATTATGCACCAGGCACTGGTCGGCGCCGGTCGAGAATGGATGCGCGCCCATCGTCGTCACCGCCGATTCCGTCGCCATGCGGGTATGGCCGATGCCGTGCGTGCCGGTCATGGAGCGCACGTCGAAGCGATCGACGACGGCTTCGGGCAGGCCGACTTCCTTGTAGATCTCCACCGCCTCGCCAGCGCCCATGATGCGGATGTCGGGCCGCAGCGACTGCAGCGCCTGGCGCGCCGTGTCCACCTTGTCCGGCGTGGTCCTGATGACCGCATGCGTCGATTTCACGGCGACGCTAACCGGCGCGCCGATCGCCTTGGCGAGCTCGGCGTCGAGACCGCGGAAATCGCGATCGGGCTTCGGCGACTGCACGGTGATCTTGGCCTCATTGCCGGTGGCGGCGCCGTAGATGGCGATGCCGGCGCTGTCAGGGCCGCGGTCGCTGAGCGACACCAGCATCTCCGACAGCATCGCGCCGAGCTTCGGCTCCAGCGCCTTGTCCTTCAAGAAAAGTCCGACGATTCCGCACATGCCAGCCTCCGACGTTTTTTGGCTCTCAGATTGATGTACCGAATGAGTTTGCCGAATTCAATGGTATGAAAGAAATTTTCCTGTCGTTATATATTGGATGGCGCATTGCTCTTGGCACTATCGCCGTCCCGACGCGCCTTGTGAACCCAGACCGCATGGCGGATGCGCGCGATCCTGTAGGCGTCGAGGATCGAGAGGGCATAGATCAGGAAGCCGCCGGCATGGCGGCCGATGAAGCCGGCGTCGGCCGGCGCCAGCTTGGTCGTTATCCAGCCAAGGATCACCATGAAGAACAGGAACTGCAGGCCGCGCACCGGCACGCCGAGCACGACATGGCCGCTTGCCGGCAAAACGATCGCCGCGCCGAGCACGAGATACGGATTGGCCGGGGAGGAGGAAGCGGCTCCGTCGGTCATGCTGCCTGCCTTTCGCGCCGGTTGATGGCTTCGCGGAGATCGGACGCCACGTCGAGCAATCGTTCGACCAAGGCGGGATCGATGCTGGCATCGCTGAAGGCGGCCTGCCGGAACACGCCATAACGAGCACGCTCGGCTTCGGCCAGCAGCCAGACGATGCGCACGCCCTTCGGCGTGATCAGCAATTCCTTGGCGCGGCTTTCGGCAAAAATATCGGTGTGCGACGCGATCAGATCCTGCGGGAAGGCGACGCCCTTCTTGTCGGTGCGCAGCACCGCTTCGGCGGGAAGGCCGAGCACCTTCGGCAGCGTGTGCGCAAGATGGTCGAAATTGGAGAATGTCGTCGCCGAATTTGGCCGCATCATCATGTCGAAAATACCCGGTACCGCAACCGGCTCGGTGATCGAAACGGCGAGCCAGCGCGTCGGCAGCTTTCGCGTCGCCAGCGTGTCGACGATGGTGCGCAGCTGAACGCGCTGACCGTTCCAGGAACCGGCCCAGGTGACGACGCCGGCCGTGCCATCGGAAATGTCGGCGGCATCGCGAATGACGCTGCGAACGCTGGCCATATCATCGGCCAAGGCTGCCTTCGCCCTGTTACGGCCGGCACGCGCGAGCCAGGCGATATGGGCGACGACGACCAATGCGATCGCCCCGACAAGCAATACTGACGTCAGCTCGGACATCTCGACACGCCACGGCCCGCCGTCAACAGGCGGGCCTTACTCCACTCAGTAACCCTGCGGCTTCGGCCACGGCATGGAGAACTGGTCGCCGCGACGCACGAATTTGTAGCGGTAGAAGTGGAACCACACCGAAATCAGGAAATAGAAGACGGTCATCGCGATCAGCTGCGAGCCGAAGCCGAGGAAGATGGCGAAGAAGGTCACCATGCACAGGCAGAACAGGACGATTGCCGGCAGCGGATGGAAGGGGTGCGTGTAGCCGCGACGGATTGTGCCCAGCGGCCACTTCTTGCGGAACATCATGATGTTGATGCTCATGAAGGTGTATTGCAGCACGCCCGACAGGATCGAGAAGGTGATTGCCTGGTTGAGGTCGGCGATGAAAGCGAAGGCCAGCGCGATCGGCAGCAGGAACAGGATCGAGCGATAAGGCGTGCGATACCTCGGATGCACTGCCGAAAACCAGCTTGGCAGATAACGGTCGCGGCCGAGCGAGAACCAGGCGCGCGCCGCGTCGTTGATGCAGCCATTGGCGGAAGCGAGTGCCGCAAGCAGCGTCGCGACGAACAAGAGGTTCTCCAAGAGCGGGCTGCCGGTTAATTTGCCGGCGTCCCACAACGGATAATAGGTGATGCCGAGATATTCCCAGGGCATCAGCGAGGCGCAGACATACCAGGTCATCGCGGCGGCGATCAGCAACGTGATCATGCCGGCCATCGTGCCATAGGGCAGGGAGCGCGCCGGCGAGCGCACTTCCTCGGCCGCCTGGGTCGTCCCTTCGATGCCGAGGTAATACCAGATGCCGAACTGGAAGGCGGCGATCACGCCGATCCAGCCATAGGGCAGCGCATTGGCGGGGGTGACCAGTTCGTTGAGCTTCAGCACCGCCCCTTGCGTCCACGGGCTGACGGAAAAGAACAGGATGACGATCGAGACATAGGCGATCGCGGTGATGACGAAGTTGACGTTGAGCGTCATCAGCACGCCGCGATAGTTGAGCCAGGCGAGCACGACGATGGTGGCGGCGATGAAGGAATTATGCGTCAGCCCTTCGACGCCGGCCTTGGCGACGATCGTATCGCCGAGCAGGATCGCGTCCGACACTTCGAGCATTGTGTAGGCAAACACCAGAAACAGCGCAACGTTGAAGGCCATCAGCGGTCCGATGATATGCTTGGCCTGCGCGTACTGGCCGCCGGCGGCGGCGACCGTGGACGTCACCTCGGAGTCGATCATGGCGACCGATGTATAGAGCAGCCCGACGACCCAACAGACGATCAGCGCCGCGAGCGCGCCGCCCTTGTCGGCGGAGAAGTTCCAGCCGGTGAACTCGCCGACCAGCACGATGCCGACGCCGAGCGCCCACACATGCGCGGGGCCGAGCACCCGAAGCAGCGAGACCCTGTCGCCGTGGATCGTCGTGGTTTGTGCCGTTTCAACCGCAGCCGTCATGTCAGTCCCCACTCAGATCCGGTGTTTTTCGGAAACGGCTTCAAGCTCGCCCTCGCGCGAGGAGGTCAGCACGGCCTCGGAATAGGTCGTGTCGACCTTGAACCAGTCGTAGAGCATCCACGACGCAAGCACGACCGAGATGCCCCAGCAAACGTAAGACAGTCCCATCCACATGGTGTTTTCCCCGAACTATTTGTCGTCGTCGTCGAAAATCTATTTGTCGTCGAACTTCTCGTTGATGACCTCGCGATATTCCTTGTCGGAGGCGCGGAACAGGAAGACGAAATAGGCGATCAGCACGATCGCCATGATGATCAGCGTCGGCCAGTCGATGATGTAATGGAAGTGGTTCTGGATGATGTCGTGCGCCGTCTCCGGAGTGTAGCCGAGCTTCTCCCAGATCGAGGCCATGGTCGCGTTCTGGCCGAGCGCATCCCATGTCTTGGTGTCAAGCGGGTCGATCGACTTCGCCGCTCCGGCGAAGCCGAGTTCCAGCGGCAGCCAGAGCGCCACGAAAATAGCGACCACCACGACCGCGATGTCGAAGACCTGTCCGGCCTTGCTCTGAACGGGCGGGATATAGCGGGCCATGGTTTCTCCCCTCAGGATTGACGGTTGCGGGCAGCGTCGGCGTTCTTGATGTCGAGCCCGTAGATGAAGTCCTTGTCTTCCTTGTAGTGGTTGAGCATGGCGAGGATCGCCGCGGTGTTGAAGATCAGCACCGCGGCGGCTGCAACCGCCACCACGAGCTTGATCCCGCCGTGCGGGATGTATGGCCATGTCATCAGGAGGACGAAGAGGATCGTTGCCCACAGGCACACGATCAGGAGCACGGATCCGCGCACGTCGGAACGGTACAGCGCTTCGACGCGCTGCTGCAGGTCGGACATAGGTTTTTCCCCTTCTGGCGACGTCCGGCCCCGAAATCGACCGGGCGTCCACTCTTTCAACAGAGTGAAATTTTTTTCATAAGTTCTGCCCGATCTCCGGAATTGTCAAGCCGGATTTACGCGCCGTAAACTGTTTGTTCCAGGCAAGAAATTTGCCTGACAATGAAATTATTTGCTTCAAGGGGATTGCAGGGCTTCGCCGTTTGCGGTCAATATTCACCCAAGCTCCGCCGCCAAGCAGGAGCAGGGAACAGCAACGACTTAAACGCACGGAGGACGATCGGATGACGGCATCCTGGAGATTCTCGACCCTGGCGGATCGCCATCGCGCGCTCGGCTCGAAACTCGAGGACTGGAGCGGCATGGGCACCGCCTGGACCTACGACAAGGATGCCGACGAGGAATATGTCGCGATCCGCACCAAGGCCGGACTGATGGATGTCTCCGGCCTGAAGAAGGTCCACATCACCGGGCCGCATGCCTCGCATCTGATCGACCTCGCCACGACGCGCGACGTGGAAAAAATCTATCCCGGCAAGTCGGCCTATGCCTGCATGCTGAACGAGGCCGGAAAATTCACCGACGACTGCATCCTCTACCGCACCGGCCCGAACGCCTGGATGGTCGTGCACGGCTCCGGCACAGGCCATGAGGAACTGCAGCGTGCGTCCGTTGGGCGTGATGTGTCGCTGCGTTTCGACGACAATCTGCATGACCTTTCGCTGCAGGGCCCGACTGCGGTCGATTATCTGGCCAAGCATGTGCCCGGCATCCGCGACCTAAACTATTTCCATCACATGCAGACGCAGCTCTTCGGTTTCCCGGTGATGATCTCGCGCACCGGCTACACCGGCGAGCGCGGCTACGAGATTTTCTGCCGCGGCCAGGATGCCGGCACGATCTGGGACAGAATCCTCGAGGAGGGCAAGAGCGCCGGCATCATCCCTTGCCGCTTCACCACGCTCGACATGCTGCGCGTCGAGAGCTACCTGCTCTTCTACCCCTACGACAATTCGCAGAAATATCCGTTCGAGAATGAAGGCCCCGGCGACACTCTGTGGGAGCTCGGCCTCGACTTCACCGTCAGCCCCGGCAAGACCGGCTTCCGCGGCGCCGAGGAGCATTACCGGCTGAAAGGCAAGGAACGCTTCAAGATCTATGGCGTGCTGCTCGACGGCAAGGAGCCGGCCGACGAGGGCGCGCCTGTCTACCGCGACGGCAAAAAGGTCGGCGTGGTGACCTGCGCCATGTATTCGCCGCTGGTCGAGAAATCGATGGGCATCGCCCGGCTCGACGTCGACTGCGCCGTCAAGGACACCAAGCTCGAGATCCGCAACAAGAGCGGGTCCATCAAGGCGACGGCGCAGCCATTGCCGTTCGATGATCCGAAGAAGACCAAGCGCACCGCCAAAGGTTGAGGCATCATCAACGGGGAGGGATTTCGAGGCACTAGAGCATGATCCCGAAAAGTGGGAACCGGTTTTCGGAAAAGATCATGCTCCAACAGGGAGTTAGATCAGAGTGGCGATTCAACGATACGTCACCCTGATCCAAGAGAGAATGGCAGCCAAGACGATCATCAGCCGGCCCATCTACGGAACCCTGTCTCCGCAGCCCGGCAAGCATCACCTCTTCATCGCCGATGCCGAAGGCGCGCTCGCGATTATCGACATGGCTGGCAAGGCCCCGTCCGGCTTTTTCGACGGCGCGGAAATCGTCTTCATTCCAGGCGCCGAGGGCAAGCACATCGCTGGCCTCGAAGCGCTGAAGCCGATGCAGCTCCATGTCGCGCCGTCCTTCGCCAGCCTCTTGCCGCGGCTGAAGCAGACGTTGGCCAACGCCCATATGGGGCTGCGCGTCTATCTTGCCGGCACCGAGGGCCTGATCGGCCAGGCCATGCAGGCGGCGCTCGAGGCCGGTATCGACCACACCTCGATGCAGACCGAGCATCGCGGCTCGCTGGCGCGGCGCATGCAATGCGTGCACTGCAAGGGCATCACCGAGAATGTGACGACGCAGCCGGCCACTTGTTCGCATTGCGGCCTGCTGCTTCTGGTGCGCGATCACTATTCGCGCCGGCTGGCCGCGTTCCAGGGCGTGTGCATTAATGCCGAGGATCGCTCCGAGATTCCTCCGATGGAGGAGGCCTTCCCGTGAGCACCGGCACCACCAAGCTCGATGTCGTCGTCAGCGACGTCGTTCCCGTCAACGACCTCGTCACCCGCTTCCATTTCCGCCGCCGCGATGGCGAGCTGCTGCCGACCTTTTCCGGCGGCGCCCATGTCGTGGTCGAGATGCGCGATGGCGACCGCACCAGGCTCAATCCCTATTCGCTGATGGGCTCGCCGCTCGACACGCGCGAATACACGATCTCGGTGCGGCGCGACGATGTCGGCCGCGGCGGCTCGCTGTTCATGCACCGTCAGGTCAAGCCCGGCCTGGAAATGGTGATCAGCTATCCGGTCAACCTGTTCTCGCTAGACCTTAGGGCGAAAAAACACCTGATGCTGGCCGGCGGCATCGGCATCACGCCTTTCATGGCGCAGACGTCGCAACTGGCGGGCGCCGGCGGCAATTTCGAATTGCACTACACTTGCCGCACCGCTTCGCTGGGCACCTATGCCGATGTGCTGCGAGAGCGCTATGGCAGCCGGGTCCGGCTCTATCACGACGACCGCGAGGAGCGTATCGACATCGAGCGGCTCTTGTCCTCGCAGCCGCTCGGCACGCATCTCTATGTCTGCGGCCCGGCCGGCATGATCAACTGGGTACGCGATCGCGCCGCCGCGCTCGGCTGGCCGCCGGAGACGGTGCATTTCGAGCATTTCGCGGCACCCCAGCCCGGCGCGCCTTTCGATGTGACCTTGGCCGTCAGCGGCAAGACGATCCATGTCGGCGAGCAGCAGAGCCTGCTCGAAGCCATCGAAGCCGCCGGCGTCGACCCGCCTTACCTGTGCCGCGGCGGCGTCTGCGGCCAGTGCGAGACCAATGTGATCTCGTATGACGGCAAGTTCATCCACAACGATCACTGGCTGAGCGAGCAAGACCATCGTTCCGGCTGCAAGATCATGCCTTGCGTCTCGCGCTTCGAGGGCAAGTCGCTGGTCTTGGAAAGATAGGAGGCGAGCATGGGTATCACCTTTCGCAAGGAAACCTTCCGCGACGACTTCACCTTCCGGAACAGCCCGGAATATGTCAGGCGCTTTCCCTTCCCGTTCAACGAAGACGCCTACATGTATGCCGTCAACATCGAGCCGCATGTCGTCGGACCGAAAGGCAGCGTTCTCGAAAACCTGATCGACGTCGACGAGCACTATGTCGCCGAGATGCAGGACCGTGCGCTGGTGCTGGCCGAGGATCCGCTGCGCTGCCAGTCTCTGCCCCACATGACGCTCGCCGGCTGGGATCTGCTCGAGCTTCTGATGGAGCAGCAGGCGCTCGGCTACCCTGAGCATTTCACGCTGACGCGCGACGGCGACCGCTGGCGCTGGATCAACCGGCCGCTCGGCATCGACGACACCTTCACCTTCGGCGACACCTCGACGCTGCCTTATGGCCCGATGGAATACATCACTCGCCAGAGCCAGGGCGACTTCTGCATCCTCGACCAGCGCGACGGCAATCTGTGGATGGATGCCGGCATGGTCACCACCCAGGCCGACTGGTCGCTCGATTTCGACATCGGCATGAATTTCTTCGAATGGCATGCGCCGGTGCCGCTGGCGCATGAAAAGGGGATTTTCACCCGCGCGCTGAAATTCCTCACCAACATCCAGCAAGGCAAGCCGGCCAGGCGTCTCAACTGGACGATGACCATCAATCCGCGCCTCGATACCAGCCCTGAGAATTATCACAAATGGGGTCCGGACCGCGCCACCGTCACGCCCGAGAATGTCGGCGACAAGGTGCATCTGCGCGTCGAACTGCAAAGCTTCTGGCGGCTGCCTCGTTCCAACGGCATCGTCTTCCCGATCCGCTGCTACCTGATCAAGATGGACGAACTGGTCACGCAGCCGAAATGGGCGCGGCGCCTCCACCGCGTCATCCGCGATCTGCCCGAGGAACTCGCGACCTACAAAGGCCTGACCCGCTACCGCCCGACGCTGGTCGAGTGGCTGTCCAAGCTCGACGACGGCAGCCCGACGTCACCGGGGTTTGGGCCGGACTGAGCAAGGCCCCCTCATCCGGCCCTTCGGGCCACCTTCTCCCCGAGGGGAGAAGAGACTTCGCGCGCCGGCGCCAGCTCTTCCTCTCCCCTCGGGGAGAGGTCGGATTGCCCCGAATTGCACTTCGCAATCCGGGTGAGGGGGCTTTCTTAGAGTTCCACTCATCCCGCGCTGTTCTGCGGATAGCAGATGATCGACAGATAGCGCATCGGCAGTTGCGTCAGCTCTTCCGGTCCGTGCGGCGCGTCGGCGTCGAAGAACAGGCTGTCGCCCGGCTTCATCGGATAGAGGTTGTTGCCGTGCCGGTAAACGACTTCGCCTTCGAGCATGTAGAGGAACTCCATGCCCGCATGCTGGAAAGTCGGGAACACGTCCGAATTCTCGGTCAGCGTGATGAGATAGGGCTCGACGACGACGCCGCTGGTGTTGGCACCGATATGTCCCAGCAGATTGTACTGATGCCCGGCGCGCGTGCCGCGCCGTTCGACATCGACGCCTTCGCCGGCCTTGACGAAAACCGCGCTGTGCTCTTCCTCGAAGCGGCGGAAGAAGGCGGTCACCGGAACCCCCAACGCCCGCGACAGCGCCTGCAGCGTCGTCAGCGACGGCGAGGTGATGCCGTTTTCGATCTTCGACAGCATGCCGAGCGAGATATCGGTTGCCGCGGCGAGATCGGCGACGGTGATGCCGAGCTTCTTGCGGAAAGCACGCACCTCATGGCCGATCGCCACTTCGAGCACCTTTTCGCGTGTGTCGCGGATGGCGTGCGGATCTTGCGTCAGCGGCGTGCGGATCGTGCGCCCGTCCACCGAAACACGCTTCGGCGGCGCCTTGCCCTTGGCGACCGAATCGCGGGGCTTTGGGTCAGAAGTCTTGTTCGCCATGTCGCCCTCGATTCCCACGATTTATTTCACTCAAGGTGAACATATTCGGTGCCGGTACAGAAGCGCAACCACCACGACAGGCCGCCGGATGTAGCAGCCAGGGTCTCCGGCATTTCCGTTGCCACAGCTTTTCCGCCGGAAACCCGTTTTGCGCAAAGCCCTTATCCCAGATGTCTGTTGACAGCACCGAAGGGCCAATTAATGTCACTGTCAGTGAAATTTGTTTCGCTGGGGAAATCAAAAAGAGGAGGCCCGCAATGAAAACTCGTGTCGCCGTCATCGGAGCCGGACCGTCGGGCCTGGCGCAGCTGAGGGCCTTCAAGTCGGCTGCCGACAAGGGTGCCGAGATCCCGGAGATCGTCTGCTTCGAAAAGCAGAGCGACTGGGGCGGCCTGTGGAACTACACTTGGCGCACCGGCCTCGACGAGCATGGCGATCCCGTGCACGGCTCGATGTACCGCTATCTGTGGTCGAACGGCCCGAAGGAATGCCTCGAATTCGCTGACTACACCTTCGAGGAGCATTTCGGCCGGCCGATCGCCTCCTATCCGCCGCGCGCCGTGCTGTGGGATTACATCAAGGGCCGCGTCGAGAAATCCGGCTTGCGCGAATGGGTGCGTTTCAACAGCCCGGTGCGCATGGTGACCTATTCCGACGAGACGAAGAAATTCACCGTCACCGCGCATGACCGCACCAACGACGTGACCTACTCGGAAGAGTTCGACAACGTCGTCGTCGCTTCAGGCCACTTCTCGGTGCCGAATGTGCCCTTCTTCGAGGGCTTTCCGACCTTCAACGGCCGCATCCTGCACAGCCACGATTTCCGCGACGCGATGGAATTCAAGGGCAAGGACATATTGATCATCGGCCGTTCCTATTCGGCCGAGGATATCGGTTCGCAATGCTACAAATACGGCGCCAAGTCGATCACTTCCAGCTACCGCTCCAAGCCGATGGGCTTCAAATGGCCGGAGAACTGGAAGGAAGTGCCACTCTTGCAGAAGGTCGTCGGCAAGACGGCGCACTTCAAGGACGGCACCACCAAGGACGTCGACGCCATCATCCTGTGCACCGGCTACCTGCATTCCTTCCCCTTCCTCACCGACGACCTCAAGCTCAAGACCGCCAACCGCATGTGGCCGCTCGATCTTTATGAAGGCGTCGTGTGGGAGAAGAACCCGAAACTGTTTTATATCGGCATGCAGGACCAGTTCTACACCTTCAACATGTTCGACGCGCAGGCCTGGTACGCGCGCGACGTCATCATGGGCCGCATCAAGCTGCCATCGGCCGAGGCCATGGCCGAGCACGGCGCAAAGTGGCGGGCACGTGAGGAGACGCTCGAGGACGCCGAGCAGATGATCTGGTTCCAGGGCGACTACACCAAGGAACTGATGGACCAGACCGATTATCCTGGCTTCGACGTCGAGGCGGTCAACCACACCTTCATGGAGTGGGAACACCACAAGATGGAAGACATCATGGGCTTCCGTGACCATGCCTACCGCTCACTGATGACCGGCACGATGGCACCGCTGCATCACACGCCGTGGCTGCAGGCGCTGGACGATTCGATGGAGAGCTATCTCGAAGTGAAAGGGGTGGCGGCCGAATAGAACGGCGCGCTCACGCCAACGTTCCCGAAGCGAAATCGGCAACGTGTGGGGTGTCTCGCGGGGACACCCCATCGGTCTACCAGCAGACGTAGCCGCCATCGACGATGAGGTCGAGGCCGGTAACGAAGCTGGACGCGCGGCTGGCCAGGAACACGGTCGGTCCGACCATTTCCTCCGGCGTCGCCATGCGGCCCATCGGCGTGTCGCGCTTGAAGATTTTTATCTCCTCCGCCACTTCGGGCCGCTTGTTCATCGGCGTCAGCGTGTAGCCCGGGCTGACGACATTGACGCGCAGGCCGCGATCGGCCCACTCCATGGCCAAGCTCTTCGACATGTGGATGACGGCGGCCTTGGAGGAGTTGTAATGCGCCTGCGTCAGCCCCCGGTTGACGATGGTGCCCGACATGGAGGCGATGTTGATGATGGAGCCGGCGCCCCGAGGCAGCATGACGCGCGCTTCGGCCTGACAGGACAGGAACACGCCTGCTACATTGACCTCGTGCACCTTGCGCCATGTCTCCAGTGACATGGTCTCAGCCGCTTCCGAGCCGGCGATGCCGGCGTTGTTGACGGCGACGGTCAGCGCGCCGAGTTCAGCTTCGACGCGATCGATCGCCATGGCCAGGTCGGCCTCGGATGTCACACTGCCTGTCAGCACCAGCGCCTTGCGGCCGAGCGCCTTGACCTTCTCGGCCGTCTGCTCCAGTCCGCCGTTCGAGGCATGCCCGAAACAGGCAACAGCGGCCCCGGCTTCCGCAAGCCCGATGGCGATCGCCTGGCCGATACCACTGCCGGCGCCCGTTACCAGCGCCACGCCGCCGTCCAACGAAAACAGATCCATGATACCCTCCCAATGCAGCGAGGGTATTCGCTAACCTGTCTTCCGATCAACCTCTTCAGAAATCGCAGGCCTTTGGGCGCATTTCAGAGGACCAGTCCTTCAGCGGCACCGGCCTGAACTTGCCCTTGATCGGCTTGCCCTCTTCCAGATCCTTGGAGGCGGTGGCCCTGCCGGTGAGATAGTTGATGTCGCAATCGCCAAGCGTCGTCTCGACGCCGCCTGATGTCTGCTGGTTCCAGTCCCAGTTTCGGCTATAGCCGCCGATCAGAAACTTGCCGTGGCGATTGACGATCGTCAGCGTCTCTTCCGTCGACTTGCTGGCGCCGCAGCCGAAGCAGGAAGTGACCGCCAGCGATCCCTTGCCCTTGCTTTCGAGGCCGATGAATCCGGTCTTCTGTCAGCCCTTTCCTGACGAAATTCGGCTGGCGCGCGGGATCGGGCTGCTCCTCGTCAAGATAGATGTAGAGATCGGCGGGACCGCCGGCTTCCTGTATCACGACCGCCCGGTCGGTCTTGCCGTCCTGGTCGATGTCGAGCTTCAGTTCGAGACCGGGAGCATTTTCGGCAAGCACCGGCATCGGCGTCGCCGCCAGGACGACAAGGCAGGGCCAAACCGCATGATGGAATGCTTTCCTCATAAGCAGACGTCCGCCGCGCGCCGCAAAATAGCATCGCCGCGGACGGACACAAACTCCAATCCCAAGCTGGACGAGATTCTGGGCGGCCCGAGCGTGAAGGTCAGAAATACCCGTCCGACGCCGCCGTCGCTTCCTTCGGGATCTCCACCCCGTCGACCAGGATCTTGTCGACCAGTTCGTGATGGAAGCACACCAGGCCCTTGATGCGCTCGGCCTCATGCACCGGCTCCGGATAATACCAGACCAGGTTCTCGTGCCGCTTCTTCGGTGTCGTCACATGGTAATAGTTGGAGATGCCCTTGTAGGGGCAGCGCGAGATGTAGCGGCTGGGCGAAAACATATCGAGCCGTGTGTCCGAGATCGGCAGATAGTGGCGCACCGGGTGGCCGGTCTCGAACAGGAACACGCCGCGCCGTGAATCGGCCACCTGCTCGCCATCGAGGATCACCTGCACGCGCCGCGACGAAGGCAGGCAGTCGACGCGGCGGAATGGATCGCGGGCGTGGACGAAAATCTCTTCGTCCTCTTCAAACCAGTGGGTCATCTTCGGCCAGTAGAAGGAGATGTAGTCGGCGATCGGCGGGCAGCCCTTGACGGGGTCGAGGTAGCGCCAGGCGCCGTCCTCGACCAGCGTGATGCCGGTGTTGAGCGAGTAATGCGTGGCGGTGCCCTTGAACGGGTCTTCCGTCGTCGTCCGGCTCGGCAGCAGGAACTCCTCGCGCACGTCGCTCATCGGGAAGTAATAGACCGGCAGATGATCGCTCTCCTGGAACACCAGCGCCTTGGTGGTGTCGGCGACGATCATCGGGCCGACCTGCACGCGCAGCCGCTTGGGCGAGGGCATGGTGAAGGCGACATAGCCCGGTTCGAACTCATACTGCACGATATTGTCGAGCACCGGGAAATGCGGCCCGCGGCCGCGCAGATGGGGCTTGCGAATGGTCGTCGTCCTCTTCTCGTCGTTTTCCGCCGGGTTCTTTCGCGCAACCATGCTCATGACGCCACCGATACGCGATCGAGCAGCAGGCCGGCGGCGATCGGCGGCACGCCGCTGACATTCTTGCGCACCGGCACCAGAAGGTCCGGGAAATAGCTGAAGATCACCGGCGTCTCGTCGAGCAGCAGCTTCTGGATGTCGGAAGCCGCCTTACGCTGCGCGTCGAGGTCGAGCGCCTTGAGATAGCCGGCGACCAGCCCGTCATAGGTCGCGTTCTTGAAATGCGCCGCGTTCCACGGACCGTCGCTGACCAGCGGGCTCTTCAGGAAGACGTTCGGCACGCTGCGATGCGCGTAGTCGGTGATGCCGAGCGGGCTGTCCAGCCAGTCCGACTGGCCGAACACCGCCTTGCCGTAATATTTGTCCTGGTCCTCGATGTTGAGCGAGATGCGGGCGCCGATCTCCTTGGCGAAATTCTGGAAAAGCTGCGCGTAGCCGGGAATGTCGGAATAGCGCAGCGTGGTCAGCGTCATGTCGAAGCCGCTCCCGAGCCCCGCCGCCTCCATCAGTTGCTTGGCCTTGGCGATGTCCTGCGTACGCTGCGGCACCGACTTGTCGGTGACGGGGAAGGCCGGCGCGAACGGGCTGTCATTGCCGGTGGCCGCCATGCCGCGGCAGAGACCGTCGACCAGCTTGGAGCGGTCGATGCACAGCGCCAGCGCCTGGCGCACGCGCTTGTCGGTGAAGGGCGCCATGTCGCAGCGCATGTGCAACTGGCGATGCGCGGTCGAGGCGACGCGCAGCACGGTGATGTCGGGGTTGCCGAGCACCACCTGGCTTACGTCGAGCGGAATGGCGTCGAGCACGTCGACCTCGCCCGCCTGCAGCGCCAGGATGCGCGGCTGCACGTCGGCATAGAACTTGAATTCGAGCCGGTCGGGCAGCGCCTTTTCGCCCCAGTAGTCGGGATTGCGCACGAAGCTCGCACCGACCTTGGGCGTGTAGCTTTCGAGCCGGAACGGACCCGTGCCTTCAAACGTCTTCTCGTAGTCGCCCTTGTAGCTCGCCGGCAGGATGACGGCGTTGTAATTGTCGATCGACACCGAATAGGGGAAGCTGCCGTTCGGCGCGTCGAGATGGAATTCCACTGTGTGGTCGTCGACCTTGCGCGTACCGCCTTTCGACAGCAGGCCCTTGAACACCGACAGCGCGTTGGATGTGCCGCTCGGATCGGCAAGGCGATCGAAGGTCGCCACGACGTCGTCGGCCTTGAAAACCTCGCCATTGTGGAATTTCACGCCCTTGCGCAGCTTGAAGGTCCACACGCTGCCGTCGGCATTGGGCGACCAGCTCTCGGCCAGCACCGGCTTCAGCGTCAGGTCCGGCTGCGTCACGCACAGGAACTCAGCCACCTGGAAGACGAGCTGGTAGCTGCCGCTGTCATAGAAAGTGACCGGGTCGATGGCGCCGCCGGGCACCGCAATGCCGGCGCGCACCGTGCCGCCCGGCTTGCCTTGCGCGCGCGCCTGCGGAGCGCCGAGGCCGACCGCCGAAGCGATGCCGCCGAGGAAGGGCAGCGACAGGCCCAGCACGCTGCCATGGCGCAGGAATTCGCGCCTGCCGATCTTGCCGGTGAGCAATTCATCGATAGCGGAATTTTCGATTGCGCTGAGAGTTTTGCGAGCGGCATCGATCGTCCTGAAATGCTTCGGCATGGCTGCATTCCTCGCTTCTTGTGGGTGTGCCGTCATTTAGGTCACTGTTGACCGCAGCCGGAAAGCGATATTTTTTGATTGCAGCCATCGAAATTTTCGATGGCGATCCACTGAAAGGCCGGAAGCGATGGACACCGAGAATCTGCGCAGCTTCCTGGAGGTTGCCGCGCATGGCAGCTTCACCGTCGCGGCCAGTCGCCTGAACCTTGCCCAGTCGACGGTCAGCGCGCGCATTCGCGGCCTGGAAGAGCAACTGGGGCGCAAGCTGTTCGTCCGCGACAGCGACGGCGTCACGCTGACGCCCGCCGGCCGGCAGTTTTTGCCGCATGCCTCGACGATCACCCGCACCTGGGAGCAGTCGCGCCAGGACATCGCCGTTCCCGATGGCTACGAAACGCTGCTCAGGCTGACCGCTCCCGCCTATCTTTGGGACAGCATAACCTCGCCCTGGATCAGCTGGATGCGGGAGAGGCGGCCGAATGTGGCGCTGCGGCTGGAAGGCAGTTTCCCGGACCTCGCGATCGACCAGATAGCCGAAGGACTGCTCGATATCTGCATCCTCTATCTGCCCAAGCCGCATCCGGGCATCGTCTATGAGACCTTGGCCGTCGACCAGGTGGTTCTCGTCCAGCACACCGAGCAGCCCGGATCGTGGACCGACAATTACATCCTGATGGATTGGGGGCTCGAGTTCCGCATCGAGCACGACCGTGCCTTTGCCGGTATCGTGAAGCCCGCCATCTCGGCCGGGCTGGTTTTCATCGGGCTGCAGCACGTCCTGTCGCAGAAGGCGGCCGCTTACCTGCCGCTCAGCGCGGTGAGCGCGCATATCGAGCGCGGCGAGCTGAAGCGCATCGAGGGCACCCCGGTGTTCCAGCGCCCGATCTATCTCGCCTATCCCGCCAATCCGGCATCGTCCGACGCTCTCGACATTGCGCTGAAGGGCCTGCGCATGCTGGTCAGGGACTGGGCGGATGCAAGCGGCTTTGCCGAGGGCGACCGCGCCCACAGCATGGCGGATGCGTTCGTGCCCTAAGCCGGCTCCATGGTCTTCGGCTTCTGCAGCCTTGCCAGTTCCGCATAGGGGATATGGCAGCGGATCGTGTGGCCGGGCTGGGCCTCGGTGAGATGAGGCTCCTGCGTCTCGCAGATCGTGCCGATCTTGCGCGGGCAGCGCGTGTGGAAGACGCAGCCCTTCGGCGGATTGGCGGCACTTGGGATTTCGCCGTCGAGGCGGATGCGCGAGGTTTCCGCCCGGTCGAGCTTCGGCACGGCCGACAGAAGCGCTTCCGTGTAGGGATGGTGCGGGCCGGAGAACACCGCTTCCGACGGCCCGAACTCCATGATGCGGCCGAGATAGAGAACGGCGATCTTGTCGGAGAGATAGCGCACCACGCCGAGATCATGCGAGATGAAGATGTAGCTGACATCCTGCTTCGACTGCAGGTCGGCCAGAAGGTTGAGGATCGCCGCCTGCACCGACACGTCGAGCGCCGAGGTCGGCTCGTCGCAGACGACGATGCGCGGATCGCCGGCGAAGGCGCGCGCGATCGCCACGCGCTGCTTCAGCCCGCCCGAGAGCTGGCGCGGCTTGACCGCCAGATGCCGGTCGGTAAGCCGCACCGAGCGAACGAGCTCTTCGAGACGCGTGGCCAGCGTCTTGCCGGTGAGCCCGCCCAGCCGCTTCAAGGCGCGGCTCAGGATATGCCGGATCGAATGCGAGCGGTTGAGCGCGGAGTCTGGATTCTGGAAGACGATCTGCACCGCCTTGACCTGGTCCTCCGAGCGGCTGGCAAGCCGTGGCGCGAGCTTCTTGCCTTCGAGCTCGATCGACCCGCCGTCGTCCGGCGGGACAAGGCCAAGCAGCAGCCTGGCGAAGGTCGTCTTGCCGCTGCCCGATTCGCCGACCAACCCGAGCGTCTCGCCAGGTCTCAGGCTGACCGAGACATCCTTGACTGCCCTGAGCGGATGGCCATGGCTGCCATAGGTCTTGCTCAGCCCTTCGACCTGCAGCACGGGCCGCGCATGCTTCGCCACGACGGCCGGAACGTCGGCCGGCGTGGCGCGCGGCAGCGACTGCGCCTTGTCGTGGTAGTGGCAGCGCGACAGCCGGCCGTTGCCCAGGTCATAGAGCGGCGGCGGCTCGGCGCGGCAGCGTTCGGTCGCCAGCGCGCAGCGGTCGGCAAAGGCGCAGCCGACGATGGTGGCGCCGATGCCGGGCAGGAAGCCCGGAATGGTGTCGAGCCGGCCCTGGTCCTTGCGCTGGCCGCCGCGCGGCAGGCAGCGCAGCAGCGCCACCGTGTAAGGATGGCGCGGATCGTTGAAGACGTCCTTGGTCGAGCCTTCCTCGACCAGCATTCCGGCATAAAGCACGCCGACGCGGTCGCACATGTTGGAGACGACGGCGAGATTATGGCTGATGAACAGGATCGAGGCCGACAGCTCGCGCCGCAGCTGCCCGATCAGGTCGAGCACCTCGGCTTCGACGGTGGCGTCGAGGCCGGTGGTCGGCTCGTCGAGGATCAGCATCGAGGGGTCGTTGGCCAAAGCCATCGCGATCGCCACGCGCTGCTGCATGCCGCCGGAGAGCTGGTGCGGATAGCGCTGCATGACGCTGACCGGATCGGAGATGCGCACCCGGTTCAGCATCGCGGTCGCCTTCTCGGTGGCTGCTTGTCCGGTGATGCCGGCGAGTTCGAAAATCTCAGTCAGCTGGCGGCCGATGCGCAGCGACGGGTTCAGCGCCTTGCCGGGATCCTGATAGACCATCGACACGCTGTCGGCGCGGGCACGCCGCAGCGCCTCGCTGTCGAGCTTCATGACATCCTGGCCGTCGAGCGAGATCGAGCCGCCGGTGATCGAGCCGTTGCGCGGCAGATAGCGCACCACCGAAAGTGCGACGGTCGACTTGCCGCAGCCGGATTCGCCGACCAGCCCATAGGCCTCGCCGGCCTTGATGGTCAGGTTGACGTTGCGCAGCACGGCGCGGTTGCGGCGGCCAACGCGATAGGCGACCGAAAGGTCCTTCAGTTCGAGCGCGTTGGCGGCTTGGCTGGGCTCAGTCATTGAACGCTCCATGCACACCGTCGGCCACCAGGTTGACGCCGATCACCAGCGAGGCGATGGCCAAGGCATCGAACAGCACCGTCCACCAGAAGCCGCCGCCGATCATGCCGTAATTGGAGGAGATCGAGAGGCCCCAGTCGGGCGAGGGCGGCTGGATGCCGAAGCCCATGAAGGAGAGCGTGGCGACGGCGAAGATGGCGTAGCCAAGCCGCACCGTCGTCTCGACCAGGATCGGCGGGATGACGTTGGGCAGGATCTCGACGAACATCGTATGCAGCGCGCCCTCATGGCGCAGCTTTGCCGCCGCGACATAGTCGAGCTCGCGTTCGGCCAGCACCGCCGAGCGCACCGTGCGGGCGATGATCGGCGCGAAGCTAAGCCCGATGACGACGATGACGGTCACCTTCGACGTGCCGAGCGCGACGATGGCGAGCAGCGCGATGATCACCACCGGGATCGCCATGAAGGCCTCCAGCACGCGGCTGACGATGTCGTCGACGATGCCGCGGAAATAACCGATCAGCAGGCCGAGCGCGGTGCCGGCCATGGTCGCCAGGATTGTCGCCAGCGGCGCCACCGTCAGGATGTCGCGCGAGCCGACGATGACGCGCGAGAAGACGTCGCGGCCGAGCTGGTCGGTGCCGAACCAATGATCGGCCGCCGGCGGCGTCAGCGCGTTGATGATGTCGCTTGCCAGCGGATCGTAGGGGACGAAGTGCTGGCCGAACAGCGCGCAGACGACCCAGAACAACAGGATGAAAAGTCCGGTCAGGAAGGTGCCGGACCTGGAGAGCGAATGCAGCACCTCACCCCAGGGGCTGCGCTGTGCGGTGTCGGGTGCAGAGGGCGCCGGCAGGTGGGCGGGCGTGTCGGTTGCGCTCATTGCTCTGCTCCCAGGCGGATGCGCGGATTGAGCACGGAATAGAGGAAGTCGGCGACCAGCGTCGCCACCGCATAGACGATGCCGATGGTCAGGATGCCGGCCTCCAGCATTGGAAAGTCCTTGCCGCGCGCGGCGGTGAAGATCAGCGAGCCGATGCCCTGATAGCGGAACAGCGTCTCGATCACGACCAGGCCGCCGATGAGATAGCCGGTCTGGGTGGCGATCACGGTGATGGTCGGCAGAAGCGCGTTGCGCAGCACATGGCGCCAGATCACCGTGCGCCACGGCAGGCCTTTGAGCACCGCGGTGCGCGTATAGTCGGAATCGAGCGCCTCGATCATGCCGGACCGCGCCATGCGCGCGATGTAGCCGAACAGCACCAGGAACAGCGGCAGCGAGGGGAGGATCAGGTAGTAGAGCTGGGTTAAGAAGCCGGCGCCTTTCGGCCAGGCGGCGGCGATCGGCAGCCAGCGCAGCCAGACCCCGAAGATCAGGATCAGGATGATGCCGGTGACGAACTCGGGCAGCACCGTGACCGACAGGCCGCCGAGGCTGATGATGCGGTCGAGCGGCCGGTTGAAATTGAGCGCGGCAATCACGCCGCCGAGGATGCCGATCGGCACCACCAGCACGAAGGCGACCAGCGCCAGCTTCATCGAGTTGCCCAAGGCATCGATGACGAACGGCGCCACCGGCGCGCGGAAGACGTAGGAGGTGCCCATGTCGCCATGCAGGAAATTCCAGATCCAGCTTCCGTACTGGACGAGCAGCGGCCGGTCGACGCCGAGCGAATGGTTGAGCGCATCGACCGCGCGCTGGTCGGCGAACGGCCCGAGAATGGCCCGCCCGACATTGCCGGGCAGCACCTGGCCGCCGAGGAACACCATGACGCTGAGCAGGAACAGCGTGATGAGCGACAGAGCCAGGCGTCGGGTGAGGAAAGCTAGAATGGCAGCGTCTCCTTACGAAAGACCTTTGCGCCCGGGCAGATCGGACGCATCGGACAAGCTCATAGTGGCAGGCGGATCGAATGCTGTCACCGGCGGAACGGGTCCCGCAAACCGCGACACCTGAACCAGCGTCGAATTGCAGGTCGGCGACTGCGCAAGCCGCGACGTGCCGCGATCGGGTGTCAGCACGTTCGGATTGCCGTGCTTTTCGAGGCCCTGCGGTTCGCCCGGACGGGCCGGATCGAACCAGGCGCCCGTCGGCAGTTGCACGACGCCCGGGATCAGGCTGTCGGTCAGCACGGCGCCGGCAAGGCATGATCCGCGCTCGTTGAAGACCAGGACCACCGCGCCGTCGGCGATGCCGCGTGCCGCCGCGTCCTTGCGATTGATCAGCAGTGGCGCGCGGCCCGCGACCTTGCTCGCCCGGCTGACCGATCCGTGGTCGTACTGGCTGTGCAGCTTGTCGGCCGGTTGCGGCGACAACAGATGCAGCGGAAACCGTTCCGCCAGGCTGTCATTGCCCAGCCACTCCCGCGGCTCGCGCCACACGGCGTGGCCAGGGCAGTCGTCATAGCCGAAGGACTCGACCGTCGCGGAGAAAAGCTCGATGCGTCCGGACGGTGTCGCCAATGGATGCCGCTCGGGATCGCCGCGGAACGCGCCAAGGAAGGTCTGCGAGGTCACCGAACGGGCAAGCTCGGCATGGCCGTCCTGCCAGAAGCGGTCGAAGGGCGGCATCTCCACGCCGGCAGCATTGGCATTCGCTGCCGCCTGGGCATAGAGATGCCGGATCCATTCGTCGGCGCCGCGCCCTTCGGTGAAGGCATCGCTCGTGCCGAGCCGCGCCGCGAGACCGGCGAAGATGGCAAAATCGTCGCGCGCCTCCTGGAACGGCTCGATCGCCTGCTTCATGGCGACGATGAGGTTTTCGCGGTTCGAGAAGGCGAGATCGTTGCGCTCCAGCGGCGTCGTCACCGGCAGCACGATATCGGTGTGACGCGCCGTCGCTGTCCAGAACTGCTCGTTGACGATGATCGTTTCGGGTCGCTGCCAGGCCTCGACCAGGCGGTTGAGATCCTGATGGTGATGGAACGGATTGCCGCCGGCCCAGTAGACCAGCCGGATGTCGGGATAGGTCAAGGCTGCCCCGTTGAAGTCGAACGACCCGCCCGGATTGAGCAGCATGTCGGCCACGCGCGCGACAGGTATGAAATGCGCCACGGCGTTCCTGCCTTGTGGCACCGAAGGCCAGCGGAACCCCATCTCCGGCCTGCCGGCGCCGTTCGTGGACGAATAGCCGAAGCCGATGCCGCCGCCCGGCAGTCCGATCTGGCCGAGCAGCGCGGCGAGCGTGATCGCGGCCCAATAGGGCTGCTCGCCATGGTCGGCGCGCTGCAGCGACCAACTGACCATCAGCATCGTGCGCTTTGCGGCCATCTCTCGGGCGAGTGCATCGATCGTTGCCGCGTCGACGCCGCTGAGTTTCGCCGCCCATGCCGGATCCTTTGGCTGGCCGTCGCTTTCGCCCAGTATATAGGCGCGCACCGTCTCGAAGCCGGTGCAGTAGCGCGCGAGGAACGCCTCGTCGTGCAGGCCATCGCTGATCAGCACATGGCAGAGTGCCAGCATCACGGCGGTGTCGCTGTTCGGCCGCAGCGGCAGCCATTCGGTCTCGACCCCGCGCGGCGCGTCGTCGCGCACTGGCGAGACGTTGATGAGCCGCGCGCCGTTGGCGAAGGCGTTGCGCAAAGCCGCCGACGCCTCGTGCCGCGCCGAACCGCCGCCCTGCACCTGCGTGTTGCGCCAAGGCAGCCCGCCAAAGGCGACGATCAGCTTGGCATGGCTTTCGATCCCGTCCCAGGTGGTGTGGTTGCCGGTCAGAGCATCGGTGCTGCCCAGCACATGCGGCAGGATGATCTCCGCCGCGCCATAGGAATAGCTCAGCACCGAACCGGTATAGCCGCCGATCGTGTTGAGGAAGCGGTGGACCTGGCCCTGCGCATGGTGGAAGCGCCCGGCGCTCGCCCATCCATACGAGCCGGCATAGATAGCGCTGTTCCCATACGACGAGCGAACGCGATCGAGCTCCGCCGCGACGATGTCCAGCGCCGTCTCCCAGGAGACTTCGATGAAGGGCTCGTCGCTTCGCCTGCTAGCCGGACCGGACCTGTCTCCCTCCAGCCAGCCGCGCCTGATGGCGGGGCGGGCGACGCGCAGCTCGCCTTGCACCGTGCCGAGCATCGATCGGCCGATCGGCGACGGGTCGGGATCGCCGCTCCACGGCTCGACGCCGACGAGCCGGCCGTTCTCGGCGCGGACTTCGTACGTCCCCCAATGCATGGTGGTGAGCAAGGTTGCGGTTCCCATGCGACGCATCATCCCGCCGCGGCGGCTGAGGGCAGGGCGCCTGGCGCCCTGTCCCGGCCGGCCACGAACCACCAGCCCCTCGGGGCAGGCGGTTCGGGATCTATGCTTGCCTCATGCTCAGCCTTTCGACGCCTTGTCGAGGAAAAGCTGCGACATGGCGGTGGGCTGCACGCCCGCCACGCCTTTCGCCGTCGCCGTCAGATAGTCGTAGAAATAGCCGAAGATCACAGGCGTTTCCTCAAGCAGCAGCTTCTGGATCTTGCCGGCGGTGGCCTTCTGCGCCTCGAGGTCGAGGGCTCCGATATAGCTCGCCGCCATCTGGTCGTAGTCCTTGTTCTTGAAATGGGCGGCATTCCAGGTGCCGTCGCTCTTCAAGGGTGCCGCGAGATAGACGTTGGGCACGCCGCGGTGGCCGTAGTCGGTGATGCCCATCGCCGAATCCAGCCAGTTCGACTTGCCGAACACGGCATCGCCGTAATAGGCGCCCTGGTCGAGGATGTTGAGCTCGAGCTCGATGCCGATTTCCTTGACCCAGTTCTGGATGAGCTGGGCGTATTCCGGGATCTCCAGATAGCGCTCGGTGGTGAGCGTCATCTTGAAGCCCTGGGCGACGCCGGCCGCTTCCATCAGCTGCTTGGCTTGGGCGATATCCTGCTTGCGCTGCGGCACGCTGGTGTCGGTCGAGGGGTAGACGGCGGCGAACGGGCTGTCATTGCCGAGCGACGCGCGGCCCTTCATCAGGCCGGCGGCGAGTTTCTCGCGATCGAGGCAGAGCGCGATGGCGCGGCGCACGCGGGCGTCCTTCGTCGGGCCTTCGTCGCAATGCATATGCAACTGCTGATGCGCGGACGACTTCAGGCTGATGACGTCGACATTCGGATCGTTGAGGACGGCCACGCCCGCCAGCACCGGCATCTGATTGATGATGTCGATCTGGCCGCCCTGCAGCGCCAGGATCTGCGGCTGAATGTCTGTGAAGAAGGTGAATTCGGTGCGATCCGGCAGCGCCTTGTCGCCCCAGTAATCGTCATTGCGCACGAAGGAGGCGCCGACCTTCGGCGTGTATTTCTCGAGCTTGAACGGACCGGTGCCGTCGAAGCTCTGTTCGTAGCCGCCCTTGTAGCTCGCCGGAATGATGACGGCGTTGTAGTTGTCGGACGACACCATGTAGGGGAAGTTGCCATTCGGCGCGTCGAGATGGAATTCGACGGTGTAGTCGTCGACCTTCTTGGTGTTGCCTTTCTGCAGGATGCCGCTGAACACCGACAGCGCGTTGGACGAATTGGCCGGATCGGCGAGCCGGTCGATGCTGGCCACCACGTCTTCGGCCTTCATCTCGCCGCCTGAGTGGAACTTCACGCCCTTGCGCAGCGTGAAGGTCCACACCGTGCCATCGGCATTCGGCTTCCAGCTTTCCGCCAGCGCGGGCTTCAGCACCAGGTCGGGACCGTCGACGCAGAGGAATTCGGCCACCTGCTGCATCACAACTAGGCCGCCGGCGTCGGCGATGGTCACGGGATCGATCGCCGCTGCCGGCACGCTGCTGCCGACGCGGATGGTGGCGCCGGCGGCACCGGCGGCACGAGCGAGCGAGGGCGCGGAGCCGAAGCCGGCCGCCATGCCGATGCGGCCGAGCAGCGGCAGCGACAGGCCAAGCAGGCTGCCGTGGCGCACGAATTCGCGGCGGCTGATGCGGCCGTCGATCAGGCCGTCGATGAGATGGTTTTCGAGCGGCGTGCGGCCGCGCCGGATGAGATCGAGAATGCGATAGTTCTTGCTCATGGGTCTAAGCCCTTTCCCCAGTTCCTGTGGTTGGCGAGTGCATTCAATTTGTGAGTTCCGTGGAGTTCTCCTGTTCCCGGCCCTCATCAGTATCGGTCGATGGACTGTAGCATGCGGTTCCGACCGGTCCATCCGCTCGTTGGGACGGAAAGGTCAGATTTTCTTGATGAATTGTCTGTCGGCCAAGCGGCGCATGGCCGCCCTTTTCCAGATAAATCCTGCTTGCTTTTCGACACCCTCCTAATTCAGCGGCAGTCTGCGGTAGGTCCCGGGCTTTTCCGGGTCGTGATACTTGTTGCAGGGGCCGTTCTCGGCGAAATCGCGATGGCAGGCGGCGAGCTTCTCCTGCGACAGCGTGACCCCGAGGCCGTGGCCTTCGGGCACCGGCACGGTATTGTTCTTCGGCGCGAACGGGCCTTCCTCGATGATATCCATCGGCTGCATGCGAAACAGCGACTGGTTGGGCTCCCTGATCCAGCCGAGCGCGGCACAAAGATGCAGGTAGCAGGCGCTGCCGATGCCGGTGTCGCCGCTGTAGCACCAGTAGTCGATGCTCGCATGCTCGCAGGCGCCGACGAAGCGCAGCATCCGGTTAATGCCGCCATGCGCCGTCGGGTTGCCGACGAAGGCGTCCGGCACCTTCAGCGCCATGGCGCGCGCGATGTCGATATTGTGGGTCGAGAACGGGATCGAGGTGTGACGGCGCAGCTCGCGCATCTCCTCGATGGTGGCCACCGGATCTTCCCAATTGCGCACGCCGAGCTCTTCGAGCGGCCGCGCCAATTGCCGGGCGGTGGCCAGCGAATAGGCTTGGTTGGAATCGATGCGGATCATCGCATCGTCGCCGAGCTTCCTGCGGATCAGCTCGACCATCTTCATCGAGACCTTTGGGTCCTGCGTCGAGAATTTGCCCTCGAAGAAGGTCGTGCCGTGGCGCTCGTTGAGTTCGACGCAGTAGTCGGCCACTTCTTCCGGCGTCTTCTCGCCCTTCATCCTGGCGCCGTCGCCGCGCAGCGAGAAATAATCGGTGAAGGGGATTTCCTTGCGCACCGCGCCGCCGAGCAACTGGTAGAGCGGCTGCTTCCAGGCCTTGCCGCGCAGGTCCCACAGCGCCATTTCGACGGCGCCGAAAGCCATGATGCGGCTGCGGTCGTTGATCGACTGCACGCCGCTCCAGAAGGGAAGGCAGACTTCCTCGGCGCCGGCGATGTCGAAGGCGTCGCGGCCGGCGAGCCTCGGCGCCAGCACATCGTTGATGATGGCCGCCGCGCCCGCCGTTGGCGCCTCGCCGATGCCGACGAGCCCATCCTCGGTCTCGACCTCGACAATGGTCGGCGAGAAGCCGTCGAGCTCGCCGAAGACCCAGACGTAAGGCGCCTCCAGCCGGTAGTTGATCGGGGTTGCCTTGACGCGCCTGATCTTCATGTCAGCCGATCTCGAAGAAAGGTTCGCCAAGCAGGCTCGGATCCACGTCGATGCCGAGGCCGGGGCCGTCGGGAACGCCCATATGGCTGCCTGTCACCGGCGGCGCGTTGGTGGCCGTGCGCACCGTCACCCATTCGTGGAAGGCGATGGCATGCAGCCGGCGCTCCGCTGGCGTCGACAGCGACAGATGCGCCATGGCGGCGGTGTCGATCTCGGCGCCGCCGGTGTCCTCCACCGTGATCATGAAGCCGAGATCGACGGCGACGTCACGGATCAGGCGGGTCTGCGTGACGCCGCCCAGCCGCGAGATCTTCAGCGTCAGCCCATCGGCCGCGCCACGGCGATGGATTTCCAGCATCTCGCCCAGCGAGGTGACGGATTCGTCGAGCACCATCGGCTTGTCGAGCATGCGGCGCACCGACATGTTCTCCTCGATCGTGGTGCAGGGCTGCTCGAACGTATAGTCGATGCCGCGCGTCGCGTCGGCGAACTGGCGCGCCTGATAGGGCGTCCAGCCGGCATTGGCGTCGCAGAAGATCACCGTGCCCTTCGGCACCGCGGCGGCAACCGTCGTCACCCGCTCGATGTCGTCGCGCACATTGCCGCCGACCTTGACCTGCAGGCGACGGCAGCCTTCGGCGATGATCCGCTTGGCCAAAGCCGCCATCTGATCGAGCGTGCCGTGGGTGACGACCCGATAGGTTTCCGCCATATCGCTTTCGCGGCCGCCAAGCATGGTCACCAGCGGCACGTCGGCCGCTCGCGCCGCCAGGTCCCAGCACGCCATGTCCAGCGCCGACTTGATGTAGGGATGGCCCTTGAACACCGTGTCCATCAGCCTGCCGATGCCGGCAAACCCGCGCGGATCCTGGCCGATGAGATGCGGCGCGATTTCCGGCACGCCCGCCCGCGTTCCCGCCGGAAACGCGGCCGAGTAGAAATTGCCGAGCGGCGCCATCTCGCCCCAGCCGGTCACGCCGCTGTCGGAGGTGATGGCGACGATCACCGCGTCGAAGCAGTCGGCGACGCGCCCTTTGGACATGCGGTAGGGCCCGTCCACGAAGGGCTGCACGACATGATAGGCCTTTATGCTCTTGATCTTCACTTTGCTGTCCGTTGTCCGCTGCGTTTCAGTTCTTCGATGCGCGCTTTTCGAGGCCGCGCGCATAGGAAAGCAGCTCCTCGAAATCGAGATCGATATGCTCGCGCGCATGGCGCTGGGCGGCGTGCATGTCCGAGCCCTTGAGAAGCGTCACATAGGTCTCGTGCACATCCTCGGCCGGAACCGGCTCGTTGCGCGCGCGCTGGTGCAGGGCGAAATACATCTGCAGCCGGCTCGTCAGCCGCTGCCAGGTTTCGAGCAGCACCGAATTGTCGGCCCACTCATAGATCAGCCCATGCAGTTGCAGCGCGGTTTCAATCTGGCGCGTGGTGTCCAGTGCCCGCGTCGCCTGCTTCACCGCTTCATGGCGGCGGTCGAGCTCGTCGAAGAAGCGCTGGTCGCGCTGCGGCCAGGTCTGCTCGATGGCGAATTCGTCCAGCACCTGGTTCAGGGAGTATGCGTCGACGATATCCTTGGCGGTGACGTCGATGACGAAGGTTCCGGCATAAGGGATGCTGGTCAGGATGCCTTCCTGCACCAGCTCGCGCATCGCCTCGCGCAACGGCGCGCGGCTCACCCGCATCTGCTCGGAAATCCTGAGCTCGTTGAGCTTCTGCCCAGGCTCCAGCTGTCCGGTCAGGATGGCGCGCCTGAGCAGGGCGACGATCTCCGCCCTGCGCGTCGTATCCGCGATCGGACTGAAATCCAGTTTTGCCATAGTCGACCCTCAACAGGAATTTCTGCAAGACAAGCAGATTGTCGACAATCTAACAAGAGCCGATTTTTACGACCTCCGGATTTTAATTGCAGTTTCAGGCCGCCCGGCCGTAGAAGCCGATCCGCTCCTCGTCGGTGAACATCACGCCCGGCCGCTCATAGTAGGAGAACACCGCGATCATGCGCTCGCGATTGCCTTCGACGGTGGTGACGCGGTGCGCGGTGTTCTTGCCGCGGAAGACATTCAGCGTGCCGGCCTTGATGCGCAGGATCTTGGCCTCCGGGTCGCGCCCCTCGAGCAACTGCGCCACGCCGTCATAGTTCGGGTCGCTGTCCGAGCGCAGGTCGGTGCGGTACTCGAAATCGCCGCCGATCTCCGGGGCCTGCAAAAGCAGCGTCGTGGTGAATTCCGAGCGATCGAAATGCCAGTTCAGCGCTTCGCCGGCGCGGTAGCCCATGACGTTGGCACGGGCCAGCGGATCCTGCATGACATGCAATTGCGGCTTGTCCATCGTTGCCGCCAGGAATCGCACCAGCGGTTCGTATTCGTAGATCGACAAAACCGTGCTGCCCGGGATCTGGTCGGCGCAGACCGTATGGCTGATCGTCTCGACCTTGCGCAGCGCCGGATGGTCCGGTGCGAGTTCCGGGATCGAGGGCTTGAAGTAGATGTTGTGCATGCGCCTGTGGACATGCGAGCGCGTGTCCATCACCGGCCGGATTTCGGCGACGGCCTTCTCGGCGACGCCGGGGCGCAGGAAGCCTTCCAGGTTGAACATGCCGTTGGCCGCGAGCGCCGCCTTGGACTTGTCCACCAGCCGCTGCCATTCGGCACTGCCTTCGCGGTTCAGCGGATAGCGGTCCAGGTCGAGAATGGTTTCGATCATTTGCATCCTCCAAAATCCGAAATCACTACACCGCAAGGAAAACTTTGCCGCAACGCGGAAAATTGTTAGGCTCTCGCAAGAAAATCTTTCGAGGATGGCGCGTGGAAAAGCTTCCGCCTTTGAACGCGATGCGGGCCTTCGAGGTCGCGGCCCGCGCCGGCTCCTTCACGCTCGCCGCGGGCGAGCTTGGTGTCTCCTCGGCCGCGGTCAGCCAGCAGATCCGCAACCTGGAAGACTGGTTCGGCAAGCAGCTCTTCGTGCGCAACGGCAACCGCATCGCGCTGACCGACGCGGGCCACGCCATCTATCCGCAGACGGCGCATGCGCTGGGCGAGATCGCGGCGGTCGGCCGGCGCATGCTGGAAGGCGGCTTGCGCACGCGCCTCGTGGTGAGCGTGCCGTTTTCGCTGGCAGAGCTCTGGCTGGCGCCAAGGCTTGCGGTGCTGCTCGACGGTTTTCCGCAAATGGCGATCGATGTCCGGGTCGAGGACGATCCCGTCGATGTGGTGCGCCAGAACATTGACCTGCGCATCAGCTACGGCGATTACCACTATCCGGCGCTGAAAATGGTCAGGCTCGTCCATGACGAGGTGTTGCCGGTCGCAGCCCCTGAGTTTTGGCAACGCTACGGCCAAGGAGCTGCCGGCTTGGCCGATATGCATGAGAGCCATTTCATTCACACCAACTGGGGTCCCAACTACGCCTCGCATCCGAGCTGGGCGGATTGGTTCGCCGCCGCCAGCGGCAACCGCGCGCCCGACCCGTCGCATGGCCGCCGCGTCGGCCTGTCCAGCCTGGCGATCGGCGCCGCGCGGCTGGGGCTGGGGATAGCTTTGGGGCAGAAGGTGATGGCGAACGCCGATCTGGAGGCGGGCCGATTGATCGCGCTGTCTTCCGTCTCCGTCCGCTTGGGCCAGTCCTATTGCGCCTTCATGCTGCCGGCCAAGGCCGAGAGGGCGGATATTGCCGGATTGGTCGCGCTGCTTGCAGGCAATGCGGCGAAGCCGGGAGCCGTCTGAGACCTCATAACAAAACGGCACCCTCGACGTGGGAGTCGAGGGCGCCGTCGGACCGGAAACTGATGGGGGTTATCAGCTGGCCGGTTTCGGTTGCGGCAAGGGAGAAACCGGCATTCCGGGTCCGATCTTCTGCAGATTGCCCGTGATCACCTGGTCGGTCTCGGAGATGCCGGAGGTCACGGAAATCAGGTCGCCGTCGGTCGGCCCAAGCGACACCAGCTTCTGATCGACGGTGTTGCCCTTGCCGATGACATAGAGGTACTTGCCGAGCTGGCTGGAACCCAGCGCCACCTGCGGCACCATCAGCGTGTTGGGCTGCTCCTTCACATGCAGCCGCACCCGCACATATTGCCCGGGCAGCAGCGTGAACTTGGCGTTGCCGATCGTGGCGCGCGCCGTGATCGTGCCGGTCGAGTGGTCGATCGTGTTGTCGATGAAGGTCAGCTCACCCTTCTGGCTGGGCTGCGTCTCGCCGGGCAGGAGCACGTCGACGGCGATCGGGCCATTGGCCTTCGCCTGCTCGATCTGCACGAGGTCCGTCTCGCTCGGATTGAAGGTCACATAGATCGGGTCGAGCTGCACCAGCGTGTTGAGCACCGTGCCGGCGACGCTGACCAGCGCGCCGACCGAGGCCTGGTTACGGCCGATGCGGCCCGGGAACGGCGCCTTGATCTCGGCATAGCCGAGATTGAGCTCGGCCGTCCGTACCGCCGCCTGGTCGACGGCAAGGGCGGCCTGGGCCGTGCGCAGATTGCTGGTGCGCTGGTCGAAGCTGTCCTTGTCGAGATAGCCGGCCTTGGCGAGGTCGGTGCCGCGGCCGAGATTGGACTTTGCATAGTCGAGCGTCGCGGCATCGCGCTGCACCTGCGCCTTCGCCTGGTCGAGCGCGGCCTGATAATCCTCCGGCGCGATGCGGTAGAGCAGGTCGCCCTGCTTGACGTCGCTGCCGTCGGCCGCGGTCTGCTCCTGCAGATAGCCCGGCACGCGCGCCTGCAGCGTGATGCTGCGGATCGACTCCACCCGCGCGGCATAGTCGAGATAGATCGGCAGCGTCTTCTTCACGACATTCACCACCGGCACCGGCATGACGAAGGCCGCCGGGGCGGGCGCCGCGCCCGCCGTGCCGCCGCCGAGATACCCCGGATTCAGCAGGTGAACGCTTGCCACCGACACTGCGCCCACCGCGACGGCGGCGCCTAAAGCGATTTTCCATCTACGCATTTTGGTCTCCAATCCTATTCGGCCGCCTGGGCGAGCGGCTGAAGCGCCGGCTCGGCGGTCGATTCAATTTCCTTTGACTCAGGGGCGTCGTGGTGTCCCTCGGCTGGTTGCTTTTCGCCGCGTTCGCGCAGCTGTTCGATCACCGCGTAGAAGACGGGCACGAAGACCAGCGACAGGATGGTCGCCGCCACCATGCCGCCGAAGACCGTGGTGCCGATCGACTGCCGGCTGGCGGCGCCCGCGCCGGTCGCGAACATCAGCGGCAGCACGCCGAGGATGAAGGCGAAGGCGGTCATCAGGATCGGCCGCAGCCTCAGCCGCGCGGCCTCCATCGAGGCCTCGACGATGGTGAGACCCTCCTCGCGCCGGCGTCTGGCGAACTCGACGATCAGGATCGCGTTCTTGGCCGCGAGGCCGATCAGCATGACGAAGCCGATCTGCGAGTAGACGTCGATCTGCATGCCGCGCAGCAGGAGCACCACGAAGGCGCCGAACAGAGCGAGCGGCACGGCGAGCAGCACCATGAACGGCATCGCCCAGCTTTCATACTGCGCCGCCAGGATCAGGAAGACGAAGACGATCGCCAGCCCGAAGACGACAGAGGCGATCGATCCGGCCTTGAGCTCCTGGAAGGTGATGCCGGTCCATTCATAGCCGAAGTCGCGCGGCAGCACGTTCGCTGCCGCCCGCTCCATGGCCGCCACCGCCTGTCCGGACGAGAAGCCGGGGGCTGCGCCGCCATTGATCAGGGCCGAGGCATTGTTGTTGTAATGCGGCACGGTCTCCGGTCCGACGATCGGCACCAGCTTGCCCAGCGTGCTCAGCGGCACCATGCCGCCAGACGCGTTGCGCACATAGAGCCTGGAGATGTCGGTCGCGTCGGCGCGCGCGTCCTTGTCGGCCTGGATGGTCACACGGAAGGTGCGTCCGAACAGGTTGAAGTCGTTGACGTAGAGCGAGCCGAGATAGATCTGCAGCGTGTTGAAGACGTCCGGCAGGTTGAGGCCGAGAAGCTTCGCCTTGCTGCGGTCGAGGTCGTAGTTGAACTGCGGCGTCGAGGTCGAGAAGGACGAGAACAGCTGCTGCGGATTGAGCTCGGGCTGCTTGCGCGCCTCCGCGATCAGCGCCTGCGTGACATCGTTCAGCGCAGCGCTGCCGCGTCCCGACAGATCCTCCACCTGGAACTCGAAACCGCCGGTGGTGCCGAGGCCCGGGATCGACGGTGGATCGAAGGACAGCGCGAAGGCTTCCGGAATCTGCAGGAGCTTGTTGCGCGCATCGGCGACAAGCTTCGAGGCGCTCTGGTCCGGTCCGCGCTCGTCCCACGGCTTCAGGATGGCGAACTCCACCGCCGAGTTCGACTGCGCGGCGCTGGTGAGGAAGTTCAGGCCGCTGATCGAGCCGACGATGTCGACGCCGGGGGTGTTCTGCAGGATGTCGCGCGCCTTCTGCGCCACCGCGTCGGTGCGTTCGAGCGAAGCGCCGTCCGGCAGCTGGATGACGACGAAGAAATAGCCCTGGTCCTCCACGGGGAGGAAGGTCGAGGGCAATTTCTGCCAGACGAAATAGGTGGCGACGAGACCGGCCGCGAACAGGCCGAGCATGATCCAGCGCAGCTTGATCAGGATGCGCACGCCATGCGCATAGGCATGCGACAGCCAGTCGAAGCCGGCGTTGAACCAGCGGAACAGCACGAATTGGGTTTCGCCGCGATGGCGCAGGAACGCGGCGCTCAGCGCCGGCGACAGCGTCAGCGAGTTGAAGGCAGAGATGCCGACCGAGATCGCGACGGTGAGCGCGAACTGATTGTAGAGCCGGCCTGAGACGCCCGGGATGAAGGCGACGGGGACGAACACCGCCATCAGCACCGCCGTGGTGGCGATGATCGGCCCGGTGACTTCGGCCATGGCCGCGCGTGTCGCGGCAAGCGGCTTCAAGCCCGCTTCCAGCTGTCGCTCGACATTCTCCACCACCACGATCGCGTCGTCGACGACAAGGCCGATCGCCAGCACCATGCCGAGCAGGGAGAGCATGTTGAGCGAGAAGCCCAGCATATACATGATCGCCAGCGTCGCGATCAGCGACACGGGGATGGCGATGGTCGGGATGATGGTGGTGCGCCAGCTCTGCAGGAAGATGAACACCACCGCCACAACCAGCACCAGCGCTTCGCCGAGCGTGATCAGCACGTCATGCATCGAGGCCGACACAAAGCGCGTCGTGTCGTAATGCATGGCGTAGTGGACGCCCTTCGGGAAGCGCTGCGACAGCTCCTGCATCTTGTCCTTGACCCGCTGCTGCAGGTCGAGGGCGTTGGAGCCGGGCATCTGGTAGACGGCGAGCACCACGGTTGGGTCCTTGCCGAAGAAGGCGGATGACGAATATTGCAGCGCGCCGAGCTCGATGCGGGCGACATCGCGCAGCCGCACGAGCGAGCCGTTCTGCGAATTGGCGCGCACGACGATGTCGCCGAATTCCTTCGGGTCGCTCAGGCGGCCGACGGCATTGACCTGCATTTCGAAGGCGGTGCCGGCAGGCGCCGGCGACTGGCCGATCTTGCCGGCGGCCACCTGCACGTTCTGCTCGGCGATGGCGTTCTGGACGTCGACGGCGGTGATGCCGAGATTGGCGAGCTTATCTGGGTCGAGCCAGACGCGCATCGAATAGCGGCGCTCGCCGAAGATCTGCACGTCGCCGACACCGGCCAACCGCTTCAGCGGATCGACGACCTGCAGATAGGCAAGGTTGCTCAGCGCCACCGGATCGACGGAACCGTCCGGCGAGGTGAGGTCGACGATCAGCACGAAATTGGGGTTCTGCTTCTTGATCGTCACGCCGCCCTGGTTGACGATTGCCGGCAGCGAGGACGCCGCCTGGCTGACGCGATTCTGCACGTCGACGGCCGCCGTGCTCAGCGGATAGCCGACATCGAAGGTGATGGTGATGGTGGACGAGCCGTCGTTCGAGCTGGTCGACGACATGTAGGTCATGCCCTGCACGCCGTTGATCTGCTGCTCGAGCGGCGTGGTGACCGTATCGGCCACGACCTGCGCGCTGGCGCCGGGATAGTGGGCGCTGACCACGACCTGCGGCGGCGTGATGTCGGGGAACTGCGAGACCGGCAGCAGGAAATAGGCGATCGCGCCGGCAAGCACCATGATGATGGCGATCGCCGACGCAAAAATCGGGCGGTGGACGAAGAAGTTTACCATGATGCGCTCACCTCGCCGAGTGGCTTTGCGAAATGGCGCAGGCGCCGGGTCCGGCCGGAACCGGAATCCTGCAGGAAGGAAGGCAGGACGTCATCGTCCGGCGCCTGTTCCGCCGCGCGCTGGCGCAGCAGCCGTTCGAAGGCTTTGGGGTCGATTCCGTCCGCCTTCATCACCAGCCGGATCATCGGATCCCGGATGGCTTCGTCGATCGTCAGGTCTTTGCGCTTTTGCATAGGAGCGGCTCCTTGCTCGGTCCGCATCGATTGATCACGGACCGCTTTTCTCTCTTTTCACCGGCCGAAGCCGCATGACAGGCTGTTTTTTCGTCCTATCTCACTCTGGCAGGCTATCGGAGGGCCTTGTCGTTTGACGGGGAGTGATATAGGTGTTACCAGTAAGTAACATCTAAAAGTTACAGACCGGTAACACCCTAGTCAAGAGGTGGCGACGGTTTTTTTGGAAACGACGAAAGGAGATCATCATGAGTGACGGCGTCGCGGAGCGTTCCCGCCCCCGGGATCGGATCCTGGAGACGGCGCAGGACATGTTCCACAAGCACGGCATCAAGGGCGTTGGCGTCGACGCCATCACCGAGGCTGCCGGCACCAACAAGATGACGCTTTACCGCCATTTCGAGTCCAAGGACGAGCTGGTCGTTGAATGCCTGCGCGCCACGGCGGCGAAGGCTTCAAGAATATGGGACGAGTTCGAGGCCCAGCATCCCGGCGACAAGCTCGCCCAGCTGCACGCCTGGGTTCAAAAGGCTTCGCAATTGCTCAGCGCCGACAGCCGTGGCTGCGACATGGCCAATGCCGCGGTCGAGCTCACCGAGACCGACCACCCGGCCAGGCGCGTCATCAAGGAACTGAAGGAAGCCCAGCGCGAGAAGCTGGTAGCGCTTTGCCGCGATGCCGGCATCGGCCAGGCGGAACTGCTTGCCGACACGCTGTCGCTGCTGCTCGAAGGCGCCCGCGTCTCGATGCAGAGCGTCGGCGCCGAAGGCCCAAGCGCGCAATTCGTGCGCATGGCCGAAAGCCTGATCGCCTCGTTCCGCGCGCGCTGATCTCTTCGCCTCGTCCTGATTCTGTTATGCTGTCCCGGAAACGGGCGCTAGACGATGGGTCAGGCAAGTTTTCCGGAGATGTACGAGCGCTGGCTCGTGGGGCCTCTCTTCCGCCCCTGGGCCGAAGCGACCTTCGAAGAGCTGAAGCTCTCTCCAGGCCACCGCGTGTTGGACATCGCCTGCGGCACGGGAATAGTCGCGCGCGTTGCCAGGGAACGGCTCGGTGCCGCCGGCTATGTTGTCGGCATCGACATCAACGTGGATATGCTTGCGGTCGCGCGCACCGTGGCGCCAGACATCGATTGGCGCGTAGGTAACGCCGGTGCGCTGCCGCTCCGCGACAGAGAGCAGTTCGACGTGGTCGTCTGTCAGCAGGGGCTGCAGTTCTTTCCTGACAAGCCCGCCGCGGCTGCGCAGATGCGGCGAGCTTTGGCGCAGGGTGGCCGGTTGGCAGTTGCCACGTGGCGCCCCGATGAGGAAATCCCCTTCTTTCGCGATCTCCGCCGCGTCGCCGAGCGACTCCTGGGCCCGATCGTGGACCTGCGCCACAGCTTTGGCAATGCGGCGCTGATCGAGGCGCTGCTCCGGGACGCCGGCTTCCACGACGTTCGATCAAGGACGATATCGCGCAGGATACGCTTTGAGGACGGGGCGCCGCTCCTTCGATTGAACACGATGGCGTTGGTCGGCATGAGTGCTGCCGGCAAGGCAATGGCCGATCAGGAACGCAAGCGCGTCGTGGAGGATATAGTGGGCGGGAGTGCGCCCGTGCTGCAGTCCTACGCCGATGGATCGGGAGTCGCTTTCGAACTCAGCTCCAATCTGGTGACAGCGAAAGGCTAGAGCAATTCCAGGAAAAGTGTGAGCGGTTTTCCGTCCGGAATTGCGTTAATCAAAGAGATAGCTCGTACCTGCTCAGCATCAGATGGGCTGGCTTCTCCCGCCTTATTGCGCGCAAAGAAAAAGCCCGCTGCCGGGAGGAGGTGGCAGCGGGCTTGATTTCGAATACGGCACGGGAGGAGGTGTACCGTACTCAGCGTCAGCATCACATCTGGGAGGAGGAGATGGCCGACACCCGGATAAATACGGGGTGCCTAACGATTCGGCAATTGCGAAACGTGCATAGCTGCTGTGCAGAATTGCGGGATCAATCGTCAGACAAATCCGAAAAGCCACCCGCCGGCACCCGTCGCCGGCCTACTGCACCGGCACGTTTTCCTTGAAGATCAGCCGCGGCTCGATGAATTTCTTCGTCAAATAGGGCGCCGAGGAGGCGATCGAGCCGAGCAGGCGGATCACCGACTGCTCGGCGATCAGCCGCGCATTCTGGTCGATGACGACGTCGGCGAGATCGTCGACGAGATAGCGCCGTGTCTCCTTGGTCAGGTCGTGGCAGATGAAGACCGGCTTCCTGCGCGGCTTGGCTTCCAGCAACGCCTTGGCGACGCCGGAGCGTCCGGCGCCGACACAGTAGATGCCGAGCAGATCCGGTTCGTCGTGCAGCGCCTTGATGGTGGCGCGGTAGCTGGCGTCCGGCTCGTCATTGATCTCGACGGCGCTGGACACGGTGAGGTTGGGGAACTCCTCGCTCAGCACCGAGCGAAAGCCCATCTCGCGCTCCTCATGGCCGCGATAGGAGCGCGAGCCGACCATCATCGCCAGATGCCCGGTGCGGCCGCCGAGGAAGCGGCCCATCAGCAGCGCCGCTGTGCGGCCGGCCACGCGGTTGTCGATGCCGACATAGGCCGAGCGCGGTGCTGCCGGCACGTCCGAGACCAGCGTGACCAGCCTGATTCCCGCCTCGACCAGCTCGCGCAGGATGTTGCGCGTGCGCGGGTGGTCCACGGCGATGACGCCGACGCCATTGGCCTTGAGCGACAGATTCTCCACCGCGCCCTGCAGCGCGCCGGGCGAGATGCCGGCAAGGTTGTGGATGCGGCAGGACGCGACCAGGGGCAGGCGCGCCGCATAATCCTCGATGTGGTGGGCAAGATCGGCCATGAAGGCGTTGGAGCCGATCGGCAGGAAGAATTCGAGATGCGCCGGCTTCGACGGCAGCACGACCTGGTCGAGCGTCGGCAGATAGCCGAGCTGCTTGGCCGCTTCCATCACCCGCTGCCGGTTGGCCGCGCTTGCGCCCGGACGGTTGTTGAGCACCCTGTCGACGGTCGCGGTCGACAGGCCGCAGCTCCTGGCGATGTCGGCTACGGTGGCTTTCATGGGTCCAGTCATAGGATGGGATGCGAGCCCCTGTCACGCCAAGTCAAAGTCAGCCGAAATCAACCATGCGAGTCCCGGCCGTCTGAAATCGCATCGCGGATTTCCTTGTCCGACATGCCGGTGATGACGCGCTCGACCTCGGCCACCGTCGTCTTCTTCGGATCGATGTCGTCGGCCACCACCTTGCCCCGGCGCATCACCACGATGCGGTCGACCACCTGGAAGACGTGGTGGATGTTATGCGCGATGAAAATGCAGGAATGGCCTGAATCGCGGGCGCTGCGCACGAAGCTCAAGACACCTTGCGTCTCGGCGACGCCGAGATTGTTGGTCGGCTCGTCGAGGATGATGAGGTCGCTGTCGAAATGCATGGCGCGCGCGATCGCCACCGCCTGCCGCTCGCCGCCCGACAGCGAGCCGATCGGCGTCGTCGGCGGGATGTTCTTGGTGATGCCGACTTGCCGCAGAAGGTCGCGCGCCACCGCGTTCATCGCCTCCTGGTCCATTCGGTTGAGGAAGCGCGGCGGCTTGATCGGCTCGCGCCCGAGGAACAGGTTGCGCGCGATCGACAGCTGCGTGACGAGCGCCGAGTCCTGGTAGATCGTCTCGATGCCATGCGCGATGGCATCGCTGGTCGAGCGGAGCGTGACCTTCTTGCCGCGAATGAAGATGTCGCCGCTGGTCAGCGGCACGGCGCCCGACAGCACCTTGATCAATGTCGACTTGCCGGCGCCGTTGTCGCCGAGCAGGCCGACGATCTCCTTTTCGTTGACGTGGAAATTGGCATCCACCAGCGCCTGCACGCGCCCGTAGGACTTGCGGATGTTTGCCATGCGGATCAGAGGCTCGGCCATCGTCTTAAGTCCCTGCCTGGTGCCGGCGTTCGAGCCATGAATGCAGCGCCATCATGCCGAGGATGATCGCGCCGATGAAGATGTTGTAGGCGAGCCCCGGCACCCCGATCAGCACGATGCCGTTGCGCATGACGCGCAGGATCAGGATGCCGAGCACCGTGCCGATGATGGTGCCGCGTCCGCCGGTCAGCGCCGTGCCGCCGATCACCACCATGGCGATGACCTCGAGCTCATAGCCTGTGCCGCTGTTGGGATTGGCCGCGGAGGTGCGCAGCGACGAGATCACGCCGGCGAGCGAGGCCATCACCGCCGACAGGACGAACAGGCCGACCTTGACGCGGTTGACGTTGACGCCACGCGCACGCGCCGCGCTGGGATTGCCGCCGGCGGCCTGGATCCAGTTGCCGGTTCGGCTCTGCGTCAGCACATAGCCCAGCACAATCGCTGCGCCAGTGAACCAGAACAGCGAGGCATAGATGCGGAACGGACCGACATAGAAGTCGCCGACCAGGATGTTCGCCAGCCAGCTGCCTTCGGCGCTCCAGGTCCGTTGCGGGAAGCCGTCGGTGATGAACAATGCCGTGCCGCGCACGACCAGCAGCATGCCGAGCGTCACCAGGAAGGACGGGATCTTGAGCTGGGTCACGAACCAGCCATTCACCAGCCCGATCAGCGCGGCGACGACCAGCGCGATCAGCAGCCCCACTTCCAGCGAGGTGACGCCGCTGTTGTAGAGCGTCCACATCAGCACCGGCGAGAAGCCGAACAGCGAGCCGACGGAAAGATCGAATTCACCTGATGTCATCAGCAGCGTCATCGCCAGCGCGATCAGGCCGAGCTCGACGGTGAAGGCCAGGATGTTGGAGATGTTCTGCGGCGACAGGAAGTCGGGATTGATGCCCCAGAAGACGGCGAGCTCGACGATGAGCAGAACCAGCGGACCGAATTCGGGCCGCGCGATCAGGCGTTGGACGAAGGAACGGTTTTCCATTGAACCCGCGACGTGAGGGCCGGCCTGCCTGCGAAGGCGGGCGCGGCGGGACAGGAAAAGGCGGTCGCGGCGTTGCCGTCGCGACCGCTCGGATCAGGGGTTATTTGCCGGACAGGATCTTGTCGTAGACGCCGGCCGTGTCCTTCTCATAGAGCGCGCCGGTGATGACGTTGAAGCCCGGAGGGATGCCGCTCGCGGCCATGTTGGCCAGCGACAGCGCCACATAGCTGGTCGCCTGCGGGTCCTGCCACTGCGCGGCGTTGACATAGCCGTTCAGCACTTCCTGCGTGGTGTCGAGCGAGTTGCCCCAGCCGACGACCGGGATCTCGCCCGGCTTGACGCCGACCTGGTCGAACACGCGCTTGATCGATCCGGTGACGAGGTCGCCGAGGCCGATGATGGCCTTCACCTTGCCCTTGTGAGCGGTGAGGTAGTCGACCATGCGGTTGATCACCTCGGCCTGGTCGAGCGTGGCTTCGGTCACTTCGTAAGTGATGCCGGCCGGCCCGAACACGCTCTTGATGCCTTCCTCTTCCTGCACGCCATAGGTGGCGCCGGGGATCTCGACCGGCATCCAGACGAAGTCGCCCTGCTTCACCAGGCCCTTGTCGACCAGGTATTGCGCCCAGTGCTTGCCGAAGGTGACGTTGTCGCCGCCGACATAGGCGTTGAAGTTGGCTTTCGGGTCGGGCGTGTTGAAGTTGATGATCGGGATGTTGGCCGCGCGCGCTTCCTTGGCGAGCTCGATCAGGCTGCCCGGATCGGGGCTGGTGGTGACGATGCCGTCGGCCTTGGCCGAGATGGCGGCGCGGATCGCCTCCTGCTGCGAGGCAACGTCGCCATTGTGGAAGGACGTGTTGACCTTGTTGCCGGTGTCGCTTGCCCATTGCTTGGCGCCGGCCAGAAAGTAGGTCCAGACCGGATCAGCCGGTCCGCCATGCGAAATCCAGTAGAACGTCTTGGCCTCAGCCATCGCCGGAATGGCGATGAGCGCGATCAAGCCAAGCACGAGCAGTCTTAGCCGCGAAAGCATTCGATTTCCTCCCATGTTGAAACTCTCCTCCATCAAGCGCGATGCGGCCCTCGGACCACATCTCCTGCCAGCGCCGAACGGGACGCCCAGAGCATTCCCTTTTTCGGGCGGTGGCAAGCCTCCGTCGCCAATGGATGTTGGGTGAGGCGCGCACGCCATCAGCAATCCCATCAGATTGCATCAGTTCAGGCGCTATTTTCTCGGGCAGGCGGTGCCGTTAGCGCTCGCTCTCTGCGACGGGCTTGGTCAACGCCGCGTCGGTTGCGCGCTAGAGAAGATTGGCCTTTGCCAGGTCGCGCATGAGGTGGCTGGCGCCGTAGGTCCAGTGCGGACAGTCCGGCGACAGGCGCACGCGGTTGGTGAGCGCGCCGAGCTTTTCCGACGAGATGGTGACGATATCGCCGACCTTGTGGGTGAAGCCCTTGCCCTTCTCGCCGCGATCCTTCGACGGCACGAACATCGTGCCGAGATAGAGCGCCAGCCCGTCGGGATATTGGTGATGCGGTCCCATCGCCGCCTTGACCAGCTCTTCCGGCGAACGGCTGATTTCGGCCATCGAACTAGCGCCTTCCAGCGAGAACCCGTCCTCGCCCTCGACGCTGAGCCGCACCGTGGCGCGCTTCACGTCGGCGATGGAAAAGGTCTCGTCGAACAGCCGGATGAAAGGCCCGAGCGCTGCCGAAGCATTATTGTCCTTGGCCTTGCCGAGCAGCAGCGCCGAGCGTCCCTCGACATCGCGCAGATTGACGTCGTTGCCGAGCGTCGCGCCGACGATGCGGCCCGAGCTGTCGGCGATCATGGCGATCTCCGGCTCGGGATTGTTCCAGGTGGAGACGGGGTGCAGCCCGACATCGGCGCCGAAGCCGACCGAGGCCATCGGCTGGCATTTGGTGAAGATCTCCGCGTCCGGGCCGATGCCCACTTCCAGATATTGCGACCAGGCGCCGCGCGAAATCAGCTTGGCCTTGATCTCTATCGCTTCCGGCGAGCCGGGTTTGAGCTTGGAGAGGTCATGACCGATCAGTCCGGCGATGTCTGAGCGGATGGCCTCGGCTTTCTCCGCCGAGCCGCGCGCCTGCTCCTCGATGACGCGCTCGAGCAGGCTGACAACGAAGGTGACGCCGGAAGCCTTCACCGCCTGCAGGTCGACCGGTGAGAGCAGGATCGGCTTCCTGGCGTCCCGTTCGGCCGCGAAACTGTTCGCCGCGATGTCGGCGAGCGCGCCGATCGCCTTGCCCTTTGCCGAACGCAGATAATCGGCCGGATCCTTCAACTCGCAAAGGTCCCGCACCGTGGGCGCCGCGCTCGAGGTGATGTCGATCACCTGGCCGTCGCGCACCGTGACCAGCAGCGGATGGGAGACAGCCGGCAATCGAGCGCGGCCGAGAAAAGCGCCGTCGGCGGGGAGGTTCGTTATGTTCGTCATCGTTCTCTCATTAGGCAAGTCTGTTCAGATCGTGAAATTCCGACGGTCTCTTCTTCAAGTCAATTCGCGCCGAAGGAAATACGACGCTGACAATTTACGGGGCGAAACGCTCATTCCACGCTGTGGTCTTGCCGGCATCAAAACTCGTGGCAATCCATTCGCATTTGCGAGGTCATCGATTCCCCCGGCTCGAGTGTCCTCAGGCCGCCGGTGTGATGAGCATCCACGCTATGCGAGACAGGTTCGAAACAAAAGAAATCAGCGTCTCGCGCCGGCGAATAGAGAATGAAGACGTTCAGCGCCGGCGATGCCTCGATCGAGATGGCTACGGCATCATCGGGCTGGACGATCGAGGCGCGTCCATCCCAGCCCTCGAACGCATTGTTTATCCAGGCATCGGGAAGCGGCGCATGTTTCGAGAAACCCCAGCCGGGGTGGGCGGTGAGGGGCACAATCCTGGTCGGCAAGTGGTTTTCATCTTCAAGCCAGACGCTGTTGGCCGATGCCTGGAGCAATGTGCGCGCGGTGCGCGGAAACCAGGGATGGAAGCCAAGCCCATATGGCAGTCGAATGTCGGCCCGGTTCTCTACGGTCAGAATAGTACTCAACGCGCCGTCCTCCAGTGTGTAGAGCACGCTCGCACAGTAGCGATAAGGCCCGATCGCCCCATCCCTCAGAACTAATTCCGCCTCGGTCCCGGTCCGCCGAGCCAGACGCCAGGGCTTCTGAAAAGCGTCGCCATGAAGCGGAAACGGCTCGCCTTCGACGTTGGGTTCTATCGCATGGAAACGCTTGTCGAACTCGAAGCCCCCGCCGGAGATCCGGTTCGACCACGGCGCCAGCAACTGGGAGCCGAATTTCAGCAGTCCTTCCGACGGTTTTATCAGGGGCGTGAACACGCCATCGGAGCGAAGCGCGTCGTAGCGCAGGATCGCTGCGCCCCGGTGAGGGCTGACAACCACCTTGGCGCGCTCGTCGGCAAGTTCGATCGCATCGACGTTCATCATCGACTAAATGACACGACTACCAGCCACCATCGATGTGGACGTTCTGACCGCTGATCATGTCCGCGGCAGGCGAAACAAGAAACAGCACGAGATCGGCGACGTGATGTGGCTCAATGCGGCGCTTCAGGCTCTGATTGCCCATGATCCAGTCACTGTACTCCTTGAGCCGCTCCCCGAAGACGCGTTCCTCCGCTTCGGAAACGACGGCGCCCGGAGACACTGCATTTACGGTGATACCATGCGGCCCCAGTTCCCGCGCCAGCGACTTCGTCAGACCCAGCATGGCGCCCTTCGACGCGACATAGGGCACATAGCCGTCCCAGCGGCCGTTCAGCGTTATCGAGCAGAAGTTGACGATCTTGCCATATGCCTTCGCCTTCATGCCTGGCGAGCAGGCCCTGGCCAGCGCGAAGGCGGCCGAGGAATTGACGCGGATCTGGTCCTCGTACTCGGACAGCGAGAACGCCTCGAACGGCCGGTTGATGATCAGCGCGGCGTTGTTGATCAGGATGTCGATGCCGCCTTCCCTTTGCGCCAGCGCTGCGACATCGGCCTCTGCCTCGGCAAGCCGGTTGAGATCGCAGCCGACGAAGGCGATGTCGCCGCCGGCCTCGCCGGCCAGCGCCTCGACGATCTTCGGCCCATCCGCGATCTCGGGGCGATCGAGCACCAGCACGCGCGCACCGGCGCGGGCCAGCGTCACTGCCTGGGCCCGGCCGAGCGAGCCCAGTCCGCCCGTCAGCAGCACGACACGATCGGCAAGCATCGTCATCACCGCCTCACAAGACGCCGTGGACTTCATCGATCGAGGTGTCCTCGATGCGATTGTCCAGCACCACCTCGCCACGCGCCATCGCCACCACGCGGTCGCAGCATTCGAAGACGTGATGCATGTTGTGGCTGATGAAGACGCCGGTGACGCCCTGCTCCTTGAGGCCGCGCACGAAGCCGATCACTTTTTTCGTCTCCTTGACCGAGAGATGGTTGGTCGGCTCGTCGAGGATCATCACCTTCGACTTGAAATGCATGGCGCGGGCAATCGCTACGCCCTGGCGCTGGCCACCGGAGAGCTCGCCGACAAGCGCTTCGGGCGAGCGCAGATGCAGGTCGACATTGGCGATGGCGCGGATGCTTTCTTCAGCCATCTTCTTCTGGTCGAGGATGCCGACGCCGAGGACCGAGAGGCGGGTCGGCTCACGGCCGATGAACAAGTTCCTGGCGATCGACATGGTTGGAACCATGGAATTGTATTGGTAGATGGTCTCGATGCCGAGATCCATCGCGTCGCGCGGGGTGGCGATCGAGACCGGCTTGCCCTCGACCTTGATCTCGCCCTGGTCGGCGCGGTGGACACCGGACAGGATGTTGATCAGGGTAGACTTGCCGGCGCCGTTGTCGCCGACGAGGCCGAGCGCCTCGCCGCGCTTGAAGTCGAGGGTCACGCCCTTCAGCGCATGGACGCCGGAATACCATTTGTGGAGGTTGCGTACGGAGATGATCGCATCGGTCATCGTCTTAGCGCTCCATCTTGATCGCCTTGGCGCGCTTGCGCATCCAGGCGTTGGCGACGACGGCGAAGATGGTCAGGAAGCCGATGGCGAACTTGAACCAGTTGGCGTCGACATGGCTGAGCACAAGACCGTTGTCGATGACGCGGATCAGCGTCGTGCCGATTATGCCGCCCATGACCGTGCCGATGCCGCCGGCGAGCGAGGCGCCGCCGATGACGGCCGACGCCACTGCCTGCAGTTCCATGCCCTCGCCGATCGACGGCAGCGGCGAGCCCAGCCGCAGCACCTGCAGCATGCCGGCAAAGCCGGACAGGATCGAGCAGAGCATGAAGCAGATGATCTTGACCCTGGCGGTCGGGATACCCATCGAGGCGGCGGCCGGCAGGAAGCCGCCGGTGGCCTTGATCCAGTTGCCGAAATTGGTGCGCGACAGCATCAGCGATGTGAGCACGGCTATGCCGGCAAACCACAGGAACGACATGCGGAACATGTTGCCGGGGCCGACGAAGGAGGTGAACAGCCAGTTGGGCAGGTCCGCCGGCAGCAATGGCGGGAAGCCACCCGAGACGACGACGGTGAGCGAGCGCGCCATGAACAGCATGCCGAGCGTGGTGATGAAGCTGGGGATCGCGAAGCGGATCGTGATGTAGCCGTTGATGAAGCCGATCGCCGCGCAGACCAGCAGCCCGACGAGCAGCGCCAGCGGGAACGGCCAGCCATGCACCATCAGCACCGCCATCGTCATAGGCATCAGCGCGAAGACCGAGCCGACCGAGAGGTCGAACTCGCCGCTGATCATCAGGATGGTGACGCCGATGGCGACGAGGCCGGCCTCCGGCAGGATGCCGAGGATGCCGCGCAGATTGTCGGCGTTGAGGAACACGCCATGCGAGCGGACCTGGAACACCACTATGAGCAACACCAGCAGGATCAGCCCGGCCAGTTCCGGTTTTTCGAGATAGGTCTTGAACAGGCGCTTCAACGAAAGGCTCCGGCGGTTGATTTTCAAGACGGATCGGCGGCGCCACGCACCGCCGATCGAAGAGCTGTCGGCAGGAGACTTAGCGCATGCCTTGCGCGGACAGCGCCATGATGCTGTCGGCCTCCTTCGGCCGCACGATGCCCTGGCCGGTGTCGATGTCGGAAGGAGCCAAGCCGATCTTCTTGTTGAGATAGGCCTCCATCACCGGCATGAAGCCCTGCATGTAGGGCTGCTGGTCGACGAGCGCCTGAACATAGCCCTTCTGCATCTGCTGCAGCACCTCGGGCACCAGGTCGAAGCCGCCGAGCAGGACCTTGCCCGGCGCCACGCCGCGATCGGCCAGCACGCGCGCCACGCCGGCGCACCAGAAGCCGGTATCGAAATAGGCCGTGGTGTCGGGATGCGCGTTGAGATGGGCGCCGACGCGGTCGGAGGTGATGGCGAGGTCGGTGCCGCTGTCGATGCGCTCCCACGACACGTCGCGGTCCTTATGAGCGGCCTTGTATTCCTCGAGGAACTGCATGACGCCTGCGCCACGGCTTTCCGACCAGTTCTGGCCGGGAGCGGAGATGCCGACCAGTACCTTGATCGGGCCATCCTTCGGGAAGCTCTCAGAAATGGCCTTGGCCAGCGAGTAGCCGGCCGGCTTGAAGCCCTGGCCGACGAAAGCCTGGCGGGCATTGCCCTTGGCGCCTTCGGTGTCGTCGACATTGACCGCGATCACCAGCACACCGGCGTCGCGCGCCTCCTTGATGACATCGTCGAAGGCATGGTCGTCGACGATGGAGGTTAGAAGCGCGTCGGGTTTGGCGGCAAGTGCGGCGCGCATGTTGGCAACCTGCTGCTCGACCGAACCCTCGGTCTGGGTGAAGACCATGTTGCAGTTCGCCTCGACCTTGGTACAGGCATCGTCAAAGCCCTTCTTCACCGCCTGCCAGAATGTGTTCGAGGCCGAGGAATGGTGGGTGAAGACGATGTTGAGGCCGTCGGCGCGGGCGGCGGATTGCCCGCCAAGCAGGGCTGCGCCAAGCAGAAGCATTGCAGTCAGTTTTCTCATGTCTGTTCCTCCCGTTGATTCTCTCAGATGTCCGCCTTGTCGCTGACGCGGCGGTGGACGGTGTAGGCCTTGCCAAGATCGGGGTTGAGCGCCAGCCCGAGTCCAGGTCCAGGCGGCACGGTGATCATGCCGTTCTTCACTTCCGGCAGCGCGGTTACCAGGTCGCGGTACCAGGTACGGTAGAAGGCGCGTACGCTTTCCTGGACGAGCGCGTTGGGCGCGTTGAGCGACAGATGGGTGGACGCGGCAAGAACGACTGGACCGGTGCAGTCATGTGGGGCGACCGGCAGCCGCCAGGCCTCGGCCATCGAGGCGATCTTGCGCGCCTCCGACAGGCCGCCGCACCAGGAGATATCGAGCATGACGATGCCGGCCGCCCCGGTTTCCAAAAGGTCGCGGAAGGCCCAGCGGCTGCCAAGCGTCTCCGATGCCGAGATTGGCGCGGGGCTGACCGCGGCGTAGCGCTTCAAATCGCCGAGGCTGTCCATGCGGATTGGATCCTCGTGCCAGTAGGTGGCGAAGGGCCTCAGCGCTTCGGCGATCTTGATCGCCGGCAGGAGCTGCCACATCGAATGGAACTCGACCATGACATCCATCTTGTCGCCGACGGCTTTGCGAATCTTTTCAAAAGGCTCGAGCGCAGCCTTCAGGTCGGCTGGCGAAATGTCGTTGCCGCGCGTCTTTTCCGCTGCATGGTCGAACGGCCAGATCTTCATGGCCGTGATGCCGTCCTCCAACAGTTCCTCGGCTAGTTCACCGGCGCGGGTGAGGAAGCCATTCAAGTCGTCATAGTCCCGCCGTGCGCCGATGCCGTAATTGGCCGTCGTCTGGCCTTTGGCGTCCTTGATGTATTCGGTGCCGGCGCAGGTGTTGTAGGTGCGGATCGACTGGCGGCTGAAGCCGCCGAGCAGCTGTGCGACCGGCTGACCGGTAGTCTTGCCGAAAATGTCCCATAGCGCGATGTCGAAGGCGGAGTTGCCGCGCACCTCAGCGCCGCTGGAGCGGAAGCCGAGATAGCCGACCAGATCGGCGGCCAGGAGATCGATCTGCAGCGGATCGCGGCCGATAACGCGTGGCGCGACATATTCGTGCAGGTATTCCTCGACGGTACGCGACAGGAAGAAAGTCTCACCGAGCCCGGTGATGCCTTCATCTGTGCGGACCTCGACCCAAAGCAGGTTGGGCCGTTCCTCGATACGGATGGTTTCGATTGCAGTGATCTTCATGTCAGGCAATTCCAGCGTCGAGAAGCGCTTTGACGCTCTTGTCGAAATGTTGCGCCATATGCTCGGCGGCGAGCCGCGGATCGCCCTTGAGGATCGCTTCGGCTATGTCCTCGTGCCCCTTGATCATCTTGAGCTGGTCTTCGTCGGACGAACGGGTTCGCCAGCCGATCACCCAGGTACGCCGCGTGACCCCGCTGAAGGCGGTGACGATCAGCGAGAAGACCGGGTTGTGCGAGGCCGCCGCGATCGCCTCGTGGAAAGCGATGTCATGCTCCATGACGGTTTCAGGGTTCTTGAAGCTTTCGCGCATCAGTCTTGCCGAGCTGGCGATCGCGGCGGCTTCCGCATCGGTGCGCCGCAATGCCGCGAGCGCCACGGTGCGCATCTCGATCGTGCGCCTGACGTCATAGACCTGATGGACACTGATCTGCTGGGTGGTGATGCCATGCTCGATGACCATCGACATGGCGCCGGTGTCCAGCTTGGCGACCGTGGCGCGGCGCCCGGCGCTCATGTCGATCAGACGCATGGCTGAAAGCGAGCGGAAGGCTTCGCGCACCACGGTGCGGGAGACGTTGAGCTGGCGCGTCATAGCGGCTTCGCTGGGCAGCGCATCTCCCGGCGCCAGACCCTCGTGGCGGATATGCTGAGTAATCGCCTGGATCGCCGCGCTCACCAGGCCGGGGCTCGGCTCACCCGCTGTGTCCGTCCGATTCTGCATCTCGCTCTCGCAAAACCTGTATGACAAGTTCGTATGTAATTGCTCATATTTCAGCAGGAAGATATATGTCAAGATGATTTGTGGATAGCTTGACTGGAGGAACCTCATGAGCAACACGCAAGCTGACCTGGCCTTCGACGCGCGCGACGTTGTCGGGGAGAGCATGGTCTGGGACGACCGCCGCGGCAGGCTGGTCTGGGTCGACATCATCGGCCGCCGGATCCATAGGCTCGACCCGCTGACCGGAAACCATGAAAGCTGGCCAACGCCGGACCTGGTCACCTCGGTCGGTCTGCGCAAGGACGGCGGCGCGATCGTCGGCTTGCGAAAGGAGGTCGCCTTGTGGGATTTCGAAGGACCATTCCGAACGATCGCGACGATCGAGCCGGATCGGCCAGGGACGCGGCTCAACGAAGGCGCCGTGGCTCCGGACGGTTCGTTCTGGGCCGGCACAATGACCAACAATATTGGACCGGACGACGCGCCGATCGCCATTGCGCGGGATGAGGGCCGGCTCTATCGGATCGGTCCGGACGGCGAAGTGACGAGCCTGAGCGAAGACCGGTTCGGCATCACCAACACGATGGTGTGGACAGCTGATGGCCGCTTCATCACTGCCGATACGACGAAGAACGCGCTTTACAGCTATGCCTGGGACAAGATTTCGTCGCGGCTTCGCGAACCGCTGCCCTTCTTCGTCGATTTCGGGCGCGGCCTGCCGGACGGTTCCTGCCCGGACGCCGAGGGCCATGTCTGGAACTGCCGTGTGGTGGGAGGAAGCTGCCTTGTCCGCATCGCACCCGACGGCAGGCTTGACCGCATTGCGGAGCTGCCCTGCAGCTGGCCAACGAGCTGTGCCTTCGGTGGCGAGAATTTTGACGTTCTGTTTGTAACTTCAGCCCGATTTACCATGAGTGCGGATCATCTTCAGGCGAATCCGCAAGAGGGCGGCCTGTTTGCTATTCGTCCGGGTGTTCGGGGCGCCCCAGCCAATAGGTTTGGATAGTCCAACCCCCGTCGCGGCCGAAGACGACCGGCTGCGTCAGCAATGCGGCACCTTTCTACAAATCCCGGCCATGGGTCTACCCGCTTTGGGGTGCGGAAAGGCAAGTTCGTGGACCGCCGAGGTAAACCATTGGGCCAATCTGTGATGCAGGCGAAATCGTCTTTCAAAAAAATGAAATCTTCTCTAGAATTTTCATTTCCAAGCATGCCGAGTGAAGTCTTGTCCGCTGCATTTTCCGATCCGACTTGGCAGAAGCCGTATGCCGCTTTCGCCTCTCGGCCGCTCGTTGCGGGCGGCGGCCCGGTCGACGCGGTCGTCGTCGGCGGCGGCATCATGGGGCTGTCGACCGCCCTGCATGCGGCGCGTGCCGGCCTCTCAATTCAGGTGCTGGACGCCGGCGCGATCGGGCAGGGTGCATCGGGCCTCAATGGCGGCCAGGTCATTCCCGGCCTCAAATACGATCCTGAATGGCTGATCGAGCATTTCGGCAAGGAGCGCGGCGCCGCCCTGGTCGCGTTCGCCGCCTCGACGGCCGATGCGGTGTTCGACGTAATCCGCGACGAGAAGCTGGCCGTGCCGTTCACGCGCAATGGCTGGATCCAGGCCGCGCACACGGAGACGGCCCTGAAGGCGGCCGCCAACCGCGACCGGCAATGGCGCTCGCGCGGCGCCGACGTCGAACTGCTCGACCAGGCAGAGGTCGCTGCGATGACCGGCGCCAGGGGATATCTCGGCGGCTGGCTCGACCGCCGCGCCGGCGTCATCGATCCGCTGTCCTACACGCTCGAACTGGCCCGCGTCGCCTCGGCTGCCGGCGCCAGCATTGCCGAGCAGCAGAAGGTGGTGAAGCTCCGCAAGGAGGCCGGTGTCTGGCGGGTTTCGACGCAAAGCGGTGCCGAATTGCGGGCCAAGTCGGTCGTGCTCGCCACCAACGCCTATACGGACGGGTTGTTGCCCGGCCTCGCCCAGACAATCGTGCCGCTGCATTCCTTCCAGATTGCCACTGCGCCGCTGCCGGCCGAGCTTGCCGCAAGCATCCTGCCGGGCGGGCAAGCCGTTTCCGATTCCCGCCGCATCTTGGTCTATTACCGCAAGAGCCCTGACGGCCGCATGGTGCTGGGCGGCCGCGGCCGCATGGCGCTGCCTTCAACTGCCGCGGACTGGGCGCATTGCGAACGCGCGCTGCTGCGCCTCTATCCGGCGCTCGCAGGTATCGCCATCGAAAAGCGCTGGTTCGGCCGCGTGGCGCTGACACCGGATCACCTGCCGCATCTGCACGAGCCGGAAAAAGGCCTGCTTGCCGTCGTCGGCTGCCAGGGCAGAGGCGTCGGCCTGATGAGCGCGCTGGGCAAGCGCATGGCGAGCTACCTGGCGAGCCGCGATGCCAGGCAATTGCCGTTCCCGCTATCGCCGATCAAGCCGATCCCATTCCACGCTTTCCGCCAGGTCGGCGTTGCCGCGGCGATCGCCTGGTACCGCATGCTCGACGCGTTCGAGCGCTGACGCCGAACGCGTGCAGCGCACAAGCGATTCTGCTTGACAGTTTCATGAATATGAAAAAACAATATTCGATTTCAGAAATCCGATGGGCAGCCCCTAAACAGGCGAATAAAATGTCGACCATCGCTGCAACACGGCCCTTGCCGGAAAACCGCATCTCGCCGGTGTTCCGCTTTGCCATGCTGCTGCCGGGCGGGCTGGTCACATTCTTCCTCATCCTGTTCGCGCTCGGCCTGGTGGTCTTCCTTGCGTTCAGGGGCAATGACGGCTCGCTGCTCGGCATTGGCCTGACGGCGGAGAACTTCGTCACCGTGGCCACCGACCCGCTCTACTGGACGGTGACGCTGCGCTCGCTGGTCATTGCCGGCCTGGTGACGCTTGCCACCGTCGCTACTGCATATCCGGTCGCCTACTATCTCGCGTTCCATGCCGGCCGCCGCCGCAACCTGCTGCTTTTCCTGGTCACGCTGCCGTTCTGGACCAGCTATCTCTTGCGCGTCTTCGCCTGGAAGATCGTGCTTGCCTATAATGGCGTGCTGAATTCGGCTTTCATCGAGACCGGCCTCTGGTCGCAGCCGACGCTTGCCTTCCTCAACACGCCGGCCGCGGTGGTCGTCACGCTCGCCCACGCCTACGCGCCTTTCGCCATCCTGCCGATCTATGTGGCGCTGGACACGATTCCGAAATCGCTGCTCGAAGCCGCTTCCGATCTCGGTGCGCGGCCCTTCACCAGCTTCCGCCGGGTCGTGCTGCCCAATTCCATGCCCGGCGTGCTGGCGGCGGCGCTCGTCGTCTTCGTGCCGACGGTCGGCGACTATGTCACCCCCGCCATGGTCGGCGGTCCGGCCAGCACCATGATCGGCACGCTTATCCAGTCGCAGTTCGGCAAGGCCAATGACTGGCCGTTCGGCGCCGCACTCTCGGTCTGCGTCATGCTGGTCATCCTATGCGTCGTCCTGGTGGCGCGCGGCGCCGACCGCCGGTTTGGCAGCCGCACATGAGCGCGCGAACCGACGTCAATGCAGGCGGCCGCTGGCTCGGCCTCTATGTGCTTGGTTATCTCGTCTTCCTCTATCTGCCGGTCCTTTTGATCCCGCTGTTTTCCTTCAACAACTCCATCCAGGCGGCGTTTCCGCTGCAAGGTTTCACGCTCGATTGGTATCGGACGCTCTACGGCAATCCGGCGCTCTCCGGCGCTTTAGCCAACAGCCTGGTCATCGGCGTCATCGCCGCCTTCGGCGCGACGCTCTGCGGCATCACTGTCTCCTACATGGACCTCTATGGCCGCTCGCCGCTCGCCGCCGCCATCAGCGCCATCGCCCGCCTGCCGATCCTGATCCCCGGCGTCATCGTCGGCATTTCGCTCTTGATCCTGGTCAACCTCATCGGCCTCGGCCCGTCGCGCGTTTCGATCGTGCTCGGCCATATCCTCGTCGCGCTGCCGACGACGGTGGTGGTGATGCGCAGCCGCTTCGCCGCTATCCCGAAGACCATCCGCGAGGCGGCGCTCGATCTCGGCGCCTCCGACTGGACGACATTCCGGCGCATCATGCTGCCGCTGAGTGCGCCGGCAGTGCTCTCGGCCTTCATGCTCTCTTTCCTGATTTCCTTCGACGAGTTCATCGTCGTCTTCTTCCTCGCCGGCACCGAGCCGACGCTGCCGCTCTACATCTGGAGCCAGCTGCGCTTCCCGCGCTCGCTGCCGACCGTGATGGCGCTGGGAACGGTGATCCTCACTGCCTCCTTCATCATCGCCGGCACCGCCGAAATCCTGCGCCATCGCGGTCTCGGCGCCGCGCGCCGCAATCCAGCCTGAACCACAACAAAGAAGAGGAGAACGAAAATGACTGTACACCTGAATTCGATTACCGGACACAAGGCACGGGCGGGCCTTGCTGCTCTCGCCCTAGCGCTGTCGTCGACGGTCGCTCTTGCCGCCGACAAGCTGCAATATTTCACATGGTCTGGCTATGAATTGCCCGACTTCAACAAGAGCTTCCTTGCCGCGCATCCCGATGGCGTCGAGGCGACGATCTTCGGCGACGACGACGACGCCTTCACCAAGGTCAAGGCCGGCTTCCGGCCCGACATCGCGCATCCCTGCTACGACAAGGTGGCGCGCTGGAACAAGGAAGGCCTGCTGCAGCCGATCGACACCAAGCGCATCAAGAACTGGGATTCGATCTTCCCGGTGTTCAAGAACCTGCCCGACCTGCAGGCCGGCGACGGCAAGGTCTGGATGGTGCCGTGGGACTGGGGCAACACCTCGATCCTCTACCGCACCGATCTGGTGAAGAACCCCGAGGCGAGCTGGAACCTTTTGTGGGACAAGCAATATGCCGGCCGCATGGCCACCATCGACGCCGTCCACGACACGCCGATCGTCGCGGCCCTCCTGGCAGGCGTGAACCCCTTCGATATGACGCCGGACCAGATGGACAAGGTGGCGCAAAAGCTGCGCGAGCAGCGGCCGCTTCTGTCGAGCTACACCACCGACATGACCTCGGTCGAGCAGGCGCTGGCGAGCGGCCAGCTGGTCGCCGCCATGACCTGGAATGCGTCGGCTACCTCGCTCAAGAAGCAGGGCGTGCCAGTCGAGTTCATGAAGCCGAAGGAAGGCATGCTGACGTGGGCCTGCGGCTTCGTCATGCTGAAGGACGCCAAGAACGTCGATCTCGCCTATGACTTCATCAACAGCCGGCTCGACGCCGACTCGGGCAAGTTCCTGATCCAGTCCTATGGCTATGGCAGCTCGCTCTCGACCGCCTTTGCCGGCGTGTCGAAGGACGAGCTTGAGAAGCTGCAGCTGCCGGCGGATCCGGACGTGATGCTGAAGAGCACCATCTTCACCGGCCCGATGAAGCAGAACGACGATGTGGCGAAGATGTTCGAAAAGGTGAAAGCAGGCGGCTGAGCTGAGACGCCCCTTCTCCCCTTGTGGGAGAAGGTGGCCGCGAAGTGGCCGGATGAGGGGTGCTCCAGGGAAAGCCGACGTCTCACTCCGCTGGAACACCCCTCATCCGTCTCGTCGCTACGCGCCGATCCACCTTCTCCCACAAGGGGAGAAGGGGGAGCCTGGCGGCGCTGCGCCGCACCGGTGGAAAGACAACGAGGACGAATGCATGGATGTTCTTGACGAAGCAGCCGACAAACCGAAGGACGATGCCGATGTGCGCGTCGGCCGGCGCGTGCGGGCGCTCAGGCTCGAACGTAACCTGTCGCTGGCCGATCTTGCGGCCAAGGCTGGCATCTCCATCGGCGCGCTCAGCCAGATCGAGCGCGGCATGTCCTCGCTGCGCGTCAAGGTCATCTGGCCGCTGGCAGCGGCGTTGGACATCGAGCCTTCGGCGCTGATCACCGACGGCAACGAGGCGGTCAACGACCTCTATTGCGTGCGCGCCGACAAACGCCGCTCTATCCCGGTGAAATCCGAAGGCATCGCCAAGGCGCTGCTGTCGCCGCCCGCGGCGACGCTTACCGGCATGCTGGTCACGGTCGAGGCCGGCGGCGGCACGGCGGAAGCCTATGCCCATGCCGGCCACGAATTCGGCTTCGTCATGACCGGCGAGGTCGAGCTGGTGGTCGACGCCACGACTTATGTTCTGAAAGCCGGCGACAGCTTCGCCTTCAAAAGCACGCTGCTGCATGCCTTCCGCAACCCCGGCGCCGAGCGCTGCCAGGTTCTGTGGGTCAACACCACCAAGCCATCCGAGGTGCGCGATGGCGCCTGATGCCTCAGAGCAATTCCAGGAAAAGTGTGAAGCGGTTTTCCGTCCGCAATTGCGAGAACCATTGGTTCGGCTCGAGAAAGTCTCGAAAGTCTTCCCCGGTGGCATTGTTGGTCTTGATAGCGTTGACCTCGATATCGCGCCCGGCGAGTTCCTGACCCTGCTCGGTCCCTCCGGCTGCGGCAAGACGACGAGCCTGCGCGCCATCGCCGGCTTCGAGAGCCCGACCAGCGGCAATGTGCTGCTCGAAGGCCGCGACATCACCGGCCTGAGGCCCTTCGACCGTCCCGTCAACACCGTCTTCCAGGACTATGCGCTGTTCCCGCATATGGATGTCGCGGCCAATGTCGGCTTCGGCCTGTCGCTGCGCAAACTCGCCAGTGCCGAGCAGGCCAAACGGGTCCGCGAGGCGCTCGACATGGTCGGGCTCGCCGACAAGCTGCGCGCCCGCGTCTCCGAGCTTTCCGGCGGCCAGCGCCAACGCGTCGCGCTTGCCCGCGCCATCGTCTGCGAACCGCGCGTTCTGTTGCTCGACGAGCCGCTGTCGGCGCTCGACGCGCATCTGCGCGAGCAGATGCAGATCGAGCTGAAGCGGCTGCAGGCGCGGCTCGGCACGACCTTCGTCATGGTCACCCACGACCAGACCGAGGCGCTGTCGATCTCCGACCGCATCGTCGTCATGAACAAGGGCCGCATCGAGCAGATCGCGCCGCCGGCAACACTTTACGACCGGCCCGCAACGCGCTTCGTCGCCTCCTTCATCGGCACGATGAACCTCCTGCAGTCGCGCTTTGTCGGCCGTGATGGCGAGCGCCTGCGTTTTGCCGCCGGCGAGCTGCCATTGGAGGCGGTTTCGGACAATGGCGAGGCGCCGGCCGCCGGCGACATGCGCACCATCGGCGTGCGCCCGGAAGATCTTCTGGCTGCCGGCGAAGCCGCCGAAGGAACAGCGCCGGCGCGGGTGAGCGGCGTCGTCTTCCATGGCCGCACGTTGCGCCTTCACGCCGAGCTCGGGCAGGGGATTTCGATCGTCATCGATGCCCCGCGCCGCGCCGACGGTTCTCAATTCAGCGTCGGCGACGTGGCGCATATCGGCCTGCGCCGTGGCGCCAACTGTCCCATGCTTTCCAACTGATACGATAGCATTGGTTCAGGACGCCTTGGCAAAGAATCCCTGATAGTCGGATTTGGCCTGCAGCAGCCGCAGGATGTTCTCGCGCGAGCCGCGCACATGCGCGCGGGCACGCTCGCCGGCCAGTGTGACGTCCTTCATCACCTCCTTCGACGAGGTGGTGGTGTCGCTGTTCATCTCCGGCGGCGAGACCACGACGCTGACGCGCCGCATGTTCAATGCGCTGCGCGACCAGATCGACCCGACGATCGCCGCCATCTCGACTTGCCTGATCGTGCTATCGATCGTCTTGTTGTCCGCCGCCCAGCTTTTCGGCCGCGGACGTTGATTGAGGATACCAAAACCCGCATGCGTGACTTCCAGTTCCCAGGCCGCTCGCCGGTCCGCGCCACCGAGGCGATGGCCGCGACCTCGCATCCGCTCGCCACCTTAGCCGCCATCGACATGCTGCGCTCCGGCGGCAACGCCATGGACGCCGCGGTCTGCGCGGCAGCCGTGCAGGCGGTGGTCGAGCCGCAATCGACCGGCATCGGCGGCGACTGCTTTGTCCTCTATTGCCCGAAGGGTGATGGGAACGTGCTTGCCTTCAACGGCTCCGGCCGCGCGCCCAGGGCCGCGACGGTCGACTGGTATCTGGACAAGGGGTTCAGCGAATTGCCGAAACAGGGGCCGCACGCGGTCACGGTTCCCGGTGCCGTCGACGCCTGGTGCCGGCTGCTGGAGGATCACGGCCGCAAGGGTATAGAAGACGCATTCGCTCCGGCCATCCGCTATGCGCAAGACGGCTATGTCGTGCATGACCGTGTCGCCTTCGACTGGGAGGATCCGGAGACCGACCTGTCGGCCGACGAGGTGGCAACGCGCATCTTCCTGCCGGGCGGCAAGCCGCCGAAAGCGGGCGACATCCACCGCCAGCCGGAACTCGCGGAGACCTTGCGCGTCATCGCCAAGAAAGGCCGAGCTGGTTTCTATGAAGGCGCGGTGGCTGAAGACATCGTCGGTCGGCTTCGTGCGCTTGGCGGCCTGCACACGCTCGACGATTTCGTCGCCACCAAGGGCGATTACCGGACCGCGGTCAGCACGTCCTATCGCGGTTACGACATCCACCAGATGCCGCCCAACAACCAGGGCCTGACCGCGCTTCTGATGCTGAATGTGCTGTCAGGCTTCGAACTGGGCAAGCTCGATCCCGACGGTGCCGAGCGTCTGCACCTCGAGATCGAGGCGGGCCGGCTGGCCTATCAGGACCGCGACGCTTTCTTCGGCGACCAGGACCATGTCGATGTTCCAGTGAAGGCGCTGCTTTCCACCGCCTATGCCGACCGGCTGCGCGCCGCGATCGATCCCGGGCGCGCCATGACCGATCTGCCGCGCCTCGATTTGCCCGGCAGCGACACGGTCTATATCAGCGTCGTCGACCGCGACCGCAACGCGGTGAGCTTCATCAACTCGACCTATTATTCCTTCGGCAGCGGCGTTGTCGGCCCGAAGACCGGGGTCGTGCTGCAGAACCGCGGCTCGAGCTTCCGCCTCGATCCGAAGCATCCGAACGCCATCGCGCCGGCCAAGCGGCCGATGCACACGATCATGCCGGGCATGATGACGAGGAACGGCCGCGCCGTCATGCCCTTCGGCGTCATGGGCGGCGGCTACCAGCCGTTTGGCCATGTGCATCTTTTGACCAACATGGTCGACTTCGGCATGGACCCGCAGCAGGCGATCGACGCGGCGCGCGTCTTCTACAATCACGATGTCGTCGAGGCCGAGCGAAGCGTGCGCGCTGAGACGATCGAAGGCCTGCGCCGGCGTGGCCACCAGGTGGTTGAACCCGCTCATCCGCTTGGCGGCGGGCAGGCCGTGCTGATCGACTGGGAAAAGGGCACGCTGACCGGCGCCTCCGATCCGCGCAAGGACGGGCTGGCGCTCGGATATTGAGCAGGCGATTGCTGGACATAAGCCGATCGTTCGAAACATAGTCTGGAACCATGACAAACAGCGAAAACGCCATCGATCTCGCCCATCGCCTTGCACCTGGTGCAGAAGATGCGCCGGCCATTGCCGCGCCCGAACGGACCGCTCTTTCGCATGGCGGACTGCGCCGCCAGATCCGCGAGACGGTATCGCGGCTCAACGCGCTCGGCATCGGCCGTGGCGACCGCGTCGCCATCGTGCTGCCGAACGGCCCGGAGATGGCGACAGCGTTCATCGCGGTGGCAGCGGCCGCGTCCACCGCGCCGCTCAATCCGGCTTACCGGGCCGACGAGCTCGATTTCTATCTTAGCGACATCGGCGTCAAGGCGATCCTTGTCGGCAAGGACGAGCAGGGGCCTTCGGTTGACGTTGCCGAACGCCTCGGCATCCCGGTGCTGCGGCTGGTGGTGCCGGGTGGCGCGCCGTCTGGTGTTTTCACGATCGAAGGTGGTCCGGTCGGCTCGCCCGTTTCATCGGGATTGGCCGAGGATGGTGATACCGCGCTCCTTCTGCACACATCCGGCACCACGTCGCGCCCAAAACTGGTGCCGCTCAGCCACGCCAATCTTGCGGCGTCGGCAGCGCATATCGGCGCGACGCTCGGCCTGACGGCGTCGGATCGCTGCCTCAACATCATGCCGCTGTTCCATATCCATGGGCTGATCGCCGCAGTGCTGTCCTCGCTCGCTGCCGGCGGCAGCGTTTTCTGCACGCCGGGCTTCAACGCGCTGCGTTTCTTCCAGTGGCTGAGCGAGGCGAAGCCCAGCTGGTACACGGCGGTGCCCACCATGCACCAGGCCATCCTGCCGCGCGCCGCCCGCAATCCCGAGCAGCTTGCCGAGGCGAAGCTGCGCTTCGTCCGCTCGTCGTCGGCGTCGCTCCCAGCACAGGTCATGGCCGAGCTCGAGGCGACCTTCGGCTGTCCGGTGATCGAATCCTATGGCATGACGGAAGCCGCGCATCAGATGGCGTCGAACCGTTTGCCGCCGGGCCAGCGCAAGCCCGGCAGCGTCGGCGCATCGGCGGGACCGGAAGTGGCCGTCATGGCGCCGGACGGGCGGTTGCTGAAACCTGGTGAGATCGGCGAGATCGTCATTCGCGGCCCGAACGTCACCGCCGGCTATGAGAAGAACCCGGACGCCAATGCCAGTGCCTTCGCCCATGGCTGGTTCCACACCGGCGACCAGGGCGTGCTCGACGAAGATAGCTACCTGCGCGTCACCGGCCGGCTGAAGGAGATCATCAACCGCGGCGGCGAGAAGATCTCGCCGCTCGAGGTCGACGGCGTGCTGATGGATCACCCGGCGGTGGCCCAGGTCGTCACCTTCGCCATGCCGCATGATAAGCTCGGCGAAGAGGTGGCAGTGGCCGTCGTGCTGCGCGAGGGCCAGAGCGCCAGCGAGGCCGACATCCGCGGCTTTGCCGCGACGCGGCTCGCCGATTTCAAGGTGCCGCGCAAGGTGCTGATCCTCGACGAGATTCCGAAGGGCGCGACGGGCAAGCTGCAGCGCATCGGGCTTTCGGCCAAGCTCGGGCTCGGCTGATGCGCATTACAGTCTTCGGCGCCGGCGCCATCGGCGGCTATCTTGCCGCCAAGCTGGCGATCGCCGGCTCTGTCGATCTGTCGATCGTGGCGCGCGGCGCGCATCTGGAGGCGATCAAGGCCGATGGACTTCGCCTGATCGAGGACGGCAAGGAGACGGTCGCGCGCGTCAAGGCGGCGGCACGCGCCGAGGAACTTGGCGTGCAGGACTATGTCGTGCTGGCGCTGAAGGCGCATTCGCTGGCGCCGGCGCTCGGCGAGATCGCGCCGCTGCTGGGCGAGGGGACCGCCGTCGTCACCATGCAGAACGGCGTGCCCTGGTGGTATTTCCACAAGGCGGGCGGCGCGCTCGAAGGCACGCGGCTCGCTGCGGTCGATCCGGGTGGAACGATCTGGCAGCGTATCGGGCCGGAGCGCGTCATCGGCTCCGTCGTCTATCCGGCCGTCGAGGTCGATGCGCCCGGTCTGATCCGCCATGTCGAGGGCACGCGCTTTTCGCTGGGCGAACCTTCGGGCGAGAAGAGCGAGCGGGTGACAGCGCTTGCCCGCGAAATGGTCAAGGGCGGGCTGCAGGCGCCGGTGCGCGAGGATATCCGTTCGGAGATCTGGGTAAAACTCTGGGGCAATCTTTCCTTCAACCCGATCTCGGCACTGACCGGCGCCACGCTTGCGGCCATCGTTGCCGATGAAGGCACGCGCGCCGTCGCGCGCGCCATGATGCTGGAGGCGCAGGCGACTGGTGAGCGCCTCGGCGTGCGCTTCCTCATCCCCGTCGACCGCCGCATCAAGGGCGCCGGCGATGTCGGCGAGCACAAGACGTCGATGCTGCAGGATCTCGAACGCGGCCGTCCGATGGAGATCGACGCGCTGGTCACGGCGGTGCAGGAGCTCGGCCGCCTCACCGGTCAGCCGACGCCGACCATCGACACCGTGCTGGCGCTGGTGCGGCGGCTGGCGATCGAGCGCGGGTGCTATTCTCCCTTGTAGATTGAGGCGTCGCCATGCTGACACGAATTGTCACCTACGGAGCGACGTAGCGATGGCAAGCGGACAATCGGTCCCTACTTGATGTCTGGTCCCAACCCGGAGGAAATCATGACCACTGCCGAGATTGCCAAGGATTTCACGGAACTCCTCAAGCAGGGCGACAGCCACAGCGCTGCCGCGAAGTACAATGCCGACGATATCGCCAGCTATGAGGCAATGGATGGGCCGATGGCCGTCTTAAACGGCAAGGAAGCCGTCAAGCAGAAGGGCGAGTGGTGGGAGGCGAACCACGAGGTCCATGGCGGCTCGATCGATGGTCCTTACGTCAATGGCGACCAGTTCGCCCTGCGCTTCAAGTTCGACATCACGCCCAAATCCACCGGCGAGCGCGTCACCATGGACGAAGTCGGCCTCTACACGGTCAAGAACGGTAAGATCAGCGAAGAGCGCTTCTATTATTGAGGCGTGCGGCTTTCGAAGCCGCAATTTTTCGCGGCATGGATTTTGAAAAATGGCGGTCAGGCCGATAGCCGGGCCGCCATGTGACCTCTCAGATCGTCTTCACATAATCCGCAAGCTGGTTGGCCACTGTGCTCCAAGAGCCAAAATCCGGGCACCGCAAGGCGCTGGCAATGCGGGCGGGGCGGACTTAGGGTTCGGCCCGACTCGCAACCCCGTCTGACCGAGGCCTGAATTGACCATCACCATGTACGGCATAACCACCTGCGACACGATCAGGAAGGCGCGCGTCTGGCTGGAGAGCCATGACGTGCCGTATCGTTTTCATGACTACCGGGCCGAGGGGATCGAGGCGGAGAGGCTGAACGGCTGGGTCGGCAAGGTCGGTTGGGAAAAGCTGCTGAACAAGGGCAGCACGACCTTCCGTGAGCTGCCGGAGGCGGACAAGGCCGAGCTCGACGAAAAGAAGGCGAAGAAGCTGATGCTGGCCAAGCCGACCATGATCAAGCGCCCGGTGCTGGAGGTCGGGGATCGGGTTCTGGTGGGGTTCAAGGCGGAGGTTTATGAGGAGGCGGTGAGGTAGGTGGCGGGACGGCGATGCTGCCAATCTCCCCCCTTGCGGGGGAGATGGCCGGCAGGCCAGAGGGGGTGTGAAGGAACGCGACGCTGGTCGAACTATCACGCCCGAACCTGCCTCATTATGCGGCATTGAATGATTGAGAGGTCGGCGGGACAGCACCCCCCTCTGCCCTGCCGGGCATCTCCCCCGCAAGGGGGGAGATTGGATGTCGCTTCGGCCTTCGCCAATCGCAAACGCAGTGAGGGTCTCACACGCCTCGCAAATACGCCGCCAGCGCCACCGCATTGTTGTGCGCCTCGTCATGCGCGCCGTAGAGCAGCGTCACCTTGCCTTCGCGCGACAGGTCCCGCAGTTGCTCCACCGCCTCCTGATTAGCATCAAGCGCGGCCCGATATCGCTTCTGAAACTCCGCCCAGCGCTCCGGATCATGCCCGAACCATTTGCGCAACTCGTCGGTCGGCGCGATCTCCTTCAGCCACAGCGTCAGTTCGGCATCCTTCTTGCTGACGCCGCGCGGCCACAGGCGGTCGACCAGCACGCGCTGGCCGTCCGCCTTCTCAGGCGCCTCGTAGATGCGCTTCACCGCTATGTCGAAGGTCATCGCGCCTCCTTTGCCAAGCAATTCCAGGAAAAGTGTGCAGCGGTTGGGCTCGGCGACTTCGCCGTAGCCGTCCGTTCGGAATTGCGCAAACAAAAGTACTGTTAGGCCCACTCGCCCTTGCGCATGACCGGCACTCGGCTGCCGTCCTTGGCGACGCCGTCTATGTCGATCTTGTCGGAGCCGATCATCCAGTCGATGTGGATAAAACTCTTGTTGCCGCCGCGCTCAGCGATCTCGTCCTGGCTGAGCGACGCGCCATTGACGAAGCATTTCGAATAGCACTGTCCGAGCGCGATGTGGCAGGCGGCGTTCTCGTCGAACAACGTGTTGAAGAACAACAGCCCGCTCTTCGAGATCGGCGAGGAATGCGGCACCAGCGCCACTTCGCCGAGGCGGCGCGCGCCCTCGTCGGTGTCGAGCACCTTCTTGAGCACGTCCTCGCCCTTCGACGCCTTGGCCTCGACGATCCGCCCGCCCTCGAAGCGCACCGAAATCTCGTCGATCAGCGTGCCCTGGTAGGAGAGCGGCTTGGTCGAGGAGACATGACCTTCGACCCGCCAGGCATGCGGCGTGGTGAAGACTTCCTCGGTCGGGATGTTCGGGTTGCAGGTGATGCCGTTCTTCGCCGTCGAGGCGCCGCCCATCCATTCATGGCCGTCGGCAAGTCCAACGGTCAGGTCCGTGCCCGGCCCGGTGAAATGCAGGTCGTGGAAATGATGCTCGTTCAGCCATTTCGTGCGCTCGGCCAAGGCCGCATTGTGCGCCTTCCAGTTGCCGATCGGATCCTCGACGTCGACCCGCGAGGCCGAGAAGATGGCGTCGGCGAGCTTGACCACCGCGACGTCGTCCGGCTCGCCCGGAAACACTTGGCGAGCCCAGGCAAGGTCGGGATAGGCGACGATGTTCCAGTTGATGTCGAAGCCGGTGATCTTCTCCAGCGCCGGCTGATAGGCCATCGAATTCGCCTTGTTGGCGCGCGCCACCTTGGCCGGATCCTGCGAAGAGAGCAGCGAAGGATCCTCGCCGCGCACCGCAAGCCGCGCGGCATTGTTGGAGAAGGCTTTCGCCATGCCTTCGTAGAGCCAGCCGGCGGCGTGGTCGAAACCGGCGTCGGCGCCATAGCGGAAGCGCGCCAGCGTGATCTCGTCGTCGTTGAAGATCGGCGTCACCAGCCCGGCGCCCGCCTTGTAGGCGTGTTCGACGATACGGCGCGTCAGCGGCAGCGCCGCGATCGACGAGGTCAGCACCAGGTCCTGTCCGGGCTGCAGTTGCAGCCCGACCTTGATGGCGACTTCCGCCAGCCTGTCGAGCTTCACCGGGTCGATGGTTGCCGAAACGCCGCGCGAATGTGTGGTCATGATCCTGCCTGTCGTGATGTTGGGGTCCGGTTCTTACATAGACCGGTGAGCTTGGCCTTTCCACCGCGATCGACTGGGCCTGATCAGAGCATGATCCCGAAAAGTGTGTAGCGGTTTTCGGGAAAGATCATGCTCAAACGAGGTTAAGCGGCACTGTCGAGCGCCCGGAACTGCGCCATGGTCGCTTCGGTCTCTTCCCGGATCCAGGCCTTGAAATCGCGCACCTTGCGGCTTTCGCTTTTGGTCGCCGAGGTCACCAGCCAGTAGCCAAGCCCGCTCTCGGCCCGCACACCGAAGGGCGCGACCAGCCGGCCGTCGGCCAGCGCGTCGGCGGTGAGCAACTGCCAGGCGAGCATGACGCCGTGGCCGGCGATCGCCGATTCCAGGCAAAGCATCGGATCGGTGAAGCGCGCGCCCTTCTGGAAGGTGACCGGCTTGACCCCGGCCGCCTCGAACCAGCCGTCCCAGCTGAACATCGCCCGCTCGTCGGTGATGGCGCAGGTCTGCGCCAGATCGTCGATCGACTTCAGCCTGGCCGCGATCGAGGGCGCGCAGACCGGAAACACTTCCTGGGCAAGCAAAAGCTCCGCCCGCCCGCCCGCCCATTTGCCGTCGCCGAGGCGAATGGCGATATCGATGTCGGACCGGTCGAGGTCGGCGACCCTGGCCGAGGCGTCGATGCGCAGCAGCACATTCGGATGGCGCGCGAAGTGCCGCGACAGTCTGGGCAGCAACCATTTCGAGGCGAAGGCCGGCGCCACCGAGACGACCAGCGTGCACTCGTTGGCCTCGTCGGCCAGCGCCACCGCTTGCGCGATCTCGCGGAAGCCGGCGCTGAGCCGCGTCGTGAAGGCGGCGCCGAATTCGGTTGGCACGAGCCCGCCGGGCGTCCGCTCGAACAGCGCCTGTCCAAGTTGCCTTTCCGTGCGTTTGACCTGCTGGCTGACGGCGCTGACCGAGACATTCAGCTCGGCAGCCGCTGCCGCCAGCGATCCCAGGCGGGCGACGGTTTCCACGGCGCGCAGGCCGTTGAGATGGACGCGGTTCAGCATAGCCATTCAGTTTTTCTAAAGTGAACGGGCCGAAATCTCAATTGAAACCCGACAGGAAAGGCAGAATCTAGCAGGAATAGCCTTGAGCCAGGAGGTTGTCCCATGAAGATTTTATCTTTTCTGAAAGGGCTTTCCGGCGCCGAGGCGAGTCCGCGCCACGATGGCGACATCGCCCGCTGGATCGTCGATCCGCTGTCGCATCCCGTGCTCGACACCATGTCGCAGCGCGAGCTTGGCGATATGCCGTTCCGGCTGACCGCCGGCCGCACCGCATACGAAACGGGCTGCCACTAAGCATTGTCCGCTTATTATAGCGAGGCCCCCTCATCCGGCCCTTCGGGCCACCTTCTCCCCGCGGGGAGAAGAGATTGGCGCGGGCGTTGACAATCTCCTCCCCAGGGGGAGAGGTCAGCCGAGCGAAGCGGAGGCTGGGTGAGGGGGTGTCGCGGCTAGCGGCCCTGGCCCAACGCAAGCGTATTGTTTCGCGAACGCGCACACTTATGGTGCGCCGCGATGAACGCCTCGCCGTCTCCCTTGCGTCTCGCCCTTGCCGGCATGGTCGCGCTCGCCGTCGCCATGGGCATCGGCCGGTTCGTCTACACACCAATCCTGCCCGGCATGATGGAGGAGCTACATCTGACGCCGGCCGATGCCGGCTGGATCGCTTCCGCCAATTATCTCGGCTACCTCATCGGCGCGCTTGCCGCGGCCGGCGGCTGGGCGCATGGGCGCGAGCGCATGCTGATGTTCGCCGGCCTCGCTGCCAGCGCGGTGCTCGCGGGTCTCATGGGGCTCAACGAGACGATGGCCGCCTTCCTCGTCATCCGCTTCCTCGCTGGACTCGCCAGCGCCTTCGTCATGGTGTTCATGGCCTCGATCGTCTTCAGCCATCTGGCAGCGGCTGGCCGCGGCGATTTGCAGGCGCTGCATTTCGGTGGCGTCGGCCTCGGCATAGCCGCGTCCTCCGCCCTCCTGGCGATCCTCGTCTCCGAGCATGCCGGCTGGGCCGCAGGCTGGCTTTGGTCCGGAGTGCTTTCGGCGGTTGGCCTGCTCATCGTCATGCTGCTTGCCGGCTCGACGACACCGGCCAATGGCGTTGACGGGCGCGAGCCGGCGCTGCCGAAGGACCGCTCCCTGGTGAAGATGATCATCGCCTACGGGCTGTTCGGCTTCGGCTATGTCGTGACGGCCACTTTCCTGGTTGCCATCGTTCGCCAGGGCGGCGGCGGGCGCGTCTTCGAAGCCACCGTCTGGATGGTCGCCGGCCTTGCCGGATTTCCCTCGACCTGGTTCTGGCAGAAGCTTGCTGCCAGGATCGGGCTCTATGCCGCTTACGCCGCGACCTGCCTGATCGAGGTGGTCGGCGTCACCGCCAGCGTCGTCGTCAAGGGGGCCGCCGGACCGCTGATTGCCGGCGTCCTGCTCGGCGGAACCTTCATCGCCATCACGGCGCTTGGGATCCAGATGGGCAGGCAACTCGCCCCGCAGGCGCCGCGCCGCATCTTCGCCGTGATGACGGCAGCCTTCGGCCTCGGCCAGATCGTCGGCCCGATCGCTGCTGGCCTGCTGGCCCAGGCCTCGGGCAATTATGTGCTTGCCTCGATCATGGCGGCGGCGGCACTCCTGGCCTCCGGCGTCGTTGCCTGGTCGGCCGCGCCAAAATCGCCATGATTTGCGGCCTTGTTCGATGCCGGGCATCGGGCAGAGGCATTTTCTTTCCCGCTAATGTGTGACCTTATGCCCGCCGAACAGCAACGCCGCTGATTTGCGGTCAGACCAAGGAAACCCGCCACAGTGTTCGTATCTTTCTTCCCGCAGCCGAAGCTTTTCTTCACCTCGGCCGCCGTCTGGAGTCTTGCGGCGATCTTGTTCTGGTTCTTCGGCGGTGAGCAACTGGGCGCCGTCTTCGGCCTGCCCCCGGCAGCGGCCGGCACTCCGCCGATCATCGGCATCGCGGTGCTGTGGTCGAAGCCTTTTCTGTGGTTCTACCTTTATTTCGCTTTTTGCGTGGCGGCGTTTTACGCGTTCTGGAGCTGGTATGCGCCGCATCCCTGGCAGAACTGGTCGATCCTAATGACCGCCGTCGTCCTGTTCTTCATCTATTTCAACGTGCAGGTCTCCGTCGCGGTCAACAACTGGTATGGTCCTTTCTTCGACTACGTTCAGGGCTTGATGTCGGGAACGACAGCCTCGACCGACACGGAATTCTACAAGGGGTTGGCCGATTTCTCTTGGCTGGCGTTGGTCGGCATGAATGTGCAGGTGGTCAATGCCTTCATCGTCAGCCACTGGATCTTCCGCTGGCGCACCGCGATGAACAATTACTTCATGGCCAACTGGGGCCGTCTGCGCCACATCGAGGGGGCCTCGCAGCGTATCCAGGAAGACACGATGCGCTTCTCGCAGATCATGGAGGACCTGGGTTCGAGCTTTGTCCAGTCGATCATGACCCTGATCGCCTTCCTGCCGGTGATGATCCAGCTGCAGGCGCATATCACTGAGCTGCCGATCATCGGCGCGGTCCCGCAGCCTCTGGTGGTTGCCGCGCTGGGCTGGTGCATATTCGGGACGGCATCCGTTATGCTCGCCGGCCTCAAGCTGCCGGGCCTCCAGTTCCGCAATCAGCGGGTTGAGGCTGCCTACCGCAAGGAACTCGTCTACGGCGAGGACCATCCCGACCGGGCGCAGCCGGCGACGACAACGGAGCTGTTCGCCAATGTGCGTCACAACTACTTCAGGCTCTATTTCCACTACATCTATTTCAATATCGTGCGTTACACCTACCTGCAGGCCGATAATATCTTCTCGCTGCTGATCCTCGGGCCTTCGCTGGTTGCGCACAAGATCACCTTCGGTGCCCTGAACCAGATCTCGAACGCCTTCGGCAAAGTGACGAATTCGCTGCAGTTCCTGTTGAATTCCTGGTCGACGATCGTCGAGCTGCAGTCGGTGCATAAGCGCCTGCGTGCCTTCGAGGCGACGCTTCAGGGTGAGCCGCTGCCCGATATCGACCAGCGCTATCTCGCAAGGCAGAGCGCTGAGGATCCGGCCTGATATCGTCAGCGGAGGTCGGCGGGCGGCTCAGCCGCCCACCGCTGCCTGCGCCTGGCCGCCACGTTGCCGCGCGACATAGTCGCGAAAACTGATGCACTCGACGTCGGCTTTCACGCAAACCTCCCCGGCGAAGCGCTCCAGCGCGTTCCAATAGGCGCCGTTGTTCATCAGCGTGAAATGGAAGCCGAGCTCCAGCGGCAGGCGTTTGCCGTTGTACTCGGCATCGAAGGCTGCGCGGAACGCCTGATAGGCGCGCCCGGTGAATTCGTCCGCCATGGCCGGTTTTTCGGTGGCGCCTGAATGGCGGACATAGAGATTGTAATCCATGGCGACCACCGGCTTCGCCCTCGGTCCTTCGGGGATGAGCGGCAGGGCGAAGTGGGTTATGCCGTTCCTGGTCGGCGGCAGCTCAGGGCCATTCGAAACGCCGCTCGCGTCATATTGGAAGCCGGCCTGGGGCAGCGCCTCGTAAAGTGCGGCGTCGGTCGAAAGATAGGGCGCCCGAAACCCGACCACCGCATGATGCGCGAAATCATGCCAGCCGGCCGGTTCCGGGATGCCGTTGATCGCATAGGCGTTTTCGAAAATGCGCCGGACGGAGGCGAATTCGGCCAGCCAGTCGGCCTTGCTCCATTCCTTGCCGTCGAAATGGCCGCAGGCATGGCTGCCGATGTCGTGGCCTTCGGCTGCAGCCAGCCTGACCTGTTGCAGTCGCTCGGCGACGTCCTGTTTCGAAGCGCCGAAGCCGACATTGGACTTGCCGGGGCCGGCATATTGCTGTCGCGTTTCCGGCGAGAGCAGGAAGACGCAGGACAGGAAATAGGTGAAATGCGCGCCCGTGCGCTTTGCCAGCGCCCGGCTGCGTTGCCACTGTGAGATCTCGCGGGCGGCGTCGAACGAGATCAGCACGACCTGCTTGGGTTTGGCCGGCGAAACGGTTGGCGGTTTCGGCGGATCGGCAAAGGCCGCATTGGCGCAGGCAAGCGAGGCGAGACTGAATGCAAGGACGCGGTACGAACGAAGCATTGGCAACCTTCTGGCAGGACCCTTTCCGGCCGATTGGAAGCCGGCTATCGCGCAAATGTGGCGTCGATGCGTTCCGGCAAGCCCTGTGGGACCTCTGCCGTTCTCCGCCGATTTTCCTGCCAGCCCCCTTCCATGCCGACAAATTTTCGCTAAAACGCGGGCTCAAGAAGCGCCCCACCGGGGCCGCAATGGTTTTGATTGATGTCGGACGACAGTTTTATCCGCGAAGTCAACGAAGAGATCCGGCGCGAGCAGGCGCAGAAGCTGTGGGACCGTTTTGGTCCGGCCGTGCTTGGTCTGGCGATCCTGATCGTGCTGGGAACGGCCGCCGTCGTTGGCTACCGCTACTGGGACGAGACCCGCGCCAACCGCTCGGGCGATGCGTTCTCGGCGGCCCTCAAGCTCGCCAATGACGGCAAGAACGATGAGGCGATCGCCGCGCTCGACCAGCTGGAAAAGGACGGCTACGGCGCTTACCCGCTGCTCGCCCGCATGCGCGCCGCGACCGTCAAGGCCGACAAGGGGGACGTCGAGGGCGCGGTCAAGGATTTCGACGAGGTCGCCGCCGACAACGCCATTCCGGCCGGCATTCGCGACATGGCGAGGCTCAGGGCAGCGCTGCTGCTCGTCGACCACGGCTCCTTCGCCGACGTCTCCAGCCGCATCGAGGCGCTTACCGCCGACACCAATCCGCTGCGCCACTCGGCGCGCGAGGCGCTCGGCCTTGCCGCCTGGAAGGACGGCAAGTCGGCCGACGCTCTCAAACTGTTCGACCAGATCTCTTCGGATGACGGTGCCCCGCGCAATGTGCGCCAGCGGGCGCAATTGATGTCCGAACTGATCCGTGGGTCGGGCAACGCGTCGTGATCTTGGATGGGCTTCAAAGTCGCCATCATCGGTCGGCCTAACGTCGGCAAATCGACACTTTTCAATCGGCTGGTCGGAAAGAAGCTGGCGCTTGTCGACGACACGCCGGGCGTCACGCGCGACCGCCGTGTCCATGCCGCCAAGCTTTACGACCTCTATTTCGATGTCATCGACACGGCAGGCTTCGAGGACGCGGCGGCCTCGACGCTGCCCGGCCGCATGCGCCAGCAGACCGAGATCGCCATCCGCGAAGCCGACCTCATCTTCTTCACAGTCGATGCCAAATCGGGCCTGATGCCGGACGACCGCACCTTCGCCGAAATCGTGCGCAAGTCGGGCAAGCCGGTGGTGCTGGTTGCCAACAAGGCCGAGGCGCGGGGCGCTCAAGGCGGCATGCTCGAAGCCTGGGAGCTCGGTCTCGGCGAGCCGATCCCGGTCTCGGCCGAGCATGGCCAGGGCATGCCCGACCTGCGCGACGCGGTGATCGAAGCGCTTGGCGAGGAACGCGCTTTCGGCGAGGACGAGGAAGAAAGCGACGAGATCGCCGCCAGCGAGGTGCTGATCGGCGAGGACATCGCCGACCCGGACGCTGAAGCACCCTATGACGACACCAAGCCGCTGCGCATCGCCGTCGTCGGCCGTCCGAACGCCGGCAAGTCGACGCTGATCAATGCGCTGATCGGCGAGGAGCGGCTGCTGACCGGTCCGGAAGCCGGCATCACCCGCGATTCCATTTCGGTCGACTGGGACTGGCGCGGCCGCCGGATAAAGCTGTTCGACACCGCCGGCATGCGGCGCAAGTCCAGGATCCACGAAAAGTTGGAGGTGATGTCGGTGCAGGACGGCCTGCGCGCCATCCGCTTCGCCGAGATCGTCATCATCGTGCTCGACGCCACCATTCCCTTCGAGAAGCAGGACCTGCAGATCGCCGACCTCATCATCCGCGAGGGCAGGGCGCCGGTGATCGCCTTCAACAAATGGGACCTGATCGACAACCCGCAGGAGCTGCTGGCCGAGCTGCGCGAAAAGACCGGGCGGCTGTTGCCGCAGGTGCGCGGCATCCAGGCGGTGACGGTATCGGCTGAGACCGGGCGCGGCCTCGAAAAGCTGATGGACAGCGTCATCAAGACGCACAAGGTCTGGAACAGCCGCGTCTCGACCGGCAAGCTCAACCGCTGGCTGGAAGGCATCCTGGCGCATCATCCGCCGCCCGCCGTCGCCGGCCGCCGGCTGAAGATCAAATATGTCACCCAGGCCAAGACCCGCCCGCCGGGCTTCGTCGTCTCCTGCTCGCGGCCGGACGCCATGCCGCAATCCTATGTCCGCTATCTGACCAACAGCCTGCGCGAGGCCTTCGACATGCCGGGCGTGCCGATCCGCATGGCGCTGCGCACCTCGGACAATCCCTTTGCGGGCAGGGCTAAGAAGCGCTGAGATTTATCCTCCGTCGCGAGGTGAAATCCTCGCAACGCTGGTGGGACAGCACCCCCCTCTGCCCTGCCGAGCATCTCCCCCGCAAGGGGGAGATCAGCAGCTCTGCTGACGGCGCTCGTCCTACAACGTCGGCGATTGGCGAAAGCGGTCGCGACATCCAATCTCCCCCCTTGCGGGGGAGATGTCCGGCAGGACAGAGGGGGGTGTGACGGAACGCGACGGCCGGTAACCAATCCGCGGCGCTGCTTGTCCGAAAAGCTAGGCAACCTTCGGCAGCTTCTCTTTCACCTCAGCCCCCGCCGGCAGCGTATCCAGCGCTGCTTGCAGCAATATCTCCGCCAGCCGCGCCGCCACCGGGTCGAGCTCGGCGTCCTTCTGGTGCAGATGCAACGCCATCATCGGCAGGGCGGGAAGTCCCAGCACCCCCGGCGCGATTGCCCTGACATTGGCGGGCAGGCCGATATCGGTGCGGATCGTCAGGCCGAGTCCCGCCGCCACCGCCGCCCAGATGCCGCCGAGGCTGGGGCTGGAGAAGGCCATGCGCCAGGCAAGGCCTGCGCGGTCGAGCGTTTCGGTCGCCACGGTTCTGAGCAGGCACGGCGCCTCGAACATCACCAGCGGCAGCGCCTCGCCGTCGCGGAAGCCTGCCTCTATCGGCTTTGCCGGACCGATCCAGCGCGCCTGCACGTCGGCGACATGGCGGCTATAGGGGAGCGTCATGCCATCGTGCCAGGCAAGCGCGATGTCGAGGCCGCCTGAAACGACACGCTCGGCAAGCTCATGGCTGCGCCCGATCCGCGCCTCGATCCGGACCTTGGGATGGGCGCGGGCGAAGCGGCCGAGCACGTCGGGCAGCACGGCCTCGCCGAAATCCTCCTGCAGGCCGAGCCGCACCCAGCCCTCCAGCTCGACGTCGCGGATGGCGGAGGCCGCCTCGTCGTTGAGCTCGACCAGCCGCCGCGCATAGCCGAGCATGGTCTCGCCGGCTTCGGTCAGCGCGAGGCCACGTCCAGCCTTGCGAAAAATGGGCGTCGCCGCCTGTTCCTCCAGCTTCTTCAATTGCGCGCTGACGGCGGAAGTCGAGCGGCCGAGCCGCTCAGCCGCCTTGGCGAAACTGCCCAACTCCATGCCGGCGACGAAAGTTCTGAGGACATCGAGGTCGAATGTGACGCGGCGCATGAGATCGTCCTGATTTTCAGGATTGTTTGTCAAAAACTTCCTGATTTTATGAACGAAACTATGGCGCTACATCCCTCCCGTCAAGGCCGTTAGCCGGCCGCCAGGGAATGGAACCATGTCCGCCATCGTCACACGAAACGACTGCCAGCCGCCCGCGGGAGACATTGCCGGCGCCGCTGCTCGCCGCGCCTTCGGACCAAACCATCGCTGGAAGGTGCTGGGCATCGGCGTCGCGGCCAATGCCGGCTTCTCCGCCACCTTCTCCGGCATTCCGGCGACCGCGGTGGCGATGCGCCAGGGTTATCATCTCGGCAATGCCGAGCTCGGCCTCGCGCTCGGGCTACTCGGTCTCGGCGTGGCGTTGAGCGAATTGCCCTGGGGGATGCTCACCGACCGCTGGGGCGACCGCCGCGTGCTCCTGACCGGTCTCGGCGCGACGGCGGCATGGCTGTTCATCATGGCAATGCTCGTGGTGCCGACGAAGCTCTCCATTCCCGGCGTCACGCTGCTCTCGGCAAGCCTGCTCATCGCCGGCCTGCTCGGCGGCAGCGTCAACGGCTCCAGCGGCCGCGCCATCATGGGCTGGTTCGGCGAGGGCGAGCGTGGCTTTGCCATGAGCATCAGGCAGACGGCGGTGCCGCTCGGCGGTGGGCTGGGCGCGCTCGTCCTGCCTTCGCTGGCGCTCGCCGTGGGTTTCACCGCGGTCTTCGGCCTGCTGGCGGCCGTCTCCGCCCTCTCGGCCTATTTTGCCTGGCGCTGGCTGCACGAACCACCGGTCGAAAGCGTCGGTCGCGCCGCCGCGGCAAGCGGCCCGGCGCCGTTGCGCAACGCCCAGGTATGGCGCATCTCGACCGCGATCGGCCTGCTCTGCTTTCCCCAGGTCGCGGTGCTGACCTTCGCGTCGGTCTTCCTGCATGACTTCGCCGGCATGGGCACCTGGGTGACCAGCGCCAGCCTGGCCGCCGTGCAGACCGGCGCCATGGTGATGCGCGTCTGGAGCGGCCGCTTCACCGACCGTAACGGCAACCGCCGTCCATTCCTAAGGTTCTGCAGCGCGTTGAGCGCGCTGGCCTTCCTGGCGCTTTGGCTGTTGGTGATCGCCACCGCCGCAATCCCGGCGCTGGTGCCGCTGCTTCCGTTGATGGTCGTCGTCGCCGGCATATCCGTCTCCGCCTGGCACGGTGTCGCCTATACCGAGCTTGCCACGCTTGCCGGCGCCGGCCATGTCGGCACGGCGCTCAGCCTTGCCAACAGCTTCGTCTTCATCGGCTTCTGCCTGGTGCCGATCGCCATTCCGTGGCTGCTGCTCGTCTTTGCATGGCAGGGCGTGTGGTTGGCGGCCGCCATCTGCGCGGCGATCGCTTGGCCGATCTTCCTGCGCCCGGCCTGAGCCGCCAGCCTGATTTTCCGCCGGCTTGCCATTGCAACGGCGAGTTGGCTTTCCTCAAACATGAAAAGAACACGATCGATGTCGTTAACCCCGCATCAAGGTTAATGCTTCATTTTGGCTCTTCGGGTCAGTAGCGTTCTGGAGAGTTCCGTGCATCGACGCGTTTCATTGCGGCTTGCCGCCGCCGCCGTTGCGAAAAAACGTTCCTTCCTTCCTCCTTTGGTGCTTGGCCTCGGCATTTGGATCGGCTTTCCGTCGGTCGTCGCCTATCAGGATATGACCAGCCTGATCTCCGGCCTGGAGTCGCCCAACGCGCGCTGGAACGCCTATATCGAGAAATCCGCCGCAGGCTCGGTGCATGCCGCCGAAATGCCGTTCGTCGATTCCACCACCACCGGCTCGATCTCCGGTTCCGGCGTGAATTTGCCGGGCGTGGGCACCGTCGCCTTCCGCGGCAAGGGCAGCGCCGTGGGCGCGACGCCCGATGAGGATCGTGTCATGCGCGCCGACAAGAAGGGGCGCCTCGTCCAGGTCTCGCCGGTCGCGCCGCCGAAGAATTTCAGCGCCGGCTCCATTTTCGAGCGCACGTCCTCGCTGCTTCGTCCGAGCATGGACAGCAGCCTGAAGCTCACCTTCGCCAAGCCCGGCATAAAGGGCAAGGAAGTCCAGATCGCCCAGGCCTTCCATCTGCGCGAGGACAAGCAGCCTGATCCGGCCCTGCCGGCGGCACTTGTCGCCCTCGTCAACAACGACAAGCCGGATATTCTTGCCACGGCCTATGCCCAGTCAGCGCCCGACTACGCCAAGGCCTCGCCCTTCGAGGCGCTGCTGCAGGACGATTCGAACGATGGCCGCTTCATCCCGCCGATGGGCAAGGGCGACCATGCCTGGCTGCAGAACCCGCTGCCGGCGAGCGTCTTCTCCAAGCCCGAACAGGCCTGCCTTGCCAAGGGCATCTATTTCGAGGCGCGCAGCGAACCTGTCCGTGGCCAGGCGGCGGTCGCCCAGGTGATCTTGAACCGCGTCCGCAATCCTACCTATCCGAAGACGATCTGCGGCGTCGTCTATCAGAACGACAACTGGTTCAACCGTTGCCAGTTCTCCTTCGCCTGCGACGGCAGGAAGAAGACCGTCACCGACCAGGCTTCCTACAAGACCGCGCAGGAGGTTGCCATGGCGGTGACCGCCGGCAAGATCTTTATTCCCGAAGTCGGCTCATCGACGCATTACTACGCCAACTACGTCCATCCCGGCTGGGCGCGCGCCATGCACAAGATGACCAGGATCGGCCTGCATATCTTCTATCGCACCTATGGCGGCGGCTGGAGCTGACCCGTTTAGCCGGCTCAAGTTGAGCCGCTTAGGCGGTTCGAGCCGAACCGCTTAACTGACCGCTCGGGCAGTGCTCTTTACGGCTGGCCGCTCACGCCGATCGAGGCGAGTTGTTGCGCGGATTCGCGCCGAGTCCTCACGCGGGCGTGAAGGGCACGATGTCGCACCTCGATAAACCATTGATTTAACTAACGAAAATACATCGTTCCGAAGTTCGGTACGTGGCTTGACGGGCGCGGACCCTCTAACTATGTTGCCGGCGACTTTAGAAGCGGACGGACGGCAATCGTCTGCCCGGGCAGGGGGGTTGCGATGGCCGATAAAAACGGGCCAGACGGAACCGGAGAAACCGGCCGCGGCAGGCAGCCAGAAGCCACCATCCGCGACGACGAGCTTGAGCGCCGCCGGCGCGATCTTGAAGCATCGCTTGCGACAAGACGCACCGATCGGCTCGAGGGGAAAGACGAAGCAAAAGCTGCGACCGGTTACGGTCAGGCGCTGAAACTGTCCAGCGAGTTCATCGCCGGAGTGGTGGTCGGTGTCGGCTTGGGCTGGATCATCGACCGCCTGGCGGGAATCGCGCCCTGGGGTCTGATCGTCGGCCTGCTGCTGGGCTTTGGCGCCGGTATACTCAATGTCCTGCGCTCGGCGGGACTGGCATCGGAATTCGGCCAGGGCGGCAAGCCGCGCGAACCGAAACAATGAATGAGGCGCCGCAAGGTGCTAAGCAACTTAAGAAGCCGGTTGTGGCTTTGACGGGGATTTAAAGTGGCTGCTGCTGACAAGGTCGATCCGATCCACCAGTTCCAGATCCATCCGATCATCCCGCTGCATATCGGCGGCTACGACGTCTCTTTCACCAATTCCGCTTTGTTCATGGTCGTGACGATCGTCGTCGCTTCGGCATTCCTCTACATGAGCACCGCCAGCCGCGCGCTGATTCCGGGCCGCCTGCAGTCTGTGTCCGAAATGGCCTATGAGTTCGTCGGCAACATGCTGCGCGATGCCGCCGGCAAGCAGGGCATGCAGTTCTTCCCGCTGGTGTTCTCGCTGTTCATGTTCGTGCTGGTCGCCAACCTGATCGGCCTGTTCCCCTATTTCTTCACCGTCACCAGTCACATCATCGTCACCTTCACGCTGGCGATCCTGGTCATCGGCACCGTTGTTGTCTACGGCTTCGCCAAGCACGGCTTCGGCTTCCTCAAGCTGTTCGTGCCGCATGGCGTGCCGGGCTATCTCCTGCCGCTGGTGGTGGCGATCGAAATTATTTCCTTCGTCTCGCGCCCCGTCAGCCTCTCGGTTCGTCTTTTCGCCAACATGCTGGCCGGCCACATCACGCTGAAAGTGTTCTCGGGCTTCGTCGTCAGCCTCAGCGCGTTTGGCGCCGTCGGCATCGCCGGCTCCGTGCTGCCGCTTGCCATGGCGGTTGCGCTCTCGGCGCTCGAACTGCTGGTCGCTTTCCTGCAGGCCTACGTGTTCGCGGTGCTGACCTGCATGTATCTGAACGACGCGCTGCACCCGAGCCACTGATCGATTTTCACCGGCGCCCCGGCGCCAGCATACCCAACGTACCAACTGCAACGAACAAGCAAACCACAGGAGTTTTGAAATGGACGCAACTGCAGCAGCTGCTATCGGCGCTGGTATCGCCTGCATCGGCATGGGCGGCGCGGGCATCGGCCTCGGCAACATCTTCGGCAGCTACCTCTCGGGTGCGCTCCGCAACCCGTCGGCTGCTGATGGCCAGTTCGGCCGCCTGATCTTCGGCTTCGCCGTGACCGAAGCTCTGGGCATCTTCTCGCTCCTGATCGCCCTGCTCCTGGTCTTCAAGTAAGAGCCGGAGCTGACGAAAGGGGCCGCATGGTGCGGCCTCGATCTAGGGACAGGGGAATGAGATGTTCGTGACATCTGCCTATGCGCAAGAAGCAGCGCCGGCCGCGGCCGAGGGCGATACGCATGCGGGCACTGCGGTGCCTGCCGCGGAGCATGAAGCGTTCCCGCCGTTCGATGCCAAGACCTTCCCGTCGCAGATCCTGTGGCTGGTCATCACCTTCGGTCTGTTCTACCTCTTCCTGAAACGGGTTGTGATGCCGCGTCTTGGCGGCATCATCGATGTCCGCAACGACCGCATCACTCAGGATCTCGACCATGCCGCAAGGCTGAAGGGCGAGGCGGACGCCGCCGTTGCGGCCTATGAGCAGGAACTGGCGGAAGCCAAGGCCAACGCCAACAAGATCGGCCAGCAGGCGAATGACGCCGCCAAGGCGCAAGCCGAGGGCACGCGCAAGAAGCTCGAGGCCGAGCTTGAGAAGAAGCTTGGCGAGGCCGAGGCGAGCATCGCCTCGATCAAGGCCAAGGCGATGAAGGAAGTCGGCACGATTGCCGAGGACACCACGTCGGCCATTGTCGAGGCGCTTGTCGGCGGCAAGACCGACAAGTCCGAGATCGCGGCCGCGGTCAAATCCGCGAGCCGGTGAGGAGCGGGATCATGGACGCCACATCACTCGCCACGCTTTGGGCCGCTATCGCCCTGTTCATCTTCCTCGGCGCCATCATCTATCTGAAGGTGCCGGGCATGCTCGCCAAGTCGCTCGACGCCCGCGCGGCCAAGATCAGCGGCGAGCTCGAGGAAGCCCGCAAGCTTCGTGAAGAGGCCCAGCAACTGCTCGGCCAATACCAGCAGAAGCGCAAGGAAGCCGAGAAGGAGGCCGCCGACATCGTCGCCGCCGCCAAGCGCGAGGCCGAATTGCTTGCCTCCGAGGCTGCCAAGAAGACCGAGGACTATGTCGCCCGCCGCACCGCGTTGGCCGAGCAGAAGATCGGCCAGGCCGAGCGCGAGGCCGTCAGCGAAGTGCGCGCCAGCGCCGTCGACATCGCCGTCGAGGCTGCCCGCGCGCTGCTCGCCGCCAAGGTCGACGTCAAGGCCGGCGCCGATTTGTTCAAGTCGGCGCTGGACGACGTAAAAGCCAAGCTGAACTGAGCTGGCTTCGAAGCTTCGAAATCAAAGCCGCCTGGGCAACCTGGCGGCTTTTTTGTTGTCGGAGAGGCGGGCGACGACGCTGCCAAACTTCCCATTAGGGAGCCGTTCGCGCAGCGGACGGGAAGGCTTTCCGAGCGACAAAAGCCCGGCAGGGCAGAGGAGGGCGCGAAGGAATGCTATGTTTCCGTCGTCATTCTAGGGCGGAGCAAGGAGCGAAGCGACGCGCGCAGACCCTAGAATCCATGCCGTGACGTTAAGGCGTTGCGGCGGTTATAGAATTCTGCACCGTTGCGCTCTCAGCCAGAGGTCACGGCATGGATCCTCGGGTCAAGCCCGAGGATGACGAAGCGCGGGGTTCGGCCCATCTACCACGCCCGGATAGGCTGGCGGGACAGCGCCCCCTCTGTCCTGCCCGTCCTCCGCAGCAGCTGCGCTGCAGCTGCGGAGGGTGGACCGGACATCTCCCCACAAGGGGGAGATTAGCCGTCACGGGCGCCGCCGCCTCACTCCAGTCCGGCGAAGCTCTCTTCCTCAATCGGCTCCGCCCCACCCAACCGGAACGGCGCAAACGAGGCCCGATGCAGCCTTGCCACCGGCCCATGCGCCTCGATCGCGGTGCGATGGCGGACCGTGGCGTAGCCCATATGCACCTCGAAGCCGTAATGCTCGTGATGTCCGCCGCAGCCGCACATCATGCGGTCGCGCATCACCTTGGCGACGATCGAGGCGGCGGCGATCGATTGCGAGCGCTGGTCGCCCTTGATCAGCGCCCGGCCTTCGCAGGCGAGACCAGGCGGGATATCGCGGCCGTCGGCCAGAGCCAGTTTCGGCTGCAGCGAAAGGCCGGCGGCGGCGCGGCGCATCGCTTCCAGGCTGGCTTTCAGGATGTTGCTGTTGTCGATGCCCTCGGCGCTGATCGAGGCCATCGACACGCTGAGCGCCGAGCCCAGGATCTTCAGGAACAGCGCCTCGCGTTGCAGATGGGTGAGGCGCTTGGAATCGTCGAGGCCTTCGGGAATGTTGGCGGGGTTGAGCACCACCGCGGCGGCCACTACCGGCCCGGCGAGCGGACCGCGGCCTGCCTCGTCCATGCCGGCGACCGGCCACAACCCGTCGGCCATTGCCTTCGTCTCGATCGAGAAGTCGGGCTTCTCGACCATTTCAAAGAGAAGCGGAGAATCGGAACGCGCGCGAGCCATGGTGCGGCGAGGTTCGCATCGGCTCCGATTCTCCGCAAGTCCTTCCGGGTCGGATGGGGCGTCGGACCGGGAAGGCTCCGTCTCACGGCCGGGGGACAAGGGCCGGACGGGATTCTTGAAAAGACTGCAATTCCAGACGGAAATCACTTTGCCTGGAATTGCTTAGCGCCGGCCGTCATGGCCGGCACAGGCGTCAAAGCAGCGTCAACTGCTCGCCGGCACCGGAGCCTGCGACGAATTGGTCGGTGCGAAGCTGCCGCCGCTCGACGTTGAGGCCGAGCCGCTTGGCGGCGATCTCGAAGCGCCGGCCGATCTGCCAGGCATAGGGACCGGCGCCCTTCATGCGCTTGCCCCATTCGGAATCGTAGTCCTTGCCGTCGCGCATCGAGCGGATCAGCGACATCACATGCCGGTAGCGATCCGGATAGTGACGCAAGAGCCAGTCCTTGAAGATCGGCGCCACTTCGAGCGGCAGGCGCAGGATGACGTAGCCGGCCTCCCGCGCGCCGGCGGCGCGCGCCGAATCGAGGATGCGTTCCATCTCCGGATCGGTCAGGCCGGGGATGATCGGCGCCACCATCACCGATGCCGGAATGCCGGCATCCGAAAGCAGCCTTATCGCCTCCAGCCGCTTCGTCGGTGTCGATGCGCGCGGCTCCATGGTGCGGGCCAGCATGCGGTCGAGCGTCGTTACCGACAGCGCCACCTTGGCAAGACCGCGCTCGGCCATGCGCGACAGGATGTCGATGTCGCGCGTCACCAGCGCCGACTTGGTGACGATGCCGACCGGATGGCCGCGCGCCTCCAGCACCTCCAGGATCTCGCGCATGATCCGGTATTGCTTCTCGATCGGCTGGTAGGGATCGGTGTTGGTGCCGATGGCGATCGTGCGCGGCTGATAGCCTGGCTTCGATAATTCCCTGTCCAGCATGCGCGCCGCATCCGGCTTGGCGAAAAGCTTCGATTCGAAATCGAGCCCCGGCGACAGGCCCATGAATGAATGCGTCGGCCTGGCGAAGCAATAGACGCAGCCATGCTCGCAGCCGCGATAGGGATTGATCGAACGGTCGAAGGAAATGTCCGGCGATTCGTTGCGGGTGATGATGGTGCGCGGCTTTTCGACCTGCACTTCGGTCTTGAATGGCGGCAGCTCCTCCAGCGAGTTCCAGCCGTCATCGAAGACATGCCGGCTGACCGGCTCGAAGCGGCCGGACGGATTGATGCCGGCCGAGCGGCCGCGATTGCGGTCGGGCCGCACGCGCATGCCGCTTTGTTCGATCATCGCGTTTGCCATCTCGGCTCTGCCTGCTCCGAAGGCAGCAATGTCGGCGCGGACGATCTGTTCCATTTTCGCCCTCTCCCAGGGACTGTCGGCAGGCTGTCGAATCGCTCTGTTCATGAAACTATTCCTATTTTGTTGACGAGAACAAAGCAAGAACTTTTTCGGCTGCCACGCGCAACTGGCGCAACGCGCGGCTTTCCGCTATTCGGCTAAACGATGCTCAGCGTTCTCATCGAAACCCGCAACGACGAAGAAGGCCTTGCCCGTACGCTCGCCTCGCTGGTCGGCGGCGCGGTCGAGGGTGTCGTGCGCGACGTCATCGTGTGTGATGCCGGCTCGACCGACCAGACGCATCGGGTGGCCGAACATGCCGGCTGCCACTATGTGACGGGCGGGATCGGCGCCGGTATCGGCGAGGCCAAAGGCGATTGGCTGCTGCTTCTGGAACCCGGCGCCAGGCTCACTGAAGGTTGGATCGACGAGGTCGTTGCCCACACGGCAAGGCAGACAACGCCGGCGCGCTTTTCACGCGCCCGGGCCAATCGCGCGCCTTTGCTTGCCCGCGTCTTTTCAGGCAACCGTGCGCTCGCCGAGGGTCTTGTCATCAGCAAGCGCCAGGCCTTGGCGCTTGCGAAAAGCGCGCGCAGCGCCGAGGCCTTGGCGCGCGGCCTCGCGACCAGAAGGTTGAACGCCGAAATCTGGGTGGCGCCGCCGAAATGATGCACAGGCTGGCCGGTGGATCGATTGTGATCCGTTGAACGGGAAGGCCGGCTCACATCCCCCGGAGGCGGATATTGCCGCAATGGCAGCCGCCGCTGTGAACGGTCATGGCGGATTTTCCCTTGTGTTCTGCCGCAAGGTACTTTGCCGGCACCAGCTTCGGAAATGGCGCCTCGAAGGCTGAAAGCGACATTCCGCCTGCGAACCGGGTGCCGATCGGGTGCCTTGCCCGCGGTTACGACCCAGGCTTGCCGCCGCGCCGTAAATGTTCATCGAGCCGCGGCATGATCTCGACGAAGTTGCAGGGCATGTGCCGGTAGTCGAGCTGCGCCTTGATGATGCCGTCCCAGGCGTCCTTGCAGGCGCCGGGCGACCCCGGCAGCACGAAGACGAAGGTGGCGTTGACGACGCCGCCTGTTGCCCGGCTCTGGATCGTCGAGGTGCCGATCTTGGCATAGGAGATGCGGTGGAAGACTTCCGAAAACCCGTCCATGCGCTTTTCGAAGATCGGCTCCAGCGCCTCCGGCGTCACGTCGCGGCCGGTGAAGCCGGTGCCGCCGGTGGTGATCACGACGTCGATGTTGCCGTCCTTCGACCAGCCAAGCACCTTGTCGCGGATCTTGTCGCGGTCGTCAGTCACGATATCCCGATCGGCGAGCGTATGGCCGGCTTGCGTGATGCGGTCGGCCAGCGTCTGGCCGGATTTGTCGTCGGCGAGGCCGCGCGTATCGGACACGGTCAGCACCGCGATGCGCACCGGAATGAAGGGCCGGCTCTCGTCAAGCTTCGCCATCGCTCACCTCCATGCTGCGCGTCGCGGCGACGAACCAGTCCGGGTGGCGGGCTCGGATCTCGATCGCCGCGCGCTTGGCGACATTGCCGGTCTCGAACAGGCCGAAACATGTGGCGCCGGAGCCGGACATACGCATGAACGCGGCATCGGCACGCTTGAGCGCCTTGAGCGCTTCGCCGATCGCAGGTTCAATCGAGCGGGCGGCAACCTCGAGATCGTTGCGCGTCGTCTCCAGCCAGTTGCGGATGGCGTGGAAATCGAGGCGCTTCGGCAGCGGCGGCAGTGCCTCGTTGTCACGCCGGGACAGCGCCTTGAACACGTCCGGCGTCGAGACGGCGACACCAGGATTGACCAGCACCAGGCCGAGCGCCGGAAACGCGGCCAGCGGCGACACGTCATCGCCAATGCCGCGCGCCACCAGCGGCTTGCCCTTGAGGCACATCGGCAGATCGGCGCCGAGCGAAAGTCCGATCCGGGCCAGCGAATTGTCGTCGATATCGAGCTTCCAGAGCCGCGCCAGGCCGTTGAGCGCGGCCGCCGCGTCGCTCGATCCGCCGCCCACGCCCGAGGCGATCGGCAGGTTCTTCTCCAGCCTCAAGGCGACGGGCGGCGTATGCTGTGCCCCGGCTTCCCGGCGCAAGGCATCGCGTGCCTTGACCACCAGATTGCCGTCGTCGAGCGGCAGGCCGGCGGCATAGCGGCCGGACACCGAGAATTCATCATGCTCCGCCGGCTCGATCTCGAGCCGGTCGCCGAAGCGGGTGAAGACGGCAAGGCTGTCGATGAGATGGTAGCCGTCGTCGCGTCGTCCGGTGACATGCAGCGCCAGATTGATCTTGGCAGGCGCAAGCCACGTCCGGACTTCTATGCCGGGCTCGAGAATGTCGGCTGCTGGCGAGATGGCTTCAGTCCTTGGCGAGACGATATTCGCCGGTCTTGGGATCCTTGACCAGCGTGCCCATCGTGCCGTTCGCCGCCTGTTTCTCGGTGCGCCGGATCTTGGCCGTCACACGTTCGGCCTCGCGCACGAAAGCGCGGTAGCCAAAGTAAGCGGCGGCGCCGACAACGGCGAAGAAAATGATCTGCGGCATCTTGAAACTCCTTCCGCGCTTCTCGCGGCAAGGCCGGCCGAATGGGTCGGTCAAGCACTCATGCTAGCCGCATTCATGGCTTTTTCAAAGCCCGAAGCGCGCCCACAGCGCGCGCTCTTCCGCCGCATCAAGGACGCCGCTGGCCGCGGCCGCGGCAATATCGGGCGCCGAAACACGTGAGCCGAACAGGCCGAAACGGCCGAACAGACCGCGCGGCGCGGTGATCAGCTTGAGCTGCGTCTTGTCGCCGAAACGGGTCCTGAGCACGCTGCGCATATCGCCCAGCGCATCGACAAGGCCGAGTTCGAGGCCTCTCTTGGCGGTCCAGAACAGGCCGGTGAACAGGTCCGGGTCATCCTTCAGCTTGCTGCCGCGCCGCTCCTTGACGAGGTCGATGAAGGTCTCGTGCACTTCGAGCTGCAGCGCCTTCAGCCGCTCGACATCTTCCTTCTTCTCGGGCTTGAACGGGTCGAGCACGGCTTTGTTCTGCCCGGCGGTGTGGACGCGCCGCTCGACGCCGATCTTCTTCATCAGCTCGGGAAAGCCGAACGAGGCGGACACCACGCCGATCGAGCCGACGATCGATGACGGGTCGGCAAAAATCTCGTCGCCGGCGACCGCGATCATGTAGCCGCCCGAGGCCGCCACGTCCTCGACGAAGACCAGCACCTTCTTGTTCTTTTCAACCGCCAGGTCGCGGATGCGCTTGAAGATCAGCCGCGACTGCACCGGCGAGCCGCCGGGCGAGTTGATCGAGATGGCGACCGCCGGCGCATCGAAGCCGAACGCCTTTTCGATGAGGCCGGCCGTCGAGGCGAGCGACAGGCTCGGCCGGAACTGGCCGCCGCCGGCCATGATGGCGCCTTGCAGCCGGATGACCGGAATGGTGACGACTGTCGAGCGCCAAGATTTCGGCAGCAGGCGGTTGAAGAGGCGTTTCACGAACCATTGTCTCCGGACAAAATGCAAAGGAGCAAGACGAGGTCAGTTAAGTTGGTAATGTCTCTCGGGCGCGACGTCATCTGCTTTGGGCATGTAAGGAACTCGCCAGCCAACGGCAATGCCGCATCGCCAGCCCCGGATCAATCGCCGAACAGCGATGCCAGGCCGTTATTGATCATTTCCGTCCGCTCCGCCGGCGCGTTGCCGGATGGCCCGTGCAAGGTGAGCGGCGGGCGGATCGATAGTTTTCCGCGCGCGCCAAGCACCGCCCTGACGACGATGCGGATAGCCGCTGCGTCCGGACGCGGATGCACGCAAAGCAATTCGGCATCGCCGAAGCGCCCCTCGAGCGCATCGAGAATGGCGACGAGCTGCTCGGGCCGCGCGATGATGGCCAGCCCGCCGCGCGGCTTGGCGACGGCGGCGGCGCTCCTGATCCAGCGCTCGAACAGCCCATCCTCCGTGACATGCGCCTGCCTGCGCAGCGCGTTCGGCGTCGAGCGGTCTTGCGCCGCGTTGAAAGGCGGGTTCATGATGACGAAGTCGAATTGGTTGTCGGCAATCCCGGCTTGGCCACGCGCCCGGCCGGTAAGTGTAACGTCCGCCGTCAGTACCGAAGCGCGGTCGCCGAGATGCGCATTGCCGGGATGCGAAAGCGTGGCGGCGGCGAACCCGGCCATTTCGGGGGAGCGCTCGACCAGCACGGCCTGTGCCGCCGGACAACGCGACAGCACGGCAAGGGCGGCCGCGCCGGCGCCCGCGCCGAAATCGGCGAGCCGGCCGGAAAAGCCCGACGGCACGGCGGCCGCCAGCATCATGGCGTCCATGCCGGCGCGATGACCGCCCCGGCTCGGCTGCACCAGCCAGAAGCGTCCGCGATGGAAGGCATCGACCGTGTGCGCCGGCGTATCAGGGACGGGGGCGGTGCTCGCTGCCATTATTTCTTGCGGATCTCGTTCTCGATACCGGCGTCTTTGAGGATGCGTCGTGCCGCATCGACCTTTTCGGCATCGACCATCACGCGCCGGGGCAGGATGCCGAGCGAACCGTCGAGCACGCTCATATTCTGGTCGGCGACGAAACAGGCGATGCCGGCGTCGCGCATCAGCGATTCGACAAAGGAGATGACGACGGCGTCGTTGGTGCGGACAAGCTCGATCATGGAACGAAAATCGCAGGTTGTGGCGTTCCTGTAAACGTCGGGGCGAACCCGCGCGCGAACAGCCGCGCCAATTCGCCTCTTGCCGTGCCCGGTTGTACCGCCCTAGTGTCGGCCCGGGACTAGTGCATGTCGCCCGGAAGTGCGCAGCGGTTCCGGGACAACGACATGCATCAAAACAAAGACTTGAAGCGCGTCGCCTGAATTCGTTTCAGCGCGAGGCGCTTCAAGGGTGCCATCGTGCGCGTCAATGGGACGGGAGTTGTCGTGGTGGGTGTCGTTCTCAACATCGAAGGCAAGCGGGAACCCGCTTCCATCAAGGATCTCATCGATCTGACGGCGGCCGACATGGGGCGCGTCAACGAGCTGATCCTGTCCAAGGCCGGCTCCGACGTCGAGATGATCCCGGAGATCGCCAATCACCTGATCTCCTCGGGCGGCAAGCGGCTCAGGCCCATGCTCACGCTCGCCGCCGCGCAGATGTTCGGCTATGCCGGCGAAGGCCATGTCAAGCTCGCCACTGCGGTCGAGTTCATGCACACCGCGACGCTGCTGCACGACGACGTGGTCGACGAGAGCGCGTTGCGCCGCGGCAAGAAGACGGCGCGCATTATCTGGGGCAACCAGGCAAGCGTGCTGGTCGGCGATTTCCTGCTCGGCCAGGCTTTCCGCATGATGGTCGAGGTCGGTTCGCTGGAAGCGTTGGACATCCTGTCGAGCGCCGCCTCCATCATCGCCGAGGGCGAGGTGATGCAGCTTGCCGCGGCGAAAAACCTCGAAACCACCGAGGACGAGCATTTCGCCGTCATCAAGGCCAAGACCGCGGCGCTGTTCTCGGCCGCCGCCGAAGTCGGGCCGGTCATCGCCCAGGCCTCGCGCACCGATCGCGCGGCGCTTCGCTCCTACGGGATGAATCTCGGCCTTGCCTTCCAGCTCATCGACGACGCGCTGGATTATGGCGGCTCGAGCAAGGATCTCGGCAAGAATGTCGGCGACGATTTCCGCGAGGGCAAGGTCACGCTGCCGGTGATCCTCGCCTACCGGCGCGGCACCAAGGCCGAGCGCACCTTCTGGAAGCGCGCGATCGAGGACAACGTCACCGACGATGCCGGGCTCGAAAAGGCGATCGGCCTGATGGCCCGCCACGGCGCGATTGCCGACACGATCGGCCGCGCGCGCCATTTCGGCGAGATCGCCCGCGATGCGCTGGCGCCGCTGGAGGCGACGCCGCAGAAGTCGGCGCTGATCGACGTCATCGATTTCTGTATCAGCCGCGTCAACTGAGCCTGCCGGCCTTCCCGGCGCGGGTCTGGCATCCGCCGGGCAGTGCGCCTGTGAATCCCGCTTTGGCCGTCTCGACAAACAGCGGCTCGGCAAATTATCTATAAAATATGGCCAGCACCGAAGACACGATCGCCGTCCGCATCAGCAAGGAGCTGGCGGACCGCATCATTTCGGGCGCCATCGAGCCTGGTTCGCGGTTGCGTCAGGACCATGTCGCCGAGGAATTCAACACCAGCCACGTGCCGGTGCGCGAGGCCTTTCGCCGCCTGGAGGCTCAGGGGTTGGCGATCAGCGAGCCGCGCCGCGGGGTGCGCGTCGCCTCCTTCGATCTCGGCGAGGTCAGGGAGGTTGCCGAAATGCGGGCCGCCCTCGAAGTGCTGGCGCTGCGCCATGCCGCGCCGCATCTGACGGCGTCGATCCTCGACCAGGCCGAGGAGGCGACCAAGGCTGGCGACAAATCCCGCGACGTGCGCTCCTGGGAAGAAGCCAACCGCACCTTCCATCGACTGATCCTGACGCCCTGCAACATGCCGCGCCTGCTCTCGACCATCGACGACCTGCACGCGGCAAGCGCGCGCTTCCTGTTCGCGGCCTGGCGCTCCGAGTGGGAAACCCGCACCGACCAGGATCACCGTGCGATCCTCAGCGCGCTCAGGCAAGGCAACACCGAATCGGCCGCCGCCACGCTCGGGCGGCATGTGCAATGGATCGGCCAGAAGCCGGTCAAGACCGCCTCCGGCAGGACCCGCGACGCCTTCGCCATCGTCGGGTGATGCTGGCTCGACCTCCACGCGAAATCCGGTGCCTGTTCCAGGTCAGCGCTTGCCATCTTCGCGAAAATGTGGATTCGATAATAGATCGAATGCAGAAATTATCTATAATTTTCACTCAGCCGGGGAAGACACCGTGACCAACGCAGCCGTTTCGACCTATAAGCCCTCCTTCAGCCCGCTTCGGCTGCACAGCCGTTCGCTCGCCTGGCGGATCGGCGCCGTGATCCTCGGCTCGCTGTTCCTGGCGCTGTCCTCCTATATCGAGGTGCCGATGGTGCCGGTTCCGGTGACCATGCAGACTTTCGCCGTCACGCTGGTCGGCGCTCTCTACGGCTGGCGCTTCGGCGCGCTCACCATTGCCGCCTGGCTGGTTGAAGGCGCGGCAGGGTTTCCGGTGCTGGCGGGCGGGGCGGCCGGCCTGCAGCATTTCGTCGGCCCGACCGGCGGCTATCTCTTCGCCTTCCCGGTCGTCGGCGCCGTCGTCGGCTGGCTGGCCGAGCGCGGCTGGAACGGCAACCGCGTCATGCTTGCCTTCGCCGCCATGCTCATCGGCAACTTGCTCTGCCTAGTTCTGGGCACGGCCTGGCTTGCCGTCATGATCGGCGCCGAGAAGGCCATCACCTTCGGCTTCATGCCCTTCATCGTCGGCGGCCTGCTCAAGTCGGCGCTGGGCGCGGCGACGCTGAAGCTGTTTTCGGGCAACCGGCCGACCGATCCCCGATAACAGATGACCGTCAGGCTGCGCGCCCATCATCTGCTTTGCCTGCTGACCTATGTCGGCAAGGGCTACTCGCCGGCCTTCACCGCCAACTATGACAAGGTGGTGGAGCGCCTGGCTGGGGGCGAGGATATCCTGATCGCTCGCGGTCCGGACGATATCTGCGCCCCGCTGCTGGATGAGTCGGACCCGCACTGCCTGGGCGAGAGCGCTGCCGCGCGCGACGAAGTTGCGGCATGCGATGTCGCCGATCTTCTGGGCCGGCCGCTCCTGGCCGGTGCCCGGCTTGAACTGGATGCCTCAACCGTGGCGCGGATGCGCGAGGCGTTTTCTTCCGGCCTGACGCGCAAAGCCTGTCCAGGCTGTGAGTGGTTTGAACTGTGCGGCTCAGTCGCGGCGGGCGGCTTTCGCGGAACGCGCCTTCGGAGCAATTCCAGGAAAAGTGCCTAGCGATTTTCCGTCTGGAATTGTGCGAAACAACCCGCTCATCCCCGCATCTGTCGAAATTCAGCCGTCCAGCCGCATATTTTCTGTGCTCGCCATCGTTTGTTAAGCGGGATGATTGGATTGTGATTCGCTTGCCGATTGAAGCCTGACCCCAAAAAGGCCATGCTTTGTCGGGAAAAGTTCGAGTCTAAGGGCGGCCTGCCAAGGGCGGGATCGCGTCTGGCTGAAAGGGATACGATGCGGCAAGGACGTGCGCGCTGGCTGACGAGGCTGGCATTTTTGACCGGTGTGGCGCTTTGGGTGCTGCCGGTCCAGGCCAAGGAAGACGCCAAACCGTTGCAGATCACGTCTTTCTCGGGCGCCTATCTCGCGGCCCATATCGCCGAAAGCGACAACGATCTTGGCGACGCGATCGCCTACTATAAGCAGGCACTGGCCTTTGCGCCGGACGACAAGGAGATGCAGCAGAGCCTGATGCTGGCGCTGGTCGCTCAAGGGCGTTTCGAGGAATCGCTGGTCTATGCCGACAAGCTGAAGGAAGTGCCCGATGTCGAGCGCTTCTCGCGCCTGGCGCTAGCGGTCGATTCCTTCCACAAGAAGGACTACACCAAGGCGCAGTATTGGCTGAAGTTCTCGCTCGAATCCGACCTCGACAGGCTGCTCTCCGGCGTCATGGACGGCTGGGCCAAGGACGGCGCCGGCAACGCGTCCGAGGCGATGGATTCCATCGACAAGCTCAAGGGCCCGGATTGGTTCGGCCTGTTCAAATCCTTCCACCGCGCGCTGATCGCCGACGCCGCCGGCCTGAACGACAAGGCCGATGAGATCTATGCCGCCACCATGGCCGACACCGCTGCCGGCGGCTCCGCGCCCGAAACCTGGATGCGCAATGCCCAGGCCTATGCCTCGTTCCTGGCTCGCAAGGGTGACAGGTCGAAGGCGCTGGCGGTGTTGAACCAGGCCGAAGCTTTCGCGCCGGGCAAGCTCGAAATCACCACACTGCGTGACCGCATCGGCAAGGGCGACAAGATCGAGCCGCTCGTCGCCGGCCCGGCCGACGGTGCGTCCGAAATCCTGCTCGACCTTGCCACAGCGCTCAACCGTGGCGGCGGCGAGCCTTTCGTGCGGCTTTACCTGCAATACGCGCTGGCGCTGAAGCCGGACAGCGATGCCGCACTTGTGCAGCTTGCCGCCGTTGCCGAGCAGTTGAAGGATGGCGAAGGCGCCGTCGCGCTCTACCGCCGCATTCCGGCGTCCTCGCCGCTGAAGGAGCTCTCCGACCTGCAGATCGGCCTCAACCTTGCCGATCTCGACAAGCATGACGAGGCGATTTCCCACCTCAACGCCTATCTCGACAAGCATCCGGACGACATGCGCGCCTATCTGGCGCTTGGCGGCGTCTATGGCTCGAAGGAAGATTTCCGCTCGGCCGCCAATCTCTATGACAAGGCCGCGGAGCAGCTGAAGACGCCGACCGCCGCCAACTGGAACATCTTCTACCAGCGCGGCATCGCCTATGAGCGGCTGAAGGAATGGCCAAAGGCAGAACCCAATTTCCGCAAGGCGCTGGAGCTGCAGCCCGATCAGCCGCAGGTCATGAACTATCTCGGCTATTCCTGGGTCGACATGAACATGAACCTCAAGGAAGGCCTGGCGATGATCCAGAAGGCCGTCGATCTGCGGCCGAACGACGGTTACATCGTCGATTCGCTGGGCTGGGCTTACTTCCGCATGGGCCGCTTCGACGACGCCGTGCGCGAGATGGAGCGCGCCGTCTCGCTGAAGCCGGAGGATCCGGTCCTCAACGACCATCTCGGCGATGCCTACTGGCGCGTCGGCCGCAAGCTCGAAGCCACCTATCAGTGGACCCAGGCGCGCGACCTGAAGCCCGATCCGGACGTGCTTGCAACCCTGCAGCAGAAGCTGCTCAAGGGCCTGCCGCCGATCGAATCCAACACCGCGCAGGAAACCCCGAAGATGAAGCCGGAGCCGGCGCCCACGCCGAAAGGCTGAGTCCTGCGGTAACATTCGAGGAAACGGGGCTCCTTGAGCCCCGTTTTCGTTCAGCCTGGCGTCTTAAATTAGCCGAAACGCCTGTTGCGATCGTCATTCTAGGGCGGAGCAAGGAGCGAAGCGACGCGGCGCAGACCATAGAATCCATGCCGTGACCGTAACGCGCCGCAACGGTGCAGAATTCTGCTCCGCGGCGCCGTTCGATCAAGGTCACGGAATGGATTCCAGGGTCTTCGCGACGCCGCTTCGCGGCTGCTCCGCCCTGGAATGACGAGGTTCGGGCGGCTTCAGCCAATCCTCGGTGTTTGTGCCGATTTCACGGAAAAGATCTTGCCCGTCGACAAACAGCGGCCCCTGTGTCGAGGAACTAAAACATCCTCCGATAGACGACGAACCCCGACCGCTCGCCGATGCGGTCGTAAAGCTGCATGGCGGTGTGGTTCGTCTCATGCGTCAGCCAGTAGACGCGGTTCGCGCCCGCTTCGCCGGCGCGGTCATAGACGCCTTCGATCAGCGCCCGGCCGACGCCCTGGCCGCGCGCGGCCGGCGTGGTGAAGAGATCCTGCAGGTAACAGCTCGGCGCGATCGACGTCGTCGAGCGATGGTAGAGATAATGGACGAGGCCGAGCAGCTTGCCCTCGCGCTCGGCCACCAGCGCATGCATCGGCTCGTAGGCATCGAAGAAGCGCGACCAGGTCATCTGCGTGATCTCGCCGGCAAGCGCCGTCGCGCCGGAGCGTCCGTAAAACGCGTTGTAGCCGTCCCAGAGCGGCAGCCATTGCTCGTAATCCTGCCTTGTGACGGGTCGGACAGTGAGTTGACCGGACATGACGGAACCTTCGTTGTTAGAGCTCGGCGGAGCAAAGGGGTCGCCGCCGCCCGCCGGCAATGGGCCAGCCGGCCGCAAAGCGTTCAACCTCGTCGGATGCGGGTCGCCGCCTTGACGCTCGGCGGCCCGGCAACTAGGGAAGCGTCATCCTGCGCTTTCCGAGGCCGCCGTGACCATCGAGATTCCCGCCCATATGCATCCCAGCCGCTCCTTCCAGGGGCTGATCCTGACCTTGCACAATTACTGGGCGGACTATGGTTGCCTCATCCTGCAGCCCTATGACATGGAAGTCGGCGCCGGCACCTTCCATCCGGCGACCACCTTGCGGGCGCTCGGTCCGTTGCGCTGGAACGCGGCTTACGTGCAGCCTTCGCGCCGCCCGAAAGACGGCCGCTATGGCGAAAACCCGAACCGCCTGCAGCACTATTACCAGTATCAGGTGATCCTGAAGCCCAATCCGCCGAACCTGCAGGAGCTCTATCTCGGCTCGCTCGAGGCGATCGGCGTCGATCCGTTGCTGCATGACATCCGCTTCGTCGAGGACGACTGGGAAAGCCCGACGCTGGGCGCCTGGGGGCTCGGCTGGGAGTGCTGGTGCGACGGCATGGAAGTCTCGCAATTCACCTATTTCCAGCAGGTCTGCGGCATCGAATGCGCGCCGGTGGCGGGCGAGCTGACCTATGGTCTGGAGCGGCTCGCCATGTATGTGCAGGGCGTCGACAATGTCTACGACCTGAACTTCAACGGCCGTGAGGGTTCGGAAAAGGTCACCTATGGCGACGTCTTCCTGCAGGCCGAGCAGGAATATTCGCGCCATAATTTCGAATTCGCCAACACCTCGATGCTGTTGAGACACTTCGAGGATGCGGAGGCCGAGTGCAAGGCGCTGCTCGATGCCGGCACGCCCAAGCCGAGCGACAATCTGGCAATGCACCGCATGGTCTTTCCGGCCTACGACCAGTGCATCAAGGCAAGCCATGTCTTCAACCTGCTCGACGCGCGCGGCGTTATCTCGGTCACCGAGCGCCAGAGCTACATCCTGCGCGTACGCAATCTGGCCAAGGCATGCGGCGAGGCGTTCCTGAAGACGCGGGCGGGCGGGCTGGCGGCGGCTTAGGCCAATACGGTTTTGGCGGTCTCGGCAACGGCGCCGACCGGCAACACGATCTGCGCTGTTGCGCCGTCGATCGTGCGCATGGCCTGCCTGACCCCCGGCATCGTGATCGTGCCATGCGCCTGGGCGGCGAAGCAGGCGCTGAGCGCCAGGATCTGCAGGGTTCTCGATGCCGTCTTCATCGTCGTTCAGCCAATAGGTCTCTGCCTGAGCGTTTGTCGCTTCAGCGCAGCGTTCGGTTCATGGGAAGTTCTGCTTCAAGGACGGGCGGGTTCGCTTCGTCCCGACAGCGGGTCGAAAGATTCCGCGAAATCGATCGAAGAGGCGATCTGCTTGCGGGGTGACAGCGGCCAGCCGAGTTGCTAAGCGCTCCTACCTCCCCCTTGATGGGGGAGGTCGCCGCGAAGCGGCGGGTGGGGGTGACTGGCGCTTCCCTATGCCAAAACTTGATCGTTTCAGGCTGCAGTCCGCACGAAGGCTTCGCGCCGCGATGACGGATGAAGAACGGCTGCTATGGCGGCACCTCTGGCGCATTCCGGTCGAAGGGACGCACTTCCGCCGACAGGCGTCAGTCGGTAGCTACTATCCCGACTTCGTGTCCCATCGGCTGAAGCTGATTGTTGAGGTGGATGGCTCACATCATGCCGCCGACGATCAATTGCGCCATGATGAAGTTCGAACGCGGTGGTTTGAGAGTCAGGGCTATCGCGTTATCCGCTTCTGGAACCATGAGATAAAAAACGAACTGGATTCCGTCCTCGATACAATTTATGCGGCGGTGGAAGAACGGAAATCACACCTGCGTTTGCGCGACGGTGCCGACGGAATTGGCGGCTGAGAGGGCGCCACCCCACCCCGGCGCTGCGCGCCGACCCTCCCCATCAAGGGGAGGGTGGGAGCTCAACTATGCCTGACCTACTGCTTGAACTTCGCTCGGAAGAGATTCCCGCCCGCATGCAGCGCAAGGCTGCCGGCGACCTCAGGAAGATGCTGACCGACGGTCTGGTCGAGGCGGGTCTGACCTATGAGGCGGCGCGCGAATATTGGACGCCGCGGCGCCTGGCGCTCGACCTAAGGGGCTTGACCGCGCGCTCGAAAGACATCCGCGAAGAGATCAAGGGTCCCTCGACCACGGCGCCCGAGCAGGCGGTGCAGGGCTTCCTGCGCAAGGCCGGGCTTTCATCGATCGCCGAGGCGCATGTCCATTCCGACCCGAAGAAGGGCGACTTCTACGTCGCCCACATCTCGAAGCCGGGCAGGGCGGCCGAAGAGATCATCGCCGAGCTGGTGCCGGGCATCATCCGCGCCTTCCCCTGGCCGAAGTCGATGCGCTGGGGGCCGGCCTCGGCCAAGCCCGGCTCGCTGCGCTGGGTGCGGCCGCTGCAGTCGATCGTCTGCACCTTCGGCCCGGAGACCGAGGAACCGGTGGTGGTCGATTTCGAAATCGACGGCATTCGCTCCGGCAACGTCACCTATGGCCATCGCTTCCACGCGCCGGGCGCGATCACCGTGCGCCGCTTCGACGATTATGTAAGCAAGCTGGACGTGGCCAAGGTCGTGCTCGATGCCGACCGGCGCAAGGAGATCATCCTGGCCGATGCCCGCAACATCGCCTTCGCCAACGGCCTCGACCTGGTCGAGGACGAAGGGCTGCTGGAGGAAGTCTCCGGCCTGGTCGAATGGCCGGTCGTGCTGATGGGCGAGTTCGAACAGGATTTCCTCACCATCCCGGGCGAGGTGATCCGCCTCACCATCCGCGCCAACCAGAAATGCTTCGTGACGTCGCGCCCGACCTTCTCCTCGGACGGGGAGATCGGCCAATCACCGCTCTCGAACCGCTTTATCCTGATCGCCAACATCGAAGCGAAGGATGGCGGCAAGGAAATCGCCTACGGCAACGGCAAGGTGGTGCGCGCGCGCCTGTCCGATGCGCTGTATTTCTGGCGGACTGACCAGGGCGACCTGCCGGACCTCGATCAGCTCGCGGAATCGGCGGTCAAGTTCGAGCTGGATTTGAAGAAGCCGCTCGATCAGCGTATGGCACGCCTCGATCATCTCAGCGTGACCTTCCATGCCAAGCTCGGCACGCAAGGTGCGCGCGTCGAGCGTATCGTGCGGCTGGCTAAGGAGCTGGCCCCGGTTGTCGGCGCCGATCCCGCGCTGGTCGCCCGCGCCGCGGTGCTCGCCAAGGCCGATCTGCAGACCGAAGTGGTCGGCGAATTTCCCGAATTGCAGGGCGCCATGGGCCGTAAATACGCGCTGTTGCAGGGCGAGCATCCATCGGTCGCGGCGGCGGCCGAGGAGCACTACAAGCCGCAGGGCCCGTCGGATCGCGTGCCGACCGATCCGGTCTCGGTTGCCGTGGCGCTCGCCGACAAGCTCGACACACTCACCGGCTTCTGGGCGATCGACGAAAAGCCGACTGGCAGCAAGGATCCGTTCGCTCTCCGCCGGGCTGCGCTTGGCGTCGTCAGGATCCTCGTTGAGAACCGTATTCGTCTGGCGCTGACGTCCGTTTTCGCCAAGGCCTTTGCAAGCTTCAAAGGCGGCGCGGATCAGTCACCCGACCTCCTCGCCTTCTTCCACGACCGCCTGAAAGTCTATCTCCGCGACCAGGGCGCGCGGTACGACCTGATCGACGCCGTCATTACGCCGCAGTCCGACGACCTCCTGCAGATCGTCCGCCGCGTCGAGGCGCTGGGTTCGTTGCTCGACACCGACGGGGGCAAGAACCTGCTCGCCGGCACCAAGCGCGCCGCCAACATCCTGGCCGCCGAAGAGAAGAAGAAAACGCTCGTCGCCGAGACTGTTGAGCCGGCATTGTTCCGCGAGGAAGCGGAAAAGAAGCTGTTTGCCGCGGTGAATCAGGCCGAGAAGGAAGCCAGCCAAGCAATTCAAAACGAAGATTTTTCCGCCGCCATGCTGACGCTTAGCGTGTTGCGCGAACCGGTTGATTCATTCTTTGAGCGTGTTCTCGTGAATGATGAGGAGCAGGCCGTGCGCGCCAACCGTCTGGCGCTGCTTGCGCGCATCCGCGCCGCCACCGACCAGGTTGCGGATTTTTCAAAAATCGTCGGCTGACGGCTCGAAAAATAGCGCCTTGGAAGCTGCCTGTATCCCCTAATGCATGTCGCCCAGAAGTGTGCAGCGGTTCTGGGACAACGACATGCATCAAAACAAGACCTAAAGCGCGTCGCCTGAATCCGGTTCAGCGCGACGCGCTTTAGGATGCTGGCAGCCTTCGACAATTTGGCGCCCGAAATTTAATGCGCCGGAGCCGGCTTACAGTCATATGACGATGACCTTCGCGTGGGACAACAACGTGTTCCCCAAACCACGGAGGCATGCCATGAATTCCGTTGACGATCTCGACTTGATTGAAGAAACCCCGGCCGCCGCCGAGGCCACCGAAGCCGCTTCCGAAAACGTCCTTGACCGCGCAGCCGCCGCGGCGGTCGAAGCCGCCGATCCCTCCGAAGACGACGAGGAACACAGCGAGGACGACGAAGACGAAGACGAAGACAGCGACGACGAGGATGACGAAGGCGCCGACAAGGAAGCCTCTGCCTCGGCCGAGTCGGAAGACGAGGATGGTGATGACGAAGACGGCGACGACGAAGATGAATCCGACGAAGAAGCCAAGGCCTCGGGCGACGATGAGTCCGACGACGAAGATGAAGATGGCGACGACGAAGACGATGACGACAAGGACGATGACGACAAGGAAGAAGCGGCCTGAGCCGTTTCTTATCGTCTGAAAAACGAAGGGCGGCGCGATATGCGTCGCCCTTTTTCGTCAGTCTTCCAGAAGCTGACTTTGTCAGTCTTCCACTATGCTGACCCGCACGCTGTCGGGATAGACATCGACCTCGACCAGCGGTTCGCCATTGACGATGGCGCGCCGGGTCGCGCTGCTCATGGCGCCGCCGCGCTCCAGCATGCGCTGCAGGTCGGCGCGCGAACCGTCGCTGCGGAACCATTCGTCGCCCTGGTCATCGCTGTCGCGCCGGTGGAACTTGTGCCAGTTGGCGCGGTCCTGCCGCACCATCTGCGCCGCGCTGCTCAGCGGGTAGCCGTCGCTGGCGCGATGATCACGATCCGAAATTCGCGCCGTGTAAGAACCAAGCATATCGTCGGCCTGCGCCGTACCCGCACCCAGGGCTGTTGCCGCCATTAGTCCGGCAACGGCCATTGCTTTCGAAACTGTCATGAAACCCCCTTTTGAAACACCAGCACCATCGTGCCCGATCCGGATGACGGAAATCGGACAGGGCTGCTGGAGCAATTCCAGGAAAAGTGTGAAACGGTCAGGCTCGGCGACTTCGCCGTAGCCTTCCGTCCGGAATTGCGTCCAAACAAACAGCCAAGCAATTCCAGGAAAAGTGTGAAACGGTCACGCTCGGCGACTTCGCCGTAGCCTTCCGTCCGGAATTGCGTCCAAACAAACAGCCAAGCCCCTAGCACATCGAAGCGGGACCCCGTGTGATCTACATCGCCTTGCCGACGCGCGGCAGCGGCGTGGCATTTTGCGGCTTCGCCTGTGGCTGTCCGTCGCCCGACGCATTGGCTGTCGCGGCCGGTTGGCCGCCGGTTTTGTTGTTGCCGTTCGAGGCGGAGGCGGAGGCGGTGCCATTGGCGGGCGATGCCGGCGAAGTGCCGTTTGCCGGCGCGGTGGCTGCGGGGGTCTGGGGCTTGGCCGACGCGGTCGCCGCTGGCGTTACGAAAGCGCCGCCGACAATACCGCCGCGAATGATCATCGGGGCCTGCTGGTGCCGGGACTTTTCGGGAATTGCCGCGACCTTTTCGTCAGTGACGGCGGGCATTGGATCGCCCAGCGCTATCATCGATGGCGTCGAGACAGCGGAAAGCCATGGCGGTTCGATCGCGTTCAGCCTGATGACCGAAGGCGTCGAGGTCGAGACGCCAAGCACCACGATCGACGAAGCATATGCCGCGCCGTTCATCGCCAAAAGGCTGATACCGAACGCTCCAAGCAAACGCATCACAAGAACTCCCCAGCCCGCAATGACACCAACCCGCACCTTAAGGCCGGCGAATTGAGGCCGGCTTGCGCGGAAACTTAACATTTTAAGGATTGATAAATCGCCAATGCCCGCACTTGCCCGATGGAAGCGGCCGTATTACGGGACCGGCATGTTCAAGACTGGTGGCGGATTTGGCTGAGATACTGGCGGTCGGCGAGGCTATGGAGCAGGCGTTGGCGTTGCTCGAAGGCGGCGACGTCGTCGCCATCCCGACCGAGACGGTTTACGGCCTGGCTGGCGATGCCACCAACGGCGTTGCCGTGGCGCGCATTTTCGAGGCCAAGGGCCGGCCGCGCTTCAACCCGCTGATCGCCCATGTCGCCGATCGCGCGATGGCGGACCGCATCGCCAGCTTCGATCCCCTGTCGGCAAAGCTCGCCGAAGCCTTCTGGCCCGGCCCGCTGACGCTGGTGCTGCCGCAACGTGCCGACAACGGCATTCATCCGCTGGTCACCGCGGGGCTGGACACCATCGCGCTGCGCATGCCGCGCGGGTTCGGCGGTCAATTGATCGCGCGGCTCGGTCGTCCGCTTGCCGCCCCCAGTGCCAATTCTTCAGGCAGGATCAGCGGCACGACGGCAGGCGCGGTCGCCGCCGATCTCGGCGCCAGGATCAGGCTGGTCGTCGATGGCGGCGCGACACCCGTCGGGCTGGAATCGACTATTCTCAAGGTCGAGCATGGCAAGTTGCGGCTGCTGCGGCCCGGCGGCATCGGCGCCGAGGAGATCGAGGCGGTGGCCGGTGCCAAACTGTCGCGCGGCGCCAGCGGCATCGAGGCGCCGGGCATGCTTGCCTCGCATTACGCGCCGGGCGCCGCGATGCGGCTGAACGTCGAGAACGTCGCCAAGGGCGAGGCGTTGCTTGCCTTCGGTGGCAACCGCGCCGAGGGCTGGGAACATGCCGTTGCGCTGCGCAATCTCTCCGAAGCCGGCGACCTGCGCGAAGCGGCCAGCAACCTGTTCGCCTTCATGCAGGCGCTCGACCGTGTCGGCGCCTCGACCATCGCCGTCGAGCCGATCCCGTTCGCAGGACTGGGCGAGGCGATCAACGATCGGCTCGCCCGCGCTGCCGCGCCGCGTGACAAGATCGCCTGAGCGCCCCCCAAGTCAAAGAAGTGGAGCATGATGTCGTCCGAAAACCGCTTCACACTTTTCGGCATCATGCTCTAGTTTGGCCTCATGAACGACCAGCCCTTCGATCTCGATCCCGCCGTCATCGACCGTTTCGCGGCAATCGTCGGCGACAAATACGCGCTGCGCGATCAGGCCGATATTACACCTTACATCACCGAGCGGCGCGGGCTTTGGCATGGCCGGACATCGTTGGTGCTCAGGCCCGGCAGCGTCGAGGAGGTGAGCCGCATCATGCGGCTGGCGACCGAGACCGGCACGCCGATCGTGCCGCAAAGCGGCAACACCGGGTTGGTCGGCGCCCAGGTGCCGGACAAATCCGGTCACGACATCGTGCTTTCGCTGTCGCGGCTGAACCGCATCCGCGAGATCGACGTCTTGTCGAATACGGTGACGGTCGAGGCCGGCGTCATCCTACAGACGCTGCAGGAAGCGGCTGACGCCGCCGACCGGCTGTTTCCGCTGTCGCTCGCCGCGCAAGGGTCCTGCCAGATCGGCGGCAACCTCTCCTCCAATGCCGGCGGCACCGGCGTGCTCGCCTATGGCAATGCGCGCGAGCTCTGTCTTGGCGTCGAGGTCGTGCTGCCGACCGGCGAGGTATTCGACGATCTGCGCAAGCTGAAGAAGGACAACACCGGCTACGATCTGAAGAACCTCTTCGTCGGCGCCGAAGGCACGCTCGGCATCATCACCGCCGCGGTGCTGAAACTGTTCCCCAAGCCGAAGGGCAGGGAGGTCGCCTTTGCGGGCCTGCCGTCGTCCCCGAAAGACGCGCTTTCCCTGTTCACCCTGGCGATGGACCGCGCCGGCGCCTCGCTCACCGCCTTCGAGCTGATCGCGAAAAGGCCTTACGATTTCACGCTGAAGCATGGTCAAGGCATCACCCGGCCGCTGGCCGACGACTGGCCCTGGTATGTGCTGATGCAGATTTCTTCTGGCCGTTCCGAAGAGGACGGCAAGGCGCTGATCGAAGAGATTCTTTCGGCCGGCCTCGAGCAGGGGGTCGTCGGCGACGCGGTGGTCTCGGCAAGCCTTGCCCAGGGCGACGCTTTCTGGAACTTCCGCGAGACGCTGCCCGAATGCCAGAAACCGGAGGGCGCTTCGATCAAGCACGACATCTCGGTGCCGATCGCCTCGATCCCGCAGTTCATCGAAAAGGCGGCCGGCGTCGTCGAGACCGTCTGCCCCGGCGCGCGCGTCGTCTGCTTCGGCCATATGGGCGACGGCAATCTCCACTATAACATCTCACGCCCCGTCGATTGGCAGGACGAGGCGTTCCTCGATCTCTACCATCCCATGAACAAGGCGGTGCACGATGTCGTGCGCTCCTTCCACGGCTCGATCTCGGCCGAGCATGGCATCGGCCAGTTGAAGCGCGACGAACTGATCGCCACGGCACCGCCGATGGCGATCGACCTGATGCGTCGCGTGAAGGCGGCCTTCGATCCCGCCGGCATCTTGAATCCCGGTAAGGTTATCTGATCCTTCCTGGATCCAGCGGCCGGTCGCATTCCGATAACCATCGGCTCCGATCAGCAAAATTTAACCGACTTTCTTAAGCGCGCCGGTAAGAAGCGAGCGCTAATGTTTCTTCCCATAACGAGGCCGGAAAAACCGGCCCTGAGAGAACCGGAAAACGGCCCTCAGGAGTAACAGGGAAGACATTCGATGAACACTGGATTGAAGCCAGTCTGGGCCGGGCGCAACATGCGCCTCGATCCGTTTCGCCTGCCGCAGATGGTGAGCTATGCCACCCGCGACGATTATGGCGATGTCACCTTCACCATCGACCAGCGTGGCGCCGTTATCCGCCGCATGCTGGAGATGAGCGGCGTGCCGGCGATCATCGCGCTGCCCCCCAATGCGTTCCGCGGCGTCGCCGCGCGCGCCATGGAGGATCCGGACGGCAACGTGACGGTGACGTTGGAGTTGCTGCACAACGACCCGATGCTGTCGGTGCCGCTTTTGGTCGCCGACGACCTTGACGACGTCGCCGCCGACTGGCGCGCCTGGGCCGATGCCTACCGCCTGCCGATGCTCCTGATCGAAGCCGACGGCATTGCCCGCACGCTGGAGGAATCCCTTGGCGCCGCCATCAAGGCGCTGCCGCCGCAGGAGCGTCGCAAGGGCCGTGTCTCCAACATGCGCCGGCCGCGCTTCCTCGCCCGCCGCAAGGCCGGCAACCTTGGGCTGCGGCTCGTCATCGACGGCCAGGAGATTATTGCAAGGGAGTAGCCGTCGATGACAGCCCCCTTCTCCCCGTCACTATACGGGGAGAAGTGCCCGGCAGGGCGATGAGGGGCAGCGCCAGCCCCTCAAATTGGCCATCTCAAACTTTGATAGGATACACGCGCTCGATCGCCGCCGTGCGGTTCACTTTGTTTTCAAGGTTGGCGCTGCCCCTCATCCGGCTGCCGCCACCTTCTCCCCGTAGAACGGGGAGAAGGGAGAACTACACCAGCGGCTTCAGCCATATCCAGACCGAGCCGCCGATCAGGCCGAGGAAGATCAGCCAGCCGACCTGGTTGTTCGACTTGAACAGTTTCAGGCACTGATCCGGATTGTTGATGTCGAGCCGGATGATCTGGCGCGCCATATGCGCGCCGGCGGCGATCAGCCCGGCCAGCGCCACTACGGGCACATGCGCCGAGGCAAAGGCGATGGCGAAGCAGACCAGCGCGCCGCCATAGAGCCCGACCAGCCAGGTTTTGGTGTTGTCGCCGAACAGCCGCGCCGTCGAGCGCACGCCGACGATGGCGTCGTCTTCCTTGTCCTGATGCGCATAGATCGTGTCGTAGCCGATCACCCACAGGATCGAGCCGATATAGAGCATGATGGCTGGGTCATCGAGGTCGCCGAACTCGACCGCCCAGCCCATCAGCGCGCCCCAGGAGAAGGCCAGCCCAAGCACGAATTGCGGCCAGTTGGTGATGCGCTTCATGAAGGGGTAGACGGCGACGATCGCCAGCGAGGCGACGCCGAGCGCGATGGCGAAGCTGTTGAACTGCAGCAGCACCGCAAGTCCGACGAGCGCCTGGATGATGACGAATATCCAGGCCTGGCGGCGTGTCACCTTGCCCGCCGGCAGTGGCCGCGAGCGGGTGCGCTCGACCTGGTTGTCGATGTCCTCGTCGGCAAGGTCGTTATAGGCGCAGCCGGCGCCGCGCATGGCGACGGCGCCGATAAAGAACAGCAACAGGTACCAGGGCGCCGGCAAAAGCGTCAGCAGTGGATCGGTCGCGCGCGGATAGGCGCCCGCGGCAAGGGCTGCCGACCACCAGCAGGGCCACAGCAGCAGCTGCCAGCCGATCGGTCGGTCCCAGCGCGCAAGCTGCGCATAAGGCCAGAGCCAGCGCGGCAGCGCCCGGTAGACCCAATGGCCGCTCGGCGCATCGGCGACACGGCCCTGGATCGCTTTCGACTGGACGGTTTCCATCACGATGGAGTGGCAGCAGCTAGCGGCGCCGTCAAGCTGCCGCGTTGTCGCTCAAGCGGTGAAAACTCAGGCGGTGAAAACATCGTGACCGGCAAACCATGCCTTGGCGACGTCGATGAAGGCCATAGCCGCTTTCGACAGGCGCTGGCGCGTGTCATGGGTCAGGATGATGCGCTGCATGGGCAGCGGATCGGAGAGCGGCTTGCAGACCAGCGGTAGCCCGTCATAGCTCATATCGCCACGCGGTCGGGTGTAGCTGACGGCGACGCCGAAGCCGTTGGCCACCATCGAGCGCTGCAGCTCGAACGAGCTTGTCGTTGCCCGGGCGATCGGCGACAGGCCGCGGCTGAGGAAGAGGTCCAGCATATGCTGCCAGCTATGCGGCTGGTCGGTGGTGATCAGCGGATGCTGGGCGAGTTCGGCCAGGCTGACGGCATGCTTGTCCGCCAGCAAATGGCCGGCGGGCAAAAGCGCGTGCGGCCGCAGTTCATGCAGAAGAATGCGCTTGAAATGTCCGGGCAGGCCGAGATCGTAGGTGAGGCCGAGATCGACGGCGCTGTCGGCCAGGCGCCGACCCAGCGTGTCGAAGGTCTCGTCGCCGATGACGACGGTGACGGCCGGGCAGCGCTCGGCGAAGGCGCGCATCAGCGCCGGCGCGAAATAGGGCGCCAGATCCTCGAAGCAGCCGAGCACCAATTCGCCGCCGACATCTGCGTCGCGCGATCCGAGCGCCGCCAGTTCATCCGCCTCGCCCAGCACTTGCCTTGCCTTGGCGACGGCCCTGCGGCCGAAGGATGTCAGCGCGACGCCGCTTCCGCGCTGGCGCACGAACAGTTTTTGGCCAAGCGCGTCCTCGACATTGTCGATCGCCACCGAGATCGACGGCTGCGACACGTTGAGCACCGCCGCCGCCGCGGTCACGCTGCCATAGCGGGCGACGGCAACGACATAGCGCAATTGCGTGAGGGTCAGTCTCATAGGCAAAAACTATAAATTAGATGACAAGTTATTATTTTACGCGATGTCCGGCGCTTGCGATAGTCGGGCCACCGACCCACGAGCAATTCCAGGAAAAGAGACAGACCGCCATGGCCAGCCCAAAGATCGATGCTTCGACGATTGCCGATTATCAGCGCGATGGCGCTGTCTGCGTCCGCGGCGTCTTCAAGGACTGGGTCGACGTCATCGCCGACGGCATCGAGCGCAACATACAGAACCGCAGCGCCACGGCTTCCGACATCGCCGGCGGCAAGGGCAGCTTCTTCGACGATTACTGCAACTGGGAGCGCATCCCGGAATTCGTCAGGATCGTTAGGGAATCGCCGGCCGCCGAGCTTGCCGCCGCCGTCATGCAGTCGCGCAGCGCGCAGTTCTTCCATGATCACGTGCTGGTCAAGGAACCCGGCACGCAGAAGCCTACGCCCTGGCATCAGGACATTCCCTATTATTTCGTCGACGGCAGCCAGACGGTGAGCTTCTGGATCCCGATCGATCCGGTGAAGGAGGCCACGCTCAGGCTGATCGCCGGCTCGCACAAATGGGAAAAGATGGTGCTGCCGGTGCGCTGGTTGAACGACGACAAGTTCTATGCCGGCGAGGGCGACTACCGGCCGGTGCCCGATCCCGACAACGACCCGTCGATGAAGGTGCTGGAATGGGAGATGGAGCCGGGCGACGCCATCCTGTTCGACTTCCGCACCGCCCATGGCGCGCGCGGCAATCTCACCTCAGCACGCCGCCGGGCGCTGTCGCTGCGCTGGGTCGGCGACGACGCGCATTATGTCGAGCGGCCCGGCCGCACCTCGCCGCCCTATCCGGGCCACGACATGAAGCCCGGCCAGAAACTGCGCGAGGACTGGTTCCCCGTCGTTTTCCAAAGCTGAACGGCCGGCCTCGTCATCCACGGGCGAAGCAAGGAGCGTAGCGACGCAGTGCAGACCCGAGGATCCATTCCGTGACCTCGAAGCGTTGCAAGGGTGCAGAATTCGGCTCCGTAGCTGTGCCGGGGAATTGGTTACTCTGCACAGAGATTTTGACCGGTTGGCTCTGTTTGCGTTGGCAGGTGGCGTGCGTTGGAGATTGGCCGAAACGTCCATCGCGATCGTCATTCTAGGGCGGAGCAGGAGCGAAGCTCCGTCGCGAAGACCCTAGAATCCATGCCGTTACCTTCGCCAAGGAGTGCAACGGAGCAAAATTCTGCACCGTGGCGACGCTTCGAAGTCACGGCATGGATTCTATGGTCTGCGCCGCGTCGCTTCGCTCCTTGCTCCGCCATAGAATGACGACGTTGGGAGGCTTTAGCCAATTCCCAGCGTTTGCGCCGATTTCTTGGAAACGAACGGCCAACATCTTGCCCGCCGATAGACGGCAACCTTCCAAAATCCCTGTGCCGGGGAACTAGCCGAACGTAGGACTTATCCTGATCCCTCTCGATGAAGCCCATGTTCCCGTGCGCAATTGCCGCCAAAATGCCAAGACGCCTTGACCCGTCGCCCGCGGACCAATAGCGGGTTCTCTCGACGGGGACGATCGGCAACAAGAGGTGGCCATGAATGTTCTTCTTCTCGGCTCGGGTGGCCGCGAACATGCGCTCGCCTGGAAGATGTCCGCCTCGCCACTGCTGACCAGGCTCTATGCCTCGCCGGGCAATCCGGGCATTGGCCGCGTCGCCGAACTGATCAAGCTCGACGTCGCCGACCATTCCGCGGTCGCCGCCTTCTGCCAGGAGAAGAAGATCGACCTTGTCGTGGTCGGCCCGGAAGGTCCGCTGGTGGCCGGTATCGCCGACGATCTGCGCGCCTGGGGCGTCCGCGTCTTCGGCCCCTCCAAGGCGGCGGCCCGGCTCGAGGGCTCGAAGGGCTTCACCAAGGACCTGTGCGCCAAGTTTGACATCCCGACCGCCGCCTATGGCCGTTTCAGCGATCTGGCCTCGGCCAAAGCCTATGTCGAGAAGACGGGCGCGCCGATCGTCATCAAGGCCGACGGGCTTGCCGCCGGCAAGGGCGTCACCGTCGCCATGACGCACGACGAGGCGGTCGCCGCGCTCGAAGCCTGTTTCGACGGTTCCTTCGGCGCGGCCGGCGCCGAGGTCGTGGTCGAGGAATATCTGACCGGCGAGGAAGCGAGCTTCTTCTGCCTATGCGATGGCGCCACGGCGCTGCCCTTCGGCACCGCGCAGGACCACAAGCGCGTCGGCGACGGCGATACCGGGCCGAACACCGGCGGCATGGGCGCCTATTCGCCGGCGCCGGTGATGACGGCTGAAATGACCGAACGCACCATGCGCGAGATCATCGAGCCGACCATGCGCGGCATGGCCGAGCTCGGCGCGCCCTTCGCCGGCATCCTGTTCGCCGGCCTGATGATCACCGAGCAAGGGCCCAAGCTCATCGAATACAACACCCGCTTCGGCGATCCCGAATGCCAGGTGCTGATGATGCGGCTGAAGGACGACCTGCTCGTCCTGCTCAACGCCGCCGTCGACGGCCAGCTCGCGCATATGTCGGTCCGCTGGAGCGACGAGGCGGCATTGACCGTGGTGATGGCGGCGCGCGGCTATCCCGGCACTCCCGAAAAGGGCTCGGTCATCCGCGGCCTCGACAAGGCGGAAGGCGAGGGCGTCCAGGTCTTCCATGCCGGCACCGCCGTCAATGGCGGCGCGCTGGTCGCCAATGGCGGGCGCGTGCTCAACGTCACCGCGCTCGGCGCCACTGTCGGCGAGGCGCAGGCAAAGGCCTATGCGGCGGTCGACCGTATCGACTGGCCGCAGGGCTTCTGCCGACGCGACATCGGCTGGCAGGCCGTGGCGCGCGAGCAGGCCGAAAACTGATCAGGCAGCCTTGCTTCGGCCTGTCCGCGCCCATGCCGGCAGCCAGTCGCCGTGAGCGGCGAGAAGATCGTCGACCAGCGACCAGATCTGGTCGAGATCGAGCTCGGCCGCGGTGTGCGGGTCCATCATCGCCGCGTGATAGATGTGCTCGCGGTTTTCCGTCGTCAGCGCCCGCACCGTCAGCTCCTGCACGTTGATGTTGGTGCGGATCAGCGCCGTGAGCTGCGGCGGCAACTCGCCGATATAGGTCGGCTGGATGCCAGAGGCATCGACCAGGCATGGCACTTCCGCCGCGCAGTCGAAGGGTAGTGAGGTGATGCAGCCATTGTTGCGGACGTTGCCGTAGATCACCGACGGCTCGCCGGTCCAGACCGAGTTCATGATCGAGGAGGCATATTCCTTGGATTGCTCGACATCGATCCGGTCGGCCGAGCGATAGGCCTCCGCCTGGCCTTTCCAGCGTTCGATCTGCTCGATGCAGCGCTTCGGATATTCATCGAGCGGGATGCCGTATTTCTCGATCAGGTCGGGGCGGCCGTCCTTGATGAAATAGGGCGTGTATTCGGCGAAATGCTCGGAGCTTTCGGTGACGAAATAGCCGAGCCGGGTCAGCATCTCGTAGCGCACCTTGTTCGGGCAGCGCGGGTTCCAGCCGGGCTTCGGCGCGCGGCCTTCGCGATAGGCGCGCACGAGGTCGGGATAGAGGTCGCGGTAGGAGCCGTCCGGCTGGCGATGCTCGAATTTCAGGTAGAACGCCATGTGGTTGATGCCGGCCGAGCGGTAGCGGATCTCGTCATAGGGAAGGTCGAGATCGTGCGCCAATTCCATCGCCGTGCCCTGCACCGAATGACAGAGCCCGACCTGCTTGATTTGAGGGTATTTCTCGGCGATCGCCCAGGTGTTGATCGCCATCGGGTTGACATATTGCAGCATGATCGCCTCGGGGCAGACGGCGAGCATGTCCTCGCAGATCTTCCACAGATGCGGCACGGTCCGTAAGCCGCGCATGATGCCGCCGACGCCGAGCGTGTCGGCGATCGTCTGGCGCAGGCCGTATTTCTTCGGCACCTCGAAATCGGTGACGGTGCAGGGCTCGTAGCCGCCGATCTGGAAGGCGACGACGACGAAATCGGCGCCGGCAAGCGCCTTGCGCTGGTCGGAATAGGTTTCGGCCTTCGCCTTGACGCCGAGCGTCGCGATCAGCTTGTTGACGACGACGGCGCTTTCTTCCAGCCGCTGCGGATTGATGTCCATCAGCGCGATCGTCGCGCCAGACAGCGCCGGCCGCTGCAGCACGTCGCCGACGATGTTTTTCATGAACACCGTCGAGCCGGCACCGATGAACGTGATCCTGGGATTTCTTGCCACTGTAAGCCTCCGGCACTTTTTCTACGCCACGTCGAAAGCGGCCCTGACGAGCCGTTCGGTGTAGGCGGTCTTGGGATTGGAAAGGACCTCGTCGACGGGTCCCTGCTCGACGATCTTGCCATTCTGCATGACGATGACGCGGTGGCACAGCGCCCGCACCACCTTGAGGTCGTGCGAGATGAAGAGGTAGCTCAAGCCCCGCTCGTCCTGAAGCTTGCGCAGAAGGTCGATGATCTGCGCTTGCACCGAGAGGTCCAGCGCCGATGTCGGTTCGTCGAGCAGGATGAATTCCGGCTCCAGCGCGATGGCGCGTGCGATCGCTATGCGCTGCCGCTGGCCGCCGGAAAATTCATGCGGGAAGCGCGACAGGATGTTGCCGGGCATGCCGGCGCTGACCAGCGCCTCGCGCACCCGCTCGTTCCGCTCGCGCCGCGTCGCGCCCAGCCGGTTGACGACCAGTCCTTCCTCGATGATCTGGCCGATCGTCATGCGCGGATTGAGCGAGGAGAACGGGTCCTGGAAGACGACCTGCATGCGCGAGCGCAACGGCCGCATCTCGTTGCGCGACAGACCCTGGATCGGCTGGCCGTCGAAACGAATCTCGCCGCGCTTGGCGTCCAGCAGCCTGACCAGCGCCTGGCCGAAAGTGGTCTTGCCGGAACCGGACTCGCCCACCAGTCCGAGCGTTTCATGCCGGCAAAGTTTGAGGTCGAGATCGTCGACGGCGACCAGTTCGCGCCAGTCGGGTTTCAGGAACGTGCCGTGGCGCAGCGTGAAGCAGACGCGCACGCCGTCCGCCTCGAGGATGGTGCCGGACTTATCGGGCAGCGGTCTCGGCCGTCCGCGCGGCTCCGAGGCGAGCAGCCGCCGCGTGTAGGGATGCTGCGGATCGGCGAACAGCCGCTCGGTGACGTTGTGCTCGCGCATCTCGCCATGCTGCATGACATAGACGTAGTCGGAGAACTTGCGCACGACGGTGAGATCATGGGTTATCAGGATCACCGACATCCGCAATTCCTTCTGCAGATTGCGGATCAGATTGAGGATCTGCGCCTGGACGGTGACGTCGAGCGCGGTGGTCGGCTCGTCGGCGATCAGCACGTCGGGCTCGTTGGCCAACGCCATGGCGATCATCACTCGCTGGCGCTGGCCGCCGGAGAGCTGATGCGGATATTGCTTGAGCCGCGCCTCAGGTTCAGGGATTTGGACATGCTTGAGAAGCTCGAGCGCCCGTGCCCAGGCTTGCCTGCGGCTCACCTTGCGATGAACCCGGATCGCTTCCACGATCTGGCTGCCGACCGTGTAGATCGGGTTGAGCGAGCTCATCGGCTCCTGGAAGATCATCGAGATGCGGTTGCCGCGCAGCTTGCGCCGGGCGCGCTCGGCGAATTTCAGGATGTTCTGCCCGCAATAGTCCACGCTCGACCGCGGCGAAACCGTCGCCCGCCGCGATAAAAGACCCATCACGGTGCGCGCCGTCACCGACTTGCCGGAGCCGGATTCGCCGACGATCGCGATCGTCTCGCCGCGATAGAGCTGGAAGGAGACATCCTTGACCGCCTCGACGGTGCCGTGCTCGACCTTGAAGGCGACCTCGATGTTGCGGGCGTCGATGACCGGCTGGTCGTGGCGGCCGTCATGGTCAAGCCGGACGGCTGGTGCGAAGGATTCTGCAAGCGCGATCGTCGTCATCTCTGCCACCTCAATAGGGATCGACGGCATCGCGCAGGCCATCGCCCAGCGCGTTGAAGGCAAAGACGGTGATCAGCACGAAGCCGACCGGCGACAGGATCCACGGATAGGTGCCTATGACCGAATAGGTCGCCGTGTCCTGCAGCATCAGGCCCCACGAGATCAGCGGCGGTTTCACCGCGAAGCCAAGGAAGCCGAGGAACGATTCGAGCAGCACCACCGTCGGGATCGCCAGCGTCACGGCGACGATCACGTGGCTCATCACATTGGGGAAGATGTGCTGCATGATGATGCGCCGGTCGGTGGCGCCCACCGCCATGGCGGCGCGCACATAGTCGATGCGTGCCAGCGCCAGCGTCTTGCCGCGCACCTCGCGCGACATCTGCGCCCAGCCCAGCGCCGACATGACGATGATGACGAAGGCGAGGAAGACGTTGGTCGGCGCCGTGACCGGGATCAGCGTCGTCAGTGCCAGATAAAGCGGCAGTTGCGGGAAGGCGAGCACGAGCTCGACGAAGCGCTGCATCCAGACATCGAACCTGCCGCCGAAATAGCCGGAGACCATGCCGACGGTGGTGCCGACGACGGTGATGATGAAGACCACCGTCAATGCGATCATCAGGGAGACACGCGAGCCGTGGATGGCGCGCGACAGCACATCCCGGCCGAACTTGTCGGTGCCGAGGAAATGCACCGGCTGGCCGTCCATCGAGCCGAAGAAATGCCGGTTCGCCGGGATGAGGCCGAGGAGTTTGTAAGGCGCACCCTCGACGAAAAAGCCGAGCAGCCTCGGATGGTCGTAGTCGGGACCGACGATGGGCTGGAAGGTGACCGGATCGAGATCGGCGGAATCGGCCAGCGCATAGACCCGTGGTCGCGCGACGAAATTGCCGTCCCTGTCGTGGAAGACAGGCACCTGCGGCGGCGCGAAGGCGATGTCGGTGGCCTTCGGGTCCAAGGGTGCCAGGAATTCGGCGAACACCGCCATGAGAAGCAAAAGCACGACCAGGCAAAGCCCGGCCATGCCGGTCCAGGAACGCTTCAGCCGGCGCCAGACGAGCGCGATATAGCTCTCATTGCCGTGCGCCGGCTCGGCTATGGTCACGCCTTCTGCCGGCAAGGGCGTAAGGGATGGGGGCGTCGGGGAGGGATCGCGCGCCAGCATCTTAGTGCTCCCCGAACTGGCGCACGCGCGGATCGAGCAGGGCGAGCAGCATGTCGGCGATGATGTTGCCGACGATCAGCGTCGCCGACAGCACCATCATGAAGGTTGCCGTCACATAGACGTCGCCGACCGCCATCGAGCCGACGATCGCCGGGCCGACGGTGGGCAGCGCGAAAATGATCGCCGTCTCGATCTCGCCGGTCAGCATGTAGGGCAGCACCACGCCCTGATACATGACCAACGGGTGCAGCGCGTTGGGCACGGCATGGCGCATCACGACGGCGCCGCCGGTCAGCCCCTTGGCCTTGGCCGTCTCGACATATTGAGCGTTGAGCGTATCGAGCAGATTGCCGCGCATGACGCGCATGTTGTAGGCGAGCCCGCCGAAGGTCGCGATCGCCACCACCGGCCAGACGTGCTTGATGAGGTCGACGAACTTCGCCCACGACCATGGCGCGCCGCCATATTGCGGCGAGAAGAACGAGCCGATCTCCGACACGTTGAACTGGAAGACCAGCAGGTAGACGATGATAAGCGCCATCAGGAAGCGCGGCACCGTCATGCCCAGGAAGGAGATGGCCGAGAGCGTTGAGTCGATCCAGGAATATTGCCGGGTCGCCGCCCATATGCCGAACGTGATGCCGAGCACCGAGGCGAGCAGGTGGCAGACCAGCGCCAGAAGCAGCGTGCGCGGCAGCCGCTCGCCGACGACGTCGGCCACCGGCTTGTTGTAATAGAGGCTGTAGCCGAAGTCGCCGCGGGTGACGATGCCGCCGATCCAATTGAGATATTGGACGGGCAGCGGCTTATCGAGGCCATGTTCGACACGGTAGGCCTGGGCCTGCGCTTCGGCCTCGGCGTAGGAAGCGCCGCCCTGGTTGATCAACTGCGAGCGGATATAGTCGGCATAGTCGCCGGGCGGCGCCTGGATGATGGCGAAGGTGACGAGGCTCAAAATGGCGAGGACGGGAAGCGCCGACGCTATGCGCATAAGCAGGAATCGCAGCATGGACGGTCAGCTTCCTTTCTGGGCCGGTCGCTCCCTGAGGTGCGTTCGGAGTGACTGTTTGTCCGGCCGCGCCGCAGCGCGGCCGGACGTCTCTTCGTCAGGGAGGTAAACCTTACATCGGACCTTTGTCACCCGGTTTGCCGGGAAGCTCCTCCGGATACAATTCGTACTTCGCCTGCTTGCCGGCCGCGACGAAGACGCGTTCGCGGATGATTGAATCCTCGGCCCAGTTGAACATGTAGATCGGCGTGCCCTGCGGGATGTTGGAGAAGCGCTTGTTGATGATCAGCGCGCCCGGATATTCCGTCAGGCCGACATTGTAGACATGTTCGGTCGAGATCTTCTGGAAATCCCGCATCAGGCCGGCGCGTTGGTCGTTGTCCTGCGTCGAGACGAACTTGTTGACGATGTCGACGAGATCCTTCTCGAACGGCATCAGGTCTACCTCGCCGCTTTCCGGCGCGCGATGGTTCCAGCTGGTCTTGGGACCAACGGGAGCGAGTTGCTCGGTGTTCTGCACCACCGAGGTCAGCTCGGTCTCATTGCGGCGGATCAGCCAGTCGAAGCGGCCGGAATATTGGGTGGCATCGCGCTGGGTGCCGTTGACCCCGTTGAGCACGACCCTCAGCCCAAGCTTCTCCATCTGCGCGACCACGCCTTCGGCGAGGCTCTTGTCGGTCGTGTAGTCGTTGTTGACCAGCATCACGATCTCGACATTCTTGCCGCCGGCGGTGCCTGCCGGGAAGTTCACGAAGCCGTCGCCGTCGGTATCCTTGAGGCCGGCCTTGGCAAGCTTCGCCTTGGCGCCTTCGAGGTCGAAGGGATAATAGACGGTCGATTTGCGGTCGTAGAAGCTGGTGCCCGATGAGAAGCCGCCGGGATAGATGGCTGTGAACGGCCCCTTGACCAGCGACTCGCCGAGCGCTTTGCGGTTGAGCGCCATGGTGACTGCCTTGCGGAAGTCTTCGTTGCGGTTCAACTCGCGCAGCGCCTGGCCGCGCTCGTCCGGGTTGCCCCAGCCATTGGCGGAAAAGTTCAAGCGCAGATTGTAGCCGATCAGGCGCGGGCCGAAGGCAAGCCGCGCCGGCGCGTTCTTCTCGGCGGCCCGCTTCAGCGAGGCGACGAAGTTTTCCGGCTGCTCGAGGTTGGAGAAGTCGCCCGAGCCGGCGACTGCCTGGACGTCGCGGTCGGCCCAGGTCGAGAGCTTGTATTGCAGCTCGTTGAGATAGGGCAGCTGGTTGCCCTTCTCATCGACCTTCCAATAATAGGGGTTGCGGCGCATGACGATGATGTCGTCCGGCCGGTATTCGACCGGCACCCAGGCGCCCATCACCGGCATGTTCATGAATTCCGGCGGGAAGGCGTTCTTGAACTGGTCGTAGGTGTTCTTCGAATATTTCGGATGCTGCGGCTTCAATATATGCGACGGGCCGGGGCAGAAGGTGCCGTAAGCCATCGCATAGAGATACTGCCGCGGAAATGCCTCCTTGAACGTCCACTCGACGGTGTAGTCGTCGACCTTCTTCAGCGTCGTGCCGACGCCGAAGGTTTCGGGTGTCGCCCCGTTCAGCGGCGAGACGTTGGGATCGACGACCTCGTCGTCCCAGTAGAACATCACGTCGTCGGCGTTGAAGGGCGCGCCGTCGGACCATTTGGCGCCTTCGATGAGATGCATCGTCAGCTTGTGGCCGTCCGCGGACCAATCCCAGCTCTTGGCGAGGTTCGGCAGCGGCTCGGTGTCCTTGGCCTCGACCTGGAAAAGCGGCGCCGTGCGCGTCAGGCATTCGGAAAGCCCGATGTCGATGCCGCCCCAGCCTTGCGTCTGGCCCGCACCGTAGTTCCAGCCTTCCGGCCGCCCGCCGATGACGTGGCGCATCGTGTCGCCATAGACGCCGACGCCGTCCGGCATGTTGCCCGTCTTGAAGACCAGCGGCTCCTTCGGCAGCCGGTCCTTGACCGGCGGCAGCTTGCCGGCCTTGACGTATTTTTCCGTCACCCAATCCGGCTCGTGATATTCGGGCAGCGCCTTGAACTCCAGGATGGAGTCGCGGGCCACATAGTGAATCTTGCCCTCGGCCGGAAATGTCGCCGGCTCCGGCGGGATCGTCGGCTCGGATGCGAAGGCGTGTGCCGGAATGGCAACGCTCAGCGCCAATCCGGCGGCAAAGCCTGTTCTGCGTAAGGTCCTCATCGTCTCCTCCCAGTTGTTTGGACGTCTGCTGCTGCCCGCCTCTTATTCCGGGCGGCTGATTTCGGCGGACTTGCCTCCTGCAAATCCATCTGTTTGCGCGATGTCTCAGCCGGCCTGTTTCAATGCCGCCTTTTCGGCGCGCAATTCCTCGATCGAGCGCACGCTGCGCCGCGCCGCGCCCGCCCAATCGCGGGTCTTCACCTTGGATTTCGAAAGCCGCTCCTTCGCCGCTGGTACGGCGTGCGCGTATTGCGGCAGCCACGCCGCCTGGGCAACGACCATCTCGTCAACCATCTGCCAGACCTCCTCAGGCGTCGAAACGGCACCGACCAGCGGGTCATGCAGCACGGCGAGCTTCAAGAGCTCGATGTCGCCGGCGATCGCCGCATGCACCGACATCCTTTGCACGTTGATCGAGGCCATGCAGGTGGCCGCACACGCCTCGGGCAGCGTGATGCCGGCTGCCATGTTGATGCCGAAGCGATCGACGAAGCCGGGCGACTCGATGATGGCGTCCTGCGGCAGGTTGGTGATCACGCCATTGTTCTTGACGTTGAAATGGCCGCGATAGACGCGGTTGGTTTCCAGCGCTTCGAGAATGTGGCTGGCATGTTCGTTGGAGCGCCTGGCAGCGTCGATCGGCTTCGATGCCGCTTCGAGGAACTGCGGATATTCGGTCTCGAACCAGTTGCGGGTCTCGGTCGAATAGCGGAGATAGCCGCCGGTCTCGCCATGGATCCAGTCGGACATATCGATCCAGCGGGTGATCTCGTCCGGGCGCTTGCGATACCAGGGCAAATACTCGGACAGGTGTCCGTTGCTTTCGGTCGAATAGACGCCGAAGCGCTTCAGCACGTCGATGCGCAGCTTCTCTTGGCTGGAATAGACCGGATGCGCTTCGAAGGCGGCGACCAGTTCGTCCTTGCCGATCGGCCGGCCGTTCAGCCGCAATTCGATGAACCAGGTCTGGTGGTTGATGCCGGAACAGACATAGTCGAGCTCCTTGGGCGAGGTCGCGCCGAGCACCTCGGCGATCTGCTCGGCGCCATGCTGGACGCCGTGACAGAGGCCGACCGTGTCGACCTTGCCGTATTCGATCGCGGCCCAGGTGTTCATCGCCATCGGGTTGGCGTAGTTGAGGAACTTGGCGCCGGTCTCGGCAAGCTCGCGGATGTCCCGGCAGAAATCGAGGATCACCGGAATGTTGCGCTGGCCGTAGAGAATGCCGCCGGCGCAAATCGTGTCGCCGACGCACTGGTCGATGCCATATTTGAGCGGGATGCGGATGTCGTCGGCATAGGCCTCGAGGCCACCGACACGCACGCAGCTGATGATGTAGCGCGCCCCTTCCAGCGCCGCGCGGCGGTTCGTGGTCGCCGTCACTTTGGTCGGAAGTCCGTTCGCCTCGACGATCCGGTCCAGGATCGCCTTGATCATCCCGAGATTGTGCTCGCTGACGTCGGTCAGCGCGAATTCGATGTCCTTGAATTCAGGCACGCACAGAATGTCGGTGAACAGCTTCTTGGTGAATCCGACGCTGCCGGCGCCGATAATAGCGATTTTGAAGCTCATCACCTTCACCTCGATCCGATCGAATGCTAAGCAAGGAGCAACAAGGGAGGATACGGCTGCCCGACATGGCGCACGCACCGTTAAAAGCCGGAAATCCGGCTTTTCTCCTCCCGCCCGCTCCTCGACCGCGGGTCATTCCCGTTCTTGAGGAGCCGATTATGCGCTTATTCCTCGGCGCGACCAGAGAAGGATTATGCTTTCGAGGGTAATTTTGTGCTGCGGGACCTGATCGCCAACGGAAAGCTGATGCGCACGATCTCGCTGCCGCGCGGCCGGCAGCGTCTGCATGCCATGCCGACCAGCACGGGCTACGAGGTGCGCGAGGACGAGACCTATGATTGGGATGGACGTAGGCGCGGCCAGACTCCATTCACGGTGCTCCAGCATACGATCAGCGGCACCGGCCAATTGCGCTATGAGAGCCGCAACTATCGCCTGCAGGCGAACGACACGCTGCTGGTGCTGGTGCCGCACACCCATCGCTACTGGTTGGCCAAAGGCGACCGTTGGGAATATTTCTGGATCTCGATGAACGGCGAGGAGGCGCTGCGTATCCACAAATCGATCCTCAGCGTTTCAGGGCCGGTGTTCCGCCTGCAGCCGGCAACCATCGATCATCTTGCCGATTGCAGCCTGCGCCTCATCAAAGGGGCAGGGTCACCGGGCACGGCGTCGGCGGTCGCCTATGAGGCGGCGATGGCGCTCTACGACGATATCTTCGGTTCGCACGCCTTCGCCGAAAAGCAGAGCGCCATGCAGCCGGTCATCGACCACATCAACGCCAATCTCGACAAGCCGCTGCCGGTGGCGGAGCTGGTCGAGATCAGCGGCCTCAGCCGCGCCCATTTCTCGCGCTGCTTCGCCGAGAGCGAAGGGCTGCCGCCCGCCGAATTCGTCCTGCAGCAGCGGCTGCAGCGCGCGGCGAAGCTCTTGACCAAGGCGGACTTCCTGCCGGTCAAGGAGGTGGCGGTGCTGTGCGGTTTCGAGGACGCGAACTACTTCTCCAAGGTTTTCCGCCGCTGCTACGGCATCAATCCGACGCAGTTCCGCACCACCGGCATGTATGCCAGCCTGGGCAACCATCGCTGATCCTGGGCCTCAATGCCGCCTGTGGTCGAGAGCGGTCGAAGCAGTCTTCACCGGATCGGCCGCCGCGAAGGCCGCGTCGATCTGCTCGGGTGTGCGCTGCTCGGTCCGCTTCCAGGCGACATATTGCACGATGCCGAAGCTCGGGCGCTGCGGCACCGTCTTCACCACCGGCATGCGGAACCCATCGCGGAATTTCTCCCAGCGCGCGCCGAGCACCGCGACCATTTCCTCGACGGTCGGCGGCGTCGCCACATCGGCATAGGTGATGGTCACCTTGCCGGCGAGGGCTCTTTCGCGCGGTACCGGCACCGGAATCGAGGCGAGGTAGTCTGACGGCACGTCGAGCAGCCCGCCAAAGGCCCATTCCTGGCGCAACTGGTCAGCGCTCATCGGCGCGACGCTGACGTCGATGTCGTTGGGCGTGCCGGGCACGCGATAGGGGCAGCGGAAACAGCCGCAATTGGCCTGCGCCGAGAATTGCCACAGCGCGTAGCCCTGCCAGTTGCCCATCGGGAAATGCACGTCGATGTCTGGCTTGTAGCGCGCATACCAGAGCGGCAATCGTGACAAGAGGCGGTACTGGTAACGATTGTCGGCGATGTACTGCGCGGTCTTGCCGTTGGCGTAGAGCACCGGGAAGCGGCCGAGGCGGCGATGCACCTGGCGCACGAATTCCTCGGCGTCTTCCAGCGACATCCATTGCGTGGCATCGATGCCTTCTATGTCGAGGGCAAGCAGCTCATCCGGCGCCGGTTCCGCGAAATCGATAAAGTTGTTGGCCTGCTCGACTGGGTTGCCGGGTCGCGCGAGGTGATAGGCGCCCCATTTCAGGCCGAGCGCCTTGGCCACGACCTTACGCGTCTGGAACAGCTCGCGCGTCACCGCATAGCGCTTCCACTGCGCCTTGCAGAGTTTGACGTCGGTCTCGGCGCCGAAGCAGAAGTAAGGCGGCGGCAATCCGTCCGACGCCTTGTTGATGAAGCCTGCGATGCGCTTGTCGGTGACGAGCTGCTGCCAGTCGATCGAATTGTATTCGTAGGCGTCGATCACCAACGGGCGGTCGGCATTCTTCCACGGCTCGGAGAAATCCGAAGCCTTTGCCGCCGAGCCCAGCGCAACCGCCATCGCGAGAAGCGCCAGGCGGCGAAGAGGGCGCGCCGGCTTTTTCAATCAGGGTGTCCCCACTGACCAGGGAACGATCCTGAACCGCTATGGTTAAGGAATTGCTTTCGGGGCTAAACGATCGCTTGTGTCCATAGGCTGTTTTCGGTCAGCGCCGAAACGTCAAAAAAGTATCGGCCGGGTGGACAAGCCGTGGTGGTAAGCGCTTCAATTGCCGCCTAAGCTTTCAATCACGGCGGCCAGTGGCAATACACGGCCTGCCTGACGAAGCGCAGCAACCGGTCACAAGACCGGACCCGCGCGGGAGGAAAATGAAGATGAATCCGGACCTGGAAGTCGTCCAGATCAGACAGGGAGAGTCGTTCAAGGCCTGGGCCCACGGCTATCCTTTCCGCACCGTGCGCTGGCACTTCCACCCCGAATACGAGCTGCATCTGGTCGTCGCCACCACCGGCCGTTATTTCGTCGGCGACTTCATCGGCGAGTTCGAGCCGGGCAATCTGGTGCTCACCGGGCCAAATCTGCCGCACAACTGGGTCAGCGATGTGCCGCCGGGCGAGACCGTGCCGCTGCGCGGCCGCGTCGTCCAGTTCTCTGAAAAATTCATCGCCGACGCTTCCGCCGCCCTGCCCGAACTTGCCGCCTGCGCCGGGGTCCTCGAAACCAGCCGTCGCGGCGCGCTGTTCTCGGTGGCGACGGCCGAGCTCGCAGCGCCCTTGCTGGCGGAACTGGTCGAGGCGCAAGGCGTGCGCCGCCTGTCGCTGTTCATGGCCGTGCTCGATACATTGAACCGCGCCAGCGATGTCCGCACGCTCGCCAGCGCCGGCTATCTGCCCGACCCATCCGGTTTCATGTCGGCCGGCATCAACCAGGCGCTCGCCTACATCAACTGCCACCTGACCGAGCCCTTCAGCGAAGGGACGCTCGCCGAGATCGCCGGGCGCAGCCCGAGCGCTTTCTCGCGCAGCTTCCGCCGGCACACCGGAATGGCGCTGGTGCAGTATGTCAACCGGCTGCGCATCAACCTTGCCTGCCAGTTGCTGATGAGCGAGGCGCAGATGTCGATCACCGAAATCTGCTACGCCGCCGGCTACAACAACATCTCGAATTTCAACCGCCAGTTCCTGGCGCAGAAGGCCATGTCGCCTTCGCGCTTCAGGGCCTTGCTGGCTGAGAACATCAACGCGGAGATTGCCGCCTAACAGGGAGGAAGCGGGAGGAGCCTAAAGCAATTCCAGTCTGAAGAGATTTTCCGTCTGGCATTGCATCAAACAAAGAAACATTCAGGGAAGGAAAGACGCGGGGTGCAGGGCACCCGGTGCTAGGGTTCGTTTGCCCGAAATCCAGCACGCTCAGGAGGATGTCTGCGTGGTTTATCGGGATCGATAGATCCTGGGCCGCTGCGGCTCATACCCCTTGCAACAGTTCGACATGCAGTCAAGGCCTGACGCGTCGTCCCGCGCAGGTCTTCGTGAAACCATTTCTCGAAACGGAGACATTCGAATGATCAGAAATGCTTGGAAATCGCCGTTTGCCTTGAAATCGACCATCGCGGCCGTTTTCGCGGCCTCGCTGCTCGGCAGCACGGCGGCGTTCGCCGGCACCGTCACCGACGCTACGGTTGCCTTCCTGATGCCCGACCAGGCGTCGACCCGCTACGAGCAGCACGACTATCCCGGCTTCGTCGCCGAGATGAAGAAGCTCTGCCCTGGATGCAAGGTGATCTACCAGAACGCCGATGCCGATGCGGCGCGCCAGCAGCAGCAGTTCAATTCGGTGATCTCGCAGGGCGCCAAGGCCATCGTGCTCGACCCGGTCGATTCGACCGCCGCCGCCTCGCTTGTCAAGCTGGCCCAGAGCCAGGGCGTCAAGGTGATCGCCTATGACCGGCCCATCCCGACGGCGCCCGCCGATTTCTACGTGTCCTTCAACAATGAAGGCATCGGCAAGGCGATCGCCGATTCGCTGGTCGAGCACCTCAAGGCGCTGAAGGTGGACCCGGCCGGCGGCGGCCTGCTGCAGATCAACGGCTCTCCGACCGATGCGGCCGCGGGCCTGATCAAGAAGGGCATCCATGAGGGCCTCGACAACAGCGGCTACCCGATCCTGGCCGAGTTCGACACGCCGGAATGGGCGCCGCCGAAGGCCCAGCAATGGGCGAGCGGTCAAATCACCCGCTTCGGAACCAAGATCCTCGGCGTCGTCGCCGCCAATGACGGTACCGGTGGTGGCGCGATCGCCGCCTTCAAGGCGGCTGGCGTGGATCCGGTCCCGCCGGTGACCGGCAACGACGCGACGATCGCGGCCCTGCAGCTGATCATCGCCGGCGACCAGTACAACACCATCTCCAAGCCGAGCGAGATCGTCGCGGCCGCTGCGGCCAACGTCGCCGTCAAGCTCTTGTCGGGCGAGACGCCGAAGGCCGAGATGACGCTCTACGACACACCCTCGCAGCTCTTCACCCCGGCGGTGGTGACGCAGGAGAACCTCAAGGCCGAGATCATCGACAAGAAGATCAACACGGCGGCCGAGCTCTGCGTCGACCGCTATGTCGAAGGCTGCAAGAAACTCGGCATCACCAACTGATCATGTTCCATGCCATCCGGCCGCCTGTCGGCGGCCGGATGTCCAAGGACATGATCGTCACGAAAGGTCAGCGTATGAGTGAGAGTCCCGAAAGGACGGCTTCCGTCGGCGAGCTGGTGCTCAGCCTGCGCGGGATATCGAAGCATTTCGGCGCCGTTTCGGCGCTGACCGATATCGATTTCGATGTCCATGCCGGCGAGGTCGTCGCGCTGGTCGGCGACAACGGCGCCGGAAAGTCGACGCTGGTCAAGATCCTAGCCGGAGTACATCAGCCGAGCTCGGGAACGATCGATTTCCGCGGCAGGCCGGTCACGCTGCCCGATCCGCGAGCGGCGCTGACGCTCGGCATCGCCACGGTCTTCCAGGACCTCGCGCTCTGCGAAAACCTCGATGTGGTCGCCAACATTTTTCTGGGCAACGAGCTCAGCCCGCTTCGGCTGGACGAGGTGGCGATGGAGATGCGGGCCTGGACATTGCTCAACGAATTGTCGGCGCGCATCCCGAGCGTGCGCGAGGCGGTCGCCTCGCTGTCCGGCGGCCAGCGCCAGACGGTCGCGATCGCGCGCTCGCTGCTGCTCGAGCCGAAGCTTATCCTCCTCGATGAGCCGACCGCGGCGCTTGGCGTCGCCCAGACCGCGGAGGTGCTCAACCTCATCGACCGCGTCCGCGCGCGCGGCCTCGGCGTCGTGATGATCAGCCACAACATGGAGGATGTCCGCGCCGTCGCCGACCGCATCGTGGTGCTGCGGCTGGGGCGCAACAACGGCGTCTTCGAGCCCGACGCCTCGAACCAGGATCTGGTGAGCGCCATCACCGGCGCGTCCAACAACGCGGTATCGCGTCGCGCCGAGCGCCTGCGCATGGAGCGCGATGGCTCCGACGACCGACAGGCGAGGGAGCAGCGCCAATGACGCCAGAAAAAGGCATCTCCGCCCCACTGGCGCTCGACCGCGCCGACACGCGGGTGAAGCACCGGGCAGGCATCGGCGGCGCGCTCCGCTCATTTCTCGACCGTGTGCGCAGCGGCGATCTCGGCTCGCTGCCGGTCGTCGTCGGCCTGGTGGTCATCTGGACCGTGTTCACCAGCCTCAATCCGGTGTTCGTTTCCAGCAGCAATCTGGTCAATCTCCTGTTCGACTGCTCGACCGTCGGCGTCATCGCGCTCGGCATCGTCTGCGTGCTGATGGTCGGCGAGATCGACCTCTCCGTCGGCTCGATCAGCGGCTTCGCGTCGGCGATGGTCGGCACGCTGTGGGTCAACCAGGGATGGCCGGTCGCGCTCGCCATCGTCGCCGCGCTGGCCTTCGGTGCCCTGATCGGCTCGCTCTATGCCCTGCTGTTCAACCGGCTCGGCATGCCGAGCTTCGTGTCGACGCTCGCCGGCCTGCTCGCGGTGCTGGGCATGCAGCTCTACATTCTCGGCTCCACCGGCTCGATCAATCTGCCCTATGGCTCGGCCCTGGTGGATTTCGGCCAGCTGATGGTGATGCCGAAATGGGTCTCGCACACGCTGGCGGCGATCCCGGGCCTGGCGATGCTGGTCAGCGGGCTTCGCACCTTCGCGCGCCGCCGCGCAGCGAATTTGTCGACCCCATCCGTGGCCGGACTTGTCTTGCGGGTCGCCGCCATAACCATCGGCCTCGAGCTGATCGTCGCCTATCTCAACCAGTCGCGCGGCATCCCATGGATGTTCGGCCTCTTCGTCGGCCTCGTCGTGGCGATGAACTACGCGCTCACCCGGACCAAGTGGGGGCGTTCGATGACCGCAGTCGGCGGCAATCGGGAGGCGGCGCGGCGCGCCGGCATCAAGGTGCGCGCCATCTACCTCAGCGCCTTCGCGCTGTGCTCGCTCTTCGCCGCGCTCGGCGGCGTGCTCGCGGCGGCGCGGCTCGCTTCCGCCAGTCAGCAGGCCGGCACGGGCGACGTGAACCTGAACGCGATCGCGGCCGCGGTCATCGGCGGCACCAGCCTGTTCGGCGGCCGCGGCAGTGCCTACTCCGCGTTGCTCGGCATCATCGTCATTCAGTCGATTGCCAGCGGCCTGACGCTGCTCGATCTGTCCTCGTCGCTTCGTTACATGATCACCGGTGCCGTGCTGGCCATCGCCGTGATCGTCGACTCCCTGGCGCGCAGGTCCCGTGCTTCGCACGGCCGCGCCTGAACAGTTCAATCGAGAAGGGTACACATGGCTCAGAATCTTTCGGGAAAAGTCGCCGCGGTCACAGGCGCGGCATCGGGTATCGGCCTCGAATGCGCCAGGGCGATGCTGGCCGCCGGAGCCCGCGTCGTCCTGGTCGACCGCGCGGAGGACAGGCTGAAGGAGGTCCACGCGGAGCTCGGCGAAAGCGCGATCCCGCTGGTGGTCGACCTCACCAGCCCCGCCAGCGTGGCGACAATGATGCCTGGAATCCTCGAAAAGGCCGGCCAGCTCGACATCTTCCACGCCAATGCCGGCGCCTATGTAGGTGGCGAGATACTCAACGGCGATCCCGACGCATGGGACCGCATGCTGAACCTCAACATCAACTCGGTGTTCCGCTCGGTGCACGCGGTGCTGCCGCACATGGTCGAGCGCAAGACCGGCGATATCGTCGTCACCAGTTCGATTGCCGGTCTCGTGCCTGTCGTCTGGGAGCCGGTCTACACGGCCTCGAAACATGCCATACAGGCCTTCGTCCATACGCTGCGCCGGCAGGTGGCCAAGCACGGCCTGCGCGTCGGCGCCGTGGCACCCGGCCCGGTGGTGACTGCGCTGATCAGCGATTGGCCCAAGCAGAAGCTCGAGGACGAGCTGGCGGCCGGTGGGCTGATGCAGCCCACCGAGGTCGCGGACGCCGTCCTGTTCATGCTCACGCGTCCAAGAAACATCACCATTCGGGATTTGGTTATTCTGCCGCAGAGCAACGATCTGTAGGCAGAAGGAATTAGGCAGTAGGGAATAGGCAAAGAGGCTCTTGCAGCCAGCCATTCAAAACTGACCATCTCCTACTGCCTACTGCCTACTGCCTACTGCCTACTGCCTACTGCCTACTGCCTACTGCCCTACCGTTGAGGTCTCTCATGCCTTCCCATTTCCTCGGCATTGACGTCGGCACCGGCAGCGCGCGCGTCGGCGTCTTCGACGAGCACGGACAGTTCCTGGCTTCCGCCAAGCGCGACATCGCTCTCTTCACGGAGCCCGGCGAGATCGCCGAGCAGTCCAGCCGGGACATCTGGCAGGCGGTATGCGCCAGCATGCGCGAGGCGGTCGGGAAGTCGGGCGTCGACCCGCGGGAGATCGGCGGCATCGGCTTCGACGCGACCTGTTCCCTGGTGGTGGTCGGCGACGGTGGCGAGCCTTTGCCGGTGGGCCGTTCGGGCGACCGCGACAGAAACATCATCGTCTGGATGGACCATCGCGCCCTCGACCAGACCAGGCGCATCAATGCCGGCCGGCATCCGGTCCTCGACTATGTCGGGGGCGTCATCTCGCCGGAGATGGAGACGCCGAAGCTTTTGTGGCTGAAGGAGAACCTGCCCGAGACCTTCGCCGGGGCGAGGCATTTCTTCGATCTCGCCGATTACCTCACCTGGCGCGCCACCGGCAGCCTTGCCCGTTCGGTCTGCACGCTTTCCTGCAAATGGACCTATCTCAGCCACGAGCGGCGCTGGGACGACAGCTATTTCCATGCCGTGGGGCTTGGCGAGCTCGCCGACGAGGGTTTTGTCCGTATCGGCACGGACGTGGTCAATCCAGGGACGGCTGTCGGCGCCGGCCTCACGGAAGCGGCTGCGGCCGAGCTGGGATTGGTCGCTGGAACGATCGTCGCTGCCGGGCTGATCGATGCCCATGCCGGCGGCGTCGGCACGGTGGGTGCCGCGGGCGATGCCGGCACCATCTCGTCGCGCATGGCCTATGTGCTCGGCACGTCGGCCTGCACCATGGCAAGCAGCGAAGGTCCGGCCTTTGTGCCGGGAGTGTGGGGACCCTACTATTCCGCCATGGTGCCGGGGTTCTGGCTGAGCGAGGGCGGCCAGTCGGCGGCCGGGGCGGCCATCGATCTCCTGGTGCACTTCCACCCGGCGGAAGCCGAGGCTTCCGCGCGCGCTGCGGCTGAAGGTAAATCGCTGGTCGATTGGCTGGCCGCGGCCGCCACGGCGGGTTCGCAGGACCTCTCGGCCGCCGCCACGCTCGCGGGAAGCATCCATGTCGTGCCAGATTTTCTCGGCAATCGTTCGCCGCTGGCGGATCCGGATGCGCGGGGCCTGATCGCGGGGCTCGGCACCGACCGTTCTGTCGAAAGTCTCATTGGCCTCTACGTGGCCGGGCTTTGCGGCCTCGGCTACGGCGTGCGCCAGATCGTGGCGGCGATGGCGTCGTCCGGTGACGCCGTCGACACCATCGTTATCAGCGGCGGCGCCGGGCAGTCGCTGCTGGTGCGCCAGCTGCTTTCCGACGCCTCCGGCCTGCCGGTCGCCGCCTCGCAGTCGCCGGAACCGGTGCTGCTCGGCGCCGCGATGCTCGGAGCGGTCGCGGCCGGCCGTTACCCCGACCTCTCGATCGCCATGCCCGCGATGTCCCGGCTTGGCGAGGTCTTCAGCCCGGCTACCGGCACCATGCGGACGTGGCACGACCGGCGCTACGAAGCTTTCCTGGCGCTGCAGGCGGTGGGCCGCAGCATACGCTGAGGGATCGCTTTGTTTTTGCGCAATTCCGGACGGAACACCGCGACACACTTTTCCTGGAATTGCTGTAAGGCAATGATCCTTAGGTCTGCGCGTCCGCTTAGCTCCCGCTCCGCCCGTGGATGACGATATTCGGGGCGCTGCGACTAGTCTCCGAAGTTTGTGATTTGCTCGTTGGAGGCAAAGCGTCTCCCGATCTTCGTGATTAGCCGAAACGCCCCGTCAGGTCGTCATTCTATGGCGGAGCAAGGAGCGAAGCGACGCGCGCAGACCATAGAATCCATTCTGTGACGTTGAGGCGCTTTCCGCAGTCCAGAATTCTGCTCCGCTGCATCCTGTGCGCGAGGTCACGGAATGGATCCTCGGGTCTACGTGTCCGCTGCGCTCCCGCTCCGCCAGTGGATGACGAAGTTGCAAAATCCGCGTGACAAAAGTTGACGTTTACGTAAAAAGAAGATGCGAAATCGACGGATGGTTTCGCTTCAGCCATGTGACTACGATTGGCTGGAAAGCAGGAGGAGCAGACATGTATCGCGCACCGGTCGAGGACATTGCCTTCACGCTGAAGCAGGTGGCGGGGCTGAAGCCGGCGCTGGATGCCGGCACCTTCGGCGATCTCGGCGAGGACCTTGTCGACGCGATCCTGGCCGAAGCGGGACGTTTCGCCAGCGAGGAGATCGCACCCCTCTACAAGATCGGCGACGAGCAAGGGGCTGTGCTCAAGGATGCTTTCGTCACCACGCCGCCCGGCTGGAAGGAGCTTTACCGGCGCTGGATCGAAGGCGGCTGGAACGCGCTGTCCGGGCCGGAAGAGTTCGGCGGCCAGGGCCTGCCGACCATGCTCGGTGTCGCCGCGCTCGAAATGTGGAACTCCGCCGCCATGGCCTTCGGCATTGGCCCGACGCTCACCATGGGCGCCGTCGAGGCGCTCGACAAGCACGCTTCCGAGGCGCTGAAGCAAAAATATCTGGCCAAGCTCGTCTCGGGCGAGTGGATGGGCACGATGAACCTGACCGAGCCGCAGGCGGGCTCGGACCTTGCGGCCTTGCGCAGCCGCGCCGAGCCCGTCGGCGACGGCACCTACCGTATCTTCGGCCAGAAGATTTTCATCACCTATGGCGAGCACGATTTCACCGACAACATCGTGCATCTGGTGCTGGCGCGGCTGCCCAACGCGCCGGGCGGCACGCGCGGCATCTCGCTGTTCCTGGTGCCGAAGTTTTTCGTCAATGACGACGGTTCGCTTGGCGCCCGCAACGATGTCTTCTGTTCCGGCCTCGAGCATAAGCTCGGCATCCATGCGTCGCCGACCTGCACCATGATCTATGGCGACGGCTTTCAAGGGGCTGCGCCCGGCGCCATCGGCTGGCTGATCGACGAGGAGAACAAGGGGCTGGCCTGTATGTTCACCATGATGAACAACGCCCGGCTCGCCGTCGGCATGCAGGGCGTGGCCGTGGCCGAGACCGCCACCCAGAAGGCGATCGCCTATGCCAATGAGCGCCGCCAGGGCAAGGCCTCGGACTATTCAGGCGCCGGCATGGCGCCGATCGTCCATCACCCGGACGTGCAGCGCAATCTTCTGACCATGCAGGCGCTGACCCAGATCGCCCGCGCCATCAGCTATTCCTGTGCGCATGCCATCGACCGCGCCCGCGTCGGCGAGGGTGAGGCAGCGGCGAACTGGCGCGACCGCGCCAACCTGCTGACGCCTTTGGCAAAGGCCTTCTCAACCGATATCGGCGTCGAGGTCGCATCGCTTGGCGTCCAGGTGCATGGCGGCATGGGCTTCATCGAGGAAACGGGTGCTGCCGCGCTCTATCGCGACGCCCGCATCGCGCCGATCTATGAAGGCACCAACGGCATCCAGGCTATCGACCTCGTCTTTCGCAAACTGCCGCTTGGCGGCGTTGAGCATGTGCACCGCTACATCGGCGAATTGAAAGCGGTGGCCGATGGAGTGCGCACCTCGAACATCGAAGGCTTCGGTCGCACCGCAGACAATCTCGATCGGGCGCTTGCCGATCTCGACGAAGCGACGCGCTTCCTGCAGAAGCTGCTTGCCGACGGCAAGGCCGACACCGCGATGGCCGGCGCGACACCCTATTTGCGCCTGATCTCGCTCGCCGCCGGCGGCGCCTATCTGGCGCAGGGCGGCCTAGCCGACCGCGGCCGCATCCCGCTCTGCCGCTTCTTTGCCGAAAACCTGCTCGGCGAGACGCGCGCCTTGAAAGAGCGTGTCATCGACGGCGCAGAAAGCCTCGCCGCCGCCGGCAAGGCGCTGATCACCGCCTAAGCATCCCGACGTTCAAAGGACCAACCGTGACCGACCATATCCTCATCGAGCGCCACGGCGCCGTGCAGATCATCCGCATGAACCGCCCCGACAAGAAGAACGCGCTGACACGCGCCATGTACGCCAAAATGTCGGCGGCGCTTGTAGAGGGAGATGCCGATCCGGCGGTGCGGGTACATGTCTTCCTCGGCGTTCCAGGCGCCTTTTCTTCCGGCAACGACCTCGCCGATTTCCTGGTCATCGCCACCGGCGGCGAGGGCGGCAACGAGGTCTGGGATTTGCTGATGGCGCTGGCCCGGTCGGAAAAGCCGATGGTGTCGGGCGTCGACGGCATCGCCGTCGGCATCGGCACCACGCTCAATTTGCATTGCGACCTGACCTTCGCCACGCCGCGCACGCTTTTCCGCACGCCCTTCGTCGATCTCGGCCTTGTGCCGGAAGCCGGCTCCAGCCTGATCGCGCCGCAAATCCTCGGCCGGCAGGGCGCCTTCGCGCTGCTCGGCCTCGGCGAGGGCTTTTCGGCCGAGCGCGCCAAGGCTGTCGGCATGATCTACGACGTCGTCGCGCAAGACGCGCTGGAAGCCGCCGTGCTGGCCGCCGCCAACGATATCGCCGCCAAGCCGCCGCAGGCGCTGAAGATCGCGCGCGACCTCATGCGCGAGCCGCGCGAAGCGCTCATTGCCCGCATCAAGGTGGAAAGCGAGCATTTCCGCCGGCGCCTGACATCCGACGAGGCGCGCGCCGCGCTCACCGCTTTCATGACGCGCAAGAGGGGCTGAACTCTCCGCCCTGCGCGCACCCCGTCAGGGGTAAAGCCGTGTCTTGTCCCAGCCGCCGGTGGCGTTGCGCGAAAAGACGACGCGGTCATGCAAGCGGAACGGCCGGTCGTGCCAGAACTCGATCGTCCGCGGCAGGATGCGGAAGCCCGACCAGTGCTTCGGCCGCGGGATCTCGCTGATCGCGTAGCGCGCCGTATATTCGGCCACCGCCTTTTCCAGCGCGAAGCGGCTCTCAAGCGGCCGCGACTGTTTCGAGGCCCAGGCGCCGATGCGGCTGCCGCGCGGCCGTGTCGCATAGTAGGCGTCAGCCTCGGCGTCGCTGACGATCTCGACCGGCCCGCGTATGCGCACCTGGCGGCGCAGCGATTTCCAGTGGAAGCACATCGCCGCCTTCATGCTGCCAAGAATCTCGCGGCCCTTGGCGCTCTCCAAATTCGTGTAGAAGACAAACCCTTTTTCATCGAACCCCTTGAGCAGCACCATCCGCACATCCGGCATGCCGTCCGCGTCGACGGTCGCCAGAGCGACGCCGTTGGCGTCATTGATCTCGCTTTTGGTGGCGTCCTCCAGCCATGCGGCAAAGAGCCTGAACGGCTCCGCGGCCTCGGTGAAGTCACTGCTTGTTAACTCAGTTTCGTTCATAGTTTTCCGAATTTTTACCGTTGCGGGAGGAGTTGGCCGATTGTTGCGTATCGCGCAAGCTTTTGACAGCAGGCAATGGAGCGTTATCGCTTCGGCCAGCGTCAAGGCTGTGGTCGTGACGTTGGCGCTACCGCTTGCCGCCTGCGGCGCCGGCGGCTTCAGCCTGGAAAAGGCCGAGGTCGACCGCTCGATCGTCACCTCCAGTGCGGCGTCCTCGCCCGCCGCTCCGGCCGCCGCCGACAAGGACTCCGACCAGACCACCATCGGCAACGCCGTTTCTTCCGCCGACATCAAGGAGCTTGGCGGCCAGGCGGTGCCATGGGCCAACGCAGGCACCGGCTCGCGCGGCGCGATCACCGAACTGGTGGAGCTCAAGGATGGCGGCCTGACCTGCCGCCGTTTCAGCACCACGCGCGAGAGCTTCGACGGCGTTGCGCTCTACAAGGGTGAACTGTGCCTGGCCGAAGCCGGCGGCTGGCGCATGCAGGAATTCAAGCCGTTCTGATTTTCGGGGCGCTCTGACTTTCGGGTGTTAATCCCCCCCGCGGCACTGGAATTTCTTCCTATGCGAGCGCATATAGGAAGCAACCGTGGACTCAATCTCTCTTGCAGGCAGGAAGCATGCGCGACCCCTATGAGGTGCTGGGCGTTGCCAAGAACGCATCGGCCAAGGACATAAAATCGGCCTACCGCAAGCTCGCCAAGAAACATCATCCGGACCAGAATCCGAATGATCCCAAGGCGAAGGACCGTTTTGCCGCCGCCAACCAGGCCTACGAGATCGTCGGCGACGAGAAGACGCGCGGCGCTTACGATCGCGGCGAGATCGACGCCGAGGGCAAGCCCAAATTCCAGGGCTTTGAGGGTGCTGCCGGCGGCGATCCGTTCGCCGGGTTCCGCCGTCAGCAGGGGCCGGGCGGCGCGCATTTCGAATTTCGCAGCGGACGCCCCGGCGGCGACCCGTTCGACGGCAACAGCGACATCTTCAGCCAGATTTTCGGCGACGCCTTTTCCGGCGCCCGCGGCGGCGGCCGGGGTGGCGATCGTCGCCAGCCGGCCCAGGCTGCCGACTTGAACGTCACGCTGGATATCAGCGTCGAGGAAGCCGCCACCGCCGAGAAGGTGACGGCGATGTTCCCCGACGGCCGCAAGGTGGCGGTCAAGCTGCCGACCTATGTCGAGGACGGCCAGACGATCCGTCTCAAGGGCCAGGGCGAGCAGGGTCCGGGCCAGCCGGGCGATGCGCTGGTCAAGATCCACATCCGCCGCCATTCGCGCTACCGCATCGAGGGGCGCGACCTGCATGTCGATCTGCCTGTCGACCTGGCCGACGCCGTGCTCGGCGCCAAGGTGGCGGTAGAGACACCGACCGGCAAGCTCGCGGTCAACGTGCCCGCATGGTCGAGCTCGGACAAGGTGCTGCGCCTCAAGGGCAGGGGCCTGCCGGAAAAAGCCGGCGGCCATGGCGATCTCTATGCCCATGTGCGGCTGATGGTGCCGGAAGGCGGCGACGCCGAGCTTGAGGCCCTGATGCGCCGCCAAAAAGGCTGATCGGCGGAATTTTGTTCCTGTTGCAGTGTCTTTTGAGCGCTTGAAGGGGCTCTGTGCCTGTGCGATAGGGCTCTCCACAAAGCAGATATTCTTGCGGAGAGCTTGCACATGGCAGGTGGACAGGGCCTGATGGCCGGTAAGCGGGGCCTGATCCTCGGCGTCGCGAACAATCGGTCGATCGCTTACGGGATCGCCAAGGCTTGCGCCGATCACGGCGCCGAGATCGCGCTGACCTATCAGGGCGAGGCCTTCAAGAAGCGCGTCGAGCCGCTGGCGGCCGAACTCAACGCGCATGTCGCGGGCCATTGCGACGTGACCGACTCCGAAAGCCTCGACGCCGTCTTTGCCGATATCGCCAAGCACTGGGGCAAGCTCGACTTCCTGGTCCATGCCATCGCCTTCTCCGACAAGGACGAGCTCACCGGCCGTTACGTCGAGACGACGCGCGACAATTTCCTGCGCACCATGGATATCTCGGTGTTCTCTTTCACCACCATCGCCAAGCGCGCCGAGCCGCTCATGACCGATGGCGGCTCGCTTTTGACGCTGACCTATTACGGCGCCGAAAAGGTGATGCCGCACTACAATGTCATGGGCGTCGCCAAGGCGGCGCTGGAAGCCAGCGTGCGCTATCTCGCCGTCGACCTCGGCGCCAAGAAGATCCGCGTCAACGCGATTTCGGCTGGCCCGATCAAGACGCTTGCCGCCTCCGGCATCGGCGACTTCCGCTATATCCTGAAGTGGAACGAGTACAATTCGCCGCTGAAGCAGACGGTCACCCAGGAGGAGGTCGGCGATTCCGGCGTCTACTTCCTGTCGGACCTGTCGCGCGGCGTGACCGGCGAGGTCCATCATGTCGATTCCGGTTACCATGTCGTCGGCATGAAGGCAGTCGACGCGCCGGATATCTCGACCGTCAAGGACTGATCCTCTCCTTCGCCTATCCTTCGTCCTGAGCAATTCCAGGAAAAGTGTGAAACGGTTTTCCGTCCGGAATTGCGAAAAAACAAAAAACTGGAGCAGTTCGGCGTTTCTGCCAAACGCTGAATTGCTCTAGCCCTGGCCCGACCTCGGAAGACCTGATGTATCCGCTCGTCTACATCGCGCGCCACGGCCAGACGGAGTGGAATGCCGAGCGCCGCCTGCAAGGCCAGGCCGACACCGATATCAACGAACTTGGCCGCGACCAGGCGCGGCGCAACGGCCAGCGGCTGGCGGAGCTCATCGGAAATCCTGCGGATTTCGATTTTGTCGCCAGCCCTATGCGGCGCACGCGCGAGACGATGGAATTGATGCGCGCCGCGATGGGGCTCGATCCTTCCGCCTACCGCACCGATCCGCGTCTGGTGGAGCTAAGCTTCGGCGACTGGCAGGGTTTCACCTTTGCCGAACTCGAAAAGCGTGTCCCGGGTTCGACCAAAAATCGCCGCGCCGCCAAGTGGGATTTCCAGCCGCCGGGCGAGGGCGCGGAAAGCTACGAGATGCTGCTGGAACGAGTGAAGCCGTGGTTCGATGCACTCGACCGGCCGACCGTCTGCGTCACCCATGGCGGCGTCATCCGCTGCTTCTTCCGCTTCGTCGCCGGCATTTCCAAGCAGGAAGCCGCCGGCCTGGAAATCCCGCAAGACCGCCTGCTGCGGCTGGAAGGCCGCGGCCTGGAGTGGTTGTGAGGCAGCCTCAAAGCCCGCAAGAGGGCGGACGAAGCCCGTGAAGTCGTCATCCTTGGGCGTAGCGAAGCGAAGACCCGAGGATCCATGCCGTGACCTCAGCCGAATAGTAAAAACGGGGCAGAACAGAGGTCGTTTTGGACCGCAGCGGCGCTTCGACGTAACGGCATGGATCCTAGGGTCTGCGCGCGTCGCTACGCTCCTGCTTCGCCCTAGAATGACGAAACGCGGACGCTCAGCCCCTGACTCGAAAGCTAATTCTGGTCGCTGTCGGGCAACTGCATATCCGTCACGACATTCTCGCCATTGGTCACGTCGAAGGCGATGACGATGTCCATGCCCGGCTTCAGCGAGTCGAGATCGGTCTCGGCGTTGAGCTTGTAGGCCTTTCCGTCGTCAAGCGTCAGTGTCAGCGTGTCCTTGTCGACCTTCTTGATCAGACCTTCGGTCTGGCCGGCAAACGCAGCGGCGGTGGAAATCAGCAGCATGGCGCAGGCGGCACCAATCAGGGTACGCATCGTCGTCCTCTTTTAGGTCATTGCGCCGGCTGGTAGCGGCGGATCCTCAACGGCGGATGGAAGAGAGCAGAAATCAACCGAATGTGTCAAAACTAAATCCGCCAGATCACAGTTTGATGCACCCGTTTGACCACTGTTGAAAACGCCAATAGAAGGCTGCGTGCGGCAGCGCGCGTCCTTTTGGACGCGCAAAGGACGCTGCACCACTTTGGATTGCCGGCGCCTCCGCCGGGCAGGACACACCTTCATGTCTCACAACACATTCGGCCATTTGTTTCGCGTCACCACTTGGGGTGAAAGCCATGGCGCCGCGCTCGGCTGCGTTGTCGACGGCTGCCCGCCCGGTATCCGCTTCAAGCGCGAGGACATCCAGGCCGAGCTCGATCGCCGCCGCCCCGGACAGTCGCGTTTCGTCACCCAGCGCCGCGAGCCGGACGAGGTCAAGATCCTGTCGGGCTTCATCCTCGACGAGGACGGCGAGACGATGATCACCACCGGCACGCCGGTGTCGATGCTGATCGAGAATGTCGACCAGCGCTCCAAGGACTATGGCGAGATCGCCCGCCAGTACCGTCCCGGCCATGCCGACTACACCTACGACGTCAAATACGGCCTGCGCGACCACCGCGGTGGAGGCCGCTCCTCGGCGCGCGAAACGGCAGCCAGAGTGGCGGCCGGCGCGCTGGCACGCAGGATAGTGCCCGGCATGGTGGTGCGCGGCGCGCTGGTTTCGATGGGCGAGAAGTCGATCGATCGCGCCAACTGGAACTGGAATTTCGTCGGTGATGCCGAAAACCCCTTCTTCACGCCCGATCCGGCCTCGGTCCCGGTGTTCACGCAATATCTCGACGGCATCCGCAAGGCGGGCTCCTCGGTCGGCGCGGTGATCGAGATTGTCGCCGACGGCGTGCCGGCGGGCCTCGGTGCGCCGATCTACGCCAAGCTCGACCAGGACATCGCTTCCGGCCTGATGTCGATCAACGCCGTCAAGGGCGTCGAGATCGGCAACGGCTTCGAGGCCGCCCGCATCACCGGCGAACAGAACGCCGACGAGATGCGCATGGGCAATGACGGCAAGCCGGTGTTTTTGTCCAACAATGCCGGCGGCATCCTGGGTGGCATCTCGACCGGGCAGGCGATCGTCGCGCGCTTCGCCGTCAAGCCGACCTCGTCGATCCTGACCCCGCGCCGGTCGATCGACAAGGACGGCCACGACGTCGAGGTAATGACCAAGGGCCGCCACGATCCTTGCGTCGGCATCCGCGCCGTGCCGATCGGCGAAGCCATGGTTGCCTGCGCGATAGCCGATCATTATCTGCGGCACAGAGGACAGACAGGGAGGGAGTAGGGGAGTAAGGGAGTAAGGGAGTAGGGGAGTAGGGGAGTAGGGGAGTAGGGGAGTAGGGGAGTAGGTTACGCCCTTCAGCTGGTCAGGCAAATTTTTTCCTTTCCCCTACTCCCTTACTGCCCTATTCCCCTACTCCCCTGCGAGCGAAGCGAGCACTTCATGCCTTACGACCAGAAGAAGATCGTCGAAGCGATCCGCGCCTTCGAGCGCGGCGAGATCGTCGTCGTCATGGACGATGACGGGCGCGAAAATGAGGGCGACCTGATCGTCGCCGCCGTCCACTGCACGCCGGAGAAGATGGCCTTCATCGTGCGCAACACCTCCGGCATCGTCTGCACCCCGATGCTGCGCGAAGACGCCAGGCGGCTGAACCTCGCGCCGATGGTGGCGGACAACGACTCCGCCCACACCACCGCTTTCACGGTCAGCGTCGATTTCAAGCACGGCACGACGACCGGCATTTCCGCCGACGACCGCACGCTCACCGTGCGCAACCTTGCCAACGGCAATGTCGGCCCCTCCGATTTCGTGCGCCCCGGTCACATCTTCCCGCTGATCGCGCGCGAAGGCGGCGTGCTGATGCGCTCAGGCCATACCGAAGCCGCCGTCGATCTCTGCAAGCTTGCCGGCCTGCCGCCGGTCGGCGTCATTTCCGAGCTGGTCAATGACGACGGCACGGTCAAGCGCGGCCCGGAAGTGCAGGCCTTCGCCGAAGAACATGGCCTGAAGCAGGTCTCGGTCGCCGATCTCATTGCCTACCGCCAGCGCAAGGAAACGCTGGTCGAGCGCGTCGCCTGCTCCGACATCGAGACGCTTGGTGGAAAGGCGCAGGTCTTCACCTACACGCTGCCCTGGGATTCCATGCATCATGTCGCGGTCGTCTTCGGCGACATCCGCGACGGCGAGGACGTGCCGGTCCGCCTGCATTCGGAAGATGTCGTCACCGATGTCTTCGGTACCAGCCATCGTCTCGACGGCATCATGAAGGCGATGGGCGAGCGCAGGCGCGGCGTCATCGTCTATCTGCGCGAGGGCTCGGTCGGCGTCGCCCATCAGGAGCGCCAGCGGCCGCAGAGCGGCGAGCGCGAGGACCATGAGGAAGCCCGCCGGCGCGAGAATGAGTGGCGCGAGATCGGGCTCGGCGCGCAGATTTTGAAGGATCTCGGCATTTCCTCGATCAACCTGATCGCCTCGCGCGAGCGCCATTATGTCGGCCTCGAGGGCTTTGGCATTCATATCGCCAAGACGGAGATTCTGTAGAGGATTTGACGGGTAGGAAGGCGTGGTGGCGGCCCGCCGGCGTTGCTGATTGACCGAAGCCTCTGCGACGCTGGCGATTGGCCGAGGCCTACGCTACGTCGTCATCCACGGGCGGAGCGACGCGAAGCGGCGCGCAGACCCGAGGATCCATTCCGTGACCTTGATCGTAGAATGCTACGGAGCAGAAATCTGCACCGTCGCGGTGCGTCGAAGTCACGGAATGGATCCTCGGGTCTACGCGCGTCGCTTCGCTCCTTGCTTCGCCCGTGGATGACGAAGTCGTTGAGGCTCCGGCCAACTGCCAACGTTTGCGCTGATGGTAGCCGAATAACCGTCACTCAGCCGGAACCACCGCCTCGCCCCTGTCCACATCGCAATCGTCCGTCGCCAGCCGGCATTGGCCAGCGATCACGGTGGCCAGCGCGATTGCGCCAGATGCCACCGACACCCAGAACCCGCTCTGCGGACCGAAATTGTCGACCATCCACCCGGCGGCAAAGGACCCCAGCGCCATGCCGATGCCGATCCCGGGCGTCACCCAGGTGACGCCTTCGGTCAGCATTGTCGGCGGCACGTGGAAGCGATGTCGAAGAAGGCGATCACGGCGTTCAAGCAACTGCTCGAGGGCTTGCGCAAGAAGCCTTGACGGCACGCCGGGGTAACCAAGCCACCCGGGTTGTGCACCGGTTTCGAGCCGGCGCAACCCTGCCGTGATTGACAATTGTAGGGGCGAGCGCATCCTCCTGCGCCATTCTCTTGCAGCGCCGCGCGTTCTTTGGACGCGCAAAGGACGCTGTAAAACTATGATTCAGCGCATGACCCTTTTCCGAAAATCGATTCCGATTTTCGGGGTCATGCGCGAGGGTGGAGAGTCGGGGCTATGTGGGACTTCAGCATCGGCCGGTCGGTGTCAATCATGATGCGGACATGGCCGTTCATCGTCTTTCGCATGATCGTCTATTTCGGCATCACGGTCGCCTACATCATGGCGACCGGCACCGGCGCCAGCGTCGGCTATGGCGTCGGCCATATCTCGACCGATCCTGACGGGCCGATGTCCTTTGCCTTGTGGGGCGGCGTGGTCGGCTTCGGTGTCGTCTCGATCGCCGTTTACTGGATCCGCGAATACATCCTCTATGTGCTCAAGGCCGGCCATATCGCCGTCATGGTGCATCTGATCGACGGCCATGACGTGCCCGACGGCCAGGGCCAGATCGCCTATGCTAAGGAGGTGGTCACCCAGCGCTTTGCCGAGGCCAACATCCTTTTCGTCGTCGACCAGCTGGTCAAGGGCGCCATCCGCGCCATCACCGGCCTGATCGGCGGCATCGCCGCCTTCCTGCCTATTCCGGGCCTGAGCGGCATCGTCAGCTTCATCAACACCGTCATCCGCCTGTCGCTGACCTATGTCGACGAGATCATCCTCGGCTACAACATCCGCACTAATTCGAGCTCGCCCTTCGAGACGGCGCGGCAAGGCGTCGTGCTTTACGCCCAGAACGGCAAGCACATGGTCAAGAACGCCGTCTGGCTGGCGGTAATCATGTGGGGCGTGTCCTTCGTCATCTTCCTTCTGATGCTCGCCCCGGCGGCCGCCATTCTCTGGGTCATGCCGGGCCAGCTTGCCGGCTGGGCATTCGTGCTGGCCATCGTCTTTGCCTGGGCCTTCAAGGCCGCCTTCATCGAGCCCTTTGCCATCGCTTCGTTGATGCAGGTCTATTTCGATGCGATCGAGGGCCAGGTCCCCAATCCCGAATGGGACCACCGGCTGGCCGAGGCGTCCTCGAAATTCAGGGAACTGCGCGACAAGGCGCTGGGCTCGTTTGGCGGCGGCTCGCGCTGGGATACGCCCCGGGCCGCCTGATCGGCGGCAGCCTCGGTGCGAAGAGCCGCCTGATCACGGCTTCTAGAGCAAATTCCAGGAAAAGTGTGAAACGGTTTTCCGTTCGGAATTGCGTCAAAACAAGGAGACAGAGCGGTTCGCCGTTTCCGTGAAACGGTGAAACGCTCTAAGAACCGCCGCCAAGCCTTGCGATCGCCGATTTGAGCGGCGCTTCGCCGGCGCCGTTGAATGTCTCGCTCATCACCAGTTCGGGCAGCGGCAGGCGCTTGCCCCAGCCATGCGCCTCGAGGTCCGGCTTCGGCGCGAAGGATGAGACGCGTCCAACGCAGAGATAGGCGACCGGCGTGACATGCTCCGGGATCGACAAGAGCTGCTTCAGCGCTTCCTTCTCGATGATGCTGACCCAGCCGACGCCGACACCTTCGGCCCGTGCCGCCAGCCAGAAATTCTGCACCGCGCAGACGGTGCTGTAGAGGTCCATCTCCGGGTTGTGCCAGCGCCCGAGCGGCGAGTCCTTTGAGCGATGCCGGTCGCAGGTGATGCACAGATTAAGCGCGCTTTCGCAGATGCCTTCGAGCTTCAGCTTCCTGTAGAGCGCCTGCCGTTCCTCCTCGATCGCCGGCAGTTCCTGCTCGCGCGCGGCAAGGAACAGGTCGCGCACCTGTCGCCGTCGCTCCCCATCGCGGATGACGATGAAATTCCAGGGCTGCATGTAGCCGACCGACGGCGCATGGTGGGCGGCGGTGATGAGCCGCGCCAGCACGGCATCCTCGAGGTCGTCGGCCGTGAAATGGCTGCGCACGTCACGCCTGGTGAATATCGCCCGGTAGACCGCATCGCGCGCCAATTGGTCGAAGTCATCGCCGCTCGCGGCGATTGCTGTTGCCGTCATCGCTTTTCCCCTTGCGACAAGCAGTCATCCGCCTGACCAAGCGGAGGACCATGTCTGCCAGGCCGGTCTTCTGGCTCGGGATCGACCCGTTCCGGCGCCTTCCCGTCATCGACAGTGGCTTTTGCCGGCGCGGTCCCCCTCACAGCGTTGGGCACGCCACGGAGTTCAACCGTGTTCCCGATTCTCCCGCGTCGCGGGCACCAGGCAGCGAGGAGACCTTACCGCGAAGCTTGGGCCGCGCCAATGGCGCCAGCGACACGGGCTGACGCAATTTTCCCCAGCCATTCGGCTTCTCAAACATGGTCATCCGCGCCGCGGGTGCCTAGATTAGGCGCCATGGCCACCCGTCTCTACACGCATCCGATCTTCCTGGAACACATCACGCCGCCCGGCCACCCCGAGCGGCCCGACCGTCTGCGGGCTATCGAGCGCGTGCTGGATGACGAGGCTTTTTCGGCGCTCGATCGCGTCATCGCGCCGGAAGGCGACGAGGCGACGATCCTTTATGCGCATCCCGGAAATTTCGTCGAGCGTGTCCGCGCGGCTATCCCTCAGAGCGGCATCGTCTCGATCGATGCCGATACCAGCGCCAGCCCGAAAAGCTGGCAGGCCGTGGTCAGGGCGATCGGCGCGGCCAATGCCGCTGTCGATGATGTCTTCGAGGGCCGTGCCGCAAATGCCTTCGTCGCTGCCCGCCCGCCCGGCCACCATGCCGAAAAGACCACGGCAATGGGTTTCTGCTTTTTCAACACCGCGGCGATCGCCGCCCGCCACGCGCAAAAGAAGCATCAGGCCGAACGCGTCGCCATCGTCGACTGGGACGTCCATCACGGCAACGGCACGCAGGATATTTTCTGGGACGATCCCTCGGTGCTCTATTGCTCGACGCACCAGATGCCGCTTTATCCCGGCACCGGCGCGAAAAGCGAAACCGGCGCCGGCAACATCGTCAACGCGCCGCTCGCGCCGCAGACCGGCGGAGATCTGTTCCGCGACGCCTTCCTGTCGCGCGTGCTGCCGTCCATCGATGCGTTCGCGCCGGACCTGATCATCATTTCCGCCGGCTTCGACGCGCATCACCGCGATCCGCTGGCCGAGATCAACCTGACCGAGGACGATTTCGACTGGGCGACCGGCCAGCTGATGGAGTGCGCCGGGCGCCACAGCGGCAACAAGCTCGTCAGCCTGCTTGAAGGCGGCTACGATCTGCAGGGACTGGCATTTTCAGTCGCCGCCCATGTCGGGCGGCTGATGAAGGGATAGGGTATGGCAGTGGAAGGCAATGAGGACGTCAAGGCGATGAGCTTCGAACAGGCGCTCGACGCGCTGGAGAAGATCGTCGATGATCTGGAGCGCGGCGACGTCCCGCTCGACCAGTCGATCAAGATCTATGAGCGCGGCGAGGCGCTGAAGGCCCATTGCGACCGGTTGCTGAAGGCGGCCGAGGACAAGGTCGAGAAGATCAGGCTGTCGCGCGACGGCAAGCCGGTTGGAACGGAGCCGCTCGACGCCGACTAGCTGGTGGGCAGAGCAAGCAAGGTAAGGAGTTCAAGCCATGTGCCGCAACATCAAGACCCTGGCCAATTTCGAGCCGCCGGCGACCAATGACGAAGTACATGACGCCGCGCTTCAATTCGTGCGCAAGCTGAGCGGCTCGACCAAGCCTTCCAAGCGCAACGAGCATGCCTTCCACCACGCGGTCGAGGCGATCGCCGCGATCGCGCGCGAGCTCATCGATTCGCTCGAGACCGCGCAGGAACCGCGCAACCGCGAGGAAGAAGCCGCCAAGGCGAAGGCCAGGTCGGCGCTCCGCTTCGCCTGAGGAAACCGACATGAGCTTCTTTCCGGGAAATGATCCTGAACCTGGCGATGCCTTCGCCTGCGATCAGATCGAGCTGATGGTCGTTCCCAACGCCAAGGATATCGGCGGCTTCGAGGTACGTCGCGCCTTGCCGACGGCAAAGCGCCGGCTGGTCGGCCCGTTCATCTTCTTCGACCGCATGGGGCCCGCCATCCTGCGCGCCGGCCATGCGCTCGACGTTCGTCCGCATCCGCATATCGGGCTGTCCACCGTCACCTATCTCTTCGACGGCAAGATCAGGCACCGCGACTCGCTCGGCACTGAAATGGTGATCGCGCCCGGCGACGTGAACCTGATGACCGCGGGGCGCGGCATCGTTCATTCCGAGCGCACGCCGGAGGAATTGCGCGGCGCGCCGATGTCGGTCTCCGGCTTGCAGACCTGGCTGGCGCTGCCCGACGGCAAGGAGGAGATTGCCCCGGTTTTCGCGAACACGTCGGTGATCCGCCTGCCCGAAATCGATGCCGAGGGCGTCAGCGGCCGCGTCGTCATCGGCGAGTTCTCAGGATGGCGCTCGCCCGTGGCGACCGCTTCGGACACGCTTTATGCCGATCTCAGACTGGCAGCAGGTGCCAGCGTGAAAATACCGGCCGATGCCGAGGAGCGTGCCATCTACACATTGGAAGGCGACGTCTCGATCGCCGGCGACATCTTCCCGGCCGAGCGGCTTCTGGTGTTCAAGCCAGGCGAGGAGATCGTCGTTTCCTCCGAGCGCGGCGCGCATTTCATGCTGTTCGGCGGCGCCTCGCTCGGCTCCCAGCGCTATATCTGGTGGAATTTCGTCTCGTCCTCGAAGGAACGCATCGAGCAGGCCAAGCAGGAATGGAAGACAGGCCGCTTCGATATCGTTCCTGGCGATGAGGAAGAGTTCATCCCGCTGCCGGAAGGCTAAGGCGGCACGGCTGCGCGTCACTGACGCGCATTTACATTCGCCTGCCGGCGGCCTATTTCCACGCATGATTATGGCGCAATTTGCTGGTAGCGCCGTGTTCGATCAATTGAAGCAGGACGCGCCCGAGTGAAGCCAGACACGCCGCTGCTCGACAAGGTTCGCATCCCGGCGGACCTGCGGACGCTTGATGAGGGCGCGCTGCCGCAACTCGCCGCGGAACTGCGCGCCGAGCTCATCGACGCCGTGTCGCAGACGGGCGGCCATCTTGGCGCCGGCCTCGGCGTCGTCGAGCTGACGGTCGCGCTGCATTATGTCTTCAACACGCCGGCGGACCGGCTGATCTGGGATGTCGGCCACCAGGCCTATCCGCACAAGATCCTGACCGGCCGCCGCGACCGCATCCGCACGCTGCGCCAGGAGGGCGGCCTCTCCGGCTTTACCCGGCGGGCCGAGAGCGAATACGACCCGTTTGGCGCAGCACACTCCTCGACCTCGATTTCGGCCGGCCTCGGCATGGCCATGGGCCGCGACCTGTCAGGCGGCCGCAACAATGTCATTGCCGTCATCGGCGATGGCTCGATGTCGGCCGGCATGGCCTTCGAGGCGCTGAACAATGCCGGCGCGCTCGATGCCCGGCTCATCGTCATCCTCAACGACAACGACATGTCGATCGCGCCGCCGACCGGCGCCATGAGCGCCTATCTGGCCAGGCTCGCCTCCGGCAAGGCCTATCTCGGCCTGCGCGATTTCGGCAAGAAGCTGACATCCTATCTCGGCAAGCGCGCCGACCGCGCCATCACCCGTGCGGTCGAGCATGCGCGCGGCTACGTCACCGGCGGCACCTTGTTCGAGGAGCTCGGCTTCTACCACATCGGCCCAATCGACGGGCACAATCTCGAACATCTGATCCCGGTGCTGAAGAATGTGCGCGACAACGGCAAAGGCCCGGTGCTGATCCATGTCGTGACCCAGAAGGGCAAGGGCTACGCGCCGGCGGAGGCCGCGGCCGACAAATATCACGGCGTCAACAAATTCGATGTCATCACCGGCGCGCAGGCCAAGGCGCCGGCCAACGCGCCCGCCTACACCAAGGTCTTCGCCGAGAGCCTGATCCAGGAAGCGCGCGAGGACGACCGCATCGTCGCCATCACCGCCGCCATGCCGAGCGGCACCGGCCTCGACCTCTTCGGCGAGGTGTTTCCGCAGCGGACCTTCGACGTCGGCATTGCCGAGCAGCACGCGGTGACCTTCGCCGCGGGGCTCGCCACAGAAGGCTACAAGCCCTTCGCCGCGATCTATTCCACCTTCCTGCAGCGCGCCTACGACCAGGTCGTCCACGACGTGGCGATCCAGAAACTGCCGGTGCGTTTTCCCATCGACCGGGCCGGTTTCGTCGGCGCCGACGGCGCCACCCATTGCGGCGCATTCGACACCACCTTCCTGTCCACACTGCCGGGCTTCGTCGTCATGGCCGCGGCCGATGAGGCGGAGCTTCGCCATATGGTGCGAACCGCGGCGGCCTATGATGACGGCCCGATCGCCTTCCGCTATCCGCGCGGCAATGGCGTTGGCGTCGACATGCCGGAGCGCGGTGCGGTGCTTGAAATCGGCAAGGGCCGCATCCTGAAGGAGGGCACCAAGGTGGCGTTGCTCTCCTTCGGCACTCGGCTGCAGGATTGCCTTCTGGCCGCCGAGGAACTCGGCGCGGCGGGCCTCTCCACCACCGTCGCCGACGCCCGCTTCGCCAAGCCGCTGGACGAAGATCTCATCCGGCGGCTCGCCCGTTCGCACGAGGTGCTGGTGACCGTGGAGGAGGGCGCCATCGGCGGCTTCGCCAGCCAGGTGCTGCATTTCCTCGCCCATGAAGGCTTGCTTGAAAGTGGCCTCAAGGTACGCCCGCTGGTGCTGCCGGACGTGTTCAGCGATCATGCCAAGCCGGAGAAAATGTATGCCGATGCAGGGCTGGATTCGGCAGGCATCGTGCACACGGTCTTCGCCGCGCTCGGCCATGGCGTGCAGGCGCAGCGCGCCTGAATCAGGACTTCAACACGCTGAATCGGTTTGCCGGCTTTTTGCTGTAACTATTTGTTAACGCTTCCGTTTGGCGGTTCGCTTACCCTGTCTCTTGGCCGATTTTCAACGGCGCCCTGCTAGAAGTTCGAGCCAGGCAGGGAGATAACAAAAATGAAAACGCTTCTGTGCGTCATGGCCCTTTTGGTGGCCATGGCGGCGCCGGTGGCAGCCGAAACGCGCTACGACCGCAATCTCGAAAAGGCGGTGCTGGACATCGTTGCCGGCAAGATGGGCAACATCCGCGGCGGCTTCTCCTACAAGCAAAGGCCGCAACTCGTCGTGCTGCCGGATGCCACGTCCGTCGCGCCCGCTCCGGTTGAACCGCCGCGCAAGGAAGCCTCCGGCAATGATGGCCTGACGCCGGCGGTCGAGCGCCAGGTCTCGCGCACCGTTTTCTAGAGCGGTTCACCGATTCACGGAAACGCCAAACCGCTCTATCTCTTTGTCTTGACGCAATTCCGGGCGGAAAACCGTTTCACACTTTTCCTGGAATTGCTTTAGAACCACATATCGCGCACGCAGCGGCCGTCGCTTGGCAGGTCGTCAAAACTGTCGAGCCCATCGAAATGGTCGATCGGCAGGTCCGCAACTTCCTCTGGCGGCGCCAGCCTGACATTGACCGCGACGCGCGTGCGGCCGCTCTTGCCGGCTCGCAGGCCGCGCCAGGCGACCACGCAGGCGCAGGTCGGACAGAACAGGATTTCCAGCGCGGGTTCGGTCACCTCGGCACGCGTGTAGGACTTTACCGGCCCAGCGACGCGAATGCGCTCGTCGAGATAATCATAAGCCCAGAGCGTGCCGTAGCGGCGGCAAAGCGTGCAATTGCAGGCGGTGATTCCACCAGGATCGCCTTCCAGCGTCCAGTGGGTCGCGCCGCAATGACAGGTACCCTTCAGCATTGCCACCTCCGCAGGCTGATCAACGGCCCGTTGTGCCGGCATTCTGCAGCCTCTCGCCCCGTATTCAACCCATTGCGTTCGCGCCCGGCTTTCGCCAATGAAGGCCGATGAGTTCCGCTTTGCCAGCCAGCCAGCGCCAGCGGCTCGACGAATTGCTCGTCGGGCGCGGTCTGTTCGCCAGCCGCTCACGCGCCCGCGATGCGATCGAGCGCGGCACGGTGACGGTTGACGGCGTCGTTGCCCGCAAGCCGGGCCAGCCCGTCGCGCCGGACTGCCTGATTGCAGTCGACGATCCGGCGCGGGCCTATGTATCGCGCGCCGCGCTGAAGCTGATCGCCGGTCTCGACCATTTCGGCCTGGACCCTTCCGGCAGTGAGGCGCTCGATATCGGTGCCTCGACCGGCGGCTTCACCCAGGTGCTGCTTGAACGCCGCTCAGCACACGTCACCGCGATCGATGTCGGCCACCGCCAGATGCATCCCGACATAGCCGGTGATCCGCGCGTCACCGTGATCGAAGGGCTCAACGCGCGCGATTTGACGGCAGCCGATCTCGGCGGTCGTATCCCCGGTTTCCTGGTTTGCGACGTCAGCTTCATCTCGCTGAAGCTGGCGCTGCCGCCGGCGCTGGAATTGGCGGGCGAGGGCGCCAGGGCGATTCTTCTGGTCAAGCCGCAATTCGAGGCTGGGCGCGAGGCCATCGGCAAGGGCGGCCTGCTCAAGGATCCAGGCGATGTGGAGCGCATCGCCGGGAACTTGCGCGATTGGCTCGCCGCTGTTCCCGGCTGGCGGGTCCTGGGACTGCACCCGTCGCCGATCGAGGGCGGCGACGGCAACCGCGAGTTCCTGCTCGCAGCCATAAAGGACGCGGGGTCGCGATGAGCACACGCTTCACCATCGCCAGGCTGGGCTCGCAGGGCGACGGCATCGCCAACGCCGAGGGCGGGGAGGTCTTCATCCCGTTCACGCTGCCGGGCGAAACGGTCACCGCCGCACGCCAGAAGGAGCGTGCCACGCTGATGTCGGTGCTGGAAGCCTCGCCGCTCAGGATCGATCCGGCCTGCCGCCATTTCACCGAATGCGGCGGCTGCGCGCTGCAGCACTACGAGGCTGAAGCCTACCAGCAATGGAAGCGCGAGAAGGTCGTGCAGGCGCTGAAGGCCAAGGGCATCGCCGGCGAGGTCGCCGCGCTGGTGCCTTGCGCGCCGCACACCCGCCGCCGCGTCACCTTCAGCGCTAGGCGCACCGAGGCCGGCATGCTGCTCGGCTTCGTGCGCGCGCTCTCCTCCGAGATCATCCCGATCGAGGAGTGCCCGATCTCGCTGCCGGCGATCGTCTCGGCGCTCGATCGATTGCGAGCCTTGGCTGACCTCGTCTGCGCGACGCCGAAGGCGTTTCATATGACGGTGACCGTCACGGCGTCCGGCCTCGACATTGCCGTGCAGGATGCCGGCAAGCTTGGCGACAACCAGCGCCGAATTGCGTCGAATTTCGTCATGGCCGAGGGCCTGGCGAGGCTTTCCGTCGACGGCGAGATCATCGTCGAGCCGAAGAAGCCCGTGGTGCAGTTCGGACCGGTCGCCGTAGCCCTGCCGCCCGGCGCCTTCCTGCAGGCGACGGAAGCCGCCGAGCAGACGATGGCGGGCCTCGTCGGACAGCATCTGTCGCGTGCGAAGAAACTCGCGGACCTGTTTGCCGGCTGTGGCAGCTTCGCGCTGCGGCTGGCAGTGAAATCGGAGGTCCACGCCGTCGAGGGCGATGCTCCCGCGCTCGCCGCGCTCGACCGTGCCTTCCGCTTCGCCGGCGGCCTGAAGCGGGTGACCAGCGAACGCCGCGACCTGTTCCGCCGGCCGCTGACCTTCAAGGAGTTGAACGCCTTCGACGGCCTGGTCTTCGATCCGCCGCGCGCCGGCGCCGAGGACCAGTCGAAGCAGATCGCCCGTTCCGACGTGCCGCTGATCGCCGCCGTCTCCTGCAATCCGGTGACGTTCGCGCGGGATTTGCGCATCCTCATCGACGGCGGCTATCAGCTGAAGAGCGTGACGCCGATCGACCAGTTCCTGTGGTCGCCGCATGTCGAGGCCGTGGCATTGCTGGAGAAGCCGAGACGGCGCCGATAGTCCGGCGGTGCGCAAGGAATTTTGTGAAGCCTCTGTTCCTTCGAACGAAATTGCGCCCTAAAGCCGCCTTTTTGCGGGTCTTAATTTCGCGCTGTAGGGAAACATTCCTGCCTCTCCGGCGTTACTGCTCTGAACGGACGGCGGACAACTCTGAACGGACGGCGGACAACGGATAGCGGATTGCAATGCAAACGCTTCAGAAATTCATCGGCCTCATCGTCGTTCTCATCGTCGCTGTCGCGTCTGCTACGGGCGCGCTCGCGCAGGAGCAAAAACGCCTCGCTTTCGTCATTGGAAATGCCGCCTATTCGTCAGGCGAACTGGCGACCCCGGCGAACGACGCTGGGCTGATCGGACAGACCTTGCAGGCGGCCGGCTTCGATGTGGTCGGCGCGCGCGACGTCGACCAGGAATCGCTGCGCGGCGCCTTCCGCGATTTCCTTGCCAAGGTTTCGGCCGCCGGCCCTGATGCGGTCGTTTTCGTCTACCTCGCCGGTCATGGCGCGCAGTTCGAGGGTGAAAACTACTTCCTGCCGGTTGACGCCAACATCGCCAATCCCGCCGATGTGCCGCTCCAGGCCATTCGGGTCTCCGACCTCACCCGACCGCTTGCCGCCCTGCCGACGAAGGTCAACATCATTGTGCTTGACGCGGCGCGGCCGAATGCGTTCCCGCAGACGAAAGAGCCGCTGGCCGGCGGTCTCGCGCTGGTCGATCCCGACCCGAATATGCTGATCGCCTTCAACGCCGCTCCGGGAACCGCGGCACCCGAGGGCAAGGGACCGTATGGCCCCTATGCCCAGGCGCTCGCCGAGATGATGCGCGAGGGCGGCCTGCCGCTCGAAGACGTGTTCGACCGTACGCGCCTGCGCGTCAACGAGGTGACGCAAGGGGCCGAAGTGCCGTGGGACGCCTCGAAGATCAGCGCGCCTTTCGTCTTCTTCGACCGTGCGCCGGATGCGCCAGCGCCAAGGTTTCCGAGGCCGAAGACCAAGCCAACCGGACCCGGGAAATCCGCGATTTCGATGCCCGCGATGCCTATGTGGCGGCCCTCGACCGCGACACGATGCGCGGCTACCAGGATTTCCTCGCCGCCTATCCGCACGATCCGATGGCCAAGCGGGTGCGCGCCATTGTCGCCGCGCGGCGCGAGGCGATCACCTGGCGCCAGACCTGGATGCGGGATACGCCGGAAGCCTACTGGTCCTACCTGGACCGCTATCCGCACGGGCCGCATGCCTGGACGCGCGCCGCCGGTTGGAGCATTTCGACGCCGAGCTCGAGCCGCCGTCGAGTTTCACCGTCATCGTCTATGACGTGCCGCCGCCGCCGCCGGAGGAAATCATCTATGTCGACCGGCCGGTGCTCTATTTCGACGACCCAGATTTCGATTTCGAACCACCGCCGCCGGTCGCAATCATCTTCCTGCCGCCACCGCCGCCGGACTTCATCGTGCTGCCGCCGCCGCGGCCGCCGGAAGAGATTTTCGTTCTGCCGGTGCCGGTCTTCGTGCCCGTGCCGGTGTGGGTCAACCCGCCGCGCAACATCGTGCCGCCGCGGGACAACATCATCTTCAACAACATCCACAACACGACCGTCATCAACACCATCAACAACACGACGATCCGCAACGAGACCGCCAATCAGGCCGGACAGCCAAACGGCAGTGCTGAGGGCGGCCTCACCGCCGGCCAGAAGATGACCGGAGCTGCCGTCGGTACCGGCGCAGCGCTGGCGGCCAAGGTCGCGCTGCCGCCGCTGTTGAAGAAGAGGGCGGGCATATCCGGTCAGGCCCAGTCGTCCGGTCAGGCCCAGTTCAATCAGAATCAGGGCGGCTTGCCGCTGAAGCCCGGCCAGGGTCTAACGCAGGGCCAGCAGCCTGATGCTACGACTCCGCTGTCGAAGAACCTGTCCGCCCGCAAGCTCGGAACCGACCACGCCTTGCCGGGAGCCGATGGCAAAGCGCTGCCGCTCGTCAACGGCAAGCCGGTGCTCAACGGCCGGAACCCGCCCAACGACAGGTCCAGGAAGCTGCTTGGCAAACAGGATACCTTGGGCAGCGATCAGCAAGCGACAGGAAATGCCGGTGGCGCCGTCAACGGAGAGCAGGACACGGGTCAGCGGAAGGGCAAGAAATTCCGCAAGCTGCCGACCGTCAACGGCTTGCCGGCCGATAGCGGACTGAGCGCACAGGAAAAATTCAGGAAGAACAATCCGAATGCGTTGTCCGACCAAGGCAACGGCAAACCGAAAAGGCTGATGCGCAAGGATCTGTCAGCCGGCCAGTCCATAGTCGAACCGGGCGATCAGGGCTCGGCCAACAGAAACGACAAAGGCAAGAAATTCGGCAAGCTGCCGACCGTCAACGGTGAGCCGGCTGACAACCGGCCGAGCGTGCAGAAGCACCTGAGGAAGAACAATCCGGACGTGTTCTCCGACCAGTCCCAGGGCTCGGTCGACGGGAGCGTCAAGAACAAGTTCCGCAGACTGCCGACCGTCAATGGTGAGCCGACCGACAATGGGCCGAGCATGCAGAAGCGGCTCAGGAGGAACAATCCGGATGTCTTCTCCGGCGAGAATCAGGGCTCGGCCAGCGGGAACGACGGGGGCAGGAAGTTCCGCAGGCTGCAGAGCGAAGAAGGTTCCGCCGGCCCCGAAGTCAACGTCCAGCGCAACTTCAAGGTCAACAGGCCGAACGAGAATGCGCAGCGCCAGTTCAAGCTGCAGGAAAACCCCAACGCTCAGGAGCGACGTCTGCCGCAGCAGCCCAAGGAGCAGCCGCCGCAAGGAAACAAGAAGCCGGTCTGCGGCAATCCGGGCGAGCCGCCCTGCAAGCAGTAGACGTCGAGGTTCGGCAATAATAGGTCGCCGTTGCGCGGGTCGGACTTTCCGGCCCGCGAATTTGCGAGGCAGGGGCACCTGCCTTACCGCGTGCACAGATCCGTCAAGGTTGATCCGCTCAGGCCACTTAAAGCGCGCCGCGCTGAACCGGATTCAGGCGACGCGCTTGTCTTTATTTTGATGCATGTCGTTGTCCCAGAACCGCTGCACACTTCTGCGTGACTTGCATTTGTCTACGAGTTTGGCGACATGCGCGAGGCTTTCCCGCCGCGCTGGTTGAGCGAAACCCAGATGTTGGGGTTCTGTTGCGATTGGCGTTTCAGGAAATAATAGCCGGTAGCGTTCCAGGGGCGGATTTCGTCGACCATATTGTCCAGCACGAGATCGCCCTTGTCGGTCTTTACCGTCAGGACGGTGTGGCCCTCATTGTTCAGGTCGCGCACCACCGTCATCAGCAGCGCCTGACGGGGAAATCCCGCCTCCTGGAGAAGCTTGCGCTTGTAGAGGGCGTAGATCTTGCAATCGCCCTTGCCGTCCACCGGATAGTCCCAGTGATCCATCATCGTGCCCCAGTGATCGTAGTTGCTGACGGGCTTGATGGAGCGGTTCGCCTTTTGGTTTATCCGCCTGAGGATGCTCAGCTTCTGCGCGGTCAGCTTGACGCTCGTGGCAGGCAGGGCTGGCACCTTGCACTCTTTGGGCCGGCGATGGCAGAAATCGAGCCAGCCATAGGGAACGCTGGTGCTTCCGCCAACCGTGGCGGAACCGGAAGCTGGTTGCGTCGACGTTCGCTTGAACCACGTCGACTGCGCCGCCGCCGGAGCGGTTGATAGCGATGTCGCGCCAACCAACGAAACGAGGCCAAGCAGCAAAGAAGAGGTCAGGACGCCAGGGGAACGCAGCACGGCCAACTCCACCGCAACGAGAAAGACTGGCGACAGGCTAGTGCGCAAACGCCGGCGCAGCCAATTAAACAATTAATAATATCCTAACACGATTGTGTTTCGCGTAAGGCAGAGGCCGTCCCGCTGCACGGGTTGGCATCAATCGCGAGCGTCGCGCTGCTGCGCTTCGGCGAGTACGCCCGCATCCATATCCTCAAGTGTTTTCGGCCCGCCAGAATGCTGTAGGATTCCAAACACGTCCTGCGGCCGCGTCGGCGCAAAGGCCGGCATCGGTTTCAAATCAACGCCCTCTGGCGAGTTCTCGGGTTTGGACATGATGGCTACACGCTCGAGTGAAATGTCGTCTCGCAGACGATTCTACCGGAACGATGCCAACGCCTCAAACCCTGGTGCCGCCCACCGTCATCTGGTTCATCCTCAGATGCGGCTGGCCGACGCCGACGGGCACGCCTTGTCCGGCCTTGCCGCACATGCCGATGCCGGTGTCGAGCTTCATGTCGTTGCCGATCATGCTCACCCGGTGCATGGCATCCGGTCCGTTGCCGATCAGCATCGCGCCCTTGATCGGCTGCGTCACCTTGCCGTTCTCGATCATGTAGGCCTCGGTGCAGCCGAACACGAATTTGCCGGAGGTGATGTCGACCTGGCCGCCGCCGAAGGAAACGGCGTAGATGCCGTTCTTGACCGAGGCGATGATCTCGTCCGGGTCCATGTCGCCGGAGGTCATGTAGGTGTTGGTCATGCGCGGCATCGGCTGGTGCGCATAGCCTTCGCGCCGGCCGTTGCCGGTCGCTTTCATGCCCATCAGCCGGGCGTTCTGGCGGTCCTGCATATAGCCGACCAGTATGCCGTCCTCGATCAGCACGTTGCGCGCCGAAGGCGTTCCTTCGTCGTCGACGGTGAGCGAGCCGCGCCGCTCGGGGATCGTGCCGTCGTCGACCACGGTGACGCCCTTCGCCGCTACCTGGCTGCCCATCAAGCCGGCGAAGGCCGACGTCTTCTTGCGATTGAAATCGCCTTCCAGCCCATGGCCGACCGCTTCGTGCAGCATCACGCCTGGCCAGCCGCTGGAGAGCACTATGTCGAACGTGCCGGCCGGCGCGGGGACGGCCTCGAGGTTGACCAGCGCCTGCCGCAGCGCCTCGCCTGCCGCGTGCTTCCAGCTTTCCTCGCTGACGAACTCGCCAAAGCTCTTGCGGCCGCCCATGCCGTAGGAGCCGCTCTCCTGCCGGTCGCCGCTGCCGACCACGACCGAAACGTTGATCCGGACCAGCGGGCGGATGTCGCGCACGATCTGGCCGTCGCCGCGCACGATCTCGACATGCTGCCAAGAGGCGGCGAGCGAGGCCGTCACCTGCCGCACGCGCGGATCCTTTGCGCGCAGCCAGCCGTCGATCTCTTGCAGGAGCTTGGCCTTGGTCTCGAAGGAAGGCGAGGGGATCGGGTTCTCATCGCCATAAAGATGGGTATTGGTGCGGGCAGGGGCCGCGGCCAGTAGGCCGGAATAGCCGCCCTTGACCGCCGAGACGGCATCGGCCGCTCGCAGCAGCGAGGCTTCGGAGAGATCGCTGGAATGCGCATAGCCGCTGGCCTCGCCGGCCACGGCGCGCAAGCCAAACCCCTGGTCGGTGTTGAAATTGGCCGTCTTCAGCCGGCCATTGTCGAACATCAGCGCTTCGCTCTCGCTGTATTCAAGGAACAGCTCGCCGTCGTCGGCGCCCTTGATGGTCTCGGCGACGATCTCTTTGACGCGATCGTCGGAAATGTCGAATTGGCCGATCAGGCTGTTCATGGCAAATCCATTCATGGAAACAAATCGTTGCACGGATGTAGGCGCGAAGCCACCGTCAGACAATCGCCAACACGATCATGCCGGCGATTGCGTCGCTGCCAGCCGTCACTTCTCGTTGACGAAGTCCTTGATGTTGCTGGACATCGAGCCCCAGTTGGAGAACTGCTCCTCGAGATTGGCCCTTGTGATGCCGCCGGCGAAGCTGACATCCATCTTGAAATTCGAGCCGTCACCCGAATAGGCCTTCACCCAACGGTACTTCGTGTTCCACGCGTTGGCCTGTTCGGCGGAGAGCGGCTCGGTGTAACCCGTCGAGAATTGCAGCGACTTGCAGTTGACGTGGTCTTCGCAGCCATAGAAATAGATCACGTATTTGACGCCCTCGATCCGCCCCGAAATCATCGGATCGCCGTTGTCGTCCTTGCCCATCCTGGCCGAGCCGAAACCTTTGGCGATTTCTAGGACCGCCGTGGGGTCGGGCTGATGGAGGATTTCGGCATCCTCGGCCCGGGCGACCGAAATCGCGCCAGCCAACGCCAAGCCTGTAATGAAAATGGATAACGTCGCGCGCATCGAGCCTCCTTGCCGCCGAACGCGCATTCGCCACCGGACCTCAGCGTCAGGAGCGGCGCATGGGCAAGAAGATCAAGGTAGGGCGGCGAAGCCGTCCGCAAAGCCCTTGAGGTCGACAGGGATGCCGATGCCTTCTTCCGGCGTCTGGAAGACGATGAAAGTGGCCGACGTGCCGCTCTTCAGCGTGTCGAGCAGCGGCTTTTCGAGGATCACCTCGGCATAGCAGCCGTCCTGGAAGCAGCGCACGAAATAGGCGCGGCCTATATCCTTGCCGTCGACATTGAGGCCGAGGCCGTTGGGCAAGAGCACGCCGAGCGGCGCCAGCACGCGCAGGATCTCGGCCTTGTTGTCGGCGGTGCGCAGCACCACGACCGAAAGGCCCATTTCGGGGCGATCCTCGGCGACGACGTTCTGCATCATCACGCATTGTTCGGAGGTAGCACCCGCCGGCGTATCGCAGATGATCGACCACGCGCCATGCGTCGACTTGACCGTGCCGCTGGGGGGCGTGGCATTATTCGGCGAGGCAGTGGCGCCCACGGCTACGCCGACGCCGAGCAAGGCGAGGGTAAGGACGACCTTCGCCAGGGTTCTCGAAAGCCAGGAAGTCATGACGGCTCCATTGCGAATCACGGCACTTTAAGCCGCGCCGGGGCCAAGTAAAGGACGAGACCGTCGCCGGTCCGCCCCGATACCGGTAATTGCGTGCTTTTCCAAAGCAAATTCGCCCGAATTGCGACCGTTGCGCAAATAGCATGGCGATGGCCGAACACGGCCTTCGGCTTGCGCGCAAAAATGCCGCACGGTTTCCTCCGCTCCTTTCTTGCGGAGGGAAATAGAGTATGGTTTGAACCAGCCTAGGACAGACCGGGATTCCCAATCCCGGCATTCTCCGTTATTGGTGCGACCAGGTCGCGGGAAGTGGGAGACGAGAGGGCGATGAGGAAATTCCTGGCAAGCGCTGAATTCTTGGCAGGTACGGCAGCTTCGGCCGTGCTCTTCTCCAGTGCGGCGGCCCGTGCCGACCAGCCGCGGGAATGGGAGATGACCTTCCAGGCTCCGGCGACCGACATGATGCGGCAGATCGAGAGGTTCGGGAACTACACCATGTGGTTCATCGTTCCGATCACCATCCTGGTGCTGGTGCTTCTGCTGGTCTGCATCATGCGCTTCCGCGCCAGCGTCAATCCGGTGCCGTCCAAGACCAGCCACAACACGCTGATCGAAGTTATCTGGACGGTCGGGCCGGTGATCGTGCTGTTGCTCATCGCCATTCCCTCCTTCCAGCTGCTCACCGCGCAGTACACGCCGAAGGAAGAAGCCAAGCTCACCGTCAAGGCGACCGGCAACCAGTGGAACTGGGACTACGAGTACCAGGTCGACAAGACCTTCTCCTTCAACTCGGCGGTTCTCCAGGATGCCGACCGCGCCAAGGCCGGCAAGGAAGACCGCGGCCTCTATCCGCGCCTGCTCGCCGTCGACAACGAGCTGGTCGTGCCGGTCGACACCATGACCCGCGTGCTGATCACCGCCACCGACGTCATCCACTCCTTCGCCGTGCCGTCCTTCGGCATCAAGATGGATGCCGTTCCGGGCCGCACCAACGAGACCTGGTTCAAGGCGGAGAAGGAAGGCCTCTACTACGGCCAGTGCTCGCAGCTCTGCGGCAAGGACCATGCCTTCATGCCGATCGCGGTGCGCGTCGTGTCCGATGCGCAGTTCAAGACCTGGCTGGATACGGCCAAGACCGATGTGCCCGGCGCCAACAAGGCGCTGATGGCCGAGATCGATGGTACCAACAAGGTAGCGGCCGCCGGCAACTGATGCCGCGGGTTAGCAGGATTTAGGGAACGGAGCGGAACATGGCAGAGGCTGCAGCTCACGATCACGACGACCACAGGCCGCAAGGTTGGGTCCGCTGGGTCTACTCGACCAACCACAAGGACATCGGCACGCTCTACCTGATCTTCGCGATCATGGCCGGCATCGTCGGCGGCGCGCTCTCGGTCGCCATCCGCATGGAGCTGCAGGAGCCGGGTATCCAGATCTTCAGCGGCCTGGCCCAGATGGTCTACGGCATGCAGGGTGACGCCGCCATCGACGGCGGCAAGAGCATGTACAACGCCTTCGGCGCCGCGCACGGCCTGATCATGATCTTCTTCATGGTCATGCCGGCCCTGATCGGCGGCTTCGCCAATTGGATGGTGCCGATCATGATCGGCGCGCCGGACATGGCCTTCCCGCGCATGAACAACATTTCCTTCTGGCTGTTGCCGCCGGCCTTCATCCTGCTGCTCTCCTCGATGTTCGTGCCGAGCGCGCCGGGCGCTTTCGGCGTCGGCGGTGGCTGGACGATCTATCCGCCGCTCTCGACGTCCGGCCAGCCAGGCCCCGCGATGGATCTGGCGATCCTGTCGATCCACATCGCCGGCGCGTCGTCGATCCTCGGCGCCATCAACTTCATCACCACCATCTTCAACATGCGCGCTCCCGGCATGACGCTGCACAAGATGCCGCTGTTTGCCTGGGCGGTGCTGATCACCGCCTTCCTGCTGCTCTTGTCGCTGCCGGTCCTGGCGGGCGCCATCACCATGCTGCTCACCGACCGCAATTTCGGCACCTCCTTCTTCGTGGCGGAGAATGGCGGTGACCCGATCCTCTTCCAGCACCTGTTCTGGTTCTTCGGCCATCCCGAGGTGTACATCCTGATCCTGCCGGGCTTCGGCATCGTCAGCCACATCGTCTCGACCTTCTCGAAGAAGCCCGTCTTCGGTTATCTCGGCATGGCCTACGCCATGGTTGCGATCGGCGCCGTCGGCTTCATCGTCTGGGCGCACCACATGTATACGACCGGCCTGTCGCTCGACACGCAGCGCTACTTCGTGTTCGCCACCATGGTCATCGCGGTGCCGACCGGCGTGAAGATCTTCTCCTGGATCGCCACCATGTGGGGCGGCTCGATCTCCTTCAAGCCGCCGATGCTGTGGGCGCTGGGCTTCATCTTCCTGTTCACCATCGGTGGCGTCACCGGCGTTCAGCTGGCCAATGCAGGCCTCGACCGCTCGCTGCACGACACCTATTTCGTGATCGCCCACTTCCACTACGTGCTATCGCTGGGCGCCGTGTTCGCGATCTTCGCCGGCTGGTACTACTGGTTCCCGAAGATGACCGGCTACATGTACTCGCCGGTGATCGCCAACACCCACTTCTGGGTCACCTTCGTCGGCGTCAACCTGATCTTCTTCCCGCAGCACTTCCTCGGTCTCGCCGGCATGCCGCGCCGTACCGTCGACTATCCGGACGCATTCGCCGGCTGGAACATGGTGTCGTCCTACGGCTCCTACATCGCGGCCGTCGGTGTTGCGATCTTCCTCTACGGCGTGTTCGAAGCCTTCCAGAAGAAGCGCGTCGCGGGCGCCAACCCGTGGGGCGAGGGTGCCACCACGCTCGAATGGCAGCTGCCTTCGCCGCCGCCGTTCCACCAGTGGGAACAGCTGCCGAGGATCAAGTAAGCAGCATCCCGACGCATACGAGGCCGCCGGCTTGTCCGGCGGTCTTGGCCAACGGAATGATGGACTTTAAGTACGCATGGCCCTTGCCGGAAACAGATTGACGGAGGAAGCGGGCTTTCGCATGTCGGAAGCGACCGCGGGCGATTTCTTCGCCCTGTTGAAGCCGCGCGTCATGTCGCTGGTCGTCTTCACGGCCTTTGTCGGCCTGGTCGCGGCGCCCGTCACCATCAACCCGCTGCTGGCGATGATCGCCATCCTGGCGATTGCCATCGGCGCCGGCGCTTCCGGAGCGCTTAACATGTGGTACGACGCCGACATCGACGCGGTGATGACCAGGACGTCCAGCCGCCCGGTGCCGGCCGGTCGTGTCACGCCAGGCGAGGCGTTGAGCTTCGGCCTGGTGCTGTCGGTGCTGTCGGTGATGACGCTCGGCGTGCTGGTCAACTGGCTGTCGGCATCGCTTCTCGCCTTCACCATCTTCTTCTACGCCGTCATCTACACGATGTGGCTGAAGCGCTGGACGCCGCAGAACATCGTCATCGGCGGCGCCGCCGGCGCCATTCCGCCGGTGATCGGCTGGGCCGCCGTGACCGGCTCGGTCAGCCTCGAAAGCGTGATCCTGTTCCTGATCATCTTCCTGTGGACGCCGCCGCATTTCTGGGCGCTGGCGCTGTTCAAGTCCGACGACTACGCGCGCGCGGGCATCCCGATGATGCCGAATGTCGCCGGCCAGGCCTCGACCCGTCGGCAGATCTTTGCCTATGCGCTGATCTTGGCGCCGGTCGGTGTGCTGCCCTGGGCGCTCGGCTACACCACGGCCGGCTATGGTGTCGTCTCGGCAGTCCTTGGCGCGGGCTTCGTCTGGTATGCCTGGAAAGTGCTCGCCATGGCCGACGACGATCGCGCGATGAAGCCGGCCAAGGCCCTGTTCGGCTACTCGCTGCTCTATCTCTTCGCTATCTTTGCCGCCTATCTCGTCGACTGCGTGGTCGGGCGCGCCCTCATGATGGGGGGAGTATGATCGTGGCCGACAAGAAGCTCGAAATGGTTACTTTGACCGACCGCCAGCAGAAGGCGCGCCGCAACCGCTCCATCGCCATCGGCGTCGCGCTGGCGGCATTGGTCATCATCTTCTATGCCGCCACCATCGTGCGCTTCGGTCACCATGGCGCCAGCCTGACCGGCTCGGGCCTGTTGGGAGGCGGCTGATGAGCGGCGACTTGGGCAAGCCCCGTAAGGTGAACAACGGCCCCCGCAAGCTGAACAACGGCATCGTCGCCGCGGTCTGCCTCGCCTTCTTCACCGGCATGGTCGGCATGGCCTATGCGGCGGTGCCGCTCTACAAGATGTTCTGCCAGGTCACCGGCTATGGCGGCACCACGCAGCGCGCCGAGAAGCAATATGCCGGCCGCGTGCTCGACCGCGACATCACCATCCGCTTCGATGCCAACACCAACGGCATTCCGTGGCAGTTCGAGCCTGTCGCCCGCTCGGTGACGATCAAGATCGGCGCGACGGCGCAGGCGCATTACAGCGCCACCAACAAATTCGACCGCCCCATCACCGGCCGCGCCTCGTTCAACGTGCAGCCGGAAATGGCCGGCGCCTATTTCAACAAGGTGGAGTGCTTCTGCTTCACCGACACGACGCTGAAGCCCGGCGAGACGCTGGACATGCCGGTCGTGTTCTATGTCGATCCAGACATCGTCAACGTGCCGGAACTCAAGGACTTGAAGACCATCACCCTGTCCTACACGATGTTCCCGGTCGAAAAGAAACAGCCGGTCGCCTCGTCGGCGCCGGCCGCTGGTAGCAGCACCAACAAATTTTCCGATACCGAAGCAAGCCTCGGGGGTTGATATGGCAGACGCGCACGCAAAACCACAACACGACTACCATCTCGTCAACCCCAGCCCGTGGCCTTTCCTGGGCTCGGTAGGCGCGCTGGTCACGGCCGTCGGCGGCGTCTGCCTGATGCAGTATCTGAAGGCCGGCAACTTCCCGGTGTTCGGCCACAACATCGCCAATCCGTGGCTGTTCTTCATCGGCCTGATCATCGTGCTCTACACGATGTTCGCCTGGTGGTCCGACACCATCAAGGAAGCGCATGAGGGCCACCACACGCGCGTCGTGTCGCTTCACCTGCGCTACGGCATGATCATGTTCATCGCCTCCGAGGTGATGTTCTTCGTCGCCTGGTTCTGGGCCTTCTTCGACGCCAGCCTGTTCCCGGGCGAAGCATCGCAATATGCCCGCACCGCCTTCACCGGCGGCGTCTGGCCGCCCAAGGGTCTGGAGGTTCTCGATCCCTTCCACCTGCCGCTCTACAACACCATCATCCTGCTGTTGTCGGGCACGACGGTGACCTGGGCGCACCACGCATTGCTGCATGGCGACCGCAAGGGCCTCATCAACGGCCTGGTGCTGACCGTCGGCCTCGGCATGCTGTTCACCATGGTGCAGGCCTACGAGTACATGCACGCGCCCTTTGCATTCAAGGATTCGATCTACGGCGCCACCTTCTTCATGGCGACCGGCTTCCACGGCTTCCATGTCATCATCGGCACCATCTTCCTGCTGGTCTGCCTGGTGCGCGCGATACGCGGCGACTTCACGCCGAAGCAGCATTTCGGCTTCGAGGCGGCTGCCTGGTATTGGCACTTCGTCGACGTGGTCTGGCTGTTCCTGTTCAGCGCGATCTATGTCTGGGCCTCGAACGGCGCGATGATCGAAGGCCACTGACCCCAACGGGATGAATTCATGGGGCGGCTGCGGCGACGTGGCCGCCTTATCTTTTTGGGCGAAAGGGTCTACGGTGCGGACATGAGCGAAGACAAGGCGATCTGGCCGCCCATCGATCCCGTTTCGGCCGGCCTGCATGGCCGCTGCCCGCGCTGCGGCGAAGGCAAGCTGTTCTCGGGCTTCCTCACCGTCGGCAAGCGCTGCTACAATTGCGGGCTCGACTATTCCTTCGCCGATGCGGGCGACGGACCGGCGGTGTTCGTCATCCTGATCATCGGCTTCGTCGTCGTCGGCCTCGCATTGTGGATGGAGGTGACGTTCAGTCCGCCGCTCTGGCTGCACTTCATGTTGTGGATACCGCTGGCGCTGGTGCTGTGCCTGACGGCGCTGCGCCTGATCAAGGGCGTGCTGATCACCTTGCAATATTCGAGGAAGGCCTCCGAGGGCAGGCTGGATTCCATCGAATGAGCGAGACGGCCGATTTGGTTGCCGGCCGTTCGCGGCCGCGCTTGGCGTTGCTGCTTGGCCTCGGCCTTGTCCTGTTCGTCATCCTGACCGGGCTCGGCACCTGGCAGGTCCAGCGCCTGCACTGGAAGGAAGACCTGCTCGCGACCATCGACAAGCGCACCCATACCGCACCGCTGCCTCTAGCCGACGTCGAGAAGGAATTCGCCGCCTCCCATGATGTCGATTACACGCCGGTGACGATGACAGGCACCTTCCTGCACCAGGGCGAGCGGCATTTCTTTTCCACCTGGCAAGGCGATAGTGGCTTCAATGTCTATACGCCCCTGCAGCTCGAGGACGGCCGCGTCGTGCTGGTCAACCGCGGCTTCGTGCCCTACGACCTCAAGGATCCGGCCAAGCGCCCACAGGGCGAGGTTGCCGGCAAGGTGACGGTGACCGGGCTCGCCCGCAATCCGCTGCCCGCAAAGCCATCGACGATGCTTCCCGACAACGATGTCGCCAAGAACATCTTCTATTGGAAGGACCGCGACGTCATGGCCGCGAGCGCCGGGCTGCCGGCCGGTGTGGTGCTGGTGCCGTTCTTCATCGATGCCGACAAGACGCCGAACCCTGGCGGCCTGCCGGTCGGTGGGGTCACCATCATCGATTTGCCGAACAACCACCTGCAATACGCCGTCACCTGGTACGGGCTGGCCGCGGCGCTCGCCGCCGTGCTGATCCTCAGACTGCGCCGCCCGGCGAAGGAAGCGTGAAACCGGTCGCTCTTGACAGGGCAGGGGTACGCACCTCATTTCGCCTGCATCAAAGAGAGAGAGCATGATGTCGTCCGAAACCGCTTCACACTTTTCGGCATCATGCTCTTGAATCCTGAATCCGACTGAACTGGCCTTGCGTTGATGATTGAGAAAAAGCCACCGCTCACGATCAGGCTCTGCCAGCCGCGCGGCTTCTGCGCCGGCGTCGACCGTGCCATCCAGATCGTTGTGCTGGCGCTGAAGAAATACGGCGCGCCGGTCTATGTCCGCCACGAGATCGTGCACAACCGTTATGTCGTCGAAGGGCTGCAGAGCCTGGGCGCCGTCTTCATCGAGGAACTGTCCGAGATTCCGCCGGAGCATCGTCAGTCGCCCGTGGTCTTTTCCGCGCATGGCGTGCCGAAATCGGTGCCGGCGGATGCTCAGGCGCGCAATCTCTTCTACCTCGACGCCACGTGCCCGCTCGTCTCCAAGGTGCACAAACAGGCGATGCGCCACCAGCGGCTCGGCCGCCATGTGCTCCTGATCGGTCATGCCGGGCATCCGGAAGTGATCGGCACGATGGGCCAATTGCCGGAAGGCGCCGTGACGTTGATCGAGACCGAGGCCGATGCGGCGCGCTTCGTGCCCGTCGACGCTTCGGCCCTCGGCTTCGTCACCCAGACGACCTTGTCGGTCGAGGACACCGCCGGCATCATCCGGGCGCTGGAGGAGCGGTTTCCCGAGCTGCACGCGGCCGCGGCCGAATCGATCTGCTATGCCACCACCAATCGCCAGGAAGCGGTGAAGGAGACGGCGGCCGGCGCCGATCTCTTCCTCGTCGTCGGCGCTCCGAATTCGTCCAATTCGCGTCGCCTTGTCGAAGTGGCGGAGCGCGCCGGTGCCACGATGTCGCTTCTCGTGCAGCGCGCCGCCGAAATTCCGTGGGATGAGATCGCCGGGATTAAGACGCTCGGTCTGTCGGCAGGCGCTTCGGCGCCGGAGATCATCGTCGATGAGATCATCGATGCGTTCCGGCAGCGCTTCGACGTCACCATCGATCTGGCCATCACGGCCACGGAAACGGAGGATTTTCCGGTGATGCGGGTGTTGCGCGATGTCGAACTGACGGCGGCCGACATGGCCTTCGTCAATGGAGCCGCGTGAAACCCGATGGCCGTCTACACCGACGTCAACGAAGGCGAGCTGACCGCGTTCCTCGAAGCCTATCCGGTGGGCGAGCTGCTGTCCTACAAGGGCATCGCCGAAGGCACCGAGAATTCCAATTTCCTGGTCCACGCCTCGACCGGCTCCTACATCCTGACACTCTATGAAAAGCGCGTCGACAAGGCCGACCTGCCGTTCTTTCTCGGCTTGATGGGCCATCTCGCCAGGAAAGGCATTTCCTGCCCGCTGCCGGTCACCGCGCATGACGGCACCGTCATCGGCACGCTCGCCGGCCGGCCGGCCGTCATCATCACCTTCCTCGAAGGCCTGTCGCTGAGGCGGCCGACGGCCGCGCATTGCGCGGAAGTCGGCAAGGCGCTCGCCAGCCTCCATCTTGCCGGCCAGGATTTTCAGATGAGAAGGCTGAACGCGCTGGCCATCGACGGCTGGCGCAAGCTCTGGGCGGCCTCCCGCGACCGTGCCGACGAGGTCGAGCCGGGGCTTGCAGCCGAGGTCGACGCCGACTTCGGCGATTTCGAGCGCAACTGGCCGGCTGGCCTGCCGCAGGGCATCATCCATGCCGATCTGTTCCCGGACAATGTCTTCTTCCTCGGCGAGAAGCTGTCCGGGCTGATCGACTTCTATTTCGCCTGCGACGACCTCTACGCCTATGATGTCGCCACTTGCCTCAACGCCTGGTGCTTCGAAAAGGATTTTTCCTTCAACCTCACCAAGGGCACCGCACTCCTTGCCGGCTACCAGTCGGTGCGGCCGCTCGAGGGCGAGGAAAAGGCGGCGCTGCCGATGCTGGCGCGCGGCTCGGCGCTGCGCTTCATGCTGACCCGGCTCTATGACTGGCTTACCATTCCGGATGGCGGGCTGGTGATGAAGCGCGATCCGACCGAATACATCCGCCGCATGCGCTTCCATCGCGCGATCAGATCGCCATCCGAATACGGGCTGACATGACCAAGCAAGTTGAAATTTTCACTGACGGCGCCTGCTCGGGCAATCCCGGGCCGGGCGGCTGGGGTGCCATCCTGCGTTTCAACGGCAAGACCAAGGAACTGTCGGGCGGCGAGGCCGAGACGACCAACAACCGCATGGAGCTTCTGGCGGCCATCTCGGCGCTGAACGCGTTGAAAGAGCCTTGCGCGGTCGAATTGCACACCGACAGCAAATACGTCATGGACGGCATTTCCAAGTGGATCCATGGCTGGAAGAAGAACGGCTGGAAGACCGCCGACAAGAAGCCGGTGAAGAATGGCGAATTGTGGCAGGCGCTGGATGAAGCCAACCGGCGCCACAAGGTGACCTGGAACTGGGTCAAGGGCCATGCCGGCCATCTGGAGAACGAGCGCGCCGATGAACTTGCGCGCGAAGGGATGGCGCCGTTCAAGAAGGGCCCGGTGAAGCCTGTCGTGGCGCAACCCACTGCGCAGCCGCAGCGGCCGGTGGCCGCAAAGGCGCGGCGCTCGACGCAAAGCTATTAGGCCTAAGGCGGTCCATGACAGTCCGTTGAATTCAACGGATCAGCCGCGCCATTGATTGCAGCCCGGCAAAGGGAGTATTATTTGCTACCATAGAGTAAGGACATAGTGACCCATGGCAAATGTGGAAAAAATCAGCGTGGCTGTCACGACGCAGCAGGCGGCCGTCATGCGCGAGGCCGTAGAAACTGGCGAGTATGCCACCACGAGTGAAATCGTGCGCGAAGCGGTGCGGGATTGGTTGGCCAAGCGCGAATTGCGTCAGGAGGACTTGCGCCGGCTGCAGCGGCTCTGGGATGAGGGCAAGGCAAGCGGAAAACCGGAGCCGTTGGACTTTGATGCGCTCCGAAAGGAAGCTCGGCAGAAGCTGAGGGATGCCGCGCCGAATGGTCGTTAAGGTAGTCTGGTCACCAGCGGCCAAAGCCGACCTCATCGACATCTATGTGACCATCGGCAGTGAAAGTGTGAGGGCCGCCGATCGCTGTTACGATTGGATAGAGGACCGGGCGCTGCAGTTGACGGATCAACCACGCATGGGCGTAAGGCGGCCTGACATTCGGGCGGCGACACGCATGCTGGTGGCGGCACCGTTTGTATTGCTCTATGAAACGATGCCGGACACGGACGACGGCCCGGTAGAGTTGGTTGAGATCGTTCGCGTCGTGGACGGCCGCAGGGATTTGAACCGTCTATTCTGATCTCAGCTCGTCATCGCTGTTGTTGAGAAAATATCAGCGGATCAGCAGCGCCGTCGAGAACATGCCGAGCGCGAACACCGTGTGCGCCACGAGGTTGAGCGCGCGCGCCTTCATCGGATTGGGAAGCCTGGATGCCGCCCAGCCGGCGCCCATGCCAGGCGCCAGCAGGAACCAGCCGGCCCCGACCGTGACGATGCCGAGGATGAAGGCCGGCAGGAATGTCGGCGCCGCCAGCCAGCCCGCGCCGGCGAGCACCACGAGGATCACGCCGTAGAGGATGCCGACCAGATAGTGGAAGGCCCAGCCCAGCGCCTTTTCATGCGCATAGGGCGCGGCCTTGCCGATATCGTCGTGGAAGACCCTTTCGGGCAGATGCCGGACCCAGCGCCCGACCATGCCCCACTTGGGCAGCGGCAGGCCGAACGCCTTGTTGAGGATGATCGCCCAGATATCCATGAACACCGTGGCGCCGATGCCGATCGCCACCGCGCGCCAGACGGTGTCGAGCATCAGAGCTGCTCGAGGATTTTTGCCGCGCCACTTTCGTCGACGCCCGGCTTGGTTTCGACGTTGAGCGCGGTGACCTTGCCGTCATCGACGATCATCGAGAACCGCTTTGAGCGCAGCCCCATGCCGGCTGCGGAGAGATCGTTGTCGAGCTCGACCGATTTGGCGAAGTCGCCGCTGCCGTCGGCGAGATAGAGGATCTTGCCCTCACCGCCGGTGAACCGCGCCCAGGCGCCCATGACATGCACGTCGTTGACCGAAACGACGGCAATCGTGTCGACGCCGCGCGAAAGAATGGCGTCATGGTTCTCGAGGTAGCCCGGCAGGTGGTTGTTGGAGCAGGTCGGCGTGAAAGCGCCGGGGACGCCGAACAGCACGACCTTCTTGCCAGCGAAAATCTCTTCGCCGGTGACCTGTTTTGCACCGTCGGCGGTCATCATCTTGAAGCTCGAGGCGGGCAGTTTTTCGCCAACCGAAATGGTCATGGGTTCCTCGCTTGCGAGATGGGGAAGATCGATGCCTTCGATACCGGACCGGACGGTTTCCCGCAACCTTTCAGAGCAATTCCAGGAAAAGTGTGCGGCGGTTTTCCGTCCGGAATTGCGGCTCAAGGAGACCCCTGGATCAAGGGAAAGGCAGCAGCCCGTCGACCGAACCCTCGGCGCTAGTCAGCGTATAATAGAGCCCGCCATCGGTCGGCGTCGCCGACGGCCGGTCGAGGATCGGCACGGTGAAGAACAGCTTGCCGTCCTTCTCGCTGCGCACCGGCGCGCCGAACATGTAGTCGCGGTCGCCGGCGATGAAGAAGTCGACGGACTCCGGATCGCCGGGCGACTGCGCCTGGACGACAAGGGTTTCGTGGTCGCCAGGCAACACGCTGATGCCGAAATCGGACTGGGCCGGGGAAGGCAGCGTCGCGATCGCGGTTTTCACCAATGTGGCGTCGGTCGCGTTATCGGGATCGGAGCCGGGATCGACGCTGAGCCGGGTCTGCACCGGGATGCAGATCGTCTCGCAGATGCCGAGGAAGATGTTGGCATCGATGGTCGCCGGCTGGTCGGGCGAAGACAGCGTGAAGGTCACAGGCAGCGACACCGGGCGATCATAGCCGGCCCATTTGCCATAGCCGTCGTCATGCCGTTGCGGCGGCGGGAACGACAATTGGGCGTCGGCGATATTGGTGCTGCCCGATATGTCGAGTTGGGGCGGCACGCCGGCATCGCCCGGATCGCGCCAATAGGTCTTCCAGCCGGGCTTCAACGCAATGTCGAGCACGCCGTGGATCTTGCCGGCCTCGTCGGGCTTGCCGGTAGTCACCAGCCGCACCTTGCCGCCTTCTGAATTGTACCAGGTCGAGGAGGAGGCCTCGGCCGGGAGGCCTGTAGCCCACCCGAAAACGACGCCGAGAACCAATATTTTCATGTATCGCATGGCGGTGATTTGACCGTCCATTCTTGGCCGCGCAATGACTTCGTCGCTCTCCCGGTATCATATTTGCGTTACATCGGGGACCGGCACCACCTTTTCGGCGCTGCCGAAACGCGTTACGCTCACCCTATGGACTTGCTGCGCCACAAGAAGTCGGCCGCCGGACGCGGTTTCCTCGACGACCAGTTCCTGATTGCCATGCCTGGCATGAAGGACGACCGCTTCGCGCGCTCCGTCATCTACATCTGCGCCCACAGCGACGAGGGCGCGATGGGCCTGATCATAAACCAGACGCAGCAGATGCTGTTTCCGGACCTGCTTGTGCAACTCGGCATCATGAACGAGCAGGAAGCGATCCGCCTGCCGGCGCATACGCGCGATTTCGTCGTGCGCAATGGCGGGCCGGTCGACCGCAGCCGCGGCTTCGTGCTGCATTCCGGCGACTATCGCGTGGAATCCTCGCTCAACGTTTCCGACGACATCTGCCTGACCGCAACGGTCGACATCCTGCGCGCCATCTCGACCGGCCGCGGCCCGCGCCATGCGCTGATGGCGCTCGGCTATTCCGGCTGGGGCGCCGGCCAGCTCGAAACCGAGATTGCCGAGAACGGCTGGCTCACCTGTCCGGCGACGCCCGAGCTGCTCTTCGACACCGATATCGAGCGCAAATACGACCGTATCCTGGCTTCGATCGGCATCGACCTCGCCCATTTGAGCGCCGCCGCCGGCCACGCTTAGCCGCAGGCCTCATAGCTGCGGTTCCGTGGGATCATCGCAAATGCTGGAGATTGGCCGAGCCGCGGCACCGTCGTCATCCACGGGCGGAGCAAGGAGCGAAGCGGCGCGCGCAGACCCGAGGATCCATGCCGTAACTTTGATCGAAGGACGCAGCGGAGCAGAATTCTGCGTCGCTTTCAGCGCCTTAAAGTCACGGAATGGATACTCGGGTCAAAGCCCGAGCTTGACGACGCGATGGATGGTCGCGGCCAATCGCTGAGGGCTCTGCTTCTCCACCAGAACGACGCCCCTCATCAGGCGTGCCTGATCACGCCTGCGTCAGCGGATACTGCTCCTTCAGCGTCTTCAGCACCTGGTCGCCGGGCATCGGCGCGCCGAACATGAAGCTCTGGACATATTCGCAGCCCATCTGGCGCAGCTCTAGCGCGTCGCTTTCGTCGGAGATGCCTTCGGCCACGACCGAAAGCCCCAGCTCATGCGCCATGTTGACCATGGATTTGAGCAGCACGGCCCGCTTCGGCGTGGAGTCGTCGACGAAGCTCTTGTCGATCTTGATCGTGTCGAAAGGGAAGCGCGTCAGATAGGAGAGCGAGGAATAGCCCGTGCCGAAATCGTCGAGCGACAGGCCGATGCCGAGTTGCTTGAGCTTGGCCAGCACATGCGCGGTCTGCTCGGGATTATCCATCACCAGGGATTCGGTGAGTTCGAGCCGGAAGCAGCGCGGCTTCAGATTGGCGCGCGCAATGACGGAGCGGACGTCGCTGACCAGATCGCGGCGTATGAGCTGGCGGCTGGACAGGTTGACCGAGACCGAGAGCGGCGCGTCGCCGATCTGCTTCTGCCAGGCCGCGAGGTCCTCGGCCGCCTGCTGCATGGCGAACAGGCCAAGCTGCACGATCAGTCCGCAATTCTCGGCCACCGGGATGAAGTCCCCCGGCGGGATCATGCCCCGGCGCGGATGGTCCCACCGAAGCAGCGCCTCGAAGCCGGCGACGCTGCCGTCCTCCAGCCGCACGATCGGCTGGTAGGCAAGCGTGAACTCGCGCCGCTCGATGGCGCGGCGAAGGTCGGATTCGAATTGCAGCCGGTCGGTGCCGACGGTGCGGAAGGCGGGCCGGAACGGCTCGATCCTGTCGCCGCCGAAGCGCTTGGCCTGGTGCATGGCAAGCTCGGCGTCCTTGACCATGTCCTCGGCCGAGGTCTGCGCCGTCGTCCAGGTGATCAGGCCGATCGAGGCGGTCAGCACGATCTCGCGCTTGGCGAAGGTGATCGGATTGTTGATCGCGTGCTTGATGGCATCGGCCATGGCCGCGATCCGGGCAGGGTCCTGTTCCGAAAGCAGCATCAGCGCGAACTGGTCGCCGGCAAAGCGCGACAGCGAATCCTTCGGCTTGAGCAGGCGGTGCAGCCGTCGCGCGACCGTGAGGAGAATGGTGTCGCCGGCGGAAATGCCAAGGCCGTCATTGACCTGCTTGAAGCGGTCGATGTCGATGATGAAGACCGTCGGGCGCACCTTGTCCTCGGTGCGGGCGATCGAGATGATCGCCTCCAGCCGGTTCATGAACAGCTCTCGGTTCGGCAGGCCGGTCAAATTGTCGTGCACGGCGTCGTGCAGCAGCCTTTCCTCGGATTTCTTCTGCTCGGTGACGTCGACCATGGTGCCGACGCAGCGGATCACCTCGCCGTCGGAGCCGATCACCGGGCGGGCGCGCAGCGAGAACCAGTGGTAGTGGCCGTCGGCGCCGCGCAGGCGGAAGTTCTGCGCCACCTTGCCGCGGCGGTGCTCCAGCACCACGTCGAGCGTGGTGCGAAACGTGTCGCGGTCGTCGGCATGCAGCACCGGCAGCCAGTTGCGGGCAGCGCCCCCAAGGCTGTTGGGCGCAAGGCCGAGCTGCAGGCTGATGTCCGGCTTGGTCACCACGCGGTCGCGCAGCACATCCCAGTCCCAGACGATGTCGCCCGAGCCGGCAACGGCGAGCGCCTGGCGCTCGAGATCGGAGAACAGGCCCTGGTGCAGCGCTCCGCCGGCAAAGGCATGCTGCATGACGGTGAAGCCGATGAGCAGGATGATCAGGATCAGCCCGCCGCCCAGCGCCGGCTGCGCGATGTCGTTGTCCAGCATGCCGGTGATCGCCATCCACGACCCGCATAGCCATAAGAGCACCATCACCCAGCTTGGCACCAGCATGATCGCACGGTCATAGCCGCGAATGCCGAGGAAGATGATGAGGCCGAGGCCGGTGAGCGCGGTGGCGGCAAAGGAGATGCGGGCAATGCCGGCGGCGACCGCCGGATCGACGATGGCGACGCCCGCAATCAAAAGCAGCCCGAGGATCCAGACCAGCGCGCCATAGCTGAAATGGCCGTGCCATCGGTTGAGATTGAGATAGGCGAACAGGAACACGACGAAGGTTCCGGCAAGCGCCACCTCCGTGCTCGCCCGCCATATCTGCTCGTTGCCGGGCGACATCTCTATGATCTTGTTAAGGAAGCCGAAGTCGACGCAGATATAGGCCAGCACCGCCCAGGCGAGCGCCGCCGTCGCCGGAAACATCGAGGTTCCCTTGACCACGAACAGGATCGTCAGGAACAGCGCCAGAAGGCCTGAGATGCCGATGACGATACCGCGGAACAGTGTGTAGGAATTGACCGAGTCCTTGTAGGAATCCGGCTCCCAGAGATAGACCTGCGGCAGCTTCGGCGAGGCGAGCTCGGCGATGAACGTCACCACCGTGCCGGGGTTCAACGTCACGCGGAACACGTCGGCGTCGGGGCTTGTCTGGCGGTCGAGCGCGAAGCCCTCGCTCGGCGTGATCGCGGCGATGCGCGTCGAGCCGAGGTCGGGCCAGAAGATACCGGAGTTCACCAGGCGGAAATGCGGCGCGACGATCAGCCGGTCGAGCTGCTGGTCGGTGGTGTTGGCGAGCGCGAAGACGGCCCAGTCGCCGCTCGAGCGCGCGTCATTGGCTTCCACCTCGATGCGCCGCACGATGCCGTCGGGCCCTGGCGCGGTAGAGACCTGGAAATTCTCGCCCTGGTTCCGGTAGATTTCCACCGCACCGGAGAGGTCCAGCGCCTTGTCGTCGCGCGCGATCTTGATCGGCTCGACGGCGAAAGCCGGCACGGCCACGAAAAGCGTGACGAGGACCGTCGTGATGAGGGCGAACAGCGACGCCACTCGCGGAAAATTCGTCACACTCAGCCCTTCGTTCCTTCGCCCGGCGGATCGTCCGCGATCCGGGCGTAGAGGTAGTGATCCTGCCAGATGCCGTTGATCCTGAGATAGGATCGCAGAAGTCCTTCGCGCCGGAATCCGGCTTTTTCAAGCACGCGGATCGATCGGGCGTTTTCGGGAATACAGGCAGCCTCGATCCGGTGCAACCGCAGCGTATCGAAGGCAAAGCGCGACACCAGCTTGACCGCCTCGGTCATCAGTCCGCGGCCGCTGAAGCGTTCGCCGATCCAGTAGCCGATATGGCCGCTCTGCGCGACGCCGTGGCGGATGTTGCCAAGGGTGATGCCGCCGGCAAGCTTGCCGCTCGATTTTTCGAAGATGAAGAAGGCGATGGCCGTGCCCTGCGCATAATCCTCGCGATAGCGGCTGATGCGCAGCCGCCAGGCGGTACGGTCGAGCTCGTCCGGCTGCCAGCGCGGCTCCCAGGGTTCCAGGAAGGCGCGGCTTTCTCCGCGCACCGCCGACCATTCGCGATAATCGCTGGTCAAAGGCACGCGCAGCGTGACCTTTTCGCCTCCCGGTGCCGGCAGGTCTCGGCGAAAGAAAGGGAGTGCGAACACGGCGTTTGTTCTAGGCGGATATTCGTGGGGTGCCCCACGAATATCTGCCTAGATTCCCTGGTTTCTCGCAGGTTTTGATCGCAAAACCGTGGGACACTTTTGCGGAACCCGCTTATTGTCAGACGGCGAGCCGGCGGGCCGTCGTCTGCGGCCCCGCAAGCGATTCGAGAATCGCCTCGTAGGGTGCAAGCGTGCCCACGGGGCCGACCGCTGTAAGCGTCGGCTTGGTCGAGAACAGCCGCGAGGAGAGGTCGGTCAGCCGCTCGATGGTCAGCGCCGAAAGCCGCTCCATCAATTCCTCCTTGGCGATCGGCCGTCCGAACAAGAGCAGCTGCCGGGCAATCTGCGAGGCGCGGCTGGCCGGGCTTTCGGCCGACATGATGAGCCCGGCGCGATATTGCGCGCGCGCCCGTTCGAGCTCTTCCTGCAGGATGCTTTCGCCGGCCTTCTGCAATTCGTCGATGATCACCGGCACCAGCTTGGCGATGTCGCTCTGCCCGGTCGCGGCATGAACGCCGAAAATACCGGTGTCGGAAAAACCCCAGTGGAAGGCATAGACCGAGTAGCAGAGGCCGCGCTTCTCGCGCACTTCCTGGAACAGCCTCGACGACATGCCGCCGCCCAGGATCATAGACAGCACCTGCGAGGCGTAGAAATCGCGCACATGGTAGGCGCGGCCCTCGAAGCCGAGCACGATCTGCGCATCCATCAGGTCGCGGTCCTCGCGGAAGTCGCCGCCGACATATTGCGCATATTGCGGGATATTGCCGGCTGCCTTGGCGCGGAAGCCGCCGAGCTGCTTCTCGACCTCGCGCACGAAATTGTCGTGCTTGACGTCACCGGCGGCCACGATGACCATCCGCTCGGCGTCGTATTGCCGTTCGATGAAGTCGTGCAGCTGCTTGGAAGTGAAGGATTTGACCGTTTCCGGCGTGCCCAGGATCGAGCGGCCGATGGTCTGATGGCGGAAGGCTGTTTCGGTGAAACGGTCGAAGACGATGTCGTCGGGCGTGTCGTGCGCGGCGCCGATCTCCTGCAGGATCACATGCTGCTCGCGCTCCAGCTCCTCCGGGTCGAATTCGGATTCCTGCAGGATATCGGCCAGGATGTCGACCGCCAGCGGCACGTCGCCGGAAAGCACCCTGGCATAGTAGGAGGTCGTCTCGACGCTGGTGGCGGCGTTGATCTCGCCGCCGACATTCTCGATTTCCGAGGCGATCTCGAAGGCGCTGCGGCGCTTCGTGCCCTTGAACGCCATGTGCTCGAGCAGATGGGCCATGCCATGCTCTTCGTCGCGCTCATTGCGGGCGCCCGACTTCACCCAGGCACCAAGGGCAACCGATTCGATGCTTGGAAGGGTTTCGGTGGCGACTGTCAGGCCGTTCGACAGACGGCTTACCTCAACACCCATATGGTAATTACTCCCTAACGCGCCGCCCGCGAGTGGCGGCTTACGCAATCTTCCACCATTTTCAAGTCGGATGGAAGTGTCGTGTATTTTTCGTCGGCTGTCATCAAGCCGCCGAGCCAAGCGGGAAGCGCAGGCGTGACCCCGCTCGCGGCCTCGACCGCCGCCGGGAATTTCGCCGGATGCGCGGTGCCGAGCACCACCATGGGGACCGGACCGGAGGCATGGGCGGCGGCGACATGAACGGCGGCGGCGGTGTGCGGGTCGAGCAGATAGTTGCTCGCTTCGAGCGTCGCGCGGATGGTGGTGGCGACCTCGTCGACGGTAGCACGGCCGGCGTCGAATTCGGCGCGGATGCGCTTGAGCTCGCCTTCCTCGATGGTGAAGGCGCCGGACTGCTTCAGCCCGTTCATATAGCGCCTGACCGTCTCGGCATCGCGGCCGGCCGCCTCGAACAGCAGGCGCTCGAAATTCGACGACACCTGGATGTCCATCGACGGCGAGGTCGTGGCGAACACGCCCTTGGTGCGGTATTCGCCGCTCGATAATGTGCGCGCCAGGATGTCGTTGTCATTGGTGGCGATGATCAGCCGCTCGATGGGCAGGCCCATGCGCTTGGCGGCGTAACCGGCAAAAATATCGCCGAAATTGCCGGTCGGCACGGTGAAGGATATTGGCCGGTCCGGCGCGCCGAGCGACAGCGCCGACGAGAAATAATAGACGATTTGGGCCATAATGCGGGCCCAGTTGATCGAATTGACGCCCGACAGCGACACCCTGTCGCGAAAGGCGTGGTCGTTGAACATGTCCTTCACAAGGCCCTGGCAGTCGTCGAAATTGCCTTCGACTGACAGCGCATGGACGTTGGCGGCGCTTGACGTCGTCATCTGGCGCTGCTGCACCGGCGAGACCTTGCCGTGCGGGAAAAGGATGAAGATGTCGGTGCGGTCGCGCCCGGCAAAGGCGTCGATTGCGGCGCCACCGGTGTCGCCCGAGGTGGCGCCGACGATGGTGGCGCGTTGGCCGCGTTCGGTGAGCACATGGTCCATCAGGCGGGCGAGCAACTGCATCGCCACGTCCTTGAAGGCCAGTGTCGGGCCGTGGAACAGCTCGAGGATGAAGGTGTTTTTCCCGGTCTGCACCAGCGGGCAGACGGCCTCATGCCGGAATGTGGCGTAGGCCTCGCGCACCAGCCGCTCGAAGACGGGCGCCGCGATCTCGCCGCCCAGGAACGGCGTCAGCACGCGGATGGCAAGGTCCGGATAGGCAAGGCCGCGCATGGCGCGGATGTCGGCGGCGGAAAACTGCGGCCATTCGCGAGGCACGTAAAGCCCGCCGTCGCGCGCCAGGCCGGCCAGCACCGCGTCTGAAAATCCAAGCGCGGGCGCATCGCCGCGGGTACTCACATATTGCATCGTCAAAGGCCCATTGCTGCCGGTCGCGTCATCCACGGCAATTGGTTAATTTTCCCAGCCGGCTCAGTCGCATTTTTGCCGCGCGGTTGCTATAGGTCACCGGCTTTGTGAGAGGGAAGTGCAGTTTCATGGCGTTTTATTCGGTCAACCGTCGTCTTGTCGCGGGTCTGGCGCTCACCGGCTTTATGCTCGCCGCCGCCGGCTGCCAATCGAGCGACAATGGCATCCTGGACTTCGGCTTCGGCAAGAAGGATCCCACCGCGCCGCCGCCGCCGCAGGATCCCAAGATACTCGCCAGCCAGTTGCGAGCCTATTGCCCGAAAGTGACGCTGCGCGAAGGCACCGCCTATTTCAACACCTATGCCAAGGGCGCCACGGCGAAGCCCAGGAAAAAGAAGGGTGATGCCGCGGCGGAGGCCGAGGCAGCCGCCGCGGCCGCCCAGACCGGACCCAACGGCCAGCCCATCGACCCCAATCGCGATCCATCGAAGATCATCTACCAGGCCTCGGTCACCGACGTGACGCGCGATTGCACCCATGCCAATGGTCAAATGTCGATGAAGATCGCCGTCGCCGGCAAGGTCGTGCCGGGGCCGTTGTTCGCGCCCGGCACCGTCACCATGCCGATCCGCATCGCGGTTCAGCGTGGCGGCGAGGTGCTTTATTCTCAATTGCATCCGTACCAGGTGCAGGTGACCGACCCGTCGGCCGCTACCCAGTTCGTCTTCGTCGACAGCAATGTCGTGGTGCCTGAGCCGACCGCGCGCGACTATCAGGCCTATGCCGGCTATGACGAGAACACGCCGGCCGCCTCGGCGGACAAGTCGAAAGGCAAGAGGAAGAAGCGCGCTCCGGCGACGAACTGAGGCGGCAGCTGGCGATCTTTTTGGCGAGGCGCTGATCGAAAGGCGGAACAGGTCCGCCTGATTTCCGGATCGGCGGCGGCTCAGTTATTTATGTATATACAAAAATTTCTTGTGCCGGTCCCTTAATTTATGTATATACAGTAATTCGGGTGGCATGGAGCCCGTCGTGAATTTCGAGTGGGACGAGGGCAAGCGAAACGAAACAAGCTCAAGCATGGCGTATCGTTCGATCTCGCACGGGAATTCGATTTTGACGGTGCAATGGTCTTCGAGGATGCAACCGAGGATTATGGCGAGGAGCGATTTGTCGGCATCGGTTTCATCGGCAACAAGGTCCATGTCATCGTTTACACGATGCGCGACGGCAACGTCCGGGTGATTTCCCTGAGGCGCGCTACCAACGCGGAGATCAGGAACTATGTCACATACATCGAAAGAGGCTACTAAGCGGCGGCACGTCGACGCGGAAGGCCGAAATCCGGATCGTTCCGCCAAAGAAGACCGGACGGCTGTTCTGCTGGATAGGATTAAGGCAGCTTTCAACAGTGGTGAGGAAGACGCTGCTATAACTGCAGCGGCGCGGACCGATCCGGATGCCCAGCCGAATCTGATCAGGCGAGGTCGCCCCCGACTGTCAAACGCCAAACTGGCGGTCCTCCTTCGACTCGACCCTGACGTGGTCGAGCGTTTCAAGGCAGGCGGCACCGGATGGCAAACGCGCATGAACGATGCTCTTCGGAGAGCGGCAGGCCTGGATTGAGAGACAGCGTCCGGTTTGCGTCTGCCTGCGCAGTCATAAAGAACCGGTAGTGTCTCAGGCGTCCTCGGACCACTCCGACAGCGCAGCGATCGTGCTGTTGAGTTCCGCCCAGCGGCGGATGACCGTCTCGGCGCCGGCCTCGGTCAGCGCATCGGCATGGCCTGGATAGCTGTGCCCGGCGCCGGTGAAGCCGATGACGCGCATGCCGGCCGCCCGGGCGCCGGCGATGCCATGCACGGAATCCTCGATGACGAAAGTGTTCTTCGGGTTGGCGCCGAGCTTATCGGCGGCGTAGAGGAACACGTCCGGCGCCGGCTTGGTCTTCTTGCTGGGAATATCGAGGCCCGAAAAGATGCGGCCGGCGAAGAACGGCAGCAGCCGCACCTTCTCCAGCATGAACTCGACCCGCTCGGTGCGCGAGTTGGAGCAGACGGCGCGAGGCGCGGTGACGGCCGCGACCGCCTCGCGCGCGCCGTCGATGATGCGCACGTCTGCGCGCAGCTTGCGGTCGACCAGTTCCTCGGCACGGTCGATCAGCGAGGCCTGGAACGGAATCTGCGACTTTTCCTCGACCCGCAGCATGATGTCCTTGAAGGTCAGGCCGGCATAGGTCTCGGCAAGCTCCTCGGCCGAGATTTCGAATCCGGCCGACGTCAGGAGGTCGGCCTCGACGCGCGCGGCGATGATTTCGGAATCGACGAGCACGCCGTCGCAATCGAAAATGACAAGATCTGGCTGGGGCATGGCAATCCGGAAACGTTGGAAGAAAATGGCCTGGCTGGCCCAAGCGGCGCGGCATACACCAATGGGCCGGCCTTCGCAAACCTCGGGAGCCCGGCTTCGGGCCTTCACCGAATGTTTACGCTGATCGGTAACCATAACAGCCAGTAAACCGTAACGCGTATTTTTGGGTGTTTTGATGTCTGCTGTGCGTCTCCTCGACGAGCTTTCCCATGCTCCCCAGCAGTCCGAATGGCTGGACACCATCCTGAAAGGCGATTGCGTCGCCGCGCTCGACCGGCTGCCGGAAAAGTCGATCGACATCATTTTCGCCGACCCGCCCTACAATTTGCAGCTCGACGGCGACCTGCACCGGCCCGACCAGTCCAAGGTCGACGCCGTCGACGACGACTGGGACCAGTTCGAGAGTTTTGAGGCCTATGACGCTTTCACCCGGGCCTGGCTGCTCGCGGCGCGCCGCGTGCTGAAGCCGAGCGGCACCATCTGGGTCATCGGCTCCTACCACAACATTTTCCGCGTTGGCGCCCGCATGCAGGATCTCGGCTTCTGGATCCTCAACGACATCGTCTGGCGCAAGACCAATCCGATGCCGAATTTCCGCGGCCGCCGCTTCCAGAACGCGCATGAGACGATGATCTGGGCCTCGCGCGACCAGAAGGCCAAGGGTTACACCTTCAACTATGAGGCCCTGAAGGCCTCGAACGACGATTTGCAGATGCGCTCCGACTGGCTGTTCCCGATCTGCACCGGCGGCGAACGCCTGAAGGACGAGAACGGCAACAAGCTGCATCCGACGCAGAAGCCGGAAGCTCTGCTTGCCCGCATCATGATGGCTTCGACCAGGCCGGGCGACGTCGTGCTCGATCCCTTCTTCGGCTCCGGCACCACTGGCGCGGTCGCCAAGCGCCTCGGCCGCCACTTTGTCGGCATCGAGCGCGAGCAGGCCTATATCGACGCCGCCAATGAGCGCATCGCCGCTGTGCGCCCGCTGGAAAACGCCGATCTCACCGTGCTTTCCGGCAAGCGCGCCGAACCGCGTGTCGCCTTCATCAGCCTGATAGACAACGGCCTGGTCGTGCCGGGCGCCACGCTCTACGACGCCAAGAAGCGCTGGGCGGCAAAGGTGCGCGCCGACGGCACGCTGGCGATCGGCGACAGCGCCGGCTCGATCCACAAGATCGGCGCCGAAGTGCAGGGGCTGGATGCATGCAACGGCTGGACCTTCTGGCACTATGAACGCAGCGGCGGATTGACCCCGATCGACGAACTGCGCCGCATCGCCCGCCTCGGCATGGAGCGGGCAGGGGCCTGAACCAGAGCAATTCCAGGAAAAGTGCGCAGCGGTCAGGCTCGGCGGCTTCGCCGTAGCTTCCGTCCGGAATTGCGTTAAATCGCTCTTGAATCAAGACTTCAACGGATCGCTGCAAGCGATTCAGTTCAGGCGGTAATCCCAAACCGCTCAAGGTCCGCTTTAAGCGTCCTTGCGTCGGTGAACAGCACCGCCTGCCAGCCGGCGGCCTTGGCGCCGTCGACATTCTTCTGGCTGTCGTCGATGAACAGCGTGGCTGATGGCTCAAGGCCGAACGCGTTCACGTGATGGTCGTAGATGCCGCGGTCGGGCTTGATCTTCCGGATGTCGGCCGACACGGTCACGCCGCGTGGCCGGTTGAGAAAGTCGAAACGCTGCCGCGCTTCGGCAAGCGTGTCGGCGGCGAAGTTGGTCAGCATGGTCACGTCATGGCCGCTCTCGATCAGGCCAAGCATGATGGCGACGCTGTCCTCATAGGCGTGCGGCACCATCTCGTGCCAGTAGCGACGGAAGTTGCGGATGTTCTCGGCGTGATCGGGATGCTCGGCGATCAGCAATGACTCTGCTTCTTCCCAGCCACGGCCGCGGTCCTGCTCGAGATTCCAGGCGCTGGTGCAGACATTGTCGAAGAACCACTTTCGCTCTTCGGCATCCGGGATCAGGCGGCTGAACGGGATGTCCGGATCGTAATGGACCAGCACCTTGCCGATGTCGAACACGATATGGCGGATTTCGGTCATTGTGGGCCTCTTTACACTGCGTGGCGACGGTTTTTCGTCGCTCCCGGTATCGCCGCCTCGATTACCTTTTTCATGACGGTGGGCAGCGCTTCCCCGGAAATTTCATGGGCCAGCGACCAGAAATGCCCGGCCGGCGCATCGCCTTTGACATGGGAATGAAAGATTTCGAGTTCGAGCGCGAAGTGGGTGAAGACATGCCCGATCTGCCCAGCGCGCCGCCAATCTGCTGGAAAAGGCGCGGCGTCGATCGTCGTGGCTCCGTCAACCCGCGCCGTCCAGCCGGTCGTCGGCACCTCGGTCATGCCTCCGAGCAAGCCCTTCTCCGGCCGCTTGCGCAGCAGGATGGCGCCGTCACAGCGCTCGGCGACGAAGGCAGCACCCTTGCGCAGCGGCTTGTCGTCTTTCGGCAGGCGGACCGGGAAACGTTCCGGATCGCCGGTGAGAATGGCGCTGCAATCCTGGCGGACCGGGCAGAGCATGCAGCGCGGCCGCTTCGGCGTGCAGATCGTCGCGCCGAGGTCCATCATGGCCTGGGCGAAGTCGCCGGGCCGCGTCTGCGGCACCAGCTTCTCCACCAGCGCGCGGATTTCCGGCTTGGCTTCGCTGAGCGGCGTTTCGATCGAATGGAGCCGGGTCATGACCCGCTCGACATTGCCGTCGACGACCGCCGCCGGCCGGTCGAAAGCGATCGCCGCGATCGCCGCCGCGGTATAGGCGCCGATTCCCGGCAATTCGCGCAGGCCGGCCTCGGTGTCGGGAAAGCGGCCGCCCCGTAGCGCCACGAGGTCGGCGCAGGCCTTCAGGTTGCGCGCCCTGGAATAATAGCCGAGCCCGGCCCAGGCCTTCATCACGTCCTCGGCGGGCGCCGCCGCCAGCGCCTCGACCGTCGGCCATTTCTCGACGAAGTGGCGGAAATAGGCTTTTACCGCCTCGACCGTGGTCTGTTGTAGCATCACCTCGGACAGCCAGACGCGATAGGGGTCGGCTCTTGCGCCACGCGCAAACGCGACCGGCGTCACGCGCCAGGGCAGGTCGCGGTGATGCGCGTCGTACCAGGCAAGCAGGCGGGACCCGATGTCCGTATCGCCGGACGCGGGCTTATGTGATGCCTTGCGGGTCTGATCGAGCGGTGCCATTGATCGGATGAGTTGGGGACTGGAGAACGCACATGGCAGGGAAAAGGCCCTTCGGCAATCCCGTTCCGGTGAGCGATCTCGCGACCGCGATCCTCGATCCGGTGCTGAAGAAGCGCGCCGGCATCTCGATCGGGCTGGTGCAGTCTTGGGAAGAGATCGCCGGGCCGCGCCTTGCCAGCCACTCGCGGCCGGAAAAGATCCAGTGGCCGCGCCGCCTGCATGAGGACGACCCGTTCGAGCCGGCGACACTGATCATAGCCTGCGAGGGCATGGCGGCGCTCCATCTGCAGCACGAGGCCGGCGAGGTCATCAACCGCGTCAACGCCTTCCTGGGCTTCAACGCGATCGGCCGCATCAAGATTCTGCAAAAGCCGGTTCTGTCGCAAAAAGCCCGGCCGAAGCCGGCGCCACGACCTTTGAGCGAGGCGGAGAAATCGAAGCTTTCGCGCATCGTCGGCAAGATCGAGGATGACGGCCTGCGTGCTTCGCTGGAGCGGCTCGGCGCCACAATTATGGGTGAAAGGAAGCCCAAAGGGTCGTAAGAAGCGTCATGAATGCGTCACCAATCTCGCGCATTCGTGATGCCGACGATCGAGTTTCGCGATTGGATTGGGGATCGCGATGCCTTAATTCGCGCCAACTCTCGCCTTTTCTAGCCCTTGCATTGCAAAATCCAACCGATATCAGGTGATTCGCATGAACCGTGCCCCGTCTGGCAAAAGCTTGTCCCGCAGAAACCTTCTGACCACGCTGGCCGCTGTTCCTGCAGTGGCGCTGCTTGCCGCATGCAGCGACTCCGGCGAGCAGGCGAAGGCCGCCGATGTGAAGCCCGCCAACCCGTCGACGCCTGCCAAGCCGGCCGCCACGCCGGCGGCGGCCCAGGTGCCGGAGGCGCAAGGCACCGTCGACATGGCGCAACTGCTGAAGCCCGGCGCGCTGCCCGAAAAGCAGCTCGGCAAGGACGATGCCAAGGTCACCATCGTCGAATACGCGTCGATGACCTGCCCGCATTGCGCGCATTTCGCGATGACCGCCTTCCCTGAGTTGAAGACCAAGTACATCGACACCGGCAAGGCCCGTTACATCCTGCGCGAATTCCCGTTCGATCCGAGCGCCGAGGCCGGCTTCATGCTGGCGCGCTGCTCCAAGGACAACTACTTCGCCATGGTCGACGTGCTGTTCAAGCAGCAGCCGAGCTGGGTTGGCGTCAACAACACCAAGGAAGCGCTGCTGCAGATCTCCAAGCTCGCCGGTTTTACACAGGAGTCCTTTGAGTCCTGCTTGACGGACCAGAAACTTCTGGACGATGTGAGAGCAGTCCAGAAACGCGGAGCGGACGAGTTCAAGGTCGACTCGACGCCGACCTTCTTCATCAACGGAAAGACCTACAAAGGGGCGATGTCGATTGAGGAAATGTCGGCCATCATCGACCCTCTGCTCTGACATCCAGGCCGCGCCGAAGCGGTCCGGCTTCGGCGCCTTGGCCTGCAGTGTTGGGCGGCGCGAATGAAATTTTCGCGCCTTCGCCTCCTCGGTTTCAAATCCTTCGTCGAGCCCGGCGAGTTCGTCATCGAACGCGGGCTGACCGGCATTGTCGGGCCGAACGGCTGCGGCAAGTCGAACCTCGTCGAAGCGCTCCGCTGGGTGATGGGCGAAAGCTCCTACAAGAACATGCGCGCGTCCGGCATGGACGACGTGATCTTCTCAGGCTCCGGTGCGCGTCCGGCGCGCAACACCGCCGAGGTCACGCTTTTCCTCGACAACACCGACCGCACCGCGCCCGCCGCCTTCAACGACGCCGATGAATTGCAGGTGTCGCGCCGCATCGAGCGTGAGGCCGGCTCGCTCTACCGCATCAACGGCAAGGAAGCCCGCGCCAAGGACGTGCAGCTTCTGTTCGCCGACCAGTCGACCGGCGCGCGCTCGCCCTCAATGGTCGGGCAGGGCCGCATCGGCGAGTTGATCCAGGCGAAACCCCAGGCTCGCCGCGCGCTGCTCGAAGAAGCCGCCGGCATTTCCGGCCTGCACACGCGCCGCCATGAGGCGGAACTTCGGCTGAAGGCGGCCGAACAGAACCTCGAGCGGCTGGACGACGTCGTCGGCGAGCTGGAGGGCCAGATCGAGAGCCTGAAGCGCCAGGCGCGCCAGGCCTCGCGCTTCAAGAACCTCTCGGCCGATATCCGCAAGGCCGAAGCGACACTGCTGCATCTGCGCTGGACGCTGGCAAAAACCCAGGAAGGCGAGGCGCGTTCCGCGCTTGCCGTCGCCACCACGCTGGTCGGCGACCGCGCTGCCGCCCAGATGGCGGCCGCCAGGGAACAGGGCATCGCCGCGCACCGGCTGCCGGACCTGCGCGACGCGGAGGCCGCCGCTGCCGCCGCCTTCCAGCGCCTGTCGATCGCCAAGACGCAGATCGAGGAAGAGGCCGGCCGCATTCGCGCTCGCCAGGCCGAACTCGAACGCCGCTTGCAGCAACTCGATGGCGACATCGCCCGCGAGGAGCGGATGGTGCGCGACAATGCCGACATCCTCGAGCGCCTGCGCACCGAGGAAGCCGAGCTCAATTCGGAAAACGCCGGTGCCGCCGAGCGCGAGGCGACCACGCGCGCTGCTTTCGAACGGGCCGGCGCAACGCTGTCGCAAAGCGAGGCAAGGCTTGCCGCGCTGACCGCCGAACGCGCCGAGGCGGCTGCCTCGCGCAATCAGATCGAGCGCACTTTGCGCGAGACCGCCGAGCGCCGCGACCGCTTCGCCCGCCAGCTCGCCGAGGTCGACCGCGAGCTCTCCGATATCGTCGCGCGGATTTCCGGCCTGCCCGATCCCGCCGAGAAGCGGCTGCTGGTCGAGGATGCGGCTGCCCGGCTGGAGGAGAGCGAGGCCGGCACTATTGCCGCCGAGCAGGCGGTCGCCGAGGCCCGCGCCGCCGAAAGCGCGGCAAGGCCTCCGCTGCAGGATGCAAGGGCGGAACTCGCGCGCATCGAGACCGAAGCGCGCACGCTGGCGAAGATCCTCAGCGCTGCGAGCGGCGATCTCTTTCCGTCGGTGCTGGAGCAGATCAGCGTCGAGCGCGGCTACGAAACGGCGCTCGGTGCAGCCCTTGGCGAAGATCTCGACGTCCCGCTTGACCGCAGCGCGCCAGTGCATTGGGGCGAGAGCGCGGTCCAGCCCGGCGACGCGGCGCTGCCCGAAGGCGTGAAGAGCCTGGCAAGCGTTGTGCGTGCGCCGACGCAGCTTGCCCGCCGCCTGGCGCAGATCGGTATCGTCGACGCCGCCGACGGGCGCCGCCTGCAGGCGCTTCTGGCTCCCGGCCAGCGGCTGGTCAGCCGCGACGGCGCGCTGTGGCGCTGGGACGGTCTGACGGCAAGCGCCGATGCCCCGACCGCCGCCGCGCAGCGGCTGGCGCAGAAGAACCGTCTGGCCGAGCTCGATGCCGAAGCCGTGCAGGCCACGCGCGTCGTGCGCGAGGCCGAGGAAGCGCTGGCGCGCGCCGAGCAGGCGATGCGCCAGGCAAGCGAGGCCGAGCGCAATGCGCGCCAGGCCGGCCGCGACGCCCAGCATGCGCTGGATGCCGCCCGCAACGCGCTGGCCGAGGCCGAGAAGGCCGGCGGCGAGTTGGTGAGCCGGCGCGCTGCCTTGGATGACGCCCGCGCACGCATCGTCGACAGCCATGAGGAAACACAAGCCGCTTTCCTCGAAGCCGAGGACATGCTGAAGGACGCGCCCGATCTCTGCGATCTCCAATTGCAGCTCGAACAGGCTTCCGCCAATGTCTCGCGCGACCGCGCCACGCTTGCCGATGCGCGCGCCGTGCATGAAGGCTTGAGGCGCGAGGCCGAGGCGCGCATTCGCCGGCTGGACGCCATCGGTGCCGAGCGCAAGAACTGGCTGGAGCGCGCCGAAAACGCCTCGACGCAGATCGCCGCCCTTGGCGAACGCAAGGCCGAGGCCGAAGCCGAGCGCGAGAGGCTTGCCGATGCACCGGACGAGATCGACGCCAAGCGCCGCGCCCTGCTGACGCAGCTTTCCGAGGCCGAGGCGCTGCGCCAGGCGGCCGGCGACCGCCTGCAGGAGGCGGAAAACAAGCAGGCCGAGCTCGACAAGGCAGCCACCGCCGCCATCCAGTCGCTCGCCGAGTCGCGCGAAACCCGCGTCCGCGCCGAGGAGCGGCTCACCGCGGCGGATGAACGCCGCGCCGAGGTCGAGGCCCGCATCCAGGAAGCGCTGAACACGCCGCCGCATCTGGTCATCAAGCATACCGGGCTCGAAGCCGACGATCCGATGCCCGACATGGCCGATATCGAGCGCCAGCTCGACCGGCTGAAGATAGAGCGCGAGCGGCTCGGCGCCGTCAATTTGCGCGCCGAGGAGGAGCAGAAGGAGTTGTCGGAGCGTCTGGAGACCATCGTTTCCGAGCGCGAGGACATCATCGAGGCGATCCGCAAGCTGCGCCAGGCGATCCAGAGCCTCAATCGCGAGGGCCGCGAGCGGCTGCTGTCGGCCTTCGAGGTGGTCAACGGCCATTTCCAGCGGCTGTTCTCGCATCTGTTCGGCGGCGGCACGGCCGAGCTGCAGCTGATCGAGTCGGAAGATCCGCTGGAAGCGGGGCTCGAAATCCTCGCCCGTCCGCCCGGCAAGAAGCCGCAGACCATGACGCTGCTTTCCGGCGGCGAGCAGGCGCTGACCGCGATGTCGCTGATCTTCGCCGTGTTCCTCACCAATCCGGCGCCGATCTGCGTGCTCGACGAGGTCGACGCGCCGCTCGACGACCACAATGTCGAGCGCTTCTGCAATCTGATGGACGAGATGTCGAAGACGACCGAAACGCGCTTCGTCATCATCACCCACAATCCGATCACCATGGCGCGCATGGACCGGCTGTTCGGCGTCACCATGGCCGAGCAGGGCGTCAGCCAACTGGTCTCGGTCGACCTACAGGCCGCCGAGGCGATGCGCGAGGCGAGCTGAGAACTTAAAGCGTGTCGCGCCGAAACGGATTCAGGCGACGCGCTTTAAGTCCTTGTTATTATGCATGTCGCCCAGAACCGCGGATACTTCTGGGCGACATGCATTAGACCGGGTGGGAACCGATCTACGATCTACTTCTCCGGAGCCGTGGCAGGCGCCGTATAGCGGCGGCGCACGGCCTCGATCACCAGCTTGCGGCTCTCGTCGGCCGACAATGTCTTGTCCTTCTCCGCCTCGGCCGTTTCGCGGGCGAGGTCCTTGTCCCTGATCTGATGGCGGAACCATTTGGAATAGTCGCCGGCGCGCAGGTGATGTTCCCAGGTCTTGTCGTCGATGCCTTCCGCCATCTGGGCGAAGATGATGAGATTGTGGGCTCTGAGGTTCATCGCCTTCTTCGGCCCGGTGAAATAGAAGCTGCCTGCCTCGTCGAGCTCGCCTTCGGCATATTTGCGGCTGTGCCGCTTTAGCGACTGGCTGGGCTCGATCGCCTTGACCGTGAACGGTTTTCTGTCGTCGTGCGGCCGCCAGAACAGCACGCGGTCACCCTTCGGCGAGGGAAGGTTCTTTGGCGCCGGCAGTCCGATTTCCTTGCAGAAGGTCCTGATGACGTTTTTCGCCTGTGGGCCGAGCGCGATCACCGCCGTCACCAGGCGCAGCGCATCGGTGGAGATTGCCTCCGGATGGACGGTGATCAGCACCGTGCCGGGCAGCTCGATCGAAAGCACGGATCGCGTATCACCGCGACGTTTGGGCATCAAGTGATGCGCCTCGTCGATGATCAGCCAGTGCGGCCTTGCCGTGCGATAGCGGACATTGCCGAGGCCAGGCAGCAATTCGGCAAAGAAACCGGGACGCTCATCGACCTTCAGCGCCAGCCCGTTGACCACGACATTGGTCTCAGGCTTTTCGATCAGCTCCAGCAACTGCTCTTTGTTCGGCGCGGTCGAGCCATTACCGACCGGCACGGCGCCCTTCAGCCCGTCATAGTCGCCTTCTGGATCGAAAATGCAGAACTGCAAACCTTTCTCGGTGAGCCGCTCGGTGAGCGCCGTGGCTAAGGTCGATTTGCCGATGCCCGAGCTTCCGGCGATCAGGACCGTCTCCGTCGGCGACAGATGGATCTCCTTGCCGCGGGAGGTTCCAAGCAGAACGCCGCGCTGGCGCTTCTTGGCAATCAGGTGATCGCGCTTGTCCAGTTTGCGGATCAGTTCCTCGACGCCCCTGCCGCGCATCTCCCTGGTTACGAGGTCGGCGGTTTCCTTGACGGCGGGGAGCGCGTTGGCGACCGCGACGCCACAGCCCGAGGCCCTGAGGAAGGCGTGGTCGTTCTCGGCATCGCCCACCGCAACGACGTTGTGCGGCGACAGCTTCAGGTCCTCGAGCGCCGCCGCCAGTCCGGTCGCCTTGTTGATGCCGGAAGGCAGGATCATCACGGCGCCCTTGTTGAAGATGATCTCCAGCTCCAGCCCGAGTTTCCTGATGACGTCGAGCACCGTCGCCTGGTGCGGCTCCCAGGTGGCGACGATCGAGCGGCCGACGGTAAGCGGCTTCACGCCGCGCTTCTTCAGCCTGTCGATGAGATCGGTTGAAGGCGAGGGGGCGATCGTACGCTCTTCCTCGCTGGCCGGCGTGTAGATCAGCGCGCCGTTTTCGGCGACCACCTTGTCGAACAGGGAAAGTTCGGGAAACACCTCCTTGAGATCGGGCAGCTCGCGGCCGGTGACCAAGATGAGTTTTCGGCCGGATTTCTTCAGCGTCTCCAGCGCCGAGACCGTGCTTGCGCTGACCAGCCCGTCATGCGCCAGCGTGCCGTCATAGTCGGTGGCCAATGCCATGAAATACATCGGTTGAACCTCTCCGCCGTCGGTCGCTCGGTCCGCCTGGAACGAACAACGCCTGTCGGCGGAAAAGGTTTAAGCCGATGTTTTGCGCGTTCGCGGCATCCCGCCCGACTCGCGGCGCTCAGCCCGCCCCGCTTGCGGTCTGTTTCATCGCCGCCTGCAGGAGGCGGAGTTGACCTCGCCGGCGAAACGCTTCCTCGCAACCGAGGGCAACGCGGGAGGTCCGCTTCCGCTTACGCAGGATGGACGGCGCTTCGTAATCGCTGCGAGCTCTCAGATATTGTCCGCGCGGCGTTGTCGATGCTGAGCCTAAAGCGCGTCGCGCTGAACCGGATTCAGGCGACGCGCTTTAGGTCTTTGTTTTTGATGCATGTCGTTGTCCCAGAACCGCTGCACACTTCTGGGCGACATGCATTAATCCTGTCGACCGCTGCAATCGCCATCGACGGCGCCTGATGTCCGGCGGGGCTCCCGTCACCCGTGCGAGGCTTCAGGAGGGCGTGGGCGGTCACTCGGTCGAGGTTGGCATTTTCTTGGAGATTGGCTGGGGCGCCAGGATTCGAACCTGGGAATGTCGGTACCAAAAACCGATGCCTTACCACTTGGCGACGCCCCAGCAGGCGCCCGCTGCGCGCGGCCTTATAGGACGAGGCGGAGCAAAGCTCAATGGCAGCTATGCACGAAACGCGACGGCAATCTGCCGCTACCGTCTAAGCGCCATGATTGCCCAGCCGGGCGTAGAACTGGGCATAGGGCTCGGCCATTGGAAAGATCGAAATCATTGGCGCGCCTGCTGGACACCGGTACGAGGCGGCACGCTGCCGTCAGCCGCCGCTGCTATCTGCCGCCAGTATTCTAAGATATCGGCCACTGATTGCTCGAAAGGCACGCGGGGCGCCCAGTTGAGCTCCCGGCGAGCCTTTGACGCGTCACCGACAGCGACAGGAATCTGGTTCGCACGAAGTTTTTGCGGCTCTATGCGTACTTCGATGTCGACGCCCGACTGCGAGACAATGGCGTTTAGGATATCTCTAATCGCGCGAGGCTGTCCGGATGCGATGTTGTAGACACAGTCAGGTCCGGCATCATGGTCTTCTGTCGCAGCAATCGCATAGGCGCGTACTACGTCTCGGACATCGAGAAAGTCACGCTCGACTTCAATATTTCCGACATGGATGACCGGGTCGCTCTTGCCGGACAAGATTCCAGCCACCTGATGCGCAAAGTCGGGTACAACGTAAGTGTCTGACTGACCCGGGCCGATGTGGTTGAATGGGCGGAAGCGAATAGCGCGCAGGCCGTCATAGCACATCTGCCCGATCATGAGATCGGCGGCTGCTTTGGTGGCGCCATAGATATTCACCGGTCGAAGCGGCGCCTGTTCGGTTACAGGCATGCTGCTGAGGGATGCTCCATAGGCTTCCGAACTGCCGACATGGACGAACCGGGCCTGGGGAACGTGACGCATCAGGGATTCCGCCAGGTTCATCGTTCCCGTCACGTTGACGTCCCAGGCATGTCGCGGCGCGCTTCTTGCCTCGGAAGGCGCGGCTACCGCCGCCAAATGGATGAGAGCCGTGGGCTGAATTTCGCGGACGGCGCGGTCGACCCCCTCCTGGTCGCGTATGTCGATCGGGTCACGTCGCCCCTCGCCTTGCCCGAGCGGGAAAACCTCGCAGCCTACATACTCACTCTCCAGCAACTGCAAGAGAGCCTTGCCAACAAAACCGCTGGCGCCGGTGACAAGGATGCGATGCGTCATCAACAATTCGACCATGCCGGCAAAAAGAGGTTGCGGTCACTCACTGCTCATTGGCTGCGATGACGCTCAAGATCGGCGTCCACCATCTCACGGATCATCTCTTCGAGCGAAATTGTCGCCTCCCATCCCATTTCCGCCTTTGCCTTGGCTGGGTTTCCGAGCAGGATATCGACTTCCGCTGGCCTGAAGAGACCAGGATCGACCACCAGATAGTCATCCATCTTCAGCCCCACATGCTCAAAGGCGATGCGGCACATGTCGCGCACTGTTGTTGTCCTGCCCGTGGCTATGACAAAGTCGTCCGGTTCATCCTGCTGCAACATCAGCCACATTGCACGGACATAGTCCTTCGAGTGACCCCAGTCGCGTTTCGCGTCGATGTTACCGAGTCGCAATTCGTCGATCATGCCTCTTTTTATGCGCGCCACCGCGTCGGTGACCTTGCGCGTCACGAACTCGATGCCCCGAAGCGGCGATTCGTGATTGAACAATATCCCGCTGGAAGCATGCAGGCCGAAGCTCTCACGGTAGTTGATGGTGATCCAGTGTCCGTAAAGCTTTGCCACTGCGTAAGGAGAACGCGGATGGAAAGGCGTGGCCTCCGATTGGATCGGTTCTCGGACAAGTCCGAACATTTCCGACGACGAAGCCTGGTAGAAGCGGGCCTGGGGCGCTTCAAGCCGAAGCGCCTCAAGAACATTGGTTACACCTATGCCGGTGACATTGCCCGTCAGTATCGGTTGTTGCCACGACGCCTTGACGAAGGACTGAGCTGCGAGATTGTAGACCTCGTCCGGCTTTACCTCGCGCATGGTTCGAGCCAGGCCCGACAAGTCGGTCAGGTTTCCATCCACGATCCGCACGTCTTTTTCGATGCCCAACCATTTCAGGCGCGAGACATTGAGGTCGGATGTGCTCGATCTCCGCGCGAGTCCGTGTACCTCATAGCCTTTTGAGAGCAGGAACTCCGTCAGATAAGCACCGTCCTGTCCGGTAATACCGGTTATCAATGCTGTCCTTGCCATGAATACTCCAGCTCCGGTAATTTGTCCTGTACGCCTATGTTCTCAACGGCTCAATACAGACCTGACGGTCGTACAATCGCCGTTACCTGTATGTGGAAAGCGTGCCGAATGGACTGTTGTGACGCCGCTCGGAGTCGTGATCTTGTTTCGTTGCCGACGACGAAGGGATTATCCCGCTATTGTACGGCCTCTGTGCTGTCCCGCGCCCGTTCGAGGGCTATTGCCACAATTTCAGTCGCCCTGTCGTGGCTGGCGGCCTCGGCATAGCAACGAAATTCAGGAGCGTTGCCGGAAGGCCGCAGGTGGATGATCTCGCCGCTGGCCATTCGCGCCCTGAGACCGTCGGTCTCGTCGACATCCGCGACGGTGCCGAAGGGGGCAAGGAATTGCTGCAGCGCGTCGTGGCCGGTGAGCCTTCGCATCAAGCCGCGCGATTTCTCGATAGGGAAATTCTCGAGCCGCTCGCTGGCGCAGACCGGAAGATTCCAGGTTTCGCGCAGGCTGGACAGCGATTTTCCAGTCGATGCCATCGTGCCCAGCACCGCCAGGATCGGCAAAAATGAATCCCGTGTCGGCAGCGCGGACAAAACCCTGCCGTTCACCGGGCAGTCCGATCCCAGAAGAACCCCGCCATTGGCTTCGAAGCCGACAACGATGCCGCCTGCCTGCCGTGCCGCGTTCATTCCCTCGATGACAAAAGGGGATCCGACCTTCGTTCTCTTGACGTTGAATCCGAAAGCCTCGGAGATGCCTGAGTTGGAGGTGACCGGCGTCACCACGATGTCGGCCCGCAGGAAGAGCGCCGTGGCGAGCCCGATCAGGTCGCCGCGGAACAGTTCGCCTTCTTCGTCAATGATGAGAGGGCGATCGGCGTCGGCATCGGCCGAGAGCACGGCGTCGAATTTGAATTCGCGCACCCAGTCTTTCACCTTCGCCATCGTTGCCTGGCCGACGGCCTCCGTATCGACGGGCACGAAAACCTCTGTTTTCCCGACGGGGATCACTTCCGCGCCGTAGGATCGCAGGATCTCGACCAGCAGCTCCGCCGCAACCGTGCTGTGCTGGTAGACGCCGAGCCTCATTCCGGAAAGAGCGCGAGGGGCAAGAATACCATCGACACGGTCTCGAAAAGCCGCGAGCGCCTGTTCGTGGCCGGTTTGCCAGTCCGCATGGGGTGGCGGCCACGGATATTGGTCCGACAGGTCAGCGACATGGCTGGTGATTGCGGCCTCATCCGCCTTGTCGATTTCGCCCTTCGGCCCGTAGAACTTGATGCCGTTGCGGTCGGCGGGAATATGCGAGCCGGTCACCATAAGCGCCGCGGCGTCGTGCCGGCGGGCATAAAAGGCAAGCGCGGGTGTGGGGATCGGACCGCAATCGACCGGCTGGAACCCGGTTGCGGCCAGCGCGGCCATACAGTCTTCGGCAATCGCTTGACTGCTGTCGCGCAAGTCGCGCCCGACGAAGACCTTGCCTTGCTGAAATCCGGTCGACCGCAAGCGCCGGGCAAAACCCTCGGTATAAAGTCCGCTTGGCCTTCCAACCAATTCGGAAGCCAAACCCCGAACGCCGCTTGACCCGAATTTCATCAGTCTGCTTTTGCTGTTGGAAGATCGCCGCTACTTATTGGAGTGAGCCCGGCTGTCAACAGCAAAAAATACCTCGAAACCTGCGTCTTTTCTAATATCCCCAGACGGCCAGTAGGTTGCCGGCCGGATCGGTGAAATGAAACCGCCTGCCGCCGGGAAAGGCGAAAATCGGCTTGACGATGGTCCCGCCGGCGTTCTCGACCGCGTCCAGCGTTTCCTCGAGATTTTCGGAGTAGAGCACCGGCAGCGGTCTGGCCGGCGCCTCGCCGGCATCGGCCTGGAAGCCGCCGTCGAGGCCCTCGGCAAAGGCCGAATAGGTCGGGCCGTAATCGGTGAACGACCATGAGAAGGCGGCGCTGTAGAAGGATTTGACACCGTCCAGCGTGCCGCCTGTCGCCGGCAGTTCCAGATAGTCGAGTTTTCCGTTGAGTTTCATCGCGCTACTCCAACATGTTCTTGTTATGTTCTATATCGCGGCGCGCCCTCCGGCAAGTCTTTTTGACGCAGCTTTTGCTTGATCGCCCGCAAGTCTTTTTGACGCAGCTTTTGCTTAATCGATTGTAGCGGCCGCGCTTGCTTTGCCGGTGCCTTGCCTTTCGCACTGCAGCATCCTATCGCTCGGATCGGGGAAGGCGGGGGAACCGGGCCGTGGTCCGGATGTTTTTTGTATCTTCCACGAACTGGAGGGCAAGCATGACCAAGTGGGTTTACACTTTCGGCGACGGCGCCGCTGAAGGCCGCGCCGGCGACCGCAACCTTCTCGGCGGCAAGGGTGCCAATCTGGCCGAGATGTGCAGCCTCGGGCTGCCGGTGCCGCCCGGTTTCACCATCACCACCGAAGTCTGCAACGCCTATTATGCCAACGGCCGCACCTATCCTGGCGCGCTCGAGGCGGATGTGGTCTCCGCGCTCGACCATATCGGCCGGATCACCGGCCGCCGCTTCGGCGATCCGTCGAAGCTGCTTCTGGTCTCCGTGCGCTCCGGCGCCCGCGCCTCCATGCCCGGCATGATGGATACGGTGCTCAATCTCGGTCTCAATGACGAGACGGTCGAGGCCTTGGCCGCCGATTCCGGCGATGCGCGCTTCGCCTATGACAGCTACCGCCGTTTCATCCAGATGTATTCCGACGTCGTCATGGGCCTCGATCACGAAGTGTTCGAGGAAATCCTCGAGGACGAGAAGGCAAGTCTCGGTCACGAGCTCGACACCGAGCTGACGGCGCAGGAATGGCAGGGCGTGATCGCGCTCTACAAGGCCAAGGTCGAGGAAGAGCTTGGCAAGCCGTTCCCGCAGGATCCCCACGAGCAGCTCTGGGGCGCGATCGGCGCCGTGTTCTCGAGCTGGATGAACAGCCGCGCCATCACCTATCGGCGCCTGCACGACATTCCCGAAAGCTGGGGCACGGCGGTCAATGTCCAGGCCATGGTGTTCGGCAATATGGGCGACACCTCCGCAACCGGCGTCGCTTTCACGCGCAATCCCTCGACCGGCGACAGGCAGCTCTACGGCGAGTTCCTGGTCAATGCCCAGGGCGAGGACGTGGTGGCCGGCATCCGCACGCCGCAGAACATCACCGAGGCGGCGCGCATCGCTGCCGGCTCCGACAAGCCGTCGCTGCAAAAGCTGATGCCCGACGCCTTCCGGGCCTTCGTCGACATCTCCGACCGGCTGGAGAAGCACTATCGCGACATGCAGGACCTCGAATTCACCATCGAGCGCGGCAAATTGTGGATGCTGCAGACCCGCTCCGGCAAGCGCACCGCAAAGGCCGCGCTGAAGATCGCCGTCGAGATGGCGAAGGACGGGCTGATCACCAAGGAGGAGGCGGTCGCCCGCATCGATGCGGCCTCGCTCGACCAGCTCCTGCATCCGACCATCGATCCGAAGGCCGCGCGTGACGTCATAGGCATGGGCCTGCCGGCCTCGCCCGGTGCTGCCACCGGCGAGATCGTCTTTTCCTCCGGCGATGCCGAGGACGCCAAGGCGCAAGGCCGCAAGGCCATCCTGGTGCGCATCGAGACCAGCCCGGAAGACATCCACGGCATGCATGCCGCCGAAGGCATCCTCACCACGCGCGGCGGCATGACCAGCCATGCCGCGGTGGTGGCACGCGGCATGGGCAAGCCCTGCGTGTCGGGCGCCGGCTCGCTGCGTGTCGACTACAAGGCCGGCACGCTGCTCTCGATGGGCCAGACCTTCCGCAAGGGCGACATCATCACCATCGACGGCGGCAACGGCCAGGTGCTCAAAGGCGCGGTCGCCATGCTGCAGCCGGAGCTGTCGGGCGATTTCGCCGCCATCATGGAATGGGCCGATGCCGCGCGCCGCATGAGGGTGCGCACCAACGCCGAAACGCCGCTCGACGCGCGCATGGCGCGTTCCTTCGGCGCCGAGGGCATCGGCCTTTGCCGCACCGAGCACATGTTCTTCGACGGCGACCGCATCGTCGCCATGCGCGAGATGATCCTGGCCGACACCGAGAAGGACCGGCGCGCCGCGCTGGACAAGCTCCTGCCGATGCAGCGCTCGGATTTCCTCGAGCTGTTCGAGATCATGGCAGGCCTGCCGGTGACGATCCGCCTGCTCGATCCGCCGCTGCATGAATTCCTGCCCAAGACCGAGGCCGAACTCGCCGAGGTGGCGGCAGCCATGAATGTTTCGGCCGACAAGCTCCGGCAGCGCACCGAGGCACTGCATGAGTTCAATCCGATGCTGGGCCATCGCGGCTGCCGGCTCGCCGTCTCCTATCCGGAGATCGCCGAGATGCAGGCGCGCGCCATCTTCGAGGCGGCGGTCGAGGCGGGCCGCAAGGCGGGCGCGCTGGTGGTGCCGGAAATCATGGTGCCGCTGGTCGGCCTGGTGAAGGAGCTGGAATACGTCAAGGCGCGCATCGACGCGGTGGCGCAAAGCGTCATGCAGGAGACCGGCACCAAGATCGACTACCTCACCGGCACGATGATCGAGTTGCCGCGCGCGGCGATCCGTGCCCATGTCATTGCCGAAGCGGCCGAATTCTTTTCCTTCGGCACCAACGACTTGACCCAGACCACATTCGGCATCTCGCGCGACGATGCGGCGTCCTTCCTCGAAACCTACCGCCAGAAGGACATCATCGAGCAGGATCCGTTCGTGTCGCTCGATGTCGACGGCGTCGGCGAACTGGTGCGGATCGCGGCCGAAAAAGGCAAGGCAACGCGGCCGCAGATCAAGCTTGGCATTTGCGGCGAGCATGGCGGCGATCCGGCGTCGATCCGCTTCTGCGAGGAGGTCGGGCTCGATTATGTGTCGTGCTCGCCCTACCGTGTGCCGATCGCCCGGCTGGCGGCCGCGCAGGCGGCCGTGGCGGCGGCGAAGAGCGCCGCGAAACGCGACTGAGCGCATTCAGGGGGCGGCATCGGTACCTTACGGTTTTGTATGGAATGTCACGCGAACGTGCGCGTGACGGTCCTGAATCTCGACATCGTTTAGACGGAGTTTCCGATACCGAATTTTTTGGTGTCGGAAACCCATGCTGCAGATTTCCCCAACCGCTTTCCGATCGATCCTGATCCTGCAGACCAAGTTCATCGGCGACATCGTGCTTGCCTCGGCGCTGGCGAAGAACCTGCAGCTCCAATATCCGGGCGTCAGGATCGTGTTTCTTTGCGAAGCGCATTTCGCCGGCTTCCTGACAGCCCACGGTATTGCCGCCGAAGCCGTCCCCTTCAGCCGCGCCAGGATGCGCGGCTCGCCGCTCGAGCGGGGACGCGAGCTCTTCCGCATGGTGCGCACATTGCGGCAGCATCGCTTCGACATGACCATCGATATTACCGATTCGAAAACCTCGCGGATCATTTCCGGACTGGTCAATGCTCCGGTCAGGGTCGGCTATTTTCCGACGGAGCGGCCTCTGCGCTGGCATGAACGCCAGCCCGCCAATGTCAGGATGAAGCCCTTCGGATTTGGCAAAAAACACTTTCTCTACCGCTATTTGTCCCCCTTGGAGGCGCTTGGCGTCGACCTGCGCGTCAGGGTGCCGGCCATTCGACCGCTGCCCTTCGAGACGACGCGCGCCCTGGCCTTGCTGGCCAGGCACAATATCCGCCCAAACGCATTTGTCGCGGTTCATGCCGGAGCAAGCTTCGTCGGGCGTCGCTGGCAGCCGGAGCGCTTTGCCGAAGCGATCGACAGGATCGCCGGTGAAACCGGCCTGCGTGTGGTTCTGGTTGGCGGCCCCGACGAACACGAAGCGACCGACAGGATCCTGGCAGCGACGAGGACGCCTGTCGTCAACCTGGCGGGCACGTTGCGGCTGGAAACATTGCTGGCGCTCGTCAAGGAGGCGCGACTGTTCCTCGGCAACGAAAGCGGCCCGATGCATATGGCGGCCGCCGCCGGCACGCCGGTCGTCGGCCTGTTCGGCCTGACCAACCCTGTCCGCTGGGCGCCGGTCGGCGTGCCCAGCGTTTCGTTGCGGCCATCCATGCCTTGCGGCTGCGTCGGCGGCGACCTGTGCCGCCGGACCGACCCGAGCAAGGCATGCTGCGTCTGGCGCCTGGAGGTCGATCCGGTGGTGGACGCGGTGTTGGAACTCTTGGCGCGCACCGAGATGGTCCTGGAAGCCGCGGTCTGACATTTGCGGGAAATTCAGCGCCGCCCAAAGGCCGCGCCAGTCACTCTGGCCCACGACCGTGTCGTCTTGTATACGAGACGCACGTGAAACATGCGCGTGACGGCTCCAGATGTCGATGTCTCAACCCAGCCTCGTGGACTCCGATCCATCCGGTGCCCGGACACGGATGTCGCAGGTTCGCGCCGGCACCGTCCGCTCGATCCTGATCCTGCAAACGAAGTACATCGGCGATCTCGTTCTTGCCTCCGCGCTGGCGAAAAATCTGCAGCTCGAATACCCCGGTGTCCGCATCGTCTTCCTCTGCGACGCCCGCTTCGCCGGTCTCCTCACGGCCAACGACATCGCCTCGCAGGTCGTGACCTTTCGCCGCTCCCACATGCGCGGCACACCCCTGCGGCGCGCGCAGGAGCTCATTCTCACGCTCCTTGAATTGCGCCGCAACCATTTCGACATGGCCATCGACATCACCGATACGAGGACTTCGCGGTTCATCTTGGGGCTGGTTGGCGCACGGATTAGCGTGGGATATCACCCGCCCGAAAGGCGCCTGCGTTGGCTCGAGCGCCAACCTGCCAACGTCAAGGCAAAGCCGTTCGGCTATGGCGAGCAGCACTTTCTCTATCGATATCTTTCGCCGCTGGAGGCGCTTGGCATAGACCTGCATGTGCGGGTTCCCGATATCCAACCGCTGCCGTTTGAGATGGCGAAAGCCTTGGCGTTGCTGGACAAGTTCCACCTTCGGCCGAACGCCTTCGTGGCGGTGCATGCCGGGGCGAGCTTCCCCGGGCGCCGCTGGCAGCCCGAGCGCTTTGCCGCCGCAATCGACCGGATATCGGCCGAAACCGGTCTAGGTGTTGTTCTGGTCGGCAGTCCGGATGAGAGCGAGGCAGCCGAAAAGATATTGGCGACCGCGAAGACGCCGATCGTCAATCTGGTCGGCGCCCTCCCGCTCCAAACGTTGCCTGCGCTGCTCAAGCAGGCGCGGCTGTTTCTCGGCAACGACAGCGGCCCCATGCACATGGCGGCTGCGGCCGGCATTCCCGTCGTCGGCCTGTTCGGCCTGCAGAACCCGATCCGTTGGGGCCCGGTCGGCGTGCCGAGCATCGCGGTGCGCCCGTCCATGCCTTGCGACTGCGTCGGCGGTGACCTGTGCGAACGGCCCGATCCCAACAAGGCGTGTTGCGTCTGGCGCCTGGAGATCGACCAGGTCGTCGAAGCTGTGCTCGAACTCCTGGCGCGGACGGAGACTGCCCCGGAAGCCACGGTATAAGCCGAATTTTCGCGATTGCTGCTTTTGCGCTGTTGGCTGTCCGCATTTTCGCCTAGATGCCAGTCTCTTGAGACAAGTCCTGTAGGGGCAAGTTTTCCCAGCGCGATGCGGCGAACGGCCGGGCGTACGGCTTGGAATGGATGATGGGTCTGCTTCGAAACTCTCTTTGCGCGATGGCGCTGTCGCTGTTTGTGGCGCCGGCAGGCAATGCCGCGACGCTGGTCGAGCCGACGCTGCATCTGAAGCCGCGGGGCGTTGAAGGCGGCGGCCGCGTCGCCCTGACGCTCGATGCCTGCGGCGGAAAGACCGACACAAGAATTCTTTCGGCACTTGTCGACAACAGGATACCGGCTACGATTTTCGTTACCGGCATCTGGCTGAGGCGCAATGCCGAAGCCGTCGAGATCATGCGGGCGCATCCCGATCTGTTCGAATTGGAAAACCATGGTGGCCGCCACATTCCGGCGGTCGATACACCACGGAAGATCTATGGCATCCGCAGCGCCGGCAGTCCGGACGCCGTTCAGGTCGAAGTTGAATCCGGCGCCGCCGCCTTGGCCAGCGCAGGCGGTCCGGCGCCGAAATGGTTTCGCGGCGCCACCGCCGAATACAGCCCCTCGGCGATCGCCATGATCCGCAAGCTGGGCTTCAAGATCGCCGGCTTCTCGGTCAATGGCGACGGCGGCTCGCTGCTTGGCGCGAAGGAAACGGCACGCCGCATCGGCGCCGCCAAGGACGGCGACGTCATCATCGCCCACATCAACCAGCCGACCCATGCGGCCGGCGAGGGCGTGGTCCAGGGGCTGCTCGCCTTGAAGCAGAAGGGCATGACCTTCGTGCGCCTGGACGATGCCGACGGCGTAGGCAACGACGGCACGACGGATTGAGAGCGCGGTCTGAGGGTGTCGACGGCTGAATTTTGGCAGCCACATCCTTCCGAGATTGACGTGAACGCACATCCCTTCGTCATCCACAGGCGAAGCAAGGAGCGTAGCTCCGTCGCGGAGACCATGGGATCACGACGTTCCGGCTTCGCCTGTATCGGCCGGTAGCAATGGCCGTGCCGGATCTGGAGCTCAGCCCGGCGTGGCTTCGACCGTCACCTTGTTCGCATAGAACGCGCCGTGATTGCGGATCTCGGTCATTTCGTCGAACGGCTGTTCATAAGCCCACATCGCATTTTTGCCGGCTTCGCCGGCCGCCTGGATACTCCAGTAGCTGGCATCGCCCTTGTACGGGCAATGCGTGGAGTGCTCGGTGCCGACGAGCTTGCTGAAATCGATGTCGTCGAACGGGATGTAGAAGGCTGCCGGATATGGCGGTTCCGACAGCACCTTGGCCCGCGCCGATCTGGCGATGACGGTATCGCCTGCGCGCACGGTGACGTTGCCGCGATAGGGTTCGACGGTGATCACCTTGTCCGGATTGCGCTGGTATCCGGGGGCGGGGTTGGCGAGCTTGTCCATGAATGGTCTCCTGGAGCAATTCCAGGAAAAGTGCGAAGCGGTTTTCCGTCCGGAATTGCGTCAAAACAAAGAGAGCGTTTCCTCGTTTCCGGGAAACGAGTGAAACGTTCTCGGGGAGATTTACATGGGTCGGGCAAGTGCGTCGCGCAAGCTCGCGCGCCGCGCGGCGTCATCACCATTCATTGAACGTCTGTAACCGAGCGTCAGGCGGCCGTCTTGAAAGCATCCATGAGGCCGGCATAAGCGGCGGCAATGCCTGCGACGGGATTGGTGCTTCTTGCCGCGGTCTCGACCTTCAGCGCGCCGCCGGAGGCCGGCAGCGTGAGCAGCAGGATCTGACGGTTGCCGCCGTCGCCGATGCAGGCGGCGGCGACATGCTCGCCCTCGGCGCCGTTTTCAACGCGCATCTTGAACAGCAACGTCCCGCCAACGGCCTCCAGCGCGCCGCCGACAACTTCGGCAAATTCATCTTCGGAAACGGCCTTGGTATCCGGCGTCAGATCGTCCAGACTTTCGGCAAGCGTGCTTTCGAGGGCTTTTTCGTCGAGCTGCGCGTCCATGCGAACCACTCCATTCGCCAATCTCACCCAGCCCGTTAATGAAGCTTAACGGCGACGATGGCCGGATTATGGCGGTTTTCCCTGGTCCTTCGATCCATCCACCGGCTTCGACTTATGACGGCTGGACAATCCGCCGGTTCGTTCCACAATGCGTGAAACAAACGACGCGAATGCGCAAGGGGAGGAACCGATGCTCGGACTGATGCAGCAATGGCCGCTGCTTTGCCACAAGCTGATCGACCACGCCGAACGCCAGCATGGCAGCCGGGAGGTCGTTTCGCGTTCGATCGAAGGCCCGATCGTGCGCACCACCTATGCCGAAATCCATCACCGGGCGCTGAAGGTGGCGCAGCGCCTGGAGCGTGACGGCTTCGGGCTCGGCGACCGCATCGCCACGCTTGCCTGGAACACAGCCCGCCATATCGAGGCCTGGTATGGCATCATGGGCATCGGCGCGATCTATCACACGCTCAATCCGAGGCTTTTCCCCGAGCAGATCGCCTGGATCATGAACAATGCCGAGGACAAGGCGATCTTCGTCGACCTGACCTTCGTGCCGCTCTTGGAGAAGATCGCCGGCGCGGTCCGCTCGCTGAAGCAGGTGATTGTGCTTACCGACGGCGCACATATGCCGCAAACGTCACTGCCGAATGCCGTCGCCTATGAGGAATGGTTGGCCGAAGCCGACGGCGCCTTTGCCTGGAAGGACTTCGACGAGAACACCGCTGCCGGCATGTGCTATACCTCCGGCACGACCGGCGACCCGAAAGGCGTCCTCTATAGTCACCGTTCGAACGTTCTCCACGCCATGATGGCCGCCATGCCCGATGCCATGGGCATGTCCACGCGCGACGTCATTTTGCCTGTCGTGCCGATGTTCCACGCCAATGCCTGGGGCCTTGGTCAGAGCGGCCCGATGATCGGCTCCAAGTTGGTGATGCCCGGCTGCAAGATGGATGGCGCCTCGATCTACGAACTGCTCGACACCGAGAAGGTGACGTTCAGCGCCGCCGTGCCGACGGTCTGGATGATGCTCCTGCAGTATCTGGAGGAGACCGGCAAGAAACTGCCCTATCTGAAGAAGGTGGTCATCGGCGGCGCGTCTTGCCCGCGCGCCATCACCGCCAAGTTCCAGGACAATTATGACGTCCAGGTGGTGCATGCCTGGGGCATGACCGAGATGTCGCCGCTCGGCACCCTCTGCACCATGAAGCCGGCCTTCGAGGACCTGACGGGCGAGGCCCGGCTCGATGTCCAGGGCAAGCAGGGTTTTGCGCCCTTCGGCGTCGAGATGAAAGTGACCGACGATGACGACAACGCGCTGCCCTGGGACGGCAAGACCTTCGGCCATCTCAAGGTGCGCGGCCTGGCAATCGCCCGCGCCTATTATGGCGGCGCGGGCGCCGAGCAGTTCGACGCGGACGGCTGGTTCGACACCGGCGATGTCGCCCATATCGACGCCAGAGGCTACATGCAGATCACCGACCGCGCCAAGGACGTCATCAAATCCGGCGGCGAATGGATATCGACCATCGATCTTGAGAATCTCGCGGTCGGCCACCCGGACGTGGCGGAGGCGGCAGCGATCGGCATCCCGCATTCCAGATGGGGCGAGCGGCCCTTGCTCGTCGTCGTGCGCAAGCCCGGCAGAGAGCCGAGCAAGGGCGACATCCTCACCTTCATGAGCGGCAAGGTGGCGAAATGGTGGATGCCCGACGACGTCGCCTTCGTCGGCGAAATTCCGCACACCGCCACCGGTAAGATCCAGAAGACCAGTTTGCGCGACCAGTTCAAGGATTATCGCCTGCCGACGGATTGACGAAAAATGTTCGATCTTTCGGCTTCAAGCCGGCGCCAAAAACCGCTAACTCTCGGCCGGGTTGGGACAACACGGCAAAGAATGGCACCTATTCCTGAACGGCAGACGTCGAGGGCGGCCGGCTGGTCGCGGCGGATCGGAGCATTTTCTCTCGTCCTTTTGCTCACCGCCGTTGCCGCTTACAGGCTCGGTCTCGTCGAGACGCCGCCTTTTCTGTGGGTGCTCGCGGTCGTGGCGTTGCTGGCGGCGCTCGCCTTGTTGCTGGCGGGCCTCGGCCTGTCGCGGGTCTGGAGTTTTGGCGATCGCGGCGGCCGCGATCTCAGCATCGGCGCGCTGCTGGCGCTTCTGGTGCTGGCACCCTACGGCGTCGCGGTCTACTGGGCGACGGTCTACCCGCCGCTGCGCGACATTTCGACCGATCTCGACGATCCGCCGGCACTGGACACCAGCGACCGCACCGGCGACATGAACGAGCTGCCGCCGCCGACGCCTGGCGAACAGGCCCTCCAGGCCGATGCCTATCCGCTGGTCAGTGGGCGCAGCTACAACCTGCCTTTCGAAACCGTCGTCGACGCTGTCGAAACCGTGCTCGATCGCCGCGACTGGCAGTTGACGGCGCCTTATCCCGATATCAACGGGCAGAGCGAGGCGACGATCAATGCGCTGGCCAAGGGCTTCGTGCTCGGACTGCCGGCCGACGTCGCCATTCGCGTCACCGACGATGGTGAGCAGGTCATCGTCGACATGCGCTCGGCCTCGCGCTATGGCCGCTACGACCTCGGCGACAACGCCGCCCGCATCACCAATTTCCTTGGCGAGCTCGACCAGGAGGTCGCCGGGCAGGTCGGCGCGGCGCCGGCCGAGTAGGCCTAACCTGCAGGCACGAAAATGCCGTCGATTGAGGGCTCGCCGTCGGTTGCGACCAGGCCGCGCGCGACGAGATCCTCGAGATGGGCAAGCACCGACAGGCCGGCGGCACCGTGCAGCCGCGGGTCGGTGTCGCGATAGATCGCCGCGACCATTGCCCTGATCGTCCGGTCTCCGGCGCGGATGCGCTCCAGGATCGCTCTTTCGCGCATCTTGCGATGCGTCTTCAGGCCGCGCATGAACCTGCCGGGGGCGGACACAGGTCCGCCATGACCCGGCAACAGCAAACGATCGTCGCGTGCAAGCAGCTTGTCGAGGGAGCTCATATAGTCCGCCATGGCGCCATCCGGCGGCGCGACGATCGAGGTCGACCACGCCATGACATGGTCGGCTGAAAACAGCGTGCCGGTTCCCTCGAGGGCAAACACGGCATGATTGGCGGTGTGGCCGGGCGTCAGCACGGTGCGGATTGCCCAGCCGTCGCCCTCGGTCAGTGCATTGTCGGCCAGCGCGATGTCGGGAACGAAACCCAGGTCGGCGCTGGCGTCGAGCGGATTGACCTCGCCGACACTCAAGGCGCGAGCCGGCCGATGCGGGCCTTCGGCAAGCGTTGGCGCGCCGGTATGCTCTTTCAGCCGCTCCGCCAAGGGCGAATGGTCGCGATGGGTGTGGCTGACGAAGATGTGGCTGACCGGCCTGCCGCCGATCGCCATAAGCAGCGTCTCGAGATGGGCGTCGTCTTCCGGCCCCGGATCGATCACAACCAGCGTATCGCGGCCGATGAGATAGCTGTTTGTGCCGTGGAAGGTGAACGGGCTCGGATTTCTGGCGGTGATGCGCTGAACATCCGGCGCGACCGTAACCGCCCGGCCATAGGCCGGGTCGAAGCTGGTGTCGAATTCAAGGGCCATGCCGGCGGGCTCCGTTGCAATGCGGCAAAATGATTGCCGCCCGATACGGAAGCCAATATAGGAAAACAAATGCATGTCGCCCAAAACTGCGCAGCGGTTTTGGGAGAACGACATGCATCAAGACAAAGTTTGAAGCGCATCGCCTGAAATCGTTTCTCCGCGATGCGCAGCCACAACGGGGAAGACCATGGCAATTGCAACCACGATGCGTCCGCTCGTTTCTCTCACCCTGCCGGATCGGGGCGCTGCCCGGCTCGCGACCCAGCTCTTCCTGGCGCTCGCCGGAACCCTGCTGCTCACGCTTTCGGCCAAGACGAAGGTGGTGCTTGGCCCGGTCGACATTTCGCTGCAGACGCTCGCCGTGCTGTTGATCGCCTCGACCTTCGGCCTGCGGCTGGCGGTCGCGACGCTGCTTCTCTACCTCGCCGAGGGCGCCATGGGCTGGCCCGTCTTCCAGGGCACGCCGGAAAAGGGCATCGGCATTGCCTATATGCTGGGCTCGACGGGCGGCTATCTCGCCGGCTTCGTGGTCATGGCGGCGATCGCCGGCTGGGCCGCCGACCGCGGCTGGGATCGCAATCCCTTCAAGCTGTTCGGCGCCATGCTGACTGGCGAGGTCGTCATGATGGCCATGGGCTTTGCCTGGCTGGCCATGTTGATCGGACCGGAAAAGTCCTGGCAGTTCGGCGTCCTGCCCTTCATCGTCGGCGACCTGATCAAGGTGGCTTTGGCCGCCAGCCTTGTGCCGGCCGTGTGGGCGCTGCTCAAGCGCGGCTGATCGCGACCGAAACGAGAAGGGCCGGTGGGCGACAAGCGCCCGCCGGCCCTTTTTTATGGCGCGGTCGGATTTCGCTCGAAACCATCGCATGCCCGATGATAGAAAGCGGGAAGGGTGTCGGGGAAGAAATCAAAGCCGACATTGACAAGCCAGTGCCCGAAACCTAAGCACGGCCAACTTGGCGTCGAGGCGGGGGCCGCGGTGGTTCAAGGAGAGCTTGTTGAAAGGAATTATCCTTGCGGGCGGCAGCGGAACACGTCTTTATCCGCTTACATTAGCTGTATCTAAGCAAATACTGCCGATCTACGACAAGCCGATGATCTATTACCCGCTGAGCGTTCTGATGCTCGCGGGGATACGCCAGATCCTGGTCATTTCAACTCCGCGCGACTTGCCGGTCTTCCAGGCTTTGCTGGGCGACGGTTCCGAATTCGGGCTGGAGCTCTCCTATGCCGGGCAGCCGCAACCCAACGGCCTCGCCGAGGCTTTCATCATCGGCCGCGACTTCATCGGCAAGGACAGCGTGTCGATGATACTGGGCGACAACATCTATTTCGGTGAGGGCCTGTCGCATCTGTGCCGTGCCGCGGCCGGCCGTGAAAGTGGCGCCTCGGTATTCGCCTATCATGTCGACGATCCGGAGCGTTACGGCGTGGTTTCGTTCGACAAGGCGACCGGCAGGGCTTTGACGATCGAGGAAAAACCGCAGAAGCCGAAGTCCAACTGGGCCGTCACGGGTCTCTATTTCTACGACAACGATGTCGTCGATATCGCCTCGACGATCCGCCCTTCGGTGCGCGGCGAGCTCGAGATCACGGCGGTCAATAACGTCTATCTCGAGCGCGGGCAACTGCACGTGCATCAACTCGGCCGCGGCTATGCCTGGCTTGACACCGGCACGCACGACAGCCTGCACGAGGCATCGTCATTCGTGCGCACGATCGAGCATCGCCAGGGCATAAAGGTCGCTTGCCCGGAGGAAATCGCCTTCGAGCAGGGCTGGCTCGGCGCCGAAAAGGTTCTGGAGCGCGCCGCCCGCCTGGGCAAGAATGAATATGCCGCCTATCTGCGCAAGCGCGTTGCCGATCTGACGGAGGAACGCGGTGCTTGAGATCAGGCAGCTCGGCCTCGACGGCGTGCTGGAGATCGTGCCGAAGCGGCATGGCGACGCGCGCGGTTTTTTCAGCGAGACCTGGAATGCCGGGCGTTTCGCCGAGGCAGGCATCAATCTCGATTTCGTGCAGGACAACCATTCCTATTCCGCCGCGGCCGGCGTGCTGCGCGGGCTGCACTACCAGCTGCCGCCGCGCGCCCAGGACAAGCTGCTGCGCGTCGTCAGGGGCAGCGTGCTCGATGTCGCGGTCGACATCCGCCGCACCTCGCCGACTTTCGGCAAATGGGTGGCGCTGGAGGTGTCGGCGCAGATAGGCAACCAGATTCTGGTGCCGAAGGGTTTCGCGCACGGCTTCGTCACGCTCGTGCCGGATACGGAGGTGCTCTACAAGGTGACCGACACCTATTCGCCCGAGCATGACCGGTCGATCCGCTTCGACGATCCCGACATCGGCATCGAATGGCCGGCAATTGCCGGCGGATTCCAGCTTTCGGACAAGGACCGCAAGGCGCCGTTGCTCGCCATGGCGGAGCTGTTTGCGTGAGGAGAGAGGGCGGCATGAATTTCCTGGTCACTGGCGGCGCCGGCTTCATCGGCTCCGCCGTCTGCCGGCATCTGTGCGCCAACCCGGCCTATCGCGTCACCAATCTCGACAAGCTCACCTATGCCGGAAACCTCGCCTCGCTGCGGCCGATCGAGAACGCGCACAATTACCGTTTCGAGCAGGCCGACATCCGCGACGAGCGCGCGGTGCTGGAGATACTGCGCCGTGACGATATCGACATCGTCATGAACCTCGCCGCCGAAAGCCATGTCGACCGCTCGATCGACGGCCCCGGCGCCTTCATCGAGACCAACATCGTCGGCACCTACCGCATCCTGAATGCGGCGCTGGAATACTGGCGCGGGCTGCCGGAGGCCCGCCAGGGCCGCTTCCGCTTCCACCATGTCTCGACCGACGAGGTGTTCGGCGATCTTCCCTTCGACGGCGGCATGTTCGTCGAGGAGACGCCCTATGCGCCGTCCTCGCCCTATTCGGCGTCGAAGGCGGCATCCGACCATCTGGTGCGGGCCTGGCACGAGACCTACGGCCTGCCGGTGGTGCTGTCCAACTGCTCGAACAATTACGGCCCCTACCATTTCCCCGAAAAGCTGATCCCGCTGGTCATCCTCAACGCGCTCGACGAGAAGCCGTTGCCGGTGTATGGCGCCGGCTGCAATGTGCGCGACTGGCTGTTCGTCGAGGATCACGCGCGGGCCCTTGAACTGGTGGCCACCAAGGGGCGGCCGGGCGAGAGCTACAATGTCGGCGGCAATTCCGAGCGCACCAATCTCGACGTCGTCGAGGCGATCTGCGATCTTCTCGACCTGAGGCGCCCGCGCGCCGCCGGCGGGAGCTACCGCGATCTGATCGCCTTCGTCACCGACCGCCCCGGCCATGACCGCCGCTATGCGATCGACGCCTCCAAGATCGCGCGCGATCTCGGCTGGGCGCCGCGGGAGAATTTCGACAGCGGCCTGGCAAGGACCGTCGACTGGTATCTCGACAACAAATGGTGGTGGGGGCCGATCCGCGAGCAGCGCTACGCCGGCGAGCGGCTGGGCCAGGGTTCGATCGAAAACAGCCCGACCCAAAACAGCCCGATCGAACATAAAACGTTCGAAAGCAGCCCGGCCGGGAACGGGGCCGAAAGCAGGAAGGTGGCCACGTGAGGCTTGCCGTCACCGGACGCGAAGGCCAGGTTGCCGCAAGCCTGGTCGAGGCGGCGCAGGGCCGCGACGATGTCGAAGTCATCGCCGTCGGCCGCCCGGTGCTCGACCTGTCGCGACCCGACACGGTGTTCGCAGCACTGGAAGCGGCAAGGCCCGACATCGTCGTCTCCGCCGCCGCCTACACCGCCGTCGACCAGGCCGAGGACGAGAAGGACCTGGCCTTCGCCGTGAACGCCGCCGGCGCCGGCAAGGTGGCGGAGGCCGCGGCGCGGCTCGGCGTTCCCGTCATCCATCTGTCGACCGACTATGTCTTCGACGGCACCAAGGCCAGTGCCTATGTCGAGACCGACGCGACCGCCCCGCTCGGCGTCTATGGCGCCTCCAAGCTCGCCGGCGAACAGGCAGTGGCCGCCGCCAACCCGCGCCACCTCATCCTTCGCACCGCCTGGGCCTACAGCCCGTTCGGGAAAAATTTCGTCAAGACGATGCTGAGGCTCAGCACGGACCGCGACGAGATTTCGGTCGTCGCCGACCAGTGGGGAAATCCGACCTCGGCGCTCGACATCGCCGACGCGATCCTGCATGCGGCGGCGAGGCTGCGAGACCACGAGGATTTCACTGCCTTCGGCATCTTCCATCTGGTGGGAAGCGGCGAGACCAACTGGAGCGGCTTTGCCCGTAAAATCCTGGACACAAGCCGAGAGCTTGGTGGTCCGTATGCGCGGGTACGCGATATTGCTACGGTGGATTATCCAGCCAAAGCCCGGCGTCCCGCTAACTCGCGGCTCTCAACGGTGAAATTCGCCTCGGTGTTTGGATGGACCGCACCGCATTGGCGCCGATCGACCGAAGAAATCGTGTCACGTCTTGTGCTCGGAGCGACAAGACAGGCAAGCATACAACTGAACCAGTAGGCAGCGCTGGAGGAACTATGACTGTTCAGCTATTTGTACCAAGTTTCCGCATTGAAGAGTGTCTGTCGGAGATCCGCGAGTGCCTCGAAAAAGGCTGGACGGGACTAGGCTTCAAGACAGCGGAGTTTGAAACGGCGTGGAAGGATTATACCAGGATTCCACACGCTCACTTTCTGAACTCCAATACGGTCGGACTTCATCTTGCCTTTCAGCTTTTCAAATCGAAATATGGATGGACGAGCGAAGACGAAGTCATAACAACGCCGCTGACATTTGTTTCGACAAACCACGCCATTCTCTACGCGGGCCTCAAGCCGGTGTTCGCGGACGTCGATGAATACCTCTGCCTTGACCCAGAGAGCGTCGCCAAACTGATTACCGACAAAACGAAAGCCCTGATTTTTGTCGGCATGGGAGGTAATGTGGGCAGGTATCAGAAGATACTGGAGCTCTGTCGCCAGCACGACATAAAGCTCGTGCTCGATGCGGCTCACATGGCGGGCACTCGTGTCGATGGCAAGCATGTGGGTAGTGACGCCGATGCATCGGTGTTCAGCTTTCAGGCGGTCAAGAATCTCCCCACGGCCGATTCCGGAATGATTTGCTTCAAGGAAGCGGAAGACGACGAGCGGGTCCGCAAGCTCACTTGGCTGGGCATCAACAAGGACACCTATGCCCGCACTGCCGCCCAGGGGGCCTACAAGTGGATGTATGACGTCGAGGAGGTCGGCTATAAATTCCATGGCAACTCGATCATGGCAGCGATGGCCATTGTCCAGTTGAAGTATCTCGATATCGACAATTCCTTCCGGCGCCAGCTGGCCGTCTGGTATCGGCAGCACTTTGACGGGCATAACAGGGTAAGCGTCGTGCCGACCGCCAAGGGGTGTGAATCTGCACAGCACCTCTTGCAGATACGCGTGAAGAATCGCGACATGCTGATGCTAGCGTTGAACGAACACGGCGTTTATCCCGGCGTCCATTATCGCGATAACACCGATTATCAGATGTACGCTTTTGCCGCAGGCACATGCCCGAATGCGGCAGCGGCAAGCCAGGAAATCATCTCGCTCCCCCTGCACCTTCGGATGCGCAAGGCGGATGTGGATTTGGTCTCCGAATTGGTACTCAAATACGCACAATGAAGCAGCACGTCGCTCCCTTTGGAGACGGAACTGTCGTCTTGAGGCTCATGGAGGAAAGAGATCTCGAGACCATTCTCGCTTGGCGCAATCGCGACGAGGCGAGGGTTTGGTTCAAAAACTCCGGCAAGATTGCCTTCGATGCGCACCTTGCCTGGTACAGAAACTACCTTCAAAAGGAAGACGATTTTTTCTTCCTAGTGGAAGCGAATGGGCAGCCGGTCGGCCAATGCGGCATTTACGATATCGATAACGGAAGCGCCGAAATAGGCCGGTTTCTTGTTGCGCCGGAAATGGCGGGGAAAGGCTACATCGGCCGATCGTGTGCGGAGATCATCCGTTTCAGCACGGGGTTTCTGAATCTATCTTATCTGTTCCTGGAAGTTATGGAGAAAAATGCCAGAGCCATCCGCCTTTATGAACGTCACGGCTTTATCGAAGAACGTCGCTCTGGTGGCCTGATCCGCATGGGCCTTGATCGAGGCAGCGTCGTATGACTCCGCGAACGCAACTTTACGCTGATTCGCTGATGGCTTTGAAGCTTTGGCGAGTGTGGACCTTCTTGGGCCTGCAGGATATCAAGGCACGTTTTCGCCGGTCCTTCATCGGCCCCCTGTGGATATTGCTCAATCTGGGGTTTTTCGTTGGTGGTGCCGGTTTCGTCTACGGTGTGATGTTCGGTCAGCCGATGGCCGAATTTTTGCCGTTTTTGATTACAGGTTTCGTGATTTGGGGGTTTCTGCTTTCATCACTCGTGGAGGCAGGAACGGCATTCGTAATATCAGAGGGATATATTAAGCAATTTTCTTATCCGAAACAGATATATCTTTTACGTGCTCTCGTATCGTATTCAATAAACATGGCGATAGGGTTTGTCGCGGTGGTTATTTTGCAAATTGTTTTTCGTAATATTGGTTTTTCTGGCTGGCTGATGGCCTTGCCTGGAATGGCTGTACTGATAGTTGCAGCTCTGGGGCACATTGTTATCTCCGCATATGTGGGAACAAAATTCAGAGATCTGCCTTTTGCGCTTGGAGGAGTCCTTCAAGTTGTATTTTTTGTAACGCCGATTATGTTTCCGATTGACGTATTGAGGGCAAAAGGAATCGATTTCGTCTACAAATACAATCCACTTTACTATTTAATCGATATTGTAAGGCGACCTATTTTGGAAGGGAGTCTCCCTCCATTCGAGAACTATGCCATGGCGGCATTGTACGTGCTATTGGTATGGGTCGTCGCAGCAGCGATTGCCCGCCGCCTCGATAATCGCGTGGTTTTTCTGCTATGAGCGAATTCGCGATCAAGCTGGACGACGTAGGAATTCGTTTTCAAGGCGAGCGCAACAGTGGAGGCCTGAAGGATTGGTTGATTGGTCGCCTGCCGGGGCGACGGCCAGCACCATCCACATATTGTGTAGATGCGCTCCGCCACGTGAATCTCCGGATCAAAAGCGGCGAGCGTGTAGGGCTGATTGGTCTTAACGGCGCCGGCAAGAGCACGCTGCTAAAGGTCATGGCAAAGATCTACCCGCCCACATCCGGAACGGTAGCAGTGCGTGGGCACATTTGCCCGATGTTCGAGTTCGCTACCGGCTTCGAGATGAATCAGTCCGGCCGGGACAATATTCGCATCCGTGGCCTCCTTCTCGGCATGTCCCCGCCCGAGATCGAGGAGAAGTTGCCTGAGATCGCGGAATTCACCGAACTGGGAGAATTTTTAGACTACCCTGTTCGCACCTATTCGGCAGGAATGTTTGTCCGCCTTGCCTTTGCGGTATCGACCAGCATCAACCCCGAGATACTGCTGATCGACGAGGTGATGGGCGCTGGTGACATCAAGTTTGCCGATAAGGCTAAGCGCCGAATGTACGAATTTATGGAGCAGGGCAAAATCCTGGTCTTCGCGAGCCATGCGCAAACCCTTTTGGAATCTTTTTGCAAGCGCACGATTTGGCTCGATGCTGGCGGCATTCGCATGGACGGAGAAACGTCGGAGGTTCTTGAATGCTACTCGCGCACAAACTTGCCGATTACGTGATTGGCTAATATACCATGAAAGTTAAAGACCTTGTGGCAGATACCCTCTGGTCGCCCGGCTCCGGATATTCCGATGACCACAAGCCGGCCGTTTCCATCTTGCTTCCGACCTTCCGGCGCGGTGCCAGCGGTCTATTTCGCCGGGCGGTCGAGTCCGTTCTCAATCAGACTCTAAATGATATTGAGCTAATAATAGTTGATGATGCGAGCGTCGACGGGACTGCTGATCAGATAGCCGAGTTCATGCGTGTTGATGGGCGCGTCAGTTGCTTAAGGCATCCGCGCAACATTGGCCTTCCGGCAGTGTCAGAATATGAGGCGTTCTCCAAGGCTCGGGCTAATTTCATCGGGTTCGCCTTCGACGACGATTTCTTCTATCCAGACGCTTTGGACCAACTGCTTGACCAAAGTCTTAAGTATCCACACCAAGTTTGGTATGGCAATGCAGTATGGAGAATTCGAGAGGTCGGAAGACCCGATGGGCTAGTCACTCGGCTGGGGCGATCGCTCTCTTCATTTAATTTGAAAAGCACTAATCCGATTGCAAACTGCACGGTCCTCTTGCCAAGGTATGTGATAGATCGGGTTGGGTTATACGATCCAAACGTCCTTATGGCGAGATTATGTGATTGGGACCTTTGGCGCCGGATCAGTGAATTCTACTTGCTCCAGCATATCGACGTCGACGTTGCCGAGGTGACCGGTCCTGAGCAAAGCGATTCTCTTGGTAGAACCTATCCTTTGGTTTCTGGTGCTTGCGAAGAGTGGATGCGAGTTGCCACCAGAGACCTCAGGCCAGAGAGCTTCAGCGACATCGACGTTTTTGAGATCCCTCCAGGCCTCTCACCACGCACCAGTGTCGCCATTGCCGATTTGACCGAGAGTCACTGCGCCAAACGCGCCTGGATGTCGTCGCTTAAGCCAAGCGTACCGGATCGCTTGGGCAAAAATGTATTTGTTTTATCAGCTGACTATAATGCGTCGACAACTCTGTGTTTCGATTATCTACCACGCTCGGTCAGAGGGAGCGTAAGGATAATTTCGCTGGATAGCGGTGCAAGTGTATCAGAGTTGGTTGAGGCGTCATGCTTGATAATCGTAAGATATTTTGATCGATATAGAGAGTGGATAGATTTGGCTTTCGATTTGTCTATTCCAGTTTATTATTTTATCGACGATAATTTTACAGAGCTATCGATAAAAGAAAAGCTGGAGATGCCGGAAGATTTCTCTCTTGCGGCGCTTAGGAGTAAGCTGTCACGATTTGCTGGCGTTTTGGTAACGGCGCCGGCTTTAGAAGGGTATTATCTGGCAAACTTAATCCACAAAAATGTATTTATGTTTCCTGTCAGCTATGCGAAAGCTCCAATTGCGCTGAGGCCGGAAAGGAGCCTTCCTGCAGACAAAGATGAGTGGCGCGCTGATTTGACAATAGCTTCAATCGGAGGGCCGCACCGGCAGCTTGGCTTGCAGGAGAAGGTTATACCAGCGATTCAACGCCTTGCAGCTGAAGGCCACCGCATCCACTTCGTAATAAGTGGCTCCGGCGAAGATTCTAGACTGCCGCGGATTCTTCAGGAGAGCAAAAACATTAAGTTCACTTTTAAAAGCACTCAGGTTGACTGGAACCGTGCAATTTTGCAGCTGGTGGAATATCGCCCAGATATACTGATTCATGCCCCGAGCGAAACAGTTAACAACTTATACAAGACCCTAAATGTTGCGTTATGCGCTTATCTTTTAGACGCCTTGCTCGTTGTCCCGGATGCGGAGCCATATAGTGTACCGGGGTTCGACGGGGCAGCGGCTAAAGTTGCGCCTGCGAAGGAGCCTAGAGCGTGGCTTGAGGTTCTAACAAAGCTGATCGCAAATCGGGAGGGGTGGGGCGACTATAAGAAGTTTAACGTCTCATTCTGCCGAAAGCAGTTCTCTGGTGAACAAAATGTTGCTGTATTGAATCAAATTTTGGAGACCTTACCTGGGATAAGTTCGACGCTTGTCGAAACTCGGCTCAGAAAACTCTATCTTTCTAAGCAATGGGTTGGGGGCGGCGCGCCTCCCGATGCCGAGCCGCTTAGGGCGAGCCTGCACGAACTTTCTGCGCTAAGATCAAGGATCCGACGGTACCGCCGCTTCAGGCCTCGACTATCTCGCGAGGACCTCTGGCCCCAGGTGTCGCCGGTTTTCGACGACATTCGCCGATATCTACAAGACAATAATATTCGAACTCCGGATAGTTATCTTGAGTTATCAGACGCGATTCAGGGTAAGGACTTTGTCGAATACCTTATCCCTATTAAACGTGGAACGCTTGACAATATTTCATGCGCTTTCTCCTCGGAAGGGATTCATGAGGGGACCGTCGGGATAGAACTCGTAAGCCCGGATGGAAGAATCGAACGCCAGGTGGCCATTGCTCTTGACGCCGGAGCGAGCCTCCAACTCCCGGTCATTTTTGATTTGAAGGGACTTGCGATTCCACATGATGGCATGTGGCGTCTTCGCCTATTTGCTCGCTCCAGATGGCCAATCTATGCATTGGAGCTGGCAAGATATTCTCATCTTGGCTTGGCTCGGCGCGCTGCAGCCCCATTTGCCAAGGTCGCATATGTCGACCAAACGCCAGATACCGGAACGGCTGCTGAACGGAGAGGTGTCGGGGATGTCTCACCGCCGCTGGCATAACAACGATTATAGATTGCGAGCTCTGATCGAATGACTGAATTATGTTAGCTGCTCCCCAAATACTGATTATAATTGAAGCGGAGATCGCCACTACACATTTGATCGAGCAGATACTGAGCGCCTGCGCCTCGCATGGTGTTCAATATCGAACGCAGCTTCTCGATCGACTGCACGTCTCTGACATCACGCTGGAGACAATCCCATTGTTCGTCCGCTGTGCTGACCCGCTTGTCCTGTCTTGGTCACAAGCCCTCGTCCATGCAAACCGACCGTATGCTTACTACATTGACGATAATTTCTGGCGTATTGAAGGGCACACCCCTCTCGCCGCTTATTATCGGCACCCGCTGGTCAGAGCCACGCTGAAGTTCGCGGTTTCGCACGCGCAATCAGTGGTCACCAATTCCGTTGAATTGGCGAAGTTTTTGTCGCGCTTCAATGATCGTGTAGCGGTCCTGCCAACATTTTTTGACTTCTCTCTCATTGAGGATGTGCGGCCGGTCGCTACAGATGAGGTTCGGATTGGCTTTGCAGGAAGCCCCTCGCGCATCGACGATCTTGAATTGGTAACGGGGCTTATAGACCCTATTTTGGAGAAATTTCCAAAGGCAGCGTTCGAGTTTGCTGGTGTTCTTCCTAGAGGCGTTGAAATTCGAGAGCGTGTACGCTTTTTTCCCCACACAAACGATTACAAATCCTACATAAAGTTCCAGGCCGAAAGAAACTGGGCAATCGGATTGGCACCATTACTCGATCACGAGGCCAATCGCGGCAAAACTGACAATAAGTACCGGGAATATGGCGCCTGCCACATCGCCGGTATCTATTCCGACATACCGCCATATAGCAGTGTGGTGCAGCATTCGGTGACCGGAATTCTAGTCAAGAATGACAGTTCATCCTGGTTTGAAGTGCTTGTGAGCCTCGTTGGTCAGCGGGATAAACAGAAGGCCATAGCAGACGCCGCCTTCAAACACGTAAAAGCTCGCTATGACGTGACTCATGTTTCCTATGAGTGGGCGGAGTTTTTTAAGCGGCTGGCGAGTGATGAAGCGCAGAATGCCAAGCCACTTGAGCAAAGCGGTTTGGACGCGAAAAGGTTTTGGCGACGCATTGAGCGAATAAGACTTCTGGTTGCTGTCACTTATGAGGAGGGCGGATTTTCGTTGGTGATCCGGCGCATCTTACGAAGAATTATGGGCATCCGCAGAGGCACGGTCTGAGGCTGTTGCACTCAGGGGTGTAGCGTAACAACATAAGCCTGCCCTCCAGAATTGAGGGGGATCAGTTCGATATCGTCCAATTTCTGCCGCCCTGCGATGTATATGAGCTTTTGTATGTAAGATTCTGAATATCTGCGATACAAAAACCGAGTGCCGTCGATCGTTTCGTAATCTTCTACAACATCGCTGCTGTCGCTCGGCCATGTCGTGAATATACATGTCTTCTTCGCGACACGAAGCATTTCGCTCAAAAACGGCTTGATTCTGGGAATGTGCCCGAGCACCTCGAAGGAAAGAACGGCATCGAACTCCTGGTCCCGAAAAACAAGTTCGTAGCCGTCCCCGTAAAGAAATTGCCCCCTAGGGAAGTTTCGCCTGGCTATTTCAAGCATTTTAAGCGATGAATCGATACCAATGTAATTGGTAATGAGTTTGTGTTTGGCGGCGAGTTTTTCGTAGACAAGGCCGGTTCCGCAGCCGACTTCCAAAATGGATGGATCAGACGCTGGAATACGGCCACAGACGAGATCGGCAAGTTGCTCGCGATGAGCATTTTCCTCGTCAGAGGACAGCCAGATCGTCTGAATCTCACTGGCAATTCCGCTGACGTCCCAATTCTCCCAATCTCGGCTCATTACATACACTCCTGTGCCTAGATTTTCCGATTAGCGAACTCTGAAACCCCTAGCGGGCGATTGGGGCCGATGTTTGCAAGACCGCACTTAAAGCCATGTACTTGGCGGCTGCAACGCGCCCCGGCCATTGATGACCGCCCGTTTTGTGAGGGTGTTCTTATCAGAGGCGGTTATCTTCCCCAAAAAACCGCTAGCTCTCCTCCCAACTCCACGCTAATGCGGTAAGCGGGTAACGGGTAGGGGATTTGCAATCCAGAGTGGCGGCGGACGGTGTTTTGTCCTGCGCCATTCTGATAGCATCTCGACGCCTGGAGTTCAGTACCGCCCAATGACCGCCTATGTAGAAGCCGTATCGGAACTCCGACCAAGGATGCGGCGCGCCATTATCATGGTCCAGGACCTCGTCATGGTCCTGGTCGCGGTGGCTCTTAGTCTCATCCTTTCGCAGTCGCGGCTTTCTTTCGACGCGTTCTCCCCCGGCGGGCTGGCCTGCTGGGCGCTCATCGTGCTCGTCGCCCATCTCTTGTTTCGCTACAGCGGCCTTTACAACACCGTCTGGCGCTTTGCCTCCACGCCCGACTTCTTCAACATCCTCAAGGGCTGCGGCAGCCTGACGGTGGTCCTCTATCTGGCCTCGCTTGCCTTCCGCTTCTTCCTCCAGCCGGTGTCCGGCCTCAACGAACGACAGTTCATCGTCTTTTTCCTGGTCTCCTTCACCATCATTTCGGCACCCAGGCTTTACTATCGCTTCCTGCGCGACGGCGCGTCCTGGCGCATTCTGCGCCGCGCTCCCGGCGACGCGCCGGTCAAGCAGGCGCTGTTCATCGGCCGGCTGGGCGAGGCCGACCTGATCGTCCGCTTCACCCGCGCGGCCCAGCCTGCCGAATACGCCATCGCCGGCATCATGGCGACCGAGGCCGATGCGCCGCTCGGCACCCGGATCCAGGGCGTTCCGGTCGTGGCGCTGCGGCCGCGCCTGGTCGAGGTGCTGGAGGACTACGTCAACGGCACGGAAAACCTCGACCTTTTGATCTTCGGCAACGGCGTCGAGCGCGAGATCGAGGACTATGCCGAGCTGGTGCGCATCGCCCGCCACAGCGGCATCGCCGTCGTCCAGTTCTCCGGCCTGTCGGAACTCGGGCAGGGCGGCAAGCTGGTTCTCGATGCCGTCGAGATGGAAACCATCATGCGCCGCTCGGCGGTTGCCACCGACACGACGCGCATCGGCGCCTTCGTCGGCGGCAAGCGCGTGCTGGTCACCGGCGGCGCCGGTTCCATCGGCCGTGTCCTGGTCAAGCGCGCGCTGGAACTCGGCGCCGAGGCGGTGCTGGTGGCCGACAATTCCGAGTTCGGCATTTTCCAGCTCGACCAGCTGATCGACGACAAGGATCGCGACCGGCTGACCAGCCGCATCGTCGACGTCACCGACCGGCCTCACATGATGCGCCTCGTCAGCGAGTTCAAACCCGCGATCCTGTTTCATGCCGCGGCGCTGAAGCACGTGCCGCTGCTGGAAGAGAACTGGGAAGCGGCGATCGAGACGAATGTCTTCGGCACGCTCGCCTGCGCCAAGGTCGCCGCCGAGTGCGGGGTGCCGCAATTCCTGCTGATTTCCAGCGACAAGGCCGTCGACCCGACTTCGGTGCTCGGCGTCACCAAGCGGGCGGCCGAGCAGATCGTCTCCTCGCTGCATGAAACCCAAGCGGCGCCGTCGCCGTTGCAGGCCGGCGCGGCGAACGGCCGGCAGGCCGGCGCCCATCACGCCCATCACTTGGGCGCGCATCGTCCCGGCACCAAGTTCATCGCCGTGCGCTTCGGCAATGTCTTCGGCTCCAATGGCTCGGTCGCGACCATCTTCCAGGCGCAGATCGAGGCCGGCGGGCCGGTCACCATCACCGACCGGCGCATGACCCGCTATTTCATGACGGTGGCCGAGGCGGTCGATCTCGTCATCATGTCGGCCGCCGATGCCGAGCAGCGCCAGGGTCGGGACGACTACGCCATCTACATGCTCGACATGGGCAAGCCCGTGCCGATCCTCGAAGTCGCCGAAACCATGATCCGCATGGCCGGCAAAAGCCCCTATACCGACATTCCGATCCGCTTCACCGGCATCAGGCCCGGCGAGAAGCTGCACGAGACGCTGCATTGCGAGAACGAAGAGGCCGTCAAGCTCGACATCGCCAAGATCTTCGGCCTCAGGGGCGACGTCGTGCAATGGCCAAGGATCGAGGCCGTGCTGCCGGCGCTGGTGGCCGCGATGCACAATCGCGACAAGGCCGCGGCACTTGCCATCCTGGCCGGGCTCAACCTGGCGCCGGAAGACATCGGCGCGCGCGGGCAGGCGGCGCCGAAGACGGCCGGACAGATCGGTTAGACCCGTGCCGCCCGCCCGCAATCGGCTGTTGAAGCCTGTTCGAATGCCCTGCGGGTTCTGAGACCGTGACCGCAAAAGATCAGCGCGTCGCCGTTCTCATGGGCACGAAGGATGGCGCGGCATTCATCGGCGAGCAATTGCAATCCCTGCTCGCGCAGTCCTGGCCTCGCGTCGACCTCTGGGTTTCCGACGACGGCTCGACCGACGCCACGGTCGCAACCGTCGAGGCTTGGCGATCCCGCTGGAACAAGGGTTCCCTTACGCTGGTGGAAGGCCCGCGAAAAGGTTTCGCCGCCAATTTCCGCTCGATGATCATCGATCCTCGCATCGATGCCGATTACTATGCCTTTTGCGACCAGGACGATGTCTGGGAGCCGGATCGGCTGGAGAGCGCCATCCGCTGGATGGAGGGAGAGGATATGGAAACGCCGCTCCTGTTCTGCTCGCGCACCGCGACCATTTCGGAGGCCGGCGCCCCGGCCGGCTATTCGCCGCTGTTCCGCCGCCCGCCGTCTTTCCGCAACGCGCTGGTGCAAAGTATCGCCGGCGGCAACACCATGCTGTTCAACCGCAGGGCGCGCGAGCTTCTGGCGAAAGCATCGGCACGAACCGACTTCGTCAGCCATGACTGGTGGGCCTATCTCATCGTCACCGCCGCCGGCGGCAAGGTCCGCTACGAGCCGCGGCCGCTGGTCAGGTACCGGCAGCATGCGGCAAACCTCGTCGGCGCCAATGTCTCGTGGAAGGCGAGGCTTTCAAGGCTCGGACGCCTGTTCAAGGGCCAGTTCGCCACCTGGACGGACAGCAATCTCAGGGGCCTTGCCGTCAACCGAGACCTCATCGCACGCGATGCGGCACTGTGCCTGCGCCTGTTCATCAGGGCGCGCAAGGGCGGTATCTTCAGGCGCTTCAGCCTGCTCGGCAAAAGCGGCGTCTACCGGCAGACCCTCATGGGCACGCTCGGGCTCTACCTCGCTTTCCTTTCGCGCCGGATCTGAACCGTGACGGCAAAGCGGGCTTTCGACCTGATTATCGCGGCCGTGATGCTGGCGGCGACGTCGCCGATTATGCTGGTCGCCATGCTGGCGATCCGGGCGACGTCGCCCGGCCCCGCCATCTTCTCGCAAATCCGCGTCGGCCGGCAGGGAACCCTCTTTGCCTGCCGCAAACTGCGCACGATGCATCGGGACACGCCGTCCTTGCCCACCCACGAGGCGCCGGCCAGTTCGGTCACCGCGGTCGGCAAGGTGCTGCGCGCAACCAAGATCGACGAGTTGCCGCAGCTCTGGAACGTGCTCAAGGGCGAGATGAGCCTTGTCGGCCCGCGCCCATGCCTGCCGAGCCAGACGGAACTGATCGAACGGCGCAGGGAGCTGGGCGTGCTCGCCGCGCTGCCGGGCATCACCGGGCTTGCGCAGATCAAGGGGATCGATATGTCGGACCCAAAACTCTGTGCGGAAACCGATGCGGCCTACATCAAGGCCGCCTCGACCAGCCTGGACCTCAAGATATTGCTGGGTACGCTCTACCGCGCTTAGAGCGTTTTCACCGTTTCACGCAAATGGCGAACCGCTCTATCCGCTTGTTTTGACGCGTTCCGGACTGAAGGGCTACGGCGAAGGCGCCGAGCCTGACCGCCTGCGCTTTTCCTGGAATTGCTGCCGCGCCAGCTCCTCGAGCCGGCCGAGCGTGTCGGCTCCCGGCGTCCAGCCTTCCGAGGCCAGCAGCGTCGGGTCGCAGATCTGCGTCGCCACCAAAGCTTGCCACGACGCCTGCCGGCCAAGTAGCGTGGCCACCAGCCGGAACGGCCAGGCCGGCATGGGAAGAAGCCTGGCCGGACGGCCGTATCCGCGCCGGAATGCGGCGACGATTTCAGACATCGCAACCGGCGAAGCATCGCCCAAAATGTAGGCCGGACGCGGCGGCATCGGACGGGTCAGCAGATGCGTCACAGCGCCGGCCACCGCGTCATTGGAGATGAGCGAGCGAACCGCCGTCAGCGCGGCCGAAGGCAGCGGCAAGCCGGTGGCTGCGAGCCGCATCAGCCCGCGCAGATTTCCCTTCATGCCTTGGCCATAGACCGGCGGCAGCCGCAGCGCCGTCGCACCGGTCCGTCCGGCGGCCGCAAAAGCCTCCAGCATTGCGATCTCGCCCTCGCGCTTGGAGCGCCCATAGGCGCATTGCGGGGCAGGGGGTGTGGCCTCGTCGATGGTGCCGCTGAAATCGGGCCTTACGACGGCGCGGATCGAGGAGAGATAGATGAAGCGCCCGTCGGTGCGCGTGGCCGCTGCCTGGGCGAGCCGTCCGGTCAGTGTCGCATTGGCGGCTTGGAAATCGGCCTCGCCGGCGCTGCGATCATTGTTGAGCGCCGCGCAGTGGACGACATGCGCCACATCTCCCATCAGCGCCAGAAAGGCTTCCTCCGGCGCCTCGGCGCCAGGCAGCGCGACGACATCGTCCGCCCCCGTCGGCCGTTGCGGCAGGCGGGAGGCGATCCGTATGCCAAATCCGGCCTCGCGCAACCGGCTCACGATCCGGCGTCCAATGAGGCCTGTCGCGCCGGTGACCAGGACCTTCATGGTCGCGGGCTGGCGCCCTGCGCCAAGGCAGGCGCGCTTTTCCCGGTCGGCGCAACCGTGCGCCCGGACGCAAGGTAGGTTCCCGTGATCAGGAACACCATCAGCGTCGCGTCGAGGATATCGTGGCCGATAAGGATGCCGGTCATTCCGCCGGTGAGATAGGTAATGACCGTGACAAGGATCATCGTCGCGCCGAACCGCTCGATCGGATTGGCACTGACGCGCAGCGTCCTTGCCGCGTTCCAGGCGGCAACGACGAAGATCGACGCCAGCGCCAGCGCCCCCAGCAGGCCGGCCTCGACCAGCGCCGTCAGGAAGCCGTTGTGGAAATGGCTGAAACCCTGGTTCAGGCCGAACTGGTCCTGAAAGCCCTGCTTCATCAGCGCCCGGCTGGCCGAAATGCCGTGGCCGAAAATCGGCATCTCGCGAAACGCGCTGAAGCCCATTTCCCACATCGCCACGCGCAGGCCGAGCGCCGTCGAATGGTCGCCATTGGCGTTCAGCGCATCCCAGTCGCTGACCAGGAAGTCGGTTCGATCGAGGATGACGCGAGAGCCGATGGCGGCGATCACCAGGGCGACCAGGACGCCGATCGCCGCGAAACGCGCCACGCTGGCGCTGGTGAACCGGCGGCGATTGATGAGAAGGACGACGATGCCGGCAATCGGCACGGCCACCCAGATCATGCGCGACGCCGAATAGACGATCGCTAGGGCTCCGGCCATCGCCGCCAGGACGAGCAGCTTCCAGCGCTTCTCGATGCCTGATAGCGCGCCGGCAAGGCATAGCATGACGGCAAGGCAGGTGACGGTCGCGAAGACGATCGCGTTTCCGGCGCCGCCCTCGGCCCTCGTGCCGAGCCAGTGATACTGGACGACGGCGATGGCCAGCGCACCCAAGCAGGCCGCGCAGCTTGCCGAAATAGCGATGCGTACCAGCGTGATCTTCTCGGTGATGCTCCAGGTCGAATAGGAGACCGGGAAGAAGAGCAAGGTGATCAGCGGCAGGAACAACCGCAGATCGGCCGCCAGCGTGCCGTTGACGATCGAAGCGACAAACATCGCGGCGCAATAGGCATAGATCGCCACCGTCAAGGCGAGCATCGGCCGGTCGATGTTGAAGCGCCGCCGTTTTGCAGCCAGCAGCATCGCGGACCACACACCACCGGCGTTGAAGGCGATGCTGACCAGCGACCCGAGCACCGGCGGTGAAAAAAAGCAGACGATCGAGAAATAGATGTTGATCTGTGCGGGCGTGAGGTGGCGCCGGAGCGTCGTGAACGGGTTCAAATGCTTGCTTCGCAATTTCCAGCTTGCGCCCGGACCCATGGAGCCAGCCAAGGCCGCCTCGCCGATCTCCGTTTGCCGCGCCTTGCCCGTTCCCCGGCCCCGTATAGCCGCTGGCGCTGTCCCACGATAGGGCGGTTGACGATGTTCCGACAAAAATCCTCGGCCCTGGCGAAGGCCGGGCAACCGGATCCCCGGAAGCTACGAATTCCAAGCCACGGTTTTCCTCGCTTCGGCTTTCCGATGCCTCCGGCAGGATTTTCCGCTTTGCCGGCCTTGCTTGGAAAATTCGTTCCCTAATCACCCCGTGCCGTGCGGGTCTTGCATTGTTATCGCCAGCGCCGATCTGTTAGAACGCCCGCACGAAACAGTTTGTCCAAAGTGGAATTTGCGCCCGGGTGGCATGGAATTGCGCCTGCAATGCAAGATTTCAGCCCGACGGCACGAGAGAACGCTCGACAGTCCATGAATATCGCGCTCACGCATCTGCAGCGGCTCGAGGCCGAATCCATCCACATCTTCCGCGAGGTCGCGGCGTCTTTCTCCAAGCCGGTGATGCTTTATTCGGTCGGCAAGGATTCCTCGGTGCTGATGCATCTGGCGATGAAGGCCTTCTACCCGGCCAAGCCGCCTTTCCCGTTCCTGCATGTCGACACCACCTGGAAGTTCCGCGAGATGATCGCCTTTCGTGATCAGATGGCGCAGAAACTCGGCTTCGACCTCTTGGTCCATGTCAACGAGGATGGCGTTCGCGACGGCATCAATCCCTTCGACCACGGCTCCAACACCCACACCCACGTGATGAAGACGGTGGCGCTGCGCCAGGCGCTCGACAAATACGGCTTCGACGCCGCGTTCGGCGGCGCCCGCCGCGACGAGGAGAAGTCGCGCGCCAAGGAGCGCATCTTTTCCTTCCGCAACGCCCAGCACGCTTGGGACCCGAAGAACCAGCGGCCGGAAATGTGGAAGATCTTCAACACCCGCGTCGCGCCGGGCGAGTCGATCCGCGTCTTCCCGCTGTCCAACTGGACCGAGCTCGACATCTGGCAGTACATCTTGCAGGAGAACATCCCGATCGTGCCGCTCTATTTCGCGAAAGCGCGGCCGGTGGTCGAACGTGATGGCATGCTGATCATGAAGGATGACGACCGCATGCAACTGCGCCCCGGCGAGGCGATCGAGAACCGCCTGGTGCGCTTCCGCACGCTGGGCTGCTACCCGCTGACCGGCGCCATCGAGTCCGACGCCGACACGCTGGAGGCGATCGTCGGCGAGATGCTGACCGCCCGCACCTCCGAGCGCCAGGGCCGCCTCATCGACCGCGACGAGGCGGGCTCGATGGAAAAGAAGAAGCGCGAGGGTTATTTCTGATAATGCGCCACATCATGGCCAAGACCCTCGCCCCGACCGATCAGATCCGCGACTATATGGCCGCGCAGGAGAAGAAGTCGCTGCTGCGCTTCCTCACCTGCGGCTCGGTGGACGACGGCAAGTCGACGCTGATCGGCCGGCTGCTCTCCGACACCAAGCAGATCTTCGAGGACCAGCTCGCCGCGCTCGAGAAGGATTCGCGCAAGCACGGCACCACCGGCGACGACATCGACTTCGCGCTGCTGGTCGACGGGCTGGAGGCGGAGCGCGAGCAGGGCATCACCATCGACGTCGCCTACCGCTTCTTCGCCACGCCGAAGCGCAAGTTCATCGTCGCCGACACGCCCGGCCATGAGCAGTACACGCGCAACATGGCGACCGGCGCCTCGACCGCCGATCTCGCCATCGTGCTGATCGACGCGCGCCAGGGTGTGCTGCGCCAGACTAGGCGCCATTCCATCATCGCCTCGCTGCTCGGCATCCGCCACATCGTGCTCGCCGTCAACAAGATCGACCTCGTCGGCTTCGACAAGGCCACGTTCGACCAGATCGTCGCCGACTACAGCGAGTTCGCCCAGCAACTGGGCTTCTTAAGCGTCGTGCCGATCCCGATGTCGGCGCGCTTCGGCGACAATGTCACCAGTGGCTCGGAGCGCACGCCGTGGTATTCCGGGCCGTCGCTGATCGAGCATCTGGAAACGGTCTCGGTCGACGAGGCCGCCGTCGAGCTGCCGTTCCGCTTCCCCGTCCAGTATGTGAACCGCCCGAACCTCGATTTCCGCGGCTTCGCCGGCACCATTGCCTCGGGCACCGTCTCTGAAGGAGACGAGGTCGTCGTCGCCAAGTCGGGCAAGGCGTCGCGGGTCAAGCGCATCGTCGCGCAAGGCGGCGACCTCGATCAGGCGGTCGCCGGCCAGGCGATCACGCTCGTTCTCGAGGACGAGGTCGAGGTGTCGCGTGGCAATCTCCTGGTGTCGCCGGCGGCGCGTCCGCAGGTCGCCGACCAGTTCGCCGCCAACATCGTCTGGTTCGACGAGCAGGCGCTGCTGCCCGGCCGCTCCTACATCCTGCGCACCGAGACCGACCAGGTCAGCGCCACCGTCACGGACCTGAAATACCGGGTCAACGTCAACGATTTCGCGCATGAAGCGGCAAAGTCGCTCGACATGAACGAGGTCGGCGTCTGCAACCTTTCGACCAGGGCGCCGATTGCCTTCGATCCCTTTGCGGAGAACCGCACCACCGGCGCTTTCATCCTGATCGACCGCATCACGAACGCCACCGTTGGCGCCGGCATGATCCTGCATTCGCTGCGCCGCGCGGAAAACATCCACTGGCAGTCGCTCGATGTCGGCAAGCGCGGCCGCTCGGACCTGAAGAACCAGCGCCCGGCCGTGTTCTGGTTCACCGGGCTTTCGGGTTCGGGCAAGTCGACCATCGCCAACCTGTTCGAGAAGAAGCTGTTCGCGTCGGGACGCCACACCTATATTCTCGATGGCGACAACGTCCGCCATGGCCTCAACCGCGATCTCGGCTTCACCGACGCGGACCGTGTGGAGAACATCCGCCGCGTCGCCGAAGTGGCCAAGCTGATGGCCGACGCCGGCCTGATCGTCATCGTCTCCTTCATCTCGCCTTTCAGCGCCGAGCGGCGCATGGCGCGCGAGCTGATGGCCGAGGGCGAGTTCGTCGAAGTGTTCGTCGACACGCCGTTCGAGGAATGCGCCCGCCGCGACCCGAAGGGGCTTTACGCCCGCGCCTTGAGCGGCGAGATCAAGAACTTCACCGGCGTCGATTCTCCCTATGAGGCGCCGCAGAATCCCGAAATCCATCTCGAGACGCTCGGCAGGAGCCCGCAGGAGATGGCGGAAGCCCTGGAACACTGGCTGACCGAGCGAGACATTGCTGAAGAGCAGTATGACAATGGCGGCGGTATCTGACGACGAGGCAATGCTGGGCGTCTTCGAGCGCCTGGCGTTGGACGCCGGGCGCGAGGTGATGCGCGTCTTCCACGAAGGCTGTGCCGTCCACAGCAAGGCCGATTCTTCGCCGGTCACGGAAGCCGATCGCGAAAGCGAGAAGATCATCCTTGCCGGTCTGCGCGCCGCCTATCCGGATATCCCTTGCGTGGCCGAGGAAGAGGTTGCGGCGGGCATCGCCACGCCCGACCTCGACGGTGCGTTCTTCCTGATCGATCCGCTCGACGGCACCAAGGAATTCGTCAACCGCCGCACAGATTTCACCGTCAACATCGCGCTGGTGCGCCACGGCGTGCCGGAGGTTGGCGTCGTCTATGCGCCTTGCACAGGGCGCTTTTTCTCCGGTCGGCCCGGCAAGGCCGAGGCGCTGGACATCGACAGCGATTATCGCATTGCCGGTCGCCGCCCGATCACCGTGCGGGAAGGAGCCACGCCGCTCGCCGTCGTCGCCAGCCGCTCGCATAATACGCCCGAGACGGACGCCTTCATCCGCGACCTCGGCGCCGCCGAGATCGTCTCGGTCGGCTCGTCGTTGAAATTCTGCCTGCTCGCCGCCGCCGAAGCCGACGTCTACCCGCGCTTCGGCCGCACCATGGAATGGGACACGGCGGCCGGTGACGCGGTGCTGCGCGCCGCCGGCGGCATGACGCGCACGCTGGACGGCGAGCCGCTCATCTACGGCAAGCGCAACCAGGCCAGCGACAGCGATTTCGCCAATCCGCATTTTGTTGCGACGGGGAAGAGCGCGGCATCGGCCTGAAGTCTATTCCCGCCGCAATCCTTCACACCCCCCTCTGTCCTGCCGGACATCTCCCCCGCAAGGGGGGAGATTGACCGTCGCGTCGGCTTTCGCCAATCGCCACCGTGGAGGGAGTGAATGCGGCGTTGAAGCTGCTGATCTCCCCCCATGCGGGGGAGATGCCCGGCAGGGCAGAGGGGGGTGCTGTCCCGCGACCTCTCAGGTCTTACGCCGCCGCCACCTGCGCCGAATTCGACCCGATGTAATTGCGGATCGTCTCGATGATGCGGTCCTGGTCGGCTTCGCTGAGATAGGCGTGCATCGGCAGGCAGAGGATCTGCTTCGGCAGCTCTTCCGAGACGGCGAGGCCGGTCGGCGTGCGCGGATAATTCTTGTAGGCGACCTGCTCGTGCAGCGGCTTCACATAGTAGATCACCGACGGAATGCCCTTCTCGCCGAGATGCGCCTTCAGCCCGTCGCGCTTCGGCGTCTCGATCGCATATTGCGCCCAGGCCGAGCGGCCGTGGCCAAGATTGCGCGACGCCTTGACGATGTCGCCAAGCCCTTTGGCGTAGCGGTCGGCGACCGCCTGGCGCGCCACCATCTCGTCCTCGAGGATGGCAAGCTTCTCGATCAGGATCGCCGCCTGCAGCGTGTCGAGGCGCGAATTGATGCCGACGCGGACATTGTCGTACTGCGTCTCGCCCTTGCCGTGGAAGGCGAAGGACCTGAGCTTGTCGGCCAGCACACCATCATTGGTGAACATCGCGCCGCCGTCGCCATAGCAGCCGAGCGGCTTGGCAGGGTAAAAACTGGTCGAGCCGACATGGCCGAAGGCGCCGCACATCTTGGCGTCGGCGGAACCGCCGATCGCCGTGCCGTCGGCGGAACCGCCCATCGACTGGGCGGCGTCCTCGATCACCAAGAGGTTCTCGCGCTTGGCGATCGCCATGATCGCCTCGTAATCGGCGGAGAGGCCGAACAGGTCGACCGGGATGATCGCCTTCGGCTTAAGCCGGCCTTCCTTCTTGATCATCTCGATCGCCGCCTCGAGGCTGGCGGTATCGATATTGTAGGTGTCGCGGTCGACGTCGACGAAGACCGGCTCGGCCTTGGCCAGCGCCACCACTTCGGCCGTCGCGGCGAACGTGAAGCTCGGCACGAACACCGCATCGCCCGGACCGATGCCGGCGGCAAACAGCGGCAGAAGCAGCGCATCGGTGCCGTTGGCGCAGGCGATCACATGCTTGACGCCGATATAGGCCGCTAGCTTGTTTTCAAATTCGGTGACCTGCGGCCCGAGGATGTAGCGGCCGTCCTCGACAACGTGGTCGATAGCGGCTTTCAGCCGGTCGCGGATACGTTCGCGCTGCGCGCCAAGATCGATGAACTGCATGTCGGCCTCGAATGGGTTCGGAAGGTCTTGGAGCGTACTTCCGTGCAGCCGGGCGGACGCACGTCGCTCCAATAAAACCGGCCCGCTGGTAACAGACTTGGCGCGGCTGAGAAAGCCGGCCGGGTCCAAGGCAAATTGCTTATGTGTCGCAGCCTGTTACCGGTTTTGCCGGCGCAATGGCTGAAAAAGCCGGAAATCCGAGCTTTGCAAGGCGTTTGCAGCCTCTTTTATCGCAGCGTCCCGTTGTCGGGAAACATAAAGTGATCGGCCGGGGAGGGCGGTTTGTGCCCAATCCGGTAGCGGATCAGGCGATTTCGTGCCGCCACGGCGGGTTGGCGCCGGCCCGCGAAACCGTCACCGCGGCCGCCTTGGCGCCGAGCTCCAGCGCCTTGCGGATCGCGTCTTCCGGCAGGCTGCCGATCGCCGCCTTGGTGAGCAGGCCCTGCTCGTGCAGCGATGCCAGAATGCCGGCATTGAAGGTGTCGCCGGCGCCGACCGTGTCGACCACCTTGACCTTCTGCGGCATGACCGTGACCTTGTGCGTCTTGCTGTAGCCGACGGCGCCTTCGCTGCCATGGGTGACGACGATCAGCTTCGGCCCGCGATCCAGCCAGTTGCGCACGACATCCTCATGCGAGCCGGCCTCGTCGAACCATTTGAGGTCCTCGTCCGAGAGCTTGACGATGTCGGCCATCGCCATCATCTCGCGAATGCGCCGCAGATGCTTGGCCTTGTCCGGGATGAAGTTCGGCCGGATGTTGGGGTCGAGCATCATCACCCGGCGCTCGTGCTCGCGCCGCATGAATTCCTCATAGGCCGATCCCGCCGGCTCCGAGATCAGGCTGATGGCGCCGAACAGCATCGCCTCGATCTCGGTGCCCAGTTTCGGCAGGTCCTCGACGGTCAGCATACGCCCGGCGGTATTCTCGTCATAGAAGGTGTAGGTCGCTTGGCCATTGGTGAGCCGCACGAAGGCGAGCGTCGTCGGACGCGGCGAGGTATGCGCATAGGTCGAGCTCACCTTGCTCGCCCCCAGCGCCTCGCGGAACTGGCCGCCGAACAGATCGGAGGAGAGGCCGGAGAAGAAGCCTGCCGGAGCCCCGAGCCGGCCGAGAGCTATCGCCGAGTTGAACACCGCGCCGCCGACATAGGGCGCGAAGGCCGCTTCGCCTTCCGTCGTCGTACGCGGCAGCATGTCGATCAGGGCTTCGCCACAGCAAAGGATCATGTCGTCTTGGTCTCCGGCGGATGGATCACGCCCTTGCGGATGATGATGTTGGCGTAGAGCCTGGGTTCGCTGGTCGCCACGATGGCGTGCGCGGCCTTGACGCGTGCATAGAAGTCGGGCCCGGCCAGCGCAACCACCTTGTGGCCCGGCGCGCGCCTGGCGCAAACCTCTTCCATCTCATGATGCACAGCGTCGGCCAGCGCCGGGTCGCCCTGCACCGAGGCACGGAACAAAGCCTCCGGCACCGCCTCATCCACCGGCAGTACGCTGAGCACGGCGTCGAGGACGGCAATGACATGGTGGCCGTCCGCGCGGATCAGCCGCCGCGCCTGTTCCTCGGCCGGATAATTGCCGTCGACGATGGCGATCTCGTCGCCATGGCCCATTGCCCGCAGCGTAGCCAGAAGCTGCGGGCCGAGCAGCGACGGGATGCCTATCAGCATGGTCAGGCGCTCCTGGAGATCGAGGTCGGCCCGATCAGGAAGCGCTCGGACAGCGGCAGGCTGGCGCCGCCCAGCGCCCGCGCATGGATGCCCACGGTTCCTTCGCGCACGACGGGCAGCTTCAGCCCTTCGGCGTCGATGCCTGCAATGGCTTGCCTGATTGCCTCGACAAGCCGGCGCCGAACATCGAGCGGCATCCAGCCGTCGATCACCGCCGCTTCGAAATCGATGACCGACGAGGCCGCGACGATGGCATAGGCGAGTGCCCGCGAGGCGCTGGCGATCCAGTCGTCGAGCTCGGCGCCGATATCGCCCCATTCCTGCGGTGATGTCCAAAGGTGTGAGCCGTCGATGCCCTTGGCGCTGAGCGCCTTTTCCAGGATGGCTATCGAGGCGACGTCGATAAGCTGCGTCGGCTTGCCGTCCGGGCCCGGAACCGGCATCGAACCCAGCGCGCCGGCATTGCCGGTCGGTCCGCCGAACAGGCGGCCGTTGAGTACGATGCCGCCACCGGCAAAGGCGCCGATGTAGAAATAGACAAAGTCGCGCGCCGCACCCGCCTGGCCGAAAACGAGCTCGGCGCCGCAGGCGGAGGTGGCGTCGTTTTGCAGATAGACCGGAAAGTCGCACTGCGCCTGGATGTCGGCACGGATGTCGCGATGGCGCCATTCGTCCATGATCTCGCGCGGCGCGCCGGCGGTGTCGGCCCAGCTCCAAAGCTCGAACGGCATGGCGATGCCGAGGCCGGCTATGCGCTTGTCCTGCGCCGGCGTCAGTTCGCCGCGCATCGTCTTGATGCCCGCGCTGACAAACTCGACGGTCTCGCGCGGCGCGGGATAGCGATAGGAATGCTGCAGCATGGCGCGCACATTGCCGAGGAAGTCGATCAGCACCAGCTCGGCGCTGCGGCGGCCGATCTTGAGGCCGATGAAAAAGGCGCCTTCCGCATTGAGCGCCATCGGGATCGAAGGCTGGCCGATCTTGCCGCGCAACGGCGCCTGGCGCACGAGCAGCTTGTCTTCCTCGAGCTCGCGCATGATGACCGACACGGTCTGGGCCGAAAGCCCGGTCATGCGCGCAATGTCGGATTTGGCCAGGCTGCCATGCTGGCGCACCAGGGACAGCACGAGCCGCTCATTGTGGTCGCGCATGCCGCTTTGGTTGGTGCCGCGATGCATGCGGCTCTCCAAGGCCTCGGGCGAACCGTGCCTCGCAATGCCGGTCTCCACCCCTGTTCCTCCAGTCAGTTTCCCTAGATGGCTTTTCGTTCAGAATGAGTGAACGACGCAAGTCTGTCAATAATAAATAAGAGTGATTTAATTATTGACAGGTGCCTCGGACTGGTGTTTTTTGTGCTGGTGTCCACGCTGGGAGAAATGGTTGGATGCACTTGAGGCGCCGGGTGGCCGGCGTCCGGAATGGTTCCACTGGGAGGAAAATCGTGACTAAGAAATCACTGCTTAAGTCCACCGTGTTCGCGGCGGCCGGTTTGGGCCTGATGGCGTTCGCCTCGTCCGCGTCGGCCGCCGGCGTCGGTGCCTGCCTGATCACCAAGACCGACACCAATCCTTTCTTCGTCAAGATGAAGGAGGGCGCGACAGCCAAGTCCAAGGAGCTCGGCGTTGCCCTCAAGACCTATGCCGGCAAGATCGACGGCGACAGCGAAAGCCAGGTCGCGGCGATCGAAAGCTGCATCGCCGACGGCGCCAAGGGCATCCTGATAACCGCCTCCGACACCAAGGGCATCGTGCCGACTGTGAAGAAGGCACGTGACGCCGGCCTGCTGGTGATCGCGCTCGACACGCCTCTCGATCCGATCGATGCCGCCGACGCGACTTTCGCCACCGACAATCTGGAAGCCGGCAAGCTGATCGGCGCCTGGGCCGCCGCCACGCTCGGCGACAAGGCCAAGGACGCCAAGATCGGCTTCCTCGACCTCACCCCCTCGCAGCCGACTGTCGACGTGCTGCGCGACCAGGGCTTCATGATGGGCTTTGGCATCGACGTGAAGGACCCCAACAAGATCGGCGACGAGGTCGATCCGCGCATCGTCGGCCATGACGTCACCAACGGCAACGAGGAGGGCGGCCGCAAGGCGATGGAGAACCTTCTGCAGAAGGACAACACCATCAACGTCATCCATACAATCAACGAGCCCGCCGCCGTCGGCGCCTATCAGGCGCTCAAGGCCGTCGGCCTGGAAAAGCAGGTGCTGATCGTTTCGGTCGACGGCGGCTGCCCCGGCGTGAAGTCAGTGACCGAAGGCGTGATCGGCGCCACCTCGCAGCAATATCCGCTGCAGATGGCGGCGCTCGGCATCGAGGCGATCGCCGCCTTTGCCAAGGACGGCACGAAGCCGAAGCCGACCGAAGGCAAGAACTTCTTCGACACCGGCGTCAATCTTGTCACCGACAAGCCTGCCAATGGCGTCAAGTCGATCGATACCAAGGAAGGCCTCGCCAAGTGCTGGGGCTGATGGCTGCCTGACAGCCAGCAACAACCTGACGGCCGGGGGCTTGATCCCCGGCCGCTTCGGGTGGACGATGTGTCACTGAAAACGCGAATAATCCCGGCAGCAGACCGGAAAGGCGTGGACGGCGTCGGCTAGTGGCCGGAGCCCAGGGAGAAAACATGGCTCAAGCTCAGGAATTCGAGAAGGTCCTCTCGGGCAGCGACACGAGTGTTGCGGCATTTGACGAGCACAAATCGGCCGTCAAACGTGCCCAGCATTTCCTGCACTCCACGCCGGCCGCGGTGCCGCTGATCGTGCTGGTTCTGTCCATCATCATCTTCGGCATCGCCATCGGCGGCCGTTTCTTTTCATCCTACACGCTGACGCTGATCCTGCAGCAGATCGCCATCGTCGGCATCCTCGGCGCCGCGCAGACGCTGGTCATACTGACCGCCGGCATCGACCTGTCTATCGGCGTCATCATGGTCATTTCGGCGGTGATCATGGGCAATTGCGCGGTCACCTACGGTATGCCGGCCTTGGTCGCCGTGGCCATCGGGCTCGCCGCCGGCGCCGCCTGCGGGCTGCTCAACGGGCTGCTGGTCGCCTATATGAAGTTGCCGCCGTTCATCGTCACGCTCGGCACCTGGAACATCGTCATGGCCACCAACTTCATCTATTCGGCCAACGAGACGATCCGCGACACCGACGTCGACACCCAGGCGCCGCTGCTGCATCTGTTTGCCCTGAGTTTCAGGGTCGGATCGGCGGTGCTGACTGCCGGTGTCATTGCCATGGTCCTGCTGGTGATGCTCCTGTGGTACGTGCTCAACCACACCGCCTGGGGCCGCCACGTCTACGCTGTCGGCGACGATCAGGAGGCGGCGAAACTGTCGGGTATCCAGACCAAGAAAGTGCTTATGACGGTCTACACCCTGGCCGGGCTGATCGCGGCCTTCGCGGCCTGGGTCTCCATCGGCCGAAACGGTTCGGTTTCGCCGTCCGCCGCCGTTACCGACTACAATCTGCAGGCCATAACCGCGACGGTGATCGGCGGCATCTCGCTCTTTGGCGGCCGCGGCTCGATCCTCGGCACGCTGTTCGGCGCCATGATCGTCGGCGTCGTCTCGATGGGCCTCAACATGCTCGGCGCCGACCCGCAGTGGAAAGTGCTGCTTACCGGCGTGCTGATCATCGGCGCCGTCGCGATCGATCAATGGATCAGAAAGGTTTCGGCATAATCATGACCATGGAACCCATCCTCACCGCTCGCGGTCTGGTCAAGCGATATGGCCGCGTCACGGCCCTCGACAATGCCGATTTCGACCTCTATCCGGGCGAAATCCTTGCCGTTATCGGCGACAATGGCGCCGGCAAGTCATCGCTTATCAAGGCAATCTCCGGCGCGGTCGTGCCCGATGAAGGTGAAATCAGGCTTGAAGGCAATCCAGTAGCCTTCAAGTCACCGATGGAGGCCCGGGAAGCCGGCATCGAGACTGTTTACCAGAACCTGGCGCTGTCGCCGGCACTGTCGATCGCCGACAACATGTTCCTGGGTCGCGAGATACGCAAGCCGGGTCCGCTCGGCAGCTGGTTGCGGATGCTCGACCGTCCTGCGATGGAAAAGCGCGCCCGCGACAAACTCACCGAACTCGGCCTGATGACCATCCAGAACATCAGCCAGGCGGTGGAGACACTCTCTGGCGGCCAGCGCCAGGGTGTGGCGGTGGCGCGCGCTGCTGCCTTCGGCAGCCGCGTGGTGATCATGGATGAGCCGACAGCCGCACTTGGCGTCAAGGAAAGCCGCCGCGTGCTGGAGCTGATCCTCGACGTCAAGAAGCGCGGCCTGCCGATCGTTCTCATCTCGCACAACATGCCGCATGTCTTCGAGGTGGCCGATCGCATACACATCCACCGGCTCGGACGGCGTCTCTGCGTGGTCGACCCCAAGCAGATCTCCATGTCGGATGCCGTTGCCCTCATGACTGGTGCCAAGAAGCCGCCGGAAGACGCGCTGGCGGCCTGATCTCCGTCCACGGGTAAGTTGCCGCAGGAGAACCAGATGACAGAGCGATCTCAATCGATTGAATGTATGCTGCAATGCAGTAGGGTGGGGTAGGAGGAACGGCGAAAGCCGGTATGATCGTGCCAACATCACGAGAGGCAGCATGACGCGCGCTATGACGACCGAAGCCCCCGCTCTCGACAATCCAGATCCCAAGACCCTCGCCGAAGAGGTCTTGATGTCGCTCAAATACCGGGTCGGCAAGGACACCACCGTCGCCACGCCCTATGACTGGCTGACGGCCTCGATCAAGGTGGTGCGCGACCGCATCGTCGATCAGTGGATGCAGGCGACCAAGGAAGCCTACGACCAGCAGGAAAAGCGCGTCTATTACCTCTCGCTCGAATTCCTGATCGGGCGCCTGATGCGCGACGCCTTCTCCAATCTCGGCCTGATGGAGAACATGCGCGAGGCGCTGTCCTCGCTCGGCGTCGACCTCGACCTGATCGCGGGCCTCGAACCGGACGCAGCACTCGGCAATGGCGGCCTCGGCCGTCTCGCCGCCTGCTTCATGGAAAGCATGGCGACCGTCGATATCCCGGCCCATGGCTATGGCATCCGCTACGCCAACGGCATGTTCCGCCAGGAAATCCAGGGGGGCTGGCAGGTCGAGCTGCCGGAGACCTGGCTCGATCACGGCAATCCTTGGGAGTTCGAGCGGCGCGAGCGCTCCTTCGAGGTTGGCTTCGGCGGCTCGGTGGAATCGATCACCTCCAAGGACGGCCGGCTTGAACGCCATGTCTGGAAGCCGACCGAGCATGTCCTTGCCGTCGCTTACGACACGCCGGTGGCCGGCTGGCGCGCCAACCGCGTCAACACGCTCAGGCTCTGGTCCGGCATGCCGATCGACCCGATCCTGCTCGACAAGTTCAATGCCGGCGACCATATCGGCGCGCTGGCCGAAAGCAACAAGGCCGACGCGCTGTCGCGCGTGCTCTATCCGGCCGACTCCCACATGGCCGGCCAGGAACTGAGGCTGCGGCAGGAGTATTTCTTCTCGACTGCCTCGCTGCAGGACATCGTCCAGCGCCATCTCAGCCAGTATGGCGATCTGAAATCGCTGCCCGACAAGGCGGCGATCCACCTCAACGACACCCATCCCGCGGTCGCCGTGCCGGAACTGTTGCGGCTTCTGATGGATGTCCACGGCATGGACTTCGACCAGGCCTGGGACATCACCAAGCGCACCTTCGGCTACACCAACCACACGCTGCTTCCCGAGGCGCTGGAAAGCTGGCCGGTGCCGCTGTTCGAGCGCTTGCTGCCGCGTCACATGCAGATCGTCTACGCCATCAACGCGCAGGTGCTGCTCGAGGCCCGCGCCACCAATCAGTTCTCGGGCGAGCAGATCGCCCGGATTTCGCTGATCCAGGAAAATGGCGACCGCCGCGTGCGCATGGGCAATCTGGCCTTCGTCGGCTCGCATTCGATCAACGGCGTTTCGGCTTTGCACACCGAGCTGATGAAGGAGACGGTGTTCGCCGACCTCCACAAGCTCTATCCCGATCGCATCAACAACAAGACCAACGGCATCACGCCCAGGCGCTGGCTGATCCAGTGCAATCCGGGCTTGACCTCGCTTGCCAGAGAGGCGATCGGCGATCGCTTCATGGATGATATCGAGGCGATCAAGGATCTCGATCCCCTGGCCGAAGATGCCGCTTTCCGGGAAAAATTCGCCGGTGTGAAGCGGCAGAACAAGGCGCGGCTCGCCAACCTTGTCGCCGACCGGCTCGGCATCAGGCTCGACCCGTCGGCCTTGTTCGACATCCAGGTCAAGCGCATCCACGAATACAAGCGTCAGCTGCTCAACATCCTGGAGGCGATAGCGCTCTACGACCAGATCCGCTCGCATCCCGAGCGGGACTGGATGCCGCGCGTGAAATTCTTCGGCGGCAAGGCGGCACCCAGCTACCACAACGCCAAGCTGATCATCAAGCTGGCCAACGATGTCGCAAAGGTCATCAACGGCGATCCGTCGGTGCGCGGGCTGCTGAAAGTGGTGTTCGTGCCGAACTACAATGTCAGCCTGGCCGAGGTGCTGATGCCGGCCGCCGACCTCTCCGAGCAGATCTCGACCGCCGGCATGGAGGCCTCGGGCACCGGCAACATGAAGTTCGCGCTGAATGGCGCGCTGACCATCGGCACGCTCGACGGCGCCAATGTCGAGATCAAGGAACATGTCGGCGACGACAACATCTTCATCTTCGGCCTCACCACCGCGGAGGTCGCCGACCGGCGCGACAATGGCTACAATCCGCGTGAGGTCATCGAAGGGTCCCCTGAACTAGCGCAGGCTGTCGCGGCCATCTCCTCCGGCGTCTTCTCGCCCGACGATCCGGGCCGCTATCGCGACCTGATGAACGGCCTCTACCAGAGCGATTGGTTCATGGTGGCAGCGGACTTCGATTCCTACGCTGCCTGCCAGCGCGAGGTCGACGCCGTCTGGCGCAACAGCCCCGACTGGTACGCGCGCGCCATCCGCAACGTCGCCCGCGTCGGCTGGTTCTCGTCAGATCGTACAATCCGCCAATATGCGAAAGAAATCTGGAACGTGCCCGTCTGATGTGATTGCATGAGGTCACGAACAATGTGGTCCCGGTGCATGTCGCCCAAAGTGCGTAGCGGTTTTGGGGCAACGGCATGCACCAAAACAAGGATTGCGCATGTCGCCCAAGTGCCTAGCGGTTTGGGCAACGACATGCACAAAACAAGATAGCTCCCGGGGAGGGAACACCGCCTGATGAGGAAGCCGCGCGCGACCGCTGCGACAAGCGGGCCGGACGGACTGGCGCCAGCCGGCGATGTCGCGGCGATTGTCGCCGGAACGCATGGCGATCCTTTCGCGGTTCTGGGCGTGCAGGAAGCCGACAAGGGTTTCGTCGCCCGTTGCTTCGTGCCCAACGCCGAATTCGTCACTGCCTACACGCTGACCGGCAAGGAAGTCGGCGAGCTCTCGCGCCGCGACGATGCCGGCTTCTTCGAGGGCAAGGTCTCGATCCGCAAGCGCCAGCCGCTGCGCTACCACGCCAAAAATGCCGGCGGCGACTGGTGGCTGACCGATCCCTATTCCTTCGGCCCGGTGCTCGGACCGATGGACGATTACTATATGGCCGAGGGCTCGCATCTGAGGCTGTTCGACAAGCTCGGCGCTCACCTTGTCGATCATGAGGGCGCGAGCGGCGTGCATTTCGCCGTCTGGGCGCCCAACGCCAGGCGCGTCTCCGTGGTCGGCGCCTTCAACGACTGGGACGGCCGCCGCCACACCATGCGCGACCGCAAGGATACCGGCATCTGGGAGTTGTTCATTCCCGACCTCGGCGCCGGCAAGCCCTACAAATTCGAGATCATCGGGCCCGACGGCGTGCGCCTGCCGCTCAAGGCCGATCCGTTCGCCTTCGAGTCGGAGTTGCGCCCGGCGACCGCCTCGGTGACGGCGCCGCCGCTGGCCCATCAGTGGGGCGACGAGGCGCATCGCAGCTACTGGCGCAAGGCCGATCCGCGGCGCGAGGCGATGTCGATCTACGAGGTCCATGCCGGCTCCTGGCAGCGCCGCGACGACGACACGTTCCTCTCCTGGGACGAGCTTGCCGCGCGGCTGATCCCTTACGCGGTCGACACCGGCTTCACCCATATCGAGTTCCTGCCGATCTCGGAGCACCCCTACGATCCGTCCTGGGGTTACCAGACCACCGGCCTCTACGCCCCGACCGCCCGCTTCGGCGATCCTGACGGCTTCGCCCGCTTCGTCGACGGCGCGCATCGCGCCGGCGTCGGCGTCATCCTCGACTGGGTGCCGGCGCATTTCCCGGTCGACGAGCACGGGCTTGTCCATTTCGACGGCACCGCGCTCTATGAGCATGCCGACCCACGCCAGGGTTTTCATCCCGACTGGAATACCGCGATCTATAATTTCGGCCGCCGCGAGGTGGTGTCGTTCCTCGTCAACAACGCGCTGTTCTGGGCCGAAAAATACCATGTCGACGGCCTGCGCGTCGACGCGGTCGCCTCGATGCTCTACCTCGATTATTCGCGCAAGGCGGGCGAGTGGATCCCCAACGAGAAGGGTGGGCGCGAGAACCTGCAGGCCGTCAGTTTCCTGCAGAAGATGAACAAGGAGCTCTACGGCCACCATCCCGGCGTGATGACGATCGCCGAGGAATCGACCTCATGGCCGAAAGTGTCGCGGCCCGTGCACGAAGGCGGCCTCGGCTTCGGCTTCAAGTGGAACATGGGCTTCATGCACGACACGCTGGAGTACCTTTCCAAGGAGCCGCTCTTCCGCAAGCACCACCACAACGACGTCACCTTCGGCCTGATCTACGCCTTCTCCGAAAATTTTGTGCTGCCGCTCTCGCATGACGAAGTCGTGCACGGCAAAGGCACGCTGCTCAACAAGATGGCCGGCGACGACTGGCAGAAATTCGCGACGCTGCGCGCCTATTACGCCTTCATGTGGGGCTATCCCGGCAAGAAGCTGCTGTTCATGGGCCAGGAATTCGCCCAGCGCCGCGAATGGAGCGAGGAACGCGCTCTCGACTGGAACCTGCTCGAATTCGCGCCGCACCGCGGCGTCTGGCAGACGGTGCGAGACTTGAACTACCTCTACCGTTCGCGCCCGGCGCTGCACGCGCGCGACTGCGAGCCGGAGGGCTTCTCCTGGCTGATCGTCGACGACCGCGACAACTCGGTCTTTGCCTGGCTGCGCAGCGCGCCGGACGGCAACCCGATCGCCGTCATCTCCAATTTCACGCCGGTGCCGCGCGAGAACTATCGCGTGCCGCTGCCGAAGGCGGGAAAGTGGCGCGAAATCATCAATACGGACGCTGCCGTCTATGGCGGCTCCGGCATGGGCAATGGCGGCACGGTCGAAGCGAGCGGGGAAGGGGGCGGCGCATCGGCGACGATGCTTCTGCCGCCGCTGTCGACGATCATGCTGGAATTCGTCGCGGACTGAAGCAGATGATGTCTCACCTCGCTTAAGTTTTGGTCCGGGCAGCTTGTTTGGGAGGGTAACAAAATGGCAGAGATCAAGAGAACCCAGCCGCTGGCGCGCGACGCCATGGCCTATGTGCTGGCCGGCGGCCGCGGCAGCCGCCTCAAGGAGCTGACCGACCGGCGCGCCAAGCCCGCCGTCTATTTCGGCGGCAAGACGCGCATCATCGATTTCGCGCTCTCCAATGCGCTCAATTCCGGCATCCGCCGCCTCGGCGTCGCCACCCAGTACAAGGCGCATTCGCTGATCCGCCACCTGCAGCGCGGCTGGAACTTCCTGCGGCCCGAGCGAAACGAGAGCTTCGATATCCTGCCCGCATCGCAACGCGTTTCGGAAACACAATGGTATGAAGGCACGGCCGACGCCGTCTACCAGAACATCGACATCATCGAGGCCTATGGGCCCGAATACATGGTCATCCTCGCCGGCGACCACATCTACAAGATGGATTACGAGCTGATGCTGCGCCAGCATGTCGACGCCGGCGCCGATGTCACCGTCGGCTGCCTGGAAGTGCCGCGCATGGAGGCGACAGGCTTCGGCGTCATGCATGTCGACAAGAAGGACAACATCATCGCTTTCGTCGAAAAGCCGGCCGATCCGCCCGGGATTCCGGACAAGCCGGAATTCGCCCTGGCGTCGATGGGCATCTACGTCTTCAAGACCAAGTTCCTGATGGAGCAACTGCGCCGCGACGCCGCCGAGCCCGGCTCCAGCCGCGACTTCGGCAAGGACATCATCCCCTACATCGTCCAGCACGGCAAGGCGATCGCCCACCGCTTCGCCAAGTCCTGCGTGCGCTCCTCGCATGAGTCCGAGCCTTACTGGCGCGACGTCGGAACGGTGGATGCCTATTGGGAAGCCAATATCGACCTCACCGACATCACGCCCGAGCTCGACCTCTACGACCGCGACTGGCCGATCTGGACCTATGCCGAATTGAAGCCGCCGGCAAAGTTCGTGCATGACGAGGACGGCCGCCGCGGCGAGGCGATCTCTTCGCTGGTGTCGGGCGACTGCATCGTCTCCGGCGCCACGCTGCGCCGCAGCCTGATCTTTACCGGCGCCCGCATCAATTCCTATTCCAAGCTTGAGGAAGTGGTGATGCTGCCCGACGTCCAGGTCGGCCGCAACGCGCGCCTCAAGCGCGTCGTCATCGATCACGGCGTGCAGATTCCGGAGGGGCTGGTGGTGGGCGAGGACCCGGCGCTCGACGCCAAGCGTTTTCGCGTTTCGGAGAAGGGCATCTGCCTGATCACGCAGGATATGATCAACAAGCTGTCGACCTGATAAGGTCGATCAACAAGCTGTCGATCTGATCAGCAAGGTGTCAGTTTTTTGGCAAGCTGCCAACCTGACCAGGTCGATCAACAAGTTGTCACTTTGACCTGTCACTTTGAGATCGGAATGTGGAGCGCATGCAGGTTCTCTCGGTCACGCCCGAAATCTTTCCGCTGATCAAGACCGGCGGGCTTGCCGACGTGACCGGCGCCTTGCCGATCGCGCTTGGCCCCAAGGGCGTGGCGATGCGTACGCTGGTACCCGGCTATCCTGTGGTGATGGCGGCCTTCACCAAGAAGAAGGCCGTCTACCAATATCCGCTGCTGCAGGGCGGCAAAGCCTCGATCCATGCCGTCAAGATCGGCGACCTAGACCTCTTCGTTTTGGACGCGCCGCATCTCTTCGATCGCCAGGGCGGCCCTTACGGCACCGCTTCCGGCGCCGACTGGCCGGACAATTGGCGGCGCTTCGCTGCGCTCAGCCAGGCCGGCGGCGACATTGCCGGCGGCGCCATCTCCGGCTACCAGCCCGACATCGTGCATGCCCATGACTGGCAGTCGGCGATGACGCTTGCCTACATGCGCTACGGCAAGGCGGTCGGCGTGCCGTCGCTGATCACCGTGCACAACCTTGCCTTCCAGGGCCAGTTCGGCGCCGGCATCTTCGGCGAGCTCGGCCTCCCGGCCGTCGCCATGCAGCTCGACGGCGTCGAATATTATGGCGGCGTCGGCTATCTGAAGGCCGGCCTCCAGGCCGCCTGGGCGATCACAACGGTGAGCCCGACCTATGCGCAGGAAATCCGCTCGCCGGAATTCGGCATGGGCCTCGACGGGCTGATCAACATGCGCGCCACCGATCTCCACGGCATCGTCAACGGCATCGATGTCGACATCTGGAACCCCGAGACGGACAAGCATCTGGTTGCCAGTTATTCCGCCGATACGCTTCAGGCGCGCGCCAAGAACCGCAAGGCGGTCGAGGATCGCTTCAGCCTCGAGGTCGACGGCAGTCCGATCGTCTGCGTCGTCAGCCGGCTGACCTGGCAGAAGGGCATGGACATCCTGGCCGCCGTCGTCGACGGCATCGTCGCCGCCGGCGCGCGCCTGGCGATCCTGGGCTCGGGCGACGCCGGCCTCGAAGGCACGCTGCTCGCCGCCGCCGCCCGCCATCGCGGCCGCGTAGGCGTCGTCGTCGGTTATGATGAGGGGCTTTCGCACGTCATGCAGGGCGGCTGCGACGCCATCGTCATCCCGTCCCGCTTCGAGCCCTGCGGGCTGACCCAGCTTTATGGCCTGCGCTATGGCTGCGTGCCGGTCGTCGCCCGCACCGGCGGCCTCGCCGACACCATCATCGACGCCAATGAAGCTGCGTTGACAGCCGGTGTCGCCACCGGCTTCCAGTTCGCGCCCAACAATGGCGGCGCGATGTTGCATGCCATCCAGCGTCTGGTCGAGGTTCACGCCAGGCCGGCTATCTGGGCCTCAATCCAGCGCCAGGGCATGAAGGCCGATGTCTCGTGGGACAAGAGCGCCGAAAAATACGTCGAACTCTATCGCTTGCTGCTTTCGAAAAGGGCTGCCTGAGGCATGATAAAAACCGTCCCCACCAAACCCTATCCCGACCAGAAGCCAGGCACCTCCGGCCTGCGCAAGAAGGTGCCGGTCTTCCAGCAGGAGCACTATGCCGAGAACTTCATCCAGTCGATCTTCGATGCGCTGGACGGGTTTCAGGGCAAAACGCTGGTGATCGGCGGCGACGGCCGCTTCTACAACCGCGAAGTCATCCAGAAGGCCATCGCAATCGCCGCCGGCAACGGCTTCGGCAAGGTCATGGTCGGCCAGGGCGGCATCCTGTCGACGCCGGCCGCCTCCAACATCATCCGCAAATACAAGACCTTCGGCGGCATCATCCTGTCGGCCAGCCACAACCCGGGCGGTCCGCATGAGGATTTCGGCATCAAGTACAATGCCGGCAACGGCGGCCCGGCGCCGGAGAAGATTACCGACGCGATCTTTGCCAAGTCGAAGGAGATCAAGAGCTTCAAGATCGCCGATGTCGGCACCGTCGATATCGACACGATCGGCACCGTCAAGGCTGGTGACATGACGGTCGAGATCTTCGATCCGGTCAAGGATTACGCCGAACTGATGGAAAGCCTGTTCGATTTCGATGCGCTGAAGAAGCTCTTCAAATCGGGCTTCCGCATGCGCTTCGACGCCATGCACGCGGTGACCGGTCCCTACGCCAAGGAGATCTTGGAACACCGGCTCGGCGCGCCCAACGGCACCTGCCGCAACTTCACGCCGCTGCCGGATTTCGGCGGCCACCACCCGGACCCGAACCTGGTGCACGCAAAGCACCTCTATGACGAGATGATGGGGCCGGACGCGCCGGACTTCGGCGCGGCCTCCGACGGCGACGGCGACCGCAACCTGATCATCGGCAAGGGTATCTTCGTAACGCCGTCGGATTCGGTGGCGATGCTTGCCGCCAACGCCAGCCTGGCGCCAGGCTACAAGGACGGCTTGAAAGGCATCGCGCGTTCCATGCCGACCAGCGGCGCTGCTGACCGCGTCGCCGAAAAGCTCGGCATCGGCATCTACGAGACGCCGACCGGCTGGAAGTTTTTCGGCAACCTGCTCGACGCCGGCATGGCGACGATCTGCGGCGAGGAAAGCGCCGGCACCGGCTCCAACCATGTGCGCGAGAAGGACGGGCTATGGGCCGTGCTTCTGTGGCTCAACATCCTCGCCGCGCGCGGCGAGAGCTGCAAGCAGATCGTCACTGAGCATTGGGCGACTTACGGCCGCAACTATTATTCGCGCCACGACTATGAGGAGGTCGAAAGCGATCGCGCCAACGCGCTGGTCGACGAATTGCGCGCCAAGCTCGGCTCGCTGCCCGGCACGAGCGTGCGCGGCCTCAAGATCGCCAAGGCCGACGACTTCGCCTATCACGACCCGGTCGACGGCTCGGTGAGCAAGAACCAGGGCATCCGGATCCTGTTCGAGGGCGGTTCGCGCGTCGTCTTGCGCCTCTCCGGCACTGGCACGTCCGGGGCGACGCTGCGCGTCTATATCGAGCGCTACGAGCCGGACAAGGTGAGGCACGATCTCGACACCCAGGAAGCGCTCGCCGATCTCATCGCCGCCGCCGACGACATCGCCGGCATCAAGAGCCACACCGGCCGCAACAAGCCGAGCGTGATTACTTGAGGGTGGGGGCGCGCGCCTTTCCTTCCCCCCTTGTGGGAGAAGGTGGATCGGCGCGCAGCGCCGAGACGGATGAGGGGTGTTGGCCGGATCGCCGCCGGCGCCAAGCTGGAGCACCCCTCATCCGTCGCCTTCGGCGACACCTTCTCCCACAAGGGGAGAAGGGGAAGCCTGCATGACCCTCGGCGCCACCATCACCCCCGAAGGCATCCGCTTCGCCGCGTGGTCGTCATCGGCGAGACGCCTCTGGGTCTCGCTTTTCGACGACAGCGGCACGCGCGAAATCGACCGGCTGGAGCTGACGCCGCAAGGCGATGGGGTGCATGCGCTCCTTCTCCCCGGCCTTGGCGACGGCACGCGTTACGGCTTTCGCGCCGACGGCGACTATGCGCCGGAGCGCGGCCTGTGGTTCGACCCGAACAAGCTTCTCACAGACCCCTATGCCGTCGAGCTCGATCGTCCATACCAATACCATTGGCGGCTCGCCGCCAAACGCAATGAAGGCGCCGACACCGCCCCGCTGATGCCGAAGGCGATAGCGCGGTCCCTGCCCAAGCCGGTGCCGGCCATGCCTGCTCTCTTTCAGCCCGGCGGCCTGATCTACGAGCTCAATGTCCGGTCCTTCACCAAGCTGCATCCGGATGTCCCGGAGGCGCAGCGCGGCACAATCCAGGCGCTCGCCCATCCGGCCGTCATCGAGCACCTGAAGCGTCTTGGTGTCTCCGCCGTCGAACTGATGCCTGTCACGGCGTCGATCGACGAGCGGCACCTGCCGCCACTGGGGCTGACCAATGCCTGGGGCTACAACCCCGTCACCTTCATGGCGCTCGACCCGCGCCTTGCGCCCGGCGGTATCGAGGAACTGCGCGATACCGTCGCCGCGCTGCGCAAGGCGGGCATCGGCATCATCCTCGACCTCGTCTTCAACCACACCGGCGAGAGCGACCGGCTCGGCCCGACGCTGTCATTGCGCGGCCTCGACGCTCAAGCCTATTACCGGCATCAGCCGGACGGCAGGCTGGTCAACGACACCGGCACCGGCAACACAATCGCCTGCGATCATCCGGTCGTGCGCGAGATGGTGCTCGACACGCTCCGCCACTTCGTCCGCTTCACCGGTGTCGACGGCTTCCGCTTCGATCTGGCGCCGGTGCTCGGACGCGTCGACGGGGCATTCGATCCGGAAGCGCCGCTGCTTCAGGCCATCGCCGGCGATCCCGTGCTCGCCGATCGCGTGCTGATCGCCGAGCCCTGGGATATCGGTCCGAGCGGCTACCAGCTCGGCAATTTCCGGCCGCCATATCTGGAGTGGAACGACCGCTACCGCGACGATGTCAGACGCTTCTGGCGCGGCGATACCGGCGCGATCGGCGCTTTGGCCACCCGGCTTGCCGGGTCCTCGGACGTTTTCGGCAGGGAAGGCCGGCCGGCGAGCCGGACGGTCAATTTCATCGCCGCGCATGACGGCATGACGCTGGCCGACATCGTCGCCTATGAGCGCAAGCACAACGAGGCGAATGGCGAGCAGAACCGCGACGGCCACAACGACAACCTGTCCTGGAACAACGGCACCGAGGGCGAGACGGACGCCGCCGCGATTGCCAGGACCCGCTTCGGCGACCAGTGCGGGCTGCTGGCGACGCTTTTTGCCTCGCGCGGCACCATCATGCTGACCGCCGGCGACGAATTCGGCCGAACGCAGAAGGGCAACAACAACGCCTATGCGCAGGACAACGCCATCACCTGGCTCGACTGGGCCGGCCGCGACCAGGCGCTGGAGCAATACGTATCGTCGCTGGCCTCGCTGCGCCGCGCCTTTCCGGCGTTGGCGGATATACGCTTCCTGACCGGCGAGCCCGCCGACGGATCGGAAATCCCCGACGTAGCCTGGCTGACCGAGGCCGGCGCGCCGCTCGGCGAGTCCGACTGGAACGACCCCGGCCGACATCGCCTCGTCATGCTGCTCGGCGATGCCGAGGGCGGACGCCTGGCTGTCGTGATCAACGGCGACCGCCGCCAAAGCGTGTTCAGCCTGCCGGCGCGGGACGGGTTTGAATGGCGCTCGGCAATCGAGACGCAGCCGGTCGACCTGGCGCGGCCCCTGCCTGGCCGCAGCGTCAATTTCATCATCGAGGGTCGGGTAGATCGGATAACGAGAGATCGAGCGAGGAAGGGTTCGTGATGGCTGGCGACAATCCCGAACAAGGAGCCGAATGGTGGCGCGGCTGCGTCATCTACCAGGTCTATCCACGCTCCTTTCAGGATACGAGCGGCGACGGCAGCGGTGATTTGAAGGGCATCGCCGCGCGGCTCGCCCATATCGCTTCCCTCGGCGTCGACGCGGTCTGGCTATCGCCCTTCTTCAAGTCGCCGATGGCCGACATGGGCTACGATGTGTCGGACTATCGCGACGTCGATCCGATGTTCGGCGGCATAGAAGATTTCGACGCGCTGGTCGCCGAGGCGCATCGGCTCGGCCTGAAACTCATCATCGACCAGGTGATCTCGCACTCTTCCGACAAGCATGAATGGTTCGTCGAAAGCCGGACCAGCCGCGACAATGCCAAGGCCGACTGGTACGTCTGGGCCGACGCCAGGCCGGACGGCAATGCCCCCAACAACTGGCTGTCGGTGTTCGGCGGCCCGTCCTGGGAATGGGACGCCACCCGCCGGCAATACTACATGCACAATTTCCTCGCCGCGCAGCCGGATTTGAACTTCCACAATGCGGATGTTCAGGATGCGCTTTTGGACACCGTGCGCTTCTGGCTGGAGCGCGGCGTCGACGGCTTTCGTCTGGATACCGTCAACTACTATGTCCATGACCGCTGGCTGCGCGACAACCCGCCTTTGGCGTCAAGTGTCGCCGGCACCAACGGTTCGACCAGCACCTACGCCTTTCAGGAGCATCTCTTCGACAAGACGCGTCCCGAAAACCTCGATTTCCTGAAACGCTTCCGCGCGCTGCTCGACGAGTATCCGGACCGCGCCGCGGTCGGCGAGGTGGGTGACGAGGAGCGTTCCTTGCAGACGCTCGCCGCCTATGTTTCCGGCGGCGACAAATTGCAGATGTGCTACACATTCGACCTGCTCAGCCCGCAATTTTCCGCCGCTCATATTCGCGGCTGCGTCGAGGCGTTCGAGAACGCCGTCGCCGACGGCTGGGTCTGCTGGGCCTTCTCCAACCATGATGTCGTGCGCCATGTCAGCCGCTGGACCCGCCCCGGTGGAAACCCGGATACGGTGGCCAAATTCGCAATCGCGCTGCTTGCCTGCCTGCGCGGCTCGATCTGCCTCTACCAGGGTGAAGAGCTTGGCCTCGAGGAGGCTGAACTCGCCTATGAGGATCTGCGCGATCCCGTCGGCATCCGCTTCTGGCCCGGCGTGAAGGGCAGGGACGGCTGCCGCACTCCGATGGTTTGGCAAGCGGACGCGGAAAATGCCGGCTTCTCCACCGGCAAGCCATGGCTGCCGGTGCCGCAGGCGCATCGTGCGCGTGCAGTCGACGTTCAGGATGGACAGGATGGTTCCGTCCTTTCCGCCTATCGCTCGATCCTGGCGCTGCGCAAGCGCCATCCGGCGCTCATCGGCGGCTCGATCCGGTTCCTTGATGCCGAAGGCGATCTGCTGGCCTTTGTCCGCGAGGGCGGCGGAGAAAGGCTGCTCTGCGTCTTCAACTTCGCCGGCGAACCGGCAGGCTGGACACTGCCGTCGGAGTTCGAGCGGATCGAAGCGATCGACCTTGCGGTCGACGCGCCCGGCTCTCTCCAGGAGGCGGTGATCGCACTGCCGCCGCTCGGTTGTTTCCTCGCGCGGATTGCTTACTGAACCAGCACCGAGCGTCCGCAGGTCGCGCCGGTCACGCGCACATCGGCCTCGCCGACATGGACGCCAAGTGCCCCAAGCACGTTGTAGACCAGGTCGTCGACCGGCGCGGTCACGCCGTTGAGCAGCGTCGTCACCGCCGGCTTCACCGTGCCGAGCAGGGCGGTCACGTCGAGGCCGAGGCCAAGCGCATTGACCGAAAGCGACAGGTTGTTGACCAGCGATGTCGTCAGCGACTGTGTCAGGTTCTTCGTGGACACCGTCTTGATCGCCTTGTTGGCGATGTCGTTGGCATTATAGGTCAGGGTGGTCGGCGCCATGTTGGTGATCGAAAAGGCCGACGATCCTTTGATCTGCAGCAGGTTGAGGTTGATCAGCAACAGCTTGAGGCTGACATCCGCGATCTCGGCGTCGGAGAAGGATTGCGGCTTGGCGAAGTCCGCGAAACCGCTGGCGCTGCTGTTGGCCAGATGAGCCTCGACGACACCCGGTTGCGCCGCGATCGAAACCTTGATGCTGGAGGGGCCGGTCGGACAGCTTATATCGGTCAGCTTGGCTTCCGCATAGGCGACCTCGACATTGAGCGGCAGGTTGACGGCAAGCAGATTGATGCCGCCGCCGAGATTGGAATTGCCGAGGGTGACGCTGGCGTTGAGCTTGATGCGCGTCTGCGCAGTGCGCACCACGGTGCCTGCTTCTCCCACCGCCAGCCAGGCCGAGTTCTGCATAGGCTCGCCGATGGCAATGGCAAGCGTCGTCGATGCCAGCCCCGGTACGGTGGCGCCGAGATTGACAGCGACCTGGTTCGTGCCGTTGGCAAGGGCTGCCGCCGCGGTCAGCATGCTGAGCGCGCTGGCATCGACCGACAGCCCGGCGGGTTTTTGTCCGAGGCCCAGGCTGCCCACCGAGCCCAGGTCGACGAGACTGCTGAGCGGAATCTTGACGGTATTGGTGGCGCTGGAGGCCATGGTCTGCAGTGCGATCTTGGCCGTGCGGTCCAGCCCCGGCACATTGGCCATGGCGGTGGCGATCTGTCCGATCGTTGCCTTCGAGGCGAGCACGTCGGAATAGCTCACGCCAGTCAGATGCAATTGCGTCGCCAGCGCATCGGTGAAGGAAAGAACATCGACATCGGCTGAGATCAGCGAATTGTAATCCATCACGCTAAGCGAGATGTTGCTGCCGAGAAGGCCGCCGAGAAGCGCGTTGAGAATTCCGCCATTGAGGCTGGCGAGCCGCGACCCGACCGAAAAAGCGGCCTGCGGTTGGGCGCTGGCGATGGCGCTCGTCCCGAGCGTTGGCGGCGACATGATCGAGCCGGCGAAATAGAGCGTGCCTTGCTTCCTGAGCGATACCTGGACGGCATTGTAGGGGAGCTTGCCGGCCTCGAACCGGGTGCCGGCGGCAATGGTGCTGACGCCCGTGTAGCGCCCCGGCACGACCTGGACGACGGCCTTGGTGGCGGTTGGCGTCACGGTCGTGCCCTGTTGCTGCACCGCGACCGAAGTGATGCCGTTGTCGCTCAGCGTCGTCAGCACCGCCTTCTGGGCATTGGTGATGTTCGAGGCCGCGGTGATGGCGGCAAGGTCGACGATCGATTGCGCGGCGCGGCGCTCGTTGTAAAGTGAGCCCTCGTCGATCGCGAAAGCGGTCAGCGCCAGAGCCACCGGTGTGCACAGCGCCGTCATGATGGCGAAATTGGCGCTCCGGTCGGCGAGCAGCCGTCGCGTCGCCGCCTTAAGAGCAATTCCAGGAAAAGTGTGAAACGGTTTTCCGTCCGGAATTGCGTCAAAGCAAAAAGATATAGCGGTCATGCGTTTCAAGGAAACGATGAAACGCTCCAGTCCCCCCTTGGTGGGCATCATATGCCTCCGACGCGGATCGTCGATTGCCGCTTGATCGTCGTGCCCGGCAGCGGCAGCGTCCGGAACAGGTTCCAGATCGGTAGGTTGCGCGCATCGTAGCTGACCGAGACGACGAACTGGCTGCCGTCGGCGGCGCTGTCCTGTGCGTTGACTGTCAGCTTGTTAGGATCGACGAACGGATAGCCGGAAACGTCGCGAGCGATAAAATCGGTAACCAGTGCCTGCCGCTCGGTCTGATTGAGACCGGCGATCGCTGTTCGCGCCGCATCGGCGGCGATCTGCTGCACGGAGTGGCTGGCGCCGAAATAGATTCCGTATGCAACCATACCGAGCAGAAGCAGGATGAAGATCGGCGCAAGCATGGCGAATTCGATCGCCGACGTGCCCGTGGCGTCTGCCCGGAAACAAGACCAAGAGACAAGGAATCTTCGGTTTTTCAGCATGGTGCGGAGAATGCCAAAACCTGCCTGCAAAAACAGAAAACGCATCGAACAACCGGCAGGTGTGCCAAGTTGAAAGCAAGCTATAAGTATTAGTTTTTGCTGTTTTAGCTGGATGACGCTCACTCTGCGTCAAGCAGGCAATGGTTGAAATAAGATATCGCTCTGTCTAGTGTCCTGCCACCAGCCGCCGGAAAAGATCGGCGGCACGCCTGAAACGGGCCGTTTCAACGGTTTCGGGGCGTCAACACTTAGAAAAGGCGCGGCTGAGGGGCTGCGCCGACAGGGAGAACTTCATGCTGAAAAACATGCTGAAGGCGACGGTGTTCGCCACCACCATGGCTCTGGCCACGGGCTCCTTTTACACGCCTGCTTTTGCCGAAGTGGTTTACAATCGCGGCAGCGCCGCGGAGCCGGAATCGGTCGATCCGCACAAGACCTCGACCGTCTACGAAGCCAACATCCTGCGCGACCTGTTCCAGGGGCTGGTGATGCAGGACGACAAAGCCAATCTCATCCCGGGCGCAGCCGAAAGCTGGACCGTCTCGGACGACGGCACCGTCTACACCTTCAAGCTGCGCAAGGACGGCGTGTGGTCGGACGGCACGCCGGTCACCGCTGAAGACTTCGTCTTTGCGTTCCACCGCCTTGAAGACCCGGCAACCGGCTCCGAATACGCCTCGATGCTCTATCCCGTGAAAGGCGCCGAGGATTTCAACACCAAGAAGGGCAAGGCCGAGGACATGGGTGTGAAGGCGGTCGACGCCAACACCCTCGAAGTCACTCTCAAGGCGCCGACACCCTACTTCCTGGAGATGCTGACCCACCAGGCGACCTATCCGGTCAACAAGGCTTCGATGGACGAGCTCGGCGCCGACTGGATCAAGCCAGGCAAACTCGTTTCCAACGGCGCTTATACGCTCACCGAATGGGTGCCCAACGACCATCTCAAGCTGGTCAAGAACCCCAAATTCTGGGATGCCGGCAGCGTCAAGATCGACACTGTCAACTATATCCCGACCGAGGACCGCTCCTCGGCCATGAAGCGCTTCGAGGCCGGCGAGCTCGACAGCTATGACGATCTGCCGACCGAGCAATTGGCCGACCTCAAGACCAAGTTCGGCGATCAGATCAAGGTCGGGCCGTATCTCGGCACCTACTACTATGCCATCAAGACCGACAAAGAGCCGTGGAACAATGTCGAGCTGCGCAACGCCATCTCGATGGCGATCGACCGCGACTTCCTGGCCGAGAAGGTGTGGCAGAACTCCATGCTGCCCGGCTATTCGATGGTGCCTCCGGGCATCGAGGGCTACACGCCGGCGATGGCCAAATACGCGGACATGTCGCAGATCGACCGCGAGGACGAGGCCAAGAAGATCCTGGAAAAGCTCGGCTACACGCCCGAGCATCCGCTGAAGATGGAAATCCGCTACAACACCTCGGAGAACCATAAGAACACGGCGGTCGCGATCCAGGAACAACTGAAGCCGCTCGGCGTCGAGGTGACCCTGCTCAACACCGACACCAAGACGCATTACGGCTTCCTCGAGCAGAAGGGCAATTACGACGTCGCCCGCGCCGCCTGGATCGCCGACTACAAGGATCCTGAGACCTTCCTCGGCATCTCGCGCAAGGCGAGCGGCAACAACTATTCGAACTATAACAGCCCGGCCTATGAGGCTGCCATGGACAAGGCGGCCGCAGCCGGCGGCAAGCCTGAGGAGCGCATGAAGGACCTCGCCGAGGCCGAGCGCATCCTCGTCGACGATGTCGGCCAGATTCCGCTGCTCTATTACAGCTACCACGACATCGTGTCCTCGAAGCTGCATGGCTTCACGGATAACGTGATGGACATTCATCCGTCCCGCTTCATCTCCAAGGACTGACATCAATCCTTGGCCGTACCGCCGCCCTTTTTCTTACGGGCGGCGGTCGCGGTCTGTCGTCGTGCCGGGCCGAAAGTCGGATTTGATTTCGTCGGGCCGGGTGCGAAGATCAGAGATGCCAGCGCGCCACGGATCTTCGACTGGAGAGCCTGTCGCCCTGGCTGAAGCGGGGCGCCGATGCTGCGTTATGTCTTTCGGCGGTTGTTGACCGCCATCCCTACGCTATTCGTCATCGTGACGGTGGCGTTCTTCCTGATTCGTGTCGCGCCTGGCGGCCCGTTCAACCAGGAGAGGGGCTTGAGCCCCGAGATCAGGGCCAATCTCGAAGCCCAGTTCGGCCTCAACGATCCGCTCTGGCTGCAATATGTCCACTATCTCGGCAATCTTTTGCGCGGCAATTTCGGCCCAAGCTACAATTTGCCGGACTTCACCGTCACCGAGCTCTTCGCCAAGGGCCTGCCGATCTCGATCCAGATCGGCACCTCGGCACTGTTGCTGGCGCTGCTGCTCGGTTCGGTCCTCGGCACGATCGCGGCGCTCAATCAGAACAAGCTGGCTGATTATTCGGTGATCGCGCTGGCCACCGCCGGCAGCACCATCCCGACCTTCGTCATCGCCCCGGTGATCCAGCTCGTCTTTGGGCTGTCCTGGAAGCTTTTGCCGATCGGCGGCTGGGGCGACGGCGCCTTCATCAACAAGGTCGGCCCGGTGCTGACGCTCGCCTTGCCGCAGATCGCCATCGTCGCCCGCCTGATGCGCGGCTCGATGATCGAAAGCCTGCGCTCACACCATATCCGCACCGCCCGCGCGCTCGGCCTGTCCGACTGGTCGGTGGTGGTCAAGCACGCGCTGCGCGGCGCCGTCCTGCCGATCGTCTCCTTCACCGGCCCGGCGGCGGCCGCGCTGTTGACCGGCTCGATCATCGTCGAGACCATCTTTTCCATTCCGGGTGTCGGCCGCTACTTCGTCGATGCAGCCCTCAACCGCGACTACACGCTGGTCATGGGCACCGTGGTGGTGATCGCGCTCTTCACCATCGTCTTCAACCTGATCGTCGATCTTCTCTACGCGGTGGTCGATCCGAGGGTGCGCTATGACTGATCTTGCCGTCGCCGTACCCGAGCCCATCGTCGGCCGCTCGCTCTGGGGCAATGCCTGGGCGCGCCTGAAGCGCAACCGCGCCGCGATGTTCAGCCTCTATTACCTGGCCTTCGTCGCCATCATCAGCATCTGCGGCCCATGGGTCGTGCCGCATGAATACACGACCATCTATGGTGATTACGTGCGCATGCCGCCGAGCATGTCGCCCTATCCGAAGCCCGACATGATCCAGGGCGCGCTCACCGACGCCATCAAGCGTATGCGCGTCGACATCAAGGAATGGCACCAGGACGGCAACCGCGTCATCGTCACCGTCACCTCGACCAAGCCGATCGACGACCGCAACATCCGCTATCTCGACCGCTCCGACGCCTTCGACGACACCAAGATCGAGAACAAGTCGGCCGATGGCCTCGAAGTGACGATGAGCTCGGCCGTGAAGCAGCAATATTTCTTCTTCGGCACCGACAACACCGGCCGCGACCTGCTCTCGCGCACGCTGATGGCCGGACGGATATCTTTAGCCATCGGCCTGCTTGCCGGCGTCGTCGCCGGCGTCATCGGCGTCATTTACGGCGCGACCGCGGGCTTTTCCGGCGGCAAGGTCGACGAGGTGATGATGCGCATCGTCGACGTGCTCTATTCCTTGCCCTTCATCTTCTTCGTCATCATGCTGGTGGTGTTCTTCGGCCGCAACTTCGTGCTGATGTTTTTGGCGGTCGGCGCGGTGCTGTGGCTCGACATGGCCCGCATCGTGCGCGGCCAGGCGCTGTCGATCCGCCGGCAGGAATATGTCCAGGCGGCCGAGGCCATGGGCGTCGGCCAGCGTGGCATCCTGTTGCGCCATGTCATCCCCAACCTGCTCGGCCCGGTGGTCATCTACATGACGCTGCTGGTGCCGCAGGTCATCATCCTGGAGAGCTTCCTCTCCTTCCTCGGTCTCGGCGTGCAGGAGCCGATGACCAGCTGGGGCGTGCTGATCTCGGTCGGCGCCAAGAACATCGGCTACGCCAACTGGCTGCTTCTATACCCGGCCTTCTTCCTCGTCTCGACGCTGTTCGCGCTGAATTTCGTCGGCGACGGCCTGCGCGACGCGCTCGACCCGAAAGATCGATAAAGATGGGGACCGCTGACATGGCTTCCGAAACGATCCTCAGCGTCAAGGACCTGCGCGTCCGTTTCCAGACACTCGACGGCACCGTCGAGGCGGTCAAAGGTATCAACATCAAGGTCAATGCCGGCGAGACGGTCGCCGTCGTCGGCGAATCCGGTTCCGGCAAGAGCCAGACGATGATGGCGGCGATGAGCCTGCTCTCCTCTAACGGCGATGCGACCGGCCAGGTCGACTATCGCGGCAAGAACCTTTTGACCATGTCGAAGAGCGAGCTCAACAAGGTGCGCGGCCGCAAGATCAGCATGATCTTCCAGGAGCCGATGACCTCGCTCGATCCCCTCTACACCATCGGCAACCAGCTGATGGAGCCGATCCGCCGGCATCGCGGGCTGTCCGCTGCCGCCGCGCGGGAAGAAGCACGGAAGCTGCTCAGGCTGGTGCACATCCCCGATCCCGAGCGGCGCATGAAATCCTATCCGCACGAAATGTCGGGCGGCCAGCGCCAGCGCGTCATGATCGCCATGGCCTTGGCCAACGATCCCGACATCCTGATCGCCGACGAGCCGACGACGGCGCTCGACGTCACCATCCAGGCGCAGATCCTCATGCTGCTCGCCGAATTGCAGCGCAAGCTCGGCATGGCCATCGTCTTCATCACTCACGACCTCGGCATCGTGCGCCGCTTCGCCGACCGCGTCTATGTCATGCGCCAGGGCGAGGTGGTGGAGGAGGGTGAGGCCGAAGCGCTCTTCGCCAATCCTCAGCATGCCTATACCAAGATGCTGCTCGCGGCCGAACCGACGGGCGCCAAAGCGGCGCCGCCCGCCAACTCGCCGGTGCTTCTGGAAGGTCGCAACGTCGAGGTCGTCTTCAAGATCGGCGGCGGCTTCCTTGGCGGCGAGCCGCTGATGCTGCGCGCGGTGGACAAGATCTCGATCCGGCTGAAGCGCAACCAGACGATCGGCATCGTCGGCGAGTCCGGTTCAGGCAAGTCGACGCTTGGTCGCGCGCTCCTCAGGCTCCTTCCGAGCGACGGCGTCATCCGTTTCGGCGACCGCGACATATCCGATGCCGACCGGCAGGCGATGCGGCCGCTGCGGCACGAATTGCAGCTTGTCTTCCAGGATCCGTTCGGGTCGCTGTCGCCGCGCATGACCATTGGCCAGGTGATCACCGAGGGCCTCTTGGTGCACGAACCCTCGTTGACCGGCAAACAGCGCGACCAGCGCGCCGTCGAAGCGCTGCGCGAGGTCGGCCTCGACCCCAATGCGCGCAACCGCTACCCGCATGAATTCTCAGGCGGACAGCGCCAGCGCATCGCCATTGCCCGCGCCATGATCCTGAAGCCGAAAGTGGTGGTGCTGGACGAGCCGACTTCGGCGCTCGATCGGTCGGTGCAGAAGCAGATCGTCGAATTACTGCGCGCGCTGCAGGCGCGCCACGAACTGTCCTACCTCTTCATCAGCCACGACCTCGCAGTGGTGCGCGCCATGGCCGACTACATCATCGTCATGAAGCAGGGAAAGATCGTCGAGGAAGGTCCGACGCAAGAAATCTTCGACAGCCCGCGCGAAGCCTATACGCAGACGCTGATGAACGCCGCGATCGATACGACAAAGTTCCGCATGAGCGCGTGAAGCCGGGCGAGCCCGATTGGGGCCAGCTCACTGGGCGGAGGGGCACCTTTGCTTTCGCATCGCGACGATCGCCTGCTGCTGTTGCTGCAAACGTTCGATCTTCGCCGTTTCGCGATTGGCAACCGCCGCCTTCACACGCTCGCCGCCGAGCAGCCAGTTCGGCACGCTTGTGTTGGCGACCTTGCCGCGGGCGATTGCGGTGCGCGAAATATCGGTGGCGGTGTCGCCGAGTTCGCTGTTGAGCTCCTGACAGCTCATCTTATCGTACTTGGCCGGATTGATTGACGCCACGGTCGATGAACAGCCCGCTGCGAACAGCAGGAGACCTGTCATCGCTAAAATGGCAGTCGGCGTGAACTTCATACTCTCAACCTTGTTTCGCCGGCCCGCAGTTCCGCGCATTCCGAAATCGGGGCTGGGGTTGCCATTTGGTCAAAGTGAGAACCTGTTGTCGAGCATTGTCGAATTATTCCTGGTTCCTAAGATCAGCCCCATCCGAACGACGGTGCCGACCGACCATAGTAAGCATTGGCATAATATGCCATGCTCTTATATCATCCCTGTTAAATTGGAGCAGATATCGCGATGCCGACGCGCAATGTTGTCCTGACGGAACACCTCGAAGAGGTGATCGATCGGTTGGTGAAAACCGGGCGCTATCAGAACGCCAGCGAGGTGTTGCGCGATGGCTTGCGGCTGGTCGAGCAGCGCGAGGCGAGGGAAGCCGCGAAGCTCACGGCACTCAAGGAAGCGACCGCCATCGGCTTCCACGACATCGAACAAGGTAGTTTCGAGGATATTACTGAAGACGGCCTCGAAAAATTCATGAGTGGCCTGGGACAATTGGCAAGCGCACGCGCGAAAAAAACCGGCTTGTAAGGCCATGGCCCTATACCGGCTTTCCGCGGCCGCGAAAGAAGACATCGTCCAGATACTCGCACACACGGAAGTCAATTTCGGCGAGATCGCGCGTTCCCGTTACGAACGGTTGCTGATCGCGGCGCTGCGCGACATAGCTACCGACCCCGAACGGCTGGGCAGCATCGCCCGGTCAGAGTTGGTAAACAAGACCCGCAGCTATCACCTGCGCTACAGTCGGGACCGCGCTCGGACCGAACATGGCATTGTCCTGCGACCTCGCCATTTCCTGCTCTACCGGATGACGCCTAATGTCATCGGAATTGGTCGCGTTCTTCACGACGCGATGGAACTACAGCGCCATCTGCCCACGAGTTATGGCGACGACTAGCGGCAGTCCTGATTCAGGCTGGTAGCAATTTCGGGAAAAGCCAAGTGCTTGTTTTTTCTGGTCGGAGTGGCAGGATTTGAACCTGCGACCCCCTCGTCCCGAACGAGGTGCGCTACCAGACTGCGCTACACTCCGTGACCAGACCGCGGGCTTATAGCCGCCGCCCTTCGATCCTGCAAGCGCCAATGGCAGCACTTCTGTCGCATTTCGTCGGCTTTTGCCGCTGGCACCTTGAACGTTGCGGCTGAGCACGTTGGTCCGCTGCGTCGAATGGGCAGCGGACCATTGCTTTTGGATTCGCCGATTAGCTTCCTTCTGGGTTCCGTCGCCCGCCTTGCTCAGGCGGCCGGCTGGCCGAGCACGCTCCAGTCGAACGCTTTCGCCCAGTCGGCGAATCTGTGCCAGCGCACCTCCGGGAACTCCCTGTGCAGGGCGGCGATATCGACATCGTAGCCGACCCGATCGAACCACTCGAACATCAGCGCCGTATCCTCGCTCTGCTGGCGGGCGACGGCGATCGGAATTTCCTGGTACCGGATCGGGCGGCCGATGGCCTGCGACAAAATTTTCGCCTGGTCCTCGCCCGACAATTCGTCGCCTGCAAAATCGAAGCGCTTGCCGAAGACGTTTTCGCGCCGCTCCGCAAGTGCGGCGACGAAGGCGCCGATATCGGCCAGCGCCACCAGCTGCAGCTGGCGCTTGGCGGGCACCGCGAAGGCATGCGTGCCCTGGCTCAACGCGCCGATCGACCACGGCGCGACGAAGTTCTCCATGAACGCCACCGGCGCGCTGATCGTATAAGGGATGCCGAGCCGCTCGATATGCTGCTCGACGCCGTACTTGCTTTCGAAATGCGGGATGCCGGTCTTCTTGTTCGCATCGGCGACGGACGAGTAGATCAGATGTCCGACGCCGGCGGCCTTCGCCGTGTCGGCGGCGAGGATGCCTTGGCGGGTTTCTTCTTCCACCCCGGCCTCGGCCACCGTGCCCATCAGGAACATCGTGTCGGTACCGCGCGCGGCCTTTGTGATCGAAGCCTTGTCGGAGAGATCGCCGGCCACGATTTCCGCGCCGGCTGCCGCCAGTTGCCGCGCTGCGTTGCTGTCCGGCGAGCGTGTCAACGCCTTCACCTTATGGCCCTTCGAAAGAAGGGCACGCGCGACCGCGCCGCCTTGCTGGCCCGTGGCGCCGGTCACCAGAATTTCTCTTTTGATCGTCATCTCATTTGCTCCTTGCTGTTGGTGGAGCAAAGTTAGGCATTGTCGAATTGATGCATAATTGCCTATAATTGAAAAACTTTGTCCCATGCGTGGATACAATGTTCGATCTCAACGATATTGTCGTATTCGCCCGCGTGGTCGAGGCTGGCAGCTTCACCGCTGCCGCGCGCTTGCTCGCCATGCCCAAGACGACGGTCAGCCGCCGTGTCGCCGCACTCGAGCGCGAGGTCGGGGTGCGCCTGTTGCAGCGCACGACGCGCAGCCTCAACATGACCGATGCCGGCCGTCTCTATTACGAGCGGAGCAGCCAGGCGCTGCGGGCGATCGAGGAGGCGAATCAGCAGCTTGCCGAGGCAAGGGCGGAACCGACAGGCACGATCCGCATTTCCGCTCCCGTCGGCTTCGGCGCCTATTTCCTCAACCGTGCCGTGGTCGAGTTCCTGGCGATGTATCCGAAGACCAAGGTCGAGTTGCGCCTTACGGACGACAAGCTCAACCTTGTCGAGGACGGTATCGATCTCGCTTTTCGCACCGGCGTTCTTCAGGATTCGACGCTGATCGCGCGCAAGCTCGGCTCGACGCATCGCCTGCTCTGCGCCAGTCCGGATTATCTCTTGCGCCATGGAACGCCTGAAATGCCGGCGGAGCTGGCTCATCATCACTGCGTCATTGCCGGTCCTTCGACTGTCGGTGCCCATTGGGTGCTGGAGGGGCCGGATGGCGAGGAGGCGGTCACCGTGGCGGGACGCTTTGCCGCCAACGAGATGCAGGCGGTGGTTGCCGCGGCAATCGCGGGCTACGGCATCGCCCAGATGCCGCACGCGATGGCGGACACGCTCATACGCGAGGGCCGGCTGCGCCGTGTTCTAGGAGATTACACCACGCCGGCCGGCGGCCTCTATGTGCTTTACCCGAGCAGCCGGCATCTTTCGCCGCTGGTCAAGGCGTTCATCGATCTGGCGGCCGAGCGGATTTCCAATCGGCTCAACAGCGGTTAAAGGCATGTCCGGCGGCCGCTTGCCCATCAACTCCGAGCACAGGACCTAATGAACCAGCGCATCGTTAGTTTCGTCATGAGCGGCGGTGTCGGCTCGCGGCTGTGGCCATTATCGCGCGAGGACAATCCCAAGCAGTTCCATGATTTTTCCGGCGACGGTTCGATGCTGGCAAAGACCTTGCGCCGGCTGGCGGCGCGGCCGAAGGGCGACACGCCGATCTTTCTCATTGCCTCCGAGCGCCATGCCGAGCGTGTGCATGCCGACCTTGCCGGTATCGATCTTGCCGGCGGGGGGCCGCTGTTCGAGCCGACCGGGCGCAACACGGCTGCCGCCGTGGCACTGGCCAGCCTGCGCGCGCTTTCCGAATTCGGCGATGAACTGGTGCTGGTGGTGCCGTCAGATCACGAGATATCGACAACTGGTCAGTTCTGGCAAAGCATCGAGGCGGGCGCGGCCGCGGCAAATGCCGGCCGTCTCGTGGTGTTCGGCCTCAAGCCTACTCAGCCCGAGACCGGCTACGGCTATATCGAGGTCGGAGCCGACAGGAACGGCGTTTTCGATGTCTCGCGCTTTGTCGAGAAACCCGATCTCGCCACCGCGCAGACCTATCTCGAGGCCGGCAGTTTCTACTGGAACACGGGCATCTTCCTGTTCCGGGCCGGTGCCATGCGCGACGCATTCGCCGCCTTCGAGCCAAGGATCTGGCAGGCGACCGAGGCCGCCTACAAGGCGTCAACCAGCGATCTTTCGGGCCTCTATATGCCGCTGGAACTCTATTCCGCGATCCCGTCGACCTCGATCGACTACGCCATCATGGAACGCGCGAAGGATATCGCCATGGTGCCCGCCGGTTTCCGCTGGAACGACCTCGGCTCCTGGCAGTCACTGCTCGATGTCGGACCGTCCGACAAGGACGGCAATGTCATCCTCGGCGATGTCGTCGCCATCGATTGCGAGAACTCCTATATCCGCGGCGACGGTCGCCTGCTGTCGGCGATCGGCATGAAGGACGTCGCCATCGTCTCCACAGCCGACGCCACCTTCGTCGCCCCGGTCAGCCACAGCCAGCACGTCAAGAAGATCGTCGAGCAGCTGGAGAAATCCGGCCGGCTGGAGACGAGGTTCACGCCGGCGCATGACCGCGTCATCGAGAGCGGCGCCTGGCGGCGGCGCGTGCGCCACTGGCTGTTCGAGGAGACGCTACCGCTGTGGTCGACGTGGGGCGTTGACGAGCACTATGGCGGGTTCCACGAGGCGCTCGGCTTCGATGCCGCGCCGTTGATGAAACCCAAGCGGATGCGCACGCAGGCGCGCCAGGTCTATGCCTTCGCGGTCGCCAAGGAGCGCGGCTGGGACGGTCCGGCGGACCGGCTGATCGCGCACGGCATCGACTTCATGGCGGGTCAGGGCCGCACCGACCGCGGCGGCTGGGTGCGCACGCTCAACATCGACGGCTCGGTGGCCGATCCGGTCGAGGACGCCTACGACCATTCCTGCGTGCTTCTGGCGCTGGCGCACGCTCATATGTCTGGTCATCCCGACGCCTTACGGCTGGGCGAGGAAACCTTCGCCTTCCTCGATGCCCATCTCGAGGACATGCGCATGACCGGCTTCCTCGAAACTTCGGACGGTGCAGGCGAGCGGCGCTCCAACCCGCATATGCATCTGCTCGAGGCCTTTCTCGCCTGGCACAAGGCGACGGGCGAGCGCGCCTATCTGCGCCGCGCGGCACGCATCATCGACCTCTTCCGCAGTCATTTCTTCGATCCCGAGAGCTGGACGCTCGGCGAATATTTCGATGAAGGCTGGAAGCCGGCGGCGGGCGAGAAGGGGACCTGGACCGAGCCCGGCCATCATTTCGAATGGGCCTCGCTGCTGGTCGATTTCGCCGCCCGCAGCGGCCAGGGCGAACTCACCGCGTTCGCCCGCAAGCTCTATGCCTCGGCCATTGCCAACGGCCTCAACCGCGCCACCGGCCTCGCCTATGGTGCCGTCTCGCGCCAAGGCCTGCCGCTCGACACGGTCTCGCGAAGCTGGCCGCAAGCCGAGGCGATCAAGGCGGCGATCGCGCTCGACGGCTCGGGCGGGCCGGACCTCAAGCCCGAGATCGAGGCGCGCGTCGGCCGCCTGTTCCGCTGGCACATCGACCCGGCGCCGCTCGGCCTGTGGATCGACCGCATCGACGAGCGCGGCCGCTCACTGGCGACGGAGGTGCCCGCCAGCATCTTCTACCATCTGGTCTATGCGTTGACTCAGTATCTGGACGGGACGGCGGGGATGGGGTGAGGGGTAGCGGGCGACGCTGAAGCTGCCGATCTCCCCCCTTGCGGGGGAGATGCCCGGCAGGGCAGAGGGGGGTGCTGTCCCGCCGACATCTCAGCATAGCCATGATCACCACCCATATCGGATGAACGGATCAGACCGGAGGTCAGCGATCCTTCACACCCCCCTCTGGCCTGCCGGCCGTCTCCCCCGCAAGGGGGGAGATCAGATGTCACGACCGCTTTCGCCAACCGCCAATCGCTCAGTAGGGCGCCGCGACATCCCCCGTCTCGACATAAACCGCCTTCAGCTGCGAGTAATGCGCCAGCGCCGCAAGCGAGTTCTCGCGGCCGATGCCGGACTGCTTGACGCCGCCGAAGGGCATTTCCACCGGCGTCAGATTATAGGCGTTGATCCAGCAGGTGCCGGCCTGCAACTCGGCGATCACGCGGTGCGCGCGCGACAGGTCGCGCGTGAACACGCCGGCCGCGAGCCCGAACTCGGTGTCGTTGGCGCGCTCGATCACCTCGTCCTCGCCGTCGAATTTGAGCACGCTCATCACCGGTCCGAAAATCTCCTCGCGCGCGATCCGCATCCCGTCAGTGACGCCGGTGAACACCGTCGGCTCGATGAAGAAGCCGCCCTCGAACCCCTGCAGCGACGGCACGTTGCCGCCGCAGGCGAGGCTCGCGCCGTCCTGCTGGCCGGCTTCGATGTAGGAGACGACCTTCTCCTGCTGCGCCTTGTTGACCAGCGGCCCCATCTGCGTTTCCGGATCGAGCGGATCGCCGATGCGGATTTTCTTAGTGCGCTCGACCAGCCGCTCGACGAAGCGGTCATGCAAGCCCTTCTGCACGAAGACGCGCGTGCCGTTGGAGCAGATCTGGCCGCTGGAGTAAAAGTTGCCGAGCATGGCGCCGCCGATGGCGTTTTCGAGATCGGCGTCGTCGAAGACGATGAGCGGCGACTTGCCGCCGAGTTCCATCGTCGCGTGCTTCATCTTCGAGCCGGCAAGCGACAGCACCTTGCGGCCGGTCGGCACCGAGCCGGTCACCGAGACTTTTGCCACGACATCGTGGCCGACGAGACCGGCGCCGACATCGCCATAGCCCTGCACGACGTTGAACAGGCCATCGGGCAAACCTGCTTCGCTGTAGATCTCGGCCAGCGCCAGGGCCGAAAGCGGCGTGTTCTCCGACGGCTTGAACACCATGGCATTGCCCATGGCTAAAGCCGGCGCCGACTTCCAGCCGGCGATCTGGATCGGATAGTTCCAGGCGCCGATGCCGACACAGACGCCGAGCGGCTCCCGCCGCGTGTAGGCGAAGGGTCCGCCGAGATCGATCATCTCGCCGTTGAAGGCGGCGACTGCGCCGGCGAAATATTCGAGGCAGTCGGCGGCCGAAGGCGCATCCGCCACCAATGTCTCCTGAATCGCCTTGCCCGTATCGAGCGTCTCGATGCGGGCGAGATCGGCATTGCGGGCGCGAAGAATGTCGGCGGCGCGGCGCAGGATGCGGCCGCGCTCGACCGGCTTCAGCCTTGCCCAGGCCGGCTGCGCGGCGCGTGCCGCTTCGATGGCGAGCTCCAGCACGTTCGGCGTCGCCGCATGCAGCGTGGCAATGGTCTCGCCAGTCGCCGGATAGATCACCGGCAGCGGCGCGCCGCCTTCATCCTCGATGTAGCGGCCGTTGACATAATGCGATGCCGTTGGCTGGGCGCGCATGGCTTTCTCCAGATCTGTTTGCCGAGCGGGCGATTTGTCCGACAATGCCCTATCGGTCCGCCACCTGCCAGCGCGGATTGATCCAGGGTTCCTGGTTGGATGGCGCCAGCGGCGAGCGGCCGAGGATGTGGTCGGAAGCCTTCTCGCCGGTCATGATCGAGGGCGCGTTGAGGTTGCCGTTGGTCACCCGCGGGAAGATCGAGGAGTCGGCGACGCGCAGGCCCTCGACACCGATCACCCGGCATTCCGGATCGACGACGGCGGTCGGATCGTCGGCGCGGCCCATCCTGCAGGTGCCGCAAGGATGGTAGGCGCTCTCTGCGTGGTCGCGGATGAAGGCGTCGAGCTCGTCGTCCGATTGCACGTGGCTGCCCGGCGAAATCTCCTTGCCGCGAAAGCCGTCGAAGGCCTTCTGGCCAAAAATCTCGCGCGTCAGCCGGATGCAGTGGCGGAACTCGCTCCAGTCGTCCGGATGCGACATATAGTTGAAGCGGATCACCGGCTTGGCGCGCGCGTCGGGCGAGCGCAGCGTCACCGAGCCGCGCGACTTCGAGCGCATCGGCCCGACATGCGCCTGGAAGCCATGCGACTTCGCCGCCGCCTTGCCGTCATAGCGCACCGCCGCGGGGATGAAGTGATACTGGATATCGGGATAGTCGACGCCGGCCTGCGAGCGCACGAAGGCCGCCGCCTCGAAATGGTTGGTGGCGCCAAGCCCGGTCTTGAAGAACAGCCACTGCGCGCCGATCAACGCCTTGGAGAACGGATTGAGCACCGAGTTCAGCGTGATCGGCTTGGTGGCTTCCTGCTGGATGTAGAGCTCCAGATGGTCCTGCAGGTTGGCGCCGACGCCCGGCCGGTCGGCGACCACTTGAATGCCGTTTTCCTTGAGATGCGCGCCGGGGCCGATGCCGGACAGCATCAGGATCTTCGGCGAATTGATCGACGATGCCGCGACGATCACCTCACGCCGCGCCTTAACGACCTGAATCTTTTTATCAGCTTCGATCTCGACGCCGACGGCGCGTTGATTCTCGATCACCACGCGCCGGGCGAAACCCTTGAGCAGGCTGACATTCTTGCGTTTGAGAGCCGGCCTGAGATAGGCATTAGCCGCCGACCAGCGGCGGCCGCCCAGAATGGTCTGCTCCATCGGCCCGAAGCCTTCCTGCTTCGCTCCATTATAGTCGTCGGTGAGTTCGAACCCGGCCTGGCGTCCCGCCTCGACGAAGGCGCCGTAGAGCGGATTTTTCCGCGTGCCGCGCTGCACATGCAGCGGCCCGCTTTTGCCCCGCCAGCCATCCTCGCCGCCGTCGGAATCTTCCATGCGCTTGAAATAGGGGAGCACGTCGGCAAAGCTCCAGCCGGCAGCGCCCTGTTCGGCCCAGTGGTCGAAGTCATGCGCGTGGCCGCGCACATAGACCATGCCGTTGATCGAGGAGGAGCCGCCGACCACCTTGCCGCGCGGGGTGGCAAGCACGCGGCCGCCAAGATGCGGCTCGGGCTCGCTGGCAAAACCCCAGTCGTAGAGGCTCATGTTGAGCGGGATCGACAGCGCGGACGGCATCTGGATCAGCGGCCCCATATCGGTGCCGCCGAACTCGATGACGATCACCGAGTGCTTGCCGTCTTCCGACAGCCGGTAGGCCATGGCCGAGCCGGCGGAGCCGGAGCCGATGATGACGAAATCCGCTTCAAGCATTGTTCATATGCGCCATAAAATCGGCGAGCGAGACATTGCCGCCGGTTGCAACCACGAGGACGGTTTTGTCCTTCACATCCACCTTGCCGCCGAGCAGCGCCGCCAGCGATGCCGCGCCCGAGGGCTCCAGCACCAGCTTCATGCGCTCGAACGCGATCTTCATTGCACGCCGCACCGAGGTATCGTCGACGGTGACGCCGCGGACGCCTGCGGCACTCACCGCCGCGAAGGGCGCGTTGCCGGGCTTGCGCGCCATCAGGCCGTCGCAGATCGATTTCGGTCCGATCGGCATCGTCTCGATGGCGCCATGCGCCAGAGACGAGCCCATGCCGTTGAAACCCTCCGGTTCGACGGCGATGATCTTGGTCTTTGGCGACAGATAGTGGAAGGCGAGCGAGACGCCGCCGATCAGCCCGCCGCCGCCGACCGAGCAGAACACCAGGTCGGCATGCGCCTTCTTCGCTGCCAGTTGGTCGAGCGCTTCCAGCCCGGCGCCGGCCTGGCCGGCGACGATCTCGGGATCGTCGAAGGGATGGAGCAGGGTGATTTGCTCGGTCTCGGCGATCTCGCGCGCCTTGGCGGCGGCGACCTCCTCACGGGCGCGATCGCCATGATCGGTCAGCACCACCCGCGCGCCGTAACCGGCGGTGGCATCGCGCTTGGCGGCTGGCGCGTCGATCGGCATGACGATGGTGACTGGAATACCCAGCGCCTGGCCCGCGGCGGCGAGGCCTTGCGCGAAATTGCCGGAGGAATAGGCCACCACGCCCTTTTTCGCGTCATCCGGCGACAGCCGGTTCAGCCGCCAATAGGCGCCGCGCACCTTGAAGGATCCGGCCCATTGCAGCGACTCCGGCTTGACGAAGACGCGCGCAGCACCGGTCTCCCGGGCGAGCGCCGCCGACTCCAGCAGTGGCGTCACCTGCGTGGCCGTCGAGGTGACGGCATAGGCCTGTTTCAGGTGATCGAGGGTAGGAACAAGAACGTCTGCCATCATTCGCCTCTCGGATACCGTTTGCTCTCTTCGAGATTGTCGAGGTTCATGTGGTTGCGCATGTAGCGCTCCGACGCCTTCTGCAGTGGCTGAAAATCCCACGGGTAGTAGGCGCCGTTGCGCAGCGCCCGGTAGACGACCCAGCGGCGAGCCTGGCTCTCGCGCACGGCGGCGTCGAGAGCCGCCATGTCCCAGCGTGCCCTGACCTTGCCTATGAACCTCGCGACCAAAGCAGCGTTCGCCGGGTCGTCGGCGAGGTTGTCGCGCTCGAGCGGATCTGCTTCGAGATCGAACAGCTGTGGCGGGTCGAGTTCGCAATGGACGAATTTGTATTTGCCGTCGCGGATCGCGACCAGCGGTGCATACGAGCCTTCGGCTGCATACTCGATCAACACCGGCGCGGTGCGCGCCTTGCCGTCGAGCAACGGCAGCAGCGACTGGCCGTCCGTCCACGGCGCGATCGCCGCGATGTCGATGCCGGCGAGATCGCACAGCGTCGGCGTCACATCGAGATTGGAAACCGGTGCCTCGATGAGGCCTGTCGGCATGCCCTTGCCCGCGATCATCAGCGGCACGCGCACGGAACCCTCGAAGAAGCTCATCTTGAACCACAGACCCCGCTCGCCGAGCATGTCGCCATGATCCGAACAGAACAGGATGACCGTGTCGTCGAGCATGCGCGTGCGCCCGAGAACGTCCAGCAACTCGCCGAGCTTGTCGTCGACATAGGAAATGTTGGCGAAATAGCCGCGCCGCGAACGGCGCACCTGTTCAGGCGTGATCTCGAAGGATTGATAGTCGCTGGCGTGGTAGAGCCGTTGCGAATGCGTGTCCTGCTCGTCATGCGCAATGAACCCGGTCTCCGGGTCCAGCGCCTGGCAGTGCTCATAGAGGTCCCAATACTGCTTGCGCGCGACATAGGGGTCGTGCGGGTGTGACAGCGAGACGGTGAGGCACCAGGGCCGCCGGCTCGCGTCGTCCTGTTCGCGGGACAGCTGGTAGAGCTTCTGCGTGGCCAGGAACACGACCTCGTCGTCATACTCCATCTGGTTGGTGGTCTCGGCGACGCCGGCGCCGGTGACCGAACCCAGATTGTGGTACCACCAGTCGATGCGCTCGCCAGGCTTGCGATAGTCCGGCGTCCAGCCGAAATCGGCGGGATAGATGTCGGTGGTCAGTCGCTCCTCGAAACCGTGCAACTGGTCCGGTCCGACGAAATGCATCTTGCCGGACAGGCAGGTGTAGTAGCCGGCGCCGCGCAGGTGATGGGCGAAGGTCGGGATCGAGGAAACGAACTCGGCGGCGTTGTCATAGACTCCCGTTCGCGACGGCAACTGACCGCTCATGAAGGAAGCCCGGCCGGGCGCGCAGAGCGGCGAGGCTGTGTAGTTGTTGGCAAAGCGCGCCGAGCGGGCGGCGAGCGCCTTCAGATGCGGCGTATGCAGGAAGTCGGCTGGTCCATCGGGGAACAGCGTGCCGTTGAGCTGATCGACCATGACGATCAGGAAATTGGGTCGCCGGGTGGTCAAGGCAGGCTCCGTCCATTGAGCTTGGTTTCGAGATAATCCTCGACGAGCGCGATCGCGGTCTGCGCGTCGGGCACCCCGTCCTTCAGCGCACGGCGGATATAGAGCCCGTCGATAAGCGCCGCGGTCGCCTCCGCGACGCGGTCGGCCTGGGTCTTCGGCAGGATACCGGTCAGGCCGCTCATCAGGTTGGAATGCAGCCGCCGCGCATAGATGCGCAGCAGCCGCCGCAGGTCGGAGGACTTCTGCGCTTCGACATAGAAGGCGAGCCAGGCGGCGATGATCTGAGGCTGGAACTGGGCGTCGGAGAAGCTGACGGCAACGACGGCCGAGACGCGCTGGCGCGGCGTGATGGCAAGGCCGAACGCGCGCCTTGTGTCGGTGTTGAGCTCGGCCAGGATGTGCCGCATCGTCGCGAACAGCAGCTCGTCCTTGGCGCCGAAATAGTGATGCGCCAATGCCGACGACACGCCGGCGCGGCCGGCGATCTCCGACATCGTCACGTCCAGCGATCCGCGCTCGCCGATCGCCGAGATCGTCGCGTCGATCAGCGCCCTGCGGCGCACTGGCTCCATTCCGATTTTCGGCATTTTGGGGATCCGGTTTGACGGCAGATTATTTTTTATTGACGCATCAATCAACAAAAAATCGACACCCGGATCAACCGATCCTGTGGCTCTGGCCCATGCCATGGGCTGGAAAACGGTTCACTGTTGAACAATATTGAATCGCGAGCCGCGACCAAGACGTGCTAGCGTGTGTCGAGGTTCAGGTCAGGCCGCGCCGAGAGTGGCAATTTTCGAGAACCGGAGCGGAGCGTACTTCAGTACGTGAGCACCGGAAGCGCAGGAAAGCGCCATTCGCAGGCCGGCATCACCTGAAGATCAACATACGCTAGGCTCGGCGGCAAATGGAGGCTGTTATGACCGCATGCATCGTCGGCTGGGCGCATTCGCGCTTCGGCAAGCTCGAAGGCGAGACGCTGGAGGGCTTGATCACCAAGGTTGCCGTCGAGGCGCTCGACCATGCCGGCATCGGTCCGGACGATGTCGACGAGATCGTGCTCGGCCATTTCAACGCCGGCTTCTCGCCGCAGGATTTCACCGCGAGCCTCGTGCTGCAGGCCGATGACCGGCTGCGCTTCAAGCCGGCGACGCGCGTCGAGAACGCCTGCGCCACCGGCTCGGCTGCCGTCAGGCAAGGCATCCGCGCCATCGATGCCAACGCCGCCCGCATCGTGCTGGTGGTCGGCGCCGAGCAGATGACGACCACGCCCGGTCCTGAGATCGGCAAGAACCTGCTCAAGGCGTCTTATCTGCCCGAGGATGGCGACACGCCGGCCGGCTTTGCCGGCGTCTTCGGCAAGATCGCGCAGGCCTATTTCCAGCGCTATGGCGACCAGTCCGACGCGCTCGCCATGATCGCCGCCAAGAACCACAAGAACGGCGTCGACAATCCCTATGCCCAGCTGCGCAAGGATTTCGGCTACGAGTTCTGCCGCCAGGAAAGCGAGAAGAACCCGTTCGTCGCCGGTCCGCTGAAGCGCACCGATTGCTCGCTGGTCTCGGATGGCGCCGCCGCACTTGTGCTCACCGACACCGCGACTGCGCTGAAGATGCGCCGTGCCGTCACCTTCCGCGCCAACGAGCATGTCCAGGATTTTCTGCCGATGTCGAAGCGCGACATCCTTTCCTTCGAAGGCTGCGAGCGCGCCTGGGAGCAAGCGCTGAAAAAGGCCGGCGTGACGCTCGACGATCTTTCCTTCGTCGAGACGCATGACTGCTTCACCATTGCCGAATTGATCGAATATGAGGCGATGGGTCTGGCCAAGCCCGGCGAGGGCGCCAGGCTGGCATTGGATGGCACGACGGCCAAGGACGGCCGCCTGCCGGTCAATCCGTCCGGCGGCCTGAAGGCCAAGGGTCACCCGATCGGCGCTACCGGCGTCTCGATGCATGTGCTCACCGCCATGCAGTTGACCGGCGAAGCCGGCGGCATCCAGGTGCCAGGCGCAAAGCTCGGCGGCATCTTCAACATGGGTGGCGCGGCGGTAGCCAATTACGTTTCCATTCTCGACAGGATTCGCTAGAAGCGGCCCGCATTTAAAGCGGCGCACGCTTGGGCGCGCGCGTGCGGGGAGGCAGCATGACAAATCCGGTTCTGGTCGAAGTCACACGCGGCGCGGTGGTCGAAAGCGCGCACCGCGGCGCCGTTTCCGTCTTCGACGCCGACGGCAAGCCTGTCCTTGAGATCGGCGATGCGGATCGCCCGGTATTCCCACGCTCCGCGGTGAAGGCAATCCAGGCGCTGCCGCTGGTCGAATCGGGGGCTGCCGAGGCCTATGGCTTCGGCAATCGCGAACTGGCGCTGGCCTGCGCCTCGCATTCGGGCGAGCCGGCGCATGTCGAATTGGCCACGGCGATGCTCGCCAAGGCGGGGCTCGACAGAAAAGCACTGGAATGCGGCGCGCACTGGCCCTCGAGCCACGATGCGACCATCGCGCTCGCCCGCGCCGGCGGCGTGCCCAACGCTTTCCACAACAACTGCTCCGGCAAGCATTCCGGCTTCCTTTGCACCTGCGTCCACGCCGGCATTTCCCACGGTGGCTATGTCAAGGCCGGCCATGCGCTGCAGGAGATGGTGCGTGATGCGATGCAATCCGTGACAGGCGCGGCACATGACGTCGACCATTGCGGCACCGACGGTTGCTCGATCCCCACCTATGCCGTGCCGTTGAAGAGCTTCGCGCGGGGCTTTGCCCGCATGGCGACGGGCAGGGGCTTTTCGCCCGAACGCGCCAAGGCGGCGAAGCGGCTGCTTTCGGCCTGCATGGCCGAACCGTTTCTCGTCGCCGGCACCGGCAAGGCCGATGTCGCGCTGATGCAGGCCGCGCCCGGCCGCATCTTCGTCAAGACCGGCGCAGAAGGCGTCTATTGCGCGGCATTGCCCGGACTTGGCCTCGGCATCGCCTTGAAATGCGATGACGGCGCCGGCAGGGCGGCGGAGGTGATGATCGCCGCGGTGCTGGCAAAGCTGCTGCGCGGCGATGAGGCGCTTGCGGCAAAGCTTACCGAACTTGCCCGTCCCGCAATCGAAAGCCGCGTCGGCGCCAAGGTCGGCTTGCTGCGGCCGACGGCGGCGCTCAACTAGCGCGACGGCTCACCGACGCGCATCTGCCGTGCGGGTGAACCAAGACAAAAGATTGTGTGCTAATCTCCCCACCATTGAACAGACGGTGGGTAGCCATGCTGGAAGCGGACAAGGTGTTTGCCGGGTCGATCCCGGAAAACTACGATCGCCATATGGTGCCGTTGATTTTCGAGGCCTATGCCACGGAGACCGCACGGCGGGTGGCGTCTTTATCACCCGTCGCCGTCTTGGAAACAGCCGCGGGCACCGGGGCCGTCACCCGCGCCCTGGCGCCGAAACTCTCTCCGGGCGCGAGCTACACGGTAACCGACCTCAACCAGCCGATGCTCGACTATGCGGCTTCGCGCCAGGGTCCCGACAGCCGCATAACATGGCGCCAAGCTGATGCCCTGAAGCTGCCATTCGCCGATGGCGCCTTCGACCTCGTCTGCTGTCAGTTCGGCGCAATGTTCTTTCCCGACCGCTCCGCTGCCTATCGCGAGGCAAAGCGGGTCCTGAGGCCCGGCGGACATTTCCTGTTCAGCGTCTGGGATCGCATCGAGGAGAATATATTCGCCGACGACGTGACGAATGCTCTCGCCAGCATTTTCCCGCGCGATCCGCCGCGTTTCCTGGCGCGCACGCCGCATGGCTACCACGACAAGGCGCTGATCCGCAGCGATCTAGAGGTCGCCGGGTTCGCCGATGTGGCCATCGAGACGAGAGCCGAGCAGAGCCGCGCATCCTCGCCGCGTGTTCCAGCCGTTGCCTATTGTCAGGGAACCCTGCTTCGCAACGAGATCGAGGCCCGGGATCCGGAAAAGCTTGAAGCCGCAACCGACTACGCCGAATCCGTGATCGCCGACAGACATGGCAGCGGCGAGGTTGCCGCCAAGATCCAGGCACACATTATCGTGGCTGCGGCCTAGAGCGTTTCACCGTTTCACGGCGAACCGCACTATCTCTTTGTTTTAGCCGCATTTGTGCGACGCCCAGCGATTCCGCTTGGCTGCAAAATGCTCTAGCTCACCTTGTTTCGCTCGACGGTCAGATGCGCGTAGCCGGTATCGCTTGATTTGGCGAGATCGCCCGTTACCGGATCGGCCCAGCGCTGGCCGATAATGGCACCGTTTTTTGCGCCGTCGATGACATTGTCCGAGATGACCGCGGTGCCTGAACCTTCGACGACCGAAACGACAATGCCGGTGCCTGCCTGGCGTATGATATTTCCCGTCGCCACGACATTGCGCAGATACGGCCCCCAGCCAAGCTGCATGCCGTAGAGCGGCGCGTTCTCGACGACGTTGCCGCAGACCGTCGTATCTGCCTCGGCGCTGATGCCGACGCCGAAGCCCGGCGGATCGGCGGTGTATGGGCCGGTCGTCGAGAGGTTGCGCACGATGTTGTTCGAGCAGACCGCCATGCGACCGCCTTCGTTGAAGTTGACGATCGAGATACCGTTGGCGGCGCCGTCGACCAGATTGTTGCTGAGGATCGCGCCTTCGAAGGAGAATTCCGAATAGATCCCGGTTTCGCCCGATCGCGAGCAGGTGTTGCCGGTGATCTGCAGGTTGCTGGAACTGTTGGCGCGGACCGCGGTGAAGGCGCAGTCGGAGACGACATTGCCCGAGATGATCACATTGCCGGCGCGGAAGGCGTTGATGCCGTTGCCGTTCTGGCCCGTGCCGCCGCTCCGCGCGCCGATGCGCTGGACGCGATTGCCGCTGACGATGGTGCCGTCCTCCGCCGCCTGCCAGCGATGCACGAGGATGCCGCCATTGGCGCAATCGGATACGGTGTTGCCTGAAATCTCCATGCCGCCGGCCTCGACCGAATAGATGCCGGCATCCGCCGCCCCCGAGATATCGGAACGGCCGACACGGCCGACGGCATGCTCGAGCGCCAGCCCGTTCTTGCCGCTGCCGGTCACCTGGCAATTGTCGATGACGAGATGGGCGACGCGGCGCAGATCCAGCAGCCCTTGCGTGTAGTCGGCGAGCCAGCGGTTGGCGCCGTCGAGCACCAGCCCGCTGAGCTCAATATGCTCGGCCTGTTCGGCCATCATCAGATGGCCGTTGCCGCCATAGACGATGCGCGTCGCGCCGGGCACGCCCGACAGCCGCACGCGGGCGGGCAGCTTGAGGTTTGAGATGAGATAGGTACCGGGCGGCAGGAATACCGGCTGGTCGCGGTCGCTGGCTTCGGCGAGCAGCTTGGCGAAAGCCTTGCTCTGGTCGTCGACCGCGCCCGGTTGCACGCCGACCTCGGTGGCGTTGATCGAGCCGCGCATCGCGGCCATCTCGATACCCGGCAGCGTCTTCGCCGATGCCTTGCCGGCGAAGAGGCCGGCGACGGCAAGGCCTGCGGTCTGGGCAAGCAGCGTTCGTCTGTTCAACATCGGCACAGGTCCTAGGATTTCGCCCTGTCCGTCGCAGGAATCGTGCCAAGGCGGGCTCATCGGCAAACCGCTTGTGCAGTCGCCTCGCCAAGCCTAAGTTCACCGCATGAGCAGAGCTTTCACGCGCGAAGAAGACAGCGAAAACGCCATTGCCGGCGTCGGCGAACGTCCAGTCAGCACGCACCGCAATCTGGTGACGGAGCGCGGCCTCGCGATGATCGAGGATAATCTGGCCGAGCTGCGCGACATACTTGCCAAGGCCGAAAGGAAGGGCGACCGCGAGCGCATCGCGGTGGTTTCTCGCGACCTGCGCTACTGGACCGCGCGGCGCGAGAACGCCGAGCTTTCGGTGCCGGAACCCGGCAGCGACGTGGTGCGCTTCGGCATGGGCGTCACGCTGGAGGGCGACGACGGCAAGAAGGTGCATTGGCGCATCGTCGGCGAGGACGAGGCCGATCCGTCCAAGGGCTCGATTTCCCACGTCTCGCCGATGGCTTTGGCGCTGTTCGGCAAGAAGGTCGGTGATGTAGCCGCTGTGAATGGCAAGGAATGGGAGATCGTCAAGCTCTCGGACAAGGCCGAGAATTAGTCTTCAAGCTTGACGACATGGTCGCGGAAGAAAGCGGCGGCACCAATCTCGTCGATCTCACCGGCGGCAACCATCATCACCAGTTGGATGATCTCCTCCTGCCCGGCTTCGACGCTTAACCCGTTGAAATAGAGAAATAAGTCGGCGGCGGCAAAGGCGGTACGTTTGTCGCCATCAACGAAAGGGTGGTTCTTCGCGATGCCGAAGAGATAGGCTGCCGCGAGTTCACAAAGATCCGGCGCGCCGTAGTTCTCCTTCTGCGGCGGGCGAGCGAGTGCCGACTCCAGCATGCCTTCATCGCGGATTCCCGAAGCACCGCCGTGAAGGCGTAACTGCTCGGCATGCATCGCCTCGATGAACTCTCGCGAATGATGCTCGGTCATTTCGCGAGCGCGCGATAGGCTACCTCGTACTTCTTCATCCGCTCGCGTGCGATCTTCATCTTGCGCTCAAACTCTTCCGCGGAGTCCTCAAGGCGGCGCACGCGAAGTTCCTGACCATCTTGAACGACGACGACATTGTCGCCTGTCCTCAGATTCAACCTATCGAGGAGTTCTTTCGGCAGGATCAGGCCATCGGAATTACCGATTTTGCGAATAGTGGTGTTCATGATGAAACATCCTGTTGCAACACCGATTATAACGTATTTGTCGAATGTTGCAACAAGGATTATAACGTCGCTTAATTGGCCAGCAACCGATCCATAAGCCGGTTCGCCGCCTCCGGGATAACCGTGCCCGGCGGGAAAATCTCCGCCGCTCCCGCTTCCAGCACTGCGTCATAATCCTGCGGCGGGATAACGCCGCCGGCGACGATCAGCATGTCGCCATGGCCGAGCTTCTTCAGCGCGTCCTTGAGCTCGGGGATGAGCGTCAGATGCCCGGCGGCTAAAGAGGAGGCGCCGATGATGTCGACATCGTGCTGCACCGCCAGCCTTGCGATCTCGTCCGGCGTCTGGAACATCGGTCCTACGGTGACGTCGAAACCCAGATCGGCAAAGGCGCTGGCGATCACCTTCTGTCCGCGGTCGTGTCCGTCCTGTCCCATCTTGGCGACCAGGATGCGCGGCTTGCCGCCGGACTTCTTTTCGAACGCCTCGATCTTCTCCTGGAGCCGATCGACCGCCGGATTGTCGCCGAGCGCGTCGCGATAGACGCCGGAGATCGTTTGCACAGCCGTCGTGTGGCGGCCGAACACTTTTTCCAGCGCCAGCGAAATCTCGCCGACGGTTGCGTTGGCGCGCGCCGCGCGGATCGCGAATTCGAGCAGGTTCTCGCCGCCTTCGGCCGCACGGGTCAGTGCCGCCAGCGCGTCCTCCAGGGCCGCGACGTCGCGCGTGCCTTTGAGCCGCTGCAGCTTCGCCAGTTGTCTCGCCTTCACCTCGGCATTGTCGATCTTCAGCACATCGACCTCGATATCGGTCCGAGGCCTATGCGCGTTGACGCCGACCAGCACCTGCTCGCCGGAATCGATGCGCGCCTGGGTGCGGGCGGCCGCTTCCTCGATGCGCAGCTTGGGAATGCCTTTCTCGATCGCCGCCGCCATGCCGCCGAGGCTCTCCACCTCCTCGATATGGGCCAGCGCGCGCATCGCCAGATCATGCGTCAGCCGCTCGACATAGGCCGAGCCGCCCCACGGATCGATCATGCGCGTGGTGCCGGATTCCTTCTGCAGGATGAGCTGCGTGTTGCGGGCTATCCGCGCCGAATGGTCGGTCGGCAGCGCCATCGCCTCATCGAAGGAATTGGTGTGCAGCGACTGCGTGTGCCCCTGCGTCGCCGCCATCGCCTCGATCATTGTGCGGGTGATGTTGTTGTAGGGGTCTTGCGCCGTCAGCGACCAGCCGGAGGTCTGGCAATGGGTGCGCAGCGACAGCGAGCGCTCGTCCTTCGGCGCGAAATTCTTCTGCATCAAGCTCGACCACAGCAGCCGCGCGGCGCGGAGCTTGGCGACCTCCATGAAGAAATTCATGCCGATCGCCCAGAAGAACGAAAGGCGCGGCGCGAAACGGTCGATGTCGAGGCCTCCCGCAACGCCGGCGCGCGCATATTCGATGCCGTCGGCAATGGTGTAGGCAAGCTCGAGGTCGGCCGTCGCACCGGCTTCCTGCATGTGGTAGCCGGAGATCGAGATCGAATTGAACTTCGGCATATGCTTGGAGGTGTAGGCGAAAATGTCCGACACGATCCGCATCGAAGGTTTCGGCGGATAGATGTAGGTGTTGCGGACCATGAACTCCTTCAGGATGTCGTTCTGAATGGTTCCGGCCAGATCCTTCTCGGCAACGCCCTGTTCCTCGGCCGCCACGATGTACAGAGCCATGATCGGCAGCACCGCGCCGTTCATCGTCATCGACACCGTCATCTCGTTGAGCGGAATGCCGTCGAAAAGCTGGCGCATGTCGAGGATGGAATCGATCGCCACGCCGGCCATGCCGACATCGCCGGCGACGCGCGGATGGTCGCTGTCATAGCCGCGATGGGTGGCAAGATCGAAGGCGACCGACAGTCCTTTCTGGCCGGCGGCGAGATTGCGCCGGTAGAAGGCGTTGGATTCCTCCGCCGTCGAGAAGCCGGCATATTGCCGGATCGTCCAGGGCTGCTGGACATACATGGTGGGGTAGGGCCCGCGCACGAACGGCGGCATGCCCGGATAGGTGTCGAGATTGGCAAGCCCCTTGAGGTCGCCCTGCGTATAGAGGTGCTTTACGGCGATGCCTTCGGGCGTCATCCGCTGGCCCTTGAGCTCGACCGGCACTCGACGCGGCGCCGACCAGCCGATCTGGCTGAAATCCGGGATCATGAACCGGCTCCGATCGACTGATCGATGCGCACCGGAAACAGCGGCTCGCAGGTCGCCACGCCCTCCGTCAGCGCCGGCCGCCGCTCCTGCGGCAGTGTCTCGACCGGCCGCTCGTTCGGCACGCGATAGAGAGTCGTGCCGACAATGCCGCGTTCGCCGGATCGGTAAGCGCCGTTGCGCTTGGCGGCGGCGGTCTGCACGCGGTTCTGGATATAGCCCTGCTGCAAGCTGTTGAGCACGCCGCCCTCGGCCTCGATGCGCTGGAATTCCTCCCAGGCAGCAGCGCAAAGATCGTTGGTCAGCGTCTCGACCGCGCCCGAACCGCCGGCCGGGTCGGCGACAAGGCCGACATGGCTCTCCTCGGCCATGATCAGCTGGGCGTTGCGGGCTACGCGGCGGGCAAAGCCGGCCGGCAGCCCGTGCGCGATCGTGTGCGGCAGGATCGAGATCGAATCGGCACCGCCGGTTGCGGCCGCGAAGGCCGCGATCGCCGTGCGCAAAATGTTGGTCTCCGGGTCGGCCATCGTCATCATGCGGTAGGAGGTCTCGGCATGGATGCTCGCGGTCGATGCCGGGATCGAGCAGGCCTCCTGGATGCGTGCCCACAGCTTGCGCAATGCCCGCACCTTGGCCATCGACAGGAACTGGTCCTGGTCGACGCTGAGCGCAAAGCCGATATACGGTGCAGCATAGATCAGCGGCTGGCGCGCCTTCTCGAACATCCTGAGATAGGACACGGCCGAGGCCGTCATCGTGCCGAGTTCCTGCGCCTCGGTGGCGCCGGCATTGTGGAAGACGCGGCCGTCGGCCTCGAGCAGAACGCCCGGCACGCCCATCGAGAAGAAATGCGCCAGCGACTGCGGCATCGATTCCTGCAGCGCCTCGATCGAGGTGCGCAGCCGCCCGGTTCCGGCGAAGATCGCCGCCGGGTCGATGCCGAAGGAGAGGTTGAGCTTGGTCGGATCGGAGCGGCGGCGGCTCAAGAAAGCGAGCAGCCAGTCGGCCACGGCGCGGCTCCACGGGTGCGCGTCGATGCGCACCTGCACGTGGTTGAGCGGCACGCCGTCGAGCACCGTTTCCAGCGCTTCCGCGGTGCGTGGCAGGCCGTAGCCGAAGGCGTTCGGCGCAGCCTCGAAGACCAGCGATAGGCCGGTGGCGCCTCGAGCGATGTCTTCCAGGGCTTGCGCGCTGGCCCGGACGATATCGGGGTCGTCGACACGCTGGCTGACGATCCACGGCGCGGTCGGATTTGTGCGCGGCAACGGCTCGGCGGTCGTCGAGCGTTGGCTGAGCGGTTCGATGCGGATGCCGTCATCGGTGTGCGAAACCAGCTTTTCCTCGAAGGAACCGCCGGCAAGCGCCTTTTCCGCCAGCGTCTGCCAACGCTTGGCGTCCGGGTTCGGAAGGTCGACATCCCTGGTCAAGGCGCCGGCGCTCATCGCTCTCCTCGCTTCTCGGCCGCATCAGCCGGGTCCAGCCAATCTAGGGTCAGGAACCGGATATCACAATGCGTCATCCGGCCGGGTTCTCTTGCGGCCATCTAACCGATTGCCAAACATGCGCAGAATCCGCAAGCGCCCAAAGTCAAATTCGGTGCCGGCCCCAAATTCTTTGCTGACCATTGCCGCATGCGGCCAGCGTTACTATACCTCGGGTGAGGCCTTTGAGCGGTACAGATTGCGGAGACCGGATATATGGTTGACGAGACCAGCATCTTCATCGGCGCCAGCCGCAAGCCCGACGATTCCTATCAGCGCGCGGAAGAGCTGTTGTTGCGCTACGGCAACCGCCACGGCCTTGTCACCGGAGCCACGGGCACCGGCAAGACGGTCAGCCTGCAGATCCTGGCCGAGGGCTTTTCGAATGCCGGCGTGCCGGTCTTCTGCGCCGACATCAAGGGCGACCTATCCGGCATATCCATGATGGGCGAGGCCAAGGATTTCCTGGTCAAGCGCGCCGGAGAGGTGAAGCTCGATCCCTACCAATTCCAGGAATTTCCGGTCATCTTCTGGGATCTGTTCGGCGAGCAGGGCCATCCGATCCGTGCCACCATTTCCGAGATGGGGCCGCTGCTTTTGTCGCGGCTGATGAACCTCACGGAGGCGCAGGAAGGCGTCATGAACATCGCCTTCCGCATCGCCGACGAGGAAGGCCTGTTGCTGCTTGATTTGAAGGACCTGCAGGCGCTGCTGGCCAACATCGCCGACCGCGCCGACGAACTCAGCGCGCGCTACGGCAATGTCACCAAGCCGTCGGTCGGTGCCATCCAGCGCACGCTCCTGGTGCTGGAAAGCCAAGGCGCGGCGAACTTCTTCGGCGAGCCGGCGCTGCGCATCGCCGACATCATGCGCACCACGCGCGACGGCCGTGGCGCAATCAGCGTTCTGGCAGCCGACAAGCTGATGATGAACCCCAGGCTCTACGCCACTTTCCTGCTGTGGCTGATGTCGGAACTGTTCGAGGAACTGCCCGAGGTTGGCGATCTCGACCAGCCGAAGCTGGTCTTCTTCTTCGACGAGGCGCATCTGCTTTTCGAAGACGCGCCGAAAGTGCTGATTGACCGTGTCGAGCAGGTGGTGCGGCTGATCCGCTCCAAGGGCGTCGGCGTCTATTTCGTCACCCAGAACCCGCTCGACATTCCGGAAAAAGTGCTCGCCCAGCTTGGCAACCGCGTCCAGCATGCGCTGCGCGCCTATACGCCGCGCGAACAGCAGGCGGTGCGTACTGCCGCCGAGACGTTCCGGCCCAATCCCGATTTCGACTGCGCGACCGCCATCACCCAGCTCGCCACCGGCGAAGCGCTGGTTTCGATGCTGGAGGACAAGGGCGTGCCGGCCATGGTCCAGCGCACGCTGATCCGCCCGCCATCCTCGCGGCTCGGGCCGATCACGCTGGACGAGCGACGCAAGATCATGGCGGAGAGCCCGGTCGCCGGTCAGTACGACCAGGTTGTCGATCGTGAATCGGCCTTCGAAATCCTGCAGAAAAAGGCCGAGAAGGCGCAAGACGCCGAGGCCCAGGCACAGCAGCAAAACCGCGGCGGCTCGCGCTGGACCATTCCCGGCTTCGACGATGTTTTGGGGACAGGCAATCGGCGGTCTTCCAACCGCCAGACCGTTGCCGAAGCCGCCATCAAGTCGGTGGTGCGCTCAGTCGGCTCATCCGTTGGCCGCGCCATCGTGCGCGGCATTCTGGGGAGTCTCGCGCGCGGACGGTGATGCCTTCGAGGCGTCTCTTGGGCGGCGCCGATCAGCTTCAGAAAGGTGAACAACTCGGCACTTGCCAGCGCAAGAGCGGAAACACCCAGGCTGCCGGCAAGCACGATGGATCGGATTTCACATCGGGATGAGCGGTGCGACCTCGCGGTCGGAAGGCCGCTCGCTTGCCGCCAGGCCGGCCAGCACGCCGGCGCGATCGGCCGCGCTGCGGTTCTGGCTCATCTTGCGCTTGCCTTCGAGCGTCGTGACCGGCATGCGCAGGCCGACAATGCCCTTCAGCTGCGACTGGACGAAATCCGCCGGCGCGTCCGACACGGCCCAGGGGGCCATGCGCTCGCCTTCATGCAGGTTGGTCAGGCGGGTCACGACCTCGAGCAGCCTGTCGGCATCCTCGAAGAATTCGATCGGGCCATGGGCATGGACGGCGACATAGTTCCAGGTCGGCACGACCTTGCCGGTCTCCTGCTTGGTCTGATACCAGGCCGGCGTCACATAGGCATCCGGCCCCATGAACATCGCCAGGCCATCGCCCAGCGGCGGCACGCGCCATTGCGGGTTTGCCTTTGCGACATGGCCGTAGATCACGCCATGCTCACCTTCGCTCGCGTCGAGGAAAAGCGGCAACGGCGTCGCCAGCGGGCCTTCGGCCGTGGCGGTGACCAGGATAGCCAGTCGCGCCGCTCGGATCGTGGCCCTGAGGCTCTCCTTGTCGTCGTCGCGGAAGGCGGGTGGTGTGTACATAACAAAACTCCTTGCGGCATAAAATGCCTGAAGTTTGGCCTGCTTAGAACATCCAGCCTTGAAAGTTTTGTGTGGTCCAGCCGGATTGCATGGCGCATCGATGCAGGCTGTCGGCATCGCGGTTTTCGCCCCGGCAGCGGGTGCTGGCCACCATTTTGGCCGAGCCCCGCTGATATGCACAGGAACAAAGGCTCAAAGCGCATCGCGCTTTGGCGGGTCAGAAAATCTCGTTGGTGAGCCTCTTCACCGGACCAAGCAGGATCGAGCCCGTCGGTACGCCGTTGTCGATCGGGATGGCCTTGCGCTCCGGCATGTCCTCTTCCGGCGCGCCGACATTGGCCGTCACGATGACCGGGGTCTTGGTTGGCACGCGGTCGTAGAGGTCGATGATGTCCTGGTTGATCAGGCGCACGCAGCCCGAGGACACCGACTTGCCGATCGACCACCATTCCGGCGACCCGTGCAGGCGATAGAGCGTGTCCTGGTTGCCCTGGAAGAGATAGAGCGCGCGGGCGCCGAGCGGGTTCTTCAGGCCACCCGGCATGCCGCCATTCTTGGCGCTGTATGGCGTCAGTTCCGGCTGGCGGGCGACCATCTCGTCCGGCGGCGTCCATTTCGGCCACTTCTGCTTCCATTGCACGACCGCGTCACCCGACCATTCGAAGCCGGCGCGGCCGAGGCCGACGCCGTAGCGGATCGCCTGGCCGCCTTCGCGCACCAGATAGAGGAAGTGGCCGGTGGTATCGACGACGATGGTGCCCGGACGCTGCCCGGTCGGATCGGGAACGATCTGGCGCAGGAATCTGTGATCGATCTTCTTCACGGGAATGGCCGGCAGGTCGAAGCCATTGTCGGACATCGCGCCATACATCGTCTCATAGTCGCCGAGCGGCGGCTCGACATAGGCGGGCGGCGGCGGCTGGACGGGGGCGGGGGCTGGACCGGTGGTGGTGCAGGCGGACACGGCGGCCGAAGCAGCGCCAAGGGCTGTGAAATTGAGGAAGCCACGGCGGCTGATGCGGAAGGAAGCGTCTGACATGGTTGCCTTTTCTAGGTCTCAATTCGCAAGAAAGCATGAATCCGCGAGCACGGCGCCGACGGCATCCATAACAGTTGGCGGCGATAGGCGGTTCCAATTCTGGCCTGAGGGTGGACAGAAAAAGGCGAAGCTGTGACCGCGCCACATCTGTTGCGCTGCAGCAACACGGGCCGTTCGCCCGTTTCGGGGGAAACGTCGAACCTCCATATCTCTTTTTGATGCAATTCCGGACGGAAGGCTACGGCGAGGTCGCCGAACCTGACCGCTTCACACTTTTCCTGGAATTGCTCTAGACGCTGCCCAGCAGGCCTTCGAGCGAGGGCAGGATCAGCCCCGGCGGAAAGTCGCGGTACTCGTCCGGCTGGTTGGTCCGGTTGATCCAGACCGTGCGGAAACCGAACTTGGCCGCGCCGGCTATGTCCCAGCGGTTCGACGACTGGAACGACACCGCGCCCGGATAGAGCCGCCAGCCGGTGACCACCATGTCATAGACCGACGGGTCGGTCTTGAACCTGCGCACCGCGTCGACCGAAAACACATCATCGAGGATCTGGTCGAGTGCCGCGGATTTGACCGCGGCGTTGAGCATTTCAGGCGACCCGTTGGACAGGATCGCGAGTTTTGAGCCCGAGGCCTTGAGCGCTTTCAGCACGGCGGGCACTTCCGGGTAGCAGTCGAGCCGCCAATAGGCTTCGAGCAGCCTGGCCTTGAGCGACGGGTCGGCGGAGGGCACCTTGCGCAGCGCAAAGTCGAGCGACTGCTCGGTCAGTTGCCAGAAATCGGCATATGAGCCCATCAGCGTCCGGACCCAGGAATATTCGAGCTGCTTGGCGCGCCAGATTTCGGAGAGCAACTGTCCGTCCGGGCCGATCTCGCCGGCATGGCGGCGCACGGCGGCATGCACGTCGAACAACGTGCCATAGGCGTCGAAGACATAGGCCGCATGGTGCATGAGGAAGAGTTTTGCGGCGCGTAGGCTTGCCGTGCAAGCGCTGATTGCGGTCAAGTGCCTCTGGCCTCAACGATTTTTCCCGATGTCGGTTGACGCCGGCCGCCAAAGCATCGTCCTATGCCAGGCTGAAATCATCGATCTGGACGGCAAACATGACACTGGCGGCGGCGGCGCAAACCGCGACTTGGACCTATGTGGACGGCGACTGGTACGAGGGCAATGTCGCGATACTGGGGCCGCGCAGCCATGCCATGTGGCTCGGCACCAGCGTCTTCGACGGCGGCCGCTGGTTCGAGGGCGTGGCGCCCGACATCGAGCTTCATTCCGCCCGCGTCAACGCCTCGGCGGCAGCGCTTGGCCTGAAGCCTTCCATGACCGCACAGGAGATCGTCGGGCTGACCTGGGATGGCCTGAAGAAATTCGATGGCAAGACGGCGGTCTATATCAGGCCAATGTATTGGGCCGAGCATGGCGGCTATATGGGCGTGCCGGCCGATCCGGCCTCGACCCGCTTCTGCCTCTGTCTATACGAATCGCCGATGATCCCGCCTTCCGGCTTTTCGATCGGTGTCTCGCCGTTCAGGCGCCCGACCATCGAGACCATGCCCACCAACGCCAAGGCCGGCTGCCTCTATCCCAACAATGGCCGCGCCATCCTGGAGGCCAAGAACCGCGGCTTCGACAACGCGCTGGTGCTCGATATGCTGGGCAATGTCGCCGAGACCGGAACCTCCAACATTTTCCTGGTCAAGGACGGCCATGTGATGACGCCGGCCGCGAACGGCACGTTTCTCTCCGGCATCACCCGCTCGCGCACCATCAACCTGCTCGGTGACTATGGCTTCAAGACCACCGAGAAGACCCTGTCGATCCGCGATTTTCTCGAAGCCGATGAGATATTCTCGACCGGCAATCATTCGAAGGTCGTGCCGATCACGCGCATCGAGAACCGCGACCTGCAGCCCGGTCCCGTGGCCAAGAAGGCGCGCGAGCTTTATTGGGAATGGGCGCATTCGACTTCCGCCGCCTGAGCCGCTGGAGCGTTCTACCGTTTCACTGAAACGGCGAACCGCTCCGGCTCTTTATTTTTACGCAATTCCGGACTGAAAACCGTTTCACACTTTTCCTGGAATTGCTCTAAAAGTCGCTCGGCGCTCCATTCCGGAGTTGCCCCGACCCATTCCAGACCTATCTTAGCTCGGTAGTATCACCGGACTTTTTCCTCGAGGGAGTACCATCCATGGCTTTTGAGTTGCCCGCCTTGCCTTATGACTACGAGGCCCTGCAGCCTTACATGTCGAAGGAGACGCTGGAGTATCACCACGACAAGCACCACAAGGCCTATGTCGACAACGGCAACAAGCTGGCAGCCGAAGCCGGAATGGGCGACCTGTCGGTCGAAGAGGTCGTGAAGCAGTCCTTCGGCAAGAATGCCGGGCTCTTCAACAACGCAGCGCAGCACTACAACCACATCCATTTCTGGAAGTGGATGAAGAAGGGCGGTGGCGGCAACAAGCTGCCGGGCGCGCTGCAGAAGGCCGTCGACAGCGATCTCGGCGGCTATGACAAGTTCAAGGCGGATTTCATCGCCGCCGGCACCACCCAGTTCGGTTCCGGCTGGGCCTGGGTGTCGGTCAAGAACGGCAAGCTCGAAATCTCCAAGACCCCGAACGGCGAGAACCCGCTGGTTCATGGCGGCTCGCCGATCCTCGGCGTCGACGTGTGGGAGCATTCCTACTACATCGACTACCGCAACGCGCGGCCGAAATACCTCGAAGCCTTCGTCGACAGCCTGATCAACTGGGACCATGTCCTGGAGCTATACGAGAAGGCCAAAGGTTGATCGTTTTACTGAAAAGCCCCGGCACGCCGGGGCTTTTCTTTTTCGGCCGGCGCCACAGGTTTTTCATCCCGGCGGGAAAGTTCACTGTGGCGTCGAAGGGAATATTTCCAGGGAATATTTCCGTCGCGACGTCCGTTAACGTTCAGAGCAATTCCACGAAAAGTGTGGAACGGTTTTCGTGGAATTGCGCCAACCAGGAGAGCATTTCACCGTGAAACGGTGAAACGCCGTAGTCGCTTACTCTCTTCACCATGGAGCCAATTGAATGAGAAAGCTTGTCCTCGCCATCTCTATGCTCGCCTTTGCCGGCTCGGCCGCGTTTGCCGATCCGATTCAGGATCGCCAGGTCCTGATGAAGGAGCGCGGCAAGCTCGCCGGCCAGTTGTCCAAGGTGGTCAAGGGCGAGGAGGATTTCGATGCGGCCGCCGTGCTGACGACGCTGAAGGCCCTGCAGGCCAATGCCGAGAAGTTCGATGCCGAAAAGCTGTTTCCGGCCGGCAGCGACCAGGGCGACACCACAGCCGCGCCGAAGATCTGGGAAGATATGGCCGGCTTCAAGGCCGCCGAGGACAAGTTCCTGGCCAACACCAAGGAAGCAGTCGCGTCGCCGCCGGGTGATGTCGATGGTTTGAAGGCGCAGCTCAACACCCTTGGTGGCGATTGCGGCGCCTGCCACCAGAGCTACAGGGTCAAGAAGGGCTGATCGCCTGACATGGCCTGGCTGAAGAAGCTCGTCGGCGCCGTCATCGTGCTTGGCGGCGGCGCGGCTGTCGCAGCCTGGGTCCTGTCGGCGCCGGTCCGGCTGGACGCCGACACCGTCGCGCAGCTCGGCCCCGGCGACGCCGCCAAAGGCAAGCGCATCTTCTATGCCGGTGGCTGCACCTCCTGCCATGCTAAGCCGGGATCGCAGGGCGACGCCCGGCTGGAATTGGTCGGCGGCCTGGAACTCAAGACGCCGTTCGGCACCTTCGTGCCGCCCAACATCTCGCAGGATCAAAAGGACGGCATCGGCGCCTGGAGCGAAAAGGACTTCGCCAATGCCATGCTGAAAGGCGTTTCGCCTTCCGGCGAGCATTTCTATCCGGCCTTTCCCTATGCGTCCTACGCGCGCATGAAACCGGCCGACATCGCCGATCTCTACGCCTTCATGAAGACGCTGCCGGCGGTTGCCGGCAAGGCGCCGGATCACAAGCTTTCCTTCCCCTTCACCATCCGCCGCGGCATCGGCCTGTGGAAGCGGCTTTATCTCAACCCCGAGCCGGTGATTGCGCTGCCCGACCGCACTCCGGACAAGGTTCTGGCGGGTCGCTATCTGGTCGAGGGACCCGGCCATTGCGGCGAGTGCCACACGCCGCGCGACTTCGCCGGCGGGCTCAAGAGGGCCGAGTGGCTGGCGGGCGCCGTGGCGGCGGAAGGCAAGGGCATCGTGCCCAACATCACCCCCGACGGCAACAGCATCAAAAGCTGGTCGGAAGCCGACATCGTCAACTACCTCGAAACCGGCTTCACGCCCGATTTCGATTCTGTCGGCGGCGCCATGGTCGACGTCCAACGCAATATGGCGCAACTGACCGCCGACGACCGCGCAGCGATCGCCGCTTACCTCAAGGCCGTGCCGCCGCATCCGAACGGTTACCCGGCGCGCAAGCCGGCCAAATAGCCTCAGGCTACGGGTGGCGGTCGCCGAGGAAGTCGAAACCGTCTTCGAAGAAGTGGTTGTAGTTGCAGGTCAGTTCCTCGCCGGGCGCGATGTCGCGCAGCGCATATGTTTCTTCGGATGAGGAGACGTCGCAGTTCGGATCGTCGGCATGGTTCATGTAACGCGCGTCGTCGGCCTCGAAGACGATGAAGCTCGGATCGTGCCGATCCGGATAGGAATAGCGGTCGAGATAGGATTTCACGGGGCCGATCTGACTTTCATAGGTGTCGACCGGAATGCGCCGGTCGAACCTTGGGTCGAGCTTCCAGACCAGCGTGCCCTTGGCGATGTGGTGCTTGGCGAAGACGCCGATGCCCTGGATGGACGATTTGTCGAGATAAGTGTCGACGAGCAGCATGAGGATCCTTGCGAGTGAATGGTCGCGGCCGGGAAAAGCCACGTCGAAAAAGGGCGGCATTGGGTAACGCGCGCCCTTGGCAATTGCGAGCGGAAAATCAGGCCTTGCCGGTCACTTTCAAGGCATAGGCGTAAATGTAGGCGATCTCCTCCAGCCGCGAGAACCGGCCCGACGCGCCGGCATGGCCGGAATCCATGTTGATCTTGAACAGAACCGGGTTGCCGCCCGACTTGCGTTCGCGCAGCCGCGCCACCCATTTCGCCGGCTCCCAATAGGTGACGCGCGGATCGGTTAGGCCGGCCAGCGCCAGGATCGGCGGGTAGTCGAGCGCCGCGACATTGTCGTAGGGCGAATAGGCGGCGATCGTCTTGTAGTCGTCGGCCGACGCGATCGGGTTGCCCCATTCCGGCCATTCCGGCGGCGTCAGCGGCAGGCTGGCGTCGAGCATGGTGGTGAGCACGTCGACGAACGGCACCTCGGCAACGATGCTGCCGAAGCTTTCCGGCGCCATGTTGGCGATCGCCCCCATCAGCATGCCGCCGGCGGAGCCGCCCTGCGCGACGATGCGGTCATGCTGCGTGTAGCGCTCGGCGACGAGATGGCGGGCGCAGGCGATGAAATCGGTGAAGGTGTTCATCTTCTTCGCCCGCTTGCCTTCTTCGTACCAGCCATAGCCCTTGTCCTTGCCGCCGCGCACATGCGCGACGGCGTAGACGAAGCCGCGGTCGACCAGCGACAGGCAGTTGGTGTTGAAGGCCGAAGGTACCGTGATGCCGTAGGAGCCGTAGCCGTAAAGCAGGCAGGGCGCGGAACCATCCAGCGGCGTATCGCGATGGTATAGCAGCGAGATCGGCACCAGCTCGCCATCGGCGGCGGGCGCCATCAGGCGGCGCGTGACATAGTGCTCCGGATCGTGGCCTGAGGGCACTTCCTGCGTTTTCAAAAGCACGCGCTCGCGGCTGCGCATGTTGTAGTCGAAAACCTGCGCCGGCGTCGTCATCGACGAATAGGTGAAGCGCATCACTTCCGTGTCGTATTCGTAGGAGCCGGAGAGGCCGAGCGAAAAAGCCTCCTCGTCAAAGGAGATGAAATGCTCCTCGCCGCTGGCGCGCTCGCGCACGACGATGCGCGGCAGGCCGTCCTTGCGCTCCAGCCTGACCATGTGATGCTTGAAACCGAGCACGGAGAGGATCAGCCGTCCAGGCTCGTGCGGCACCAGTTCCTGCCAGTTGGCGCGCACCGGATTGGCGACCGGCGCGGTCATGATCTTGAAATCCTTGGCGCCATCGGCATTGGTGAGGATGAAGAAGACGTCGCCGCCTTCTTCCAGATCGTATTGCAATCCGGTTTCGCGCACCGCCACCAGCTTCGGTTCGGCGGTTGGGTCATTGGCAGGCAGCAGGCGGTATTCCGAAGTCTCATGGTCGTTGATGCCGATCATGATCCAGTCATTGGCGCGCGTGCCGCCGACATCCATGAAGAACCCCGGATCGGTCTCCTCATAGATCAGCCTGTCGTTTTCAGGCTTGTTGCCGAGCGCGTGGAAGAACACTTTTGACGGGCGATGGTTGTCGTCGAGACGGGTATAGAAGAAGCCGTCATCGCCGGCATTCCACACCCCGCCGCCGCCCGTATCCGGGATCTGGTCGGCAACCTCCTTGGCACTCGCAATGTCGCGCACGCGCAGCGTGAAGAACTCCGAACCCTTGTCGTCGAACGCCCACAGCAGCTTCTTGTGGTCGGCCGAATGGTCGACGCCGCCGAGCCGGAAATAGCGCTTGCCTTCGCCTTCCGCGTCGCCGTCGAGCAGGATCTCGTCAGTGCCGCCGTCGCGGGGCGTGCGGAAATAGCGCGGCTGCTCGCCGCCTTGCCGGAAGGACGAGCCATACGCATAGGGGCCGTCCTTCATCGGCACCGTCGAATCGTCTTCCTTGATGCGCCCTTTCATCTCGGCAAACAGCGTGCCGCGCAGGTCCGCTGTGCCGGCCATCAGCACGGCCTGATAGGTGTTTTCAGCCTCCAGATGGGCGCGGATGCGGCCGTCGAGCAGGGAAGGGTCCCGGAACACGGCCTGCCAGTTGTCAGCCCGCATCCAGGCATAGTCGTCGCTGCGGGTGACGCCGTGATGTGTGTCGGAAACCGGGTGTTTCTCAGGGGTAGGCGGGCTGGCGGTCGGGAAGGCGGAAGCTCTGGTCATGACATCTCGCTGCGGAATTTGCTTGAATGACGAATGAACACGCCGCTCAGCGGCGGTTCAAGGGGCGCGGCCCATGGTGGTCTATAGAAGCTAAGTCGAAGGGGGAAAGATGAAATCCTGTGTTTCTACCGCAATGTCTTTTGCCGTCCTCGCGGCAGGTCTGGCTTTTTCCAGCCAGTCTCATGCAACCGTCTTTGCCGCGTGGCAAGTGGCGGGCGAGCCGTTCGGCGACACGCTGAACGCACGAAAATATCCTTCCAACGCATCGCAAAAAGCAGGCCGCGTATCCGAACGGCACCGTGCTGCAGATGACCGGCCGCTGCACCGGTGGCGTCAACCTGCTCGATATCGCCCGGCAGCCGCAGCGGAAGCAGCGCCAGGCGATCCGCTATAGGTGGTGCGAGATCTGGCACGACCCGGCGCAGAATGGCCATTTCGTCGCCGGCTGGGTCTACGGCAAATATATCGCGCCTTATTGAGGGATACCGTCGCCCCGCCTTGTCGGTGTGGCTTGCAAGGCGGAGTCCTTGCGCTTCGTTGCGCCGCAGGATTCATCGTGGGCGGCGCAACAGGCATCCAAGCATTGGCAAGCATTGAGCGCCATGTCGGGCAGGGATCGGATGTCTAATATACGGATGACGTAACGTCATGGCATGCTGGTCTGGCCAGAAAAATCTCGCGAAGTTACACGGTGCGCGAATTTTTGAAGCTGAATCAGCAATATTTGATGAATATCGGCGAATATAAGTCAACATGCGAATTGACTTACTTGCAATGTAGCGCCATTAAGATAAGCGACGCGAATCGTGGGCCTTTCCTGCATGAAATTCGCGCGATGCCCGATCCCGGAAAAAAGGGCGCAATTTTAGAAACAACTCTCGTTGGGGCCTTAGCACTATGGAAATCGTCGAAACACCTTCGAAAAACGGTGATGCGCTGATCGAGCTGACCGCCGATGTCGTCGCCGCCTATGTCAGCAACAACCCGGTGCCAGTTGGGGAACTGCCGAACCTTATCGCCGACGTCCACGCCGCGTTGGGCCGGGTCGGTGGCTCGCCGGAGCAGCCGTCGGCCGAGAAGCAGAAGCCGGCCGTCAACCCGAAGCGCTCCGTCCATGACGACTACATCGTCTGTCTCGAGGACGGGAAGAAGTTCAAGTCGCTGAAGCGGCACCTCATGACCCACTACAATCTCACGCCGGAAGAATACCGTGAGAAGTGGGGCCTGGACGCCAACTATCCGATGGTGGCCCCCAATTATGCGGCCGCCCGTTCGCAGCTCGCCAAGAAGATGGGTCTCGGCCGCAAGCGCAAGGGCCGTTGATAGGTCTCGGTTCCTCAAGCAATCGACGGCGCCCTTGCGGCGCCGTTTTGCTTCCAGAGCAATACCAGCAAAATTGCATGGCGGTTAATGCATGTCGCCCAGAAGTGTGCAGCGGTTCTGGGACAACGACATGCATCAAAACAAAGACTTTAAAGCGCGTCGCCTGGATCCGGTTCGGCGCGACGCGCTTTAAGGTCGGCGACTTCGCCGTAGCCATTCCGTCCGGAATTGCGTCAGAACAAAGAGACGTCGGCCCGGATCAGGCCGTCTGCTTCAGCGCCGCTTCCGCGTCGCGCTTGATGCGCTTGACCATCGAGCGCAGGCCGTTGGCGCGCTGCGGCGACAGATGTTCGTCGAGGCCGAGTTCCTTCAGCGTCGCTTCGGCGTCGGTGCTCCGGATTTCGCTTGCCCGCCGGCCTGAAAACAGTGCCAGCATGATGGCGACGAGGCCGCGCACGATATGGGCGTCGGAATCGCCCTGGAAGCTGATCACCGGGTCGGCGCCCGCTCCCTGCTCGGTGGTGAGCCACACCTGGCTCACGCAGCCAGGCACCTTGTTCGTTGCCGTGCGCTCCTGCTCAGGGAAAGGCGGCAAGTCTTCGCCGAGCTCGATCACATAGCGATAACGGTCCTCCCACTCGTCGAGCAGGGAGAAGTCGTCGCGGATCGTTTGGATCGGGGTCGTCATTGCCCTGCATATAGTGGCCCGGCACTGTCGCGTCACGGAAAAAAGAAGGACGCCGCGGGCGTCGAGAGGTCGGACGGGCCCGCGGCGTTAGAGCAATTCCAGGAAAAGTGTGAAGCGGTTGGGCACGGCGGCTTCGCCGTAGGACTCGCCTGGAATTGCGGCAAAAGAGACAGAGCGAACGGCTGAAAGAGACCTCAGTTCTTCGCCGTGAACGCCACCGGGATGTTGACCTTGGCGGGCAGCACGATGTCCTCGGCGACGCTGCCGGTGGTCGTGACGGAGCCATCCGCGACCTTTGTCTCGAGCGCGCCTGCCTGCCCGGACTGCTCGTCGTCGATCATGGCCGCGGCGATCTTGGCCGTTTCCTTGGCGCGAACGGTAATGGTGTACATGGCCGATTTGCCGGTCTCGCAGACATCGGGCTTGCGCTCGCACAGCCCGGCAATGTCGCCGACCGCCTCGCGTGCCGCAAACAGCGCCTGGATCGGCCCGACGCTCTGCTGGCCGTCTTCACCCGGGCCAATGCCGAGCGGCAGCGCGAGCAGCACCAGCGAAAACCAGAAAGCCATCCTGATCAGAAAGCCCATCTTACTTGCCTCTCGTCCGTGACGGATCATGCATCCATAGGCATAACCTCTTTTATGGGCACGATGGTGGCACGGTCACGCAAAGGACGGCTTGCATCGAAGCCGCGAATTTTCCGCAAATTTTAGGCAAATTCGAAAGGATTGATTTTGACATCGACTTGCCTCGAATCTCATTAGTCACATTAACTTTATGATAACCATATATCATATTGTTATTAAACGACTTTATCTTCTATGGTGGTTAGCCGGATCAGGTTTCGGCCCGTTTTGGCACAGGCCTCGCGGCTAACCCGCCGTTTACCATGGCGCCAACTGGGCGTGCTTTGCGGCGCCGGCATCACAATATTTGCCTTGGGCGGGTCGCCGGCTCCGTCAGCCTTATCCATTCCTTAAACGCTGGATGCGAGTTTCAAGCCAATTGATGAGTCACCTGCCAGGCAGGGCGTTTTTTGCGACCGGGTACGCGTGCGTTGAGTTCTATTTCAGCCAGATACGTTCAATTGCCTGGCGCGGTTGCCGCTGGCTGCGAACGCATGGTTCACCCGACCGTGACGGGTGAGGCAGAGCGCCTGCGCCAGCGCCGCTTCATCGGCGTCATGCTTGCGGCTCCCTTCCTCGCTGCCGGTGCCGCGGTCACGCTGGTCACGTCGAGCCTCGGCGCGGCTGTCACCATAGCCGCCATCTTCGCTGCTTTCGGCCTGTGCTGGTTCGCTGCGCTTCTGGTGGCGGCCACCGGCCACATGGCGCTCGCCGGCCGCATGGCGGTCGTGCTGGGCGGCCTTGCCCTTGCCGGCGCTATTGCCGCCGCGGGCGGCTTGGCCTCGCCGGTCACGCTGCTTGCCGTCGCATTGCCGGTTGAAACCTGGTGGGTCTCCGGGGCGCGGCGCGCCGCGTTGTCGAGCGCCCTGGCAGCGCTTGCCGCTATCGTGCTCCAGCCCTTTGCCGGCCATGTCCTGCCGCTTGGCGAGATCGCCGCCTGGCATTGGCTGCTGCCGCTCGCCTGGGCGCTGACGCTGCTGCCGCGTGCCGCCGCCTTCGCCAATCCGGCCAGCTTGCAGTTGGCGGAGCCCACCGCCGATCGTCTCGAGGATGTCATCGACGCCGTCGTGCTGCGCGTCGGGCGGCAGGGCGAAGTGCTCGACGCGTCCGCCAAGGCGCGTTCGATCCTGAAATTGGCGCCCGAGCTCCTGCTCGGCACCGGCATGTTCGACCGCGTCCATCTTTCCGACCGCGTCGCCTATCTCACCGCTTTGGCCGATATGCGCGAGGGTGCGCCGAAGCGCCGGCTTGAGCTGCGCATCCGCTTGCCGCGCGAAGGTTCCGGCGCGGCCGACAATTTCCGTCCGTTCAGCCTCGAACTGATGCGCGGCGAAGCCGACCGCGACCTATTCACCGTGGTCCTGCGCGAGAACGACGGCGTCGCTGCGCTGCGCGAGGAGCTTGCGGGCGCCAGGGAGGTGGCTGCAGCCGCCGAAGTGGCCAAGGGCCGCTTCCTGGCGGTGGTCAGCCACGAGCTGCGCACGCCGCTCAACGCCATCATCGGCTTTTCCGACATGCTGCTGCATGAGATGTTCGGCGCTTTCAAGGATCCGCGCCAGAAGGAATATGTCGGCCTGGTCAGGGAGTCGGGCCAGCATCTTCTGTCCGTCGTCACATCGATCCTCGATGTCTCGCGCATCGAGGCGGGCGCCTACGCGACCGAGCTGGAGCCGTTCCGCTTCGTGGAGGCCGTCGACATGTGCCGCTCGATGATGCGGCCGCTGGCCGATGCCAAGGGCATAATTCTTGCCACGCAGATCGCGCCGGATACCGGCGAGATCAATGCCGACCGCCGCGCGGTGCAGCAGATCCTGATCAATCTCGCTTCGAACGCCGTGAAGTTCACGCCCGATGGCGGCAGCGTCGTGATCGGCGCCAAGCGCGTCGGCTCGCGCCTGCATTTCTGGGTGAGCGACACCGGCATCGGCATCGCCGAGGAGGACATGGCCAATCTCGGCAAGCCGTTCATGCAGATCCAGAATGATTACACGCGCCGTTTCGAGGGAACCGGGCTCGGCCTGTCCCTGGTCAAGGGCCTTGTGGCGCTGCACGAGGGCACGATGTCGATCGAGAGCGCGCCGGGTGAGGGCACCACGGTGACGATCGGCCTGCCGGTGAACGGGCCGAAGCGGCGTTCCGGTGCGCCTTCCGGTGTGCTGGCCATGCCGGCGGCGAAGCCGAAGGGGGATGCAGATGGGGAGAGGAATGGCTCGCTCCGCAAAACGGCCTAAGGTGGTCGAACCCGAGCGCGGCGTCTTTGCCGAGGGCGCGGCTGCCGTCGGTCAACTGATCGCAAGCAATCCGGTTCTGGTCGGCGGTTCGACCGCCTTCCTGGTGACGCTGTTCTACGTCTCGGCCAATGCGCTCTGGTATCAGCCTTTTCCGCATACCAGCGCCTTCTTCGCCACCCGAAGCATCGAGAATTTCCCGCATACCGTCTCTGACGAACCGGAAACGACCATCAACATCGTGCGCCAGGCACCGATGCAGCCGGCCGTCAAGCCGGATCCGGTCGTCCAGCAGGTGCAGGGCATTCTGAAGGACCTCAACTTCTACGACGGCACGGTCGATGGCCTCACGGGCCCGGCCACCCGCAAGGCCATCCAGGCCTATCAGCTGAAAGTCGGGCTGCCGGGGTCGGGCGAGATTGACAACACGCTGCTCGACCAGCTTGGCGCGCGCCAGACGACGGCGGCCATTCCCCATCCGATACCGCGGCCGGCCGATGTCGCCGCCAACGCTTCCGCCGCCAAACCGCCGGTGATCCCGGTTTCCGCCCCGGCCGACGGCACCACGCAGTCGCCCGACGCCCGTATCGTCAAGATTCAGGCTGGCCTCAAGGCCTTCGGCAATAATGACATGCAGCTCGACGGCAAGGTCGGCGCCCGCACCAAATCCGCGATCAAGGAATTCCAGGCATTGTTTGGCCTGCCCGAAACCGGCGAGCCGGACGAGGCCGTCTACGTCAAGATGCGCGAGATCGGCCTGACCAACTGAAGCATTCGTAAATACTGGTTATTGTTGTGCTATACGTTCGGCCTTCAGATTGCGCAAAAAGATAGCTCGATCCACGCTCTGGCCCTCACCGCTTGCCATGCCTTCATCATAGGCGCGCTTCAGCTGTCTCAGTTCAGAGTCGGTTAAAGGCTGGATCACCGTTTTCATGTTTGGACTGCATAGCATTATTCCGTGCTCGACGAACCTCCAGTCTTTTGACGTTATCCTCCCTCGCGAGCGTAGCTGAATCCCGCTAAACAGCCTTGTGCTACCCGGAAACATTCCATGCGCGTAACCACCGATCTCTGGGTTTCGGCCCTCGTGCGCCGCGTGTTCGGCGCCAGCGGTTTCGCGGCCGTGGTCAAGCGTGGCGCCACCGAGGCGGGCGCGGTTTTCGTGCTGTCGCGCGGCCGGATGGGGGGGGTGGCTCTCTACGGACCGGCGCCGCAGACGAGCTACGATTCGGCCAAGCCCGATGAGCGCTTCTTCACCTTGCTCGATACCGGTGAGGATGGCTCGGCGTTCGATGAGCGATTGGAACGGGAGAAAAAATTCGATCCCGACATCTGGGTCGTCGAGATCGAAGCAGGAGCCGTTCCGGTCGAGGAGCTTCTTTCGGTGAAGACGGAGTAGACCGGCCTAATGCATGTCGCCCAGAAGTGTGCAGCGGTTCTGGGACAACGACATGCATCAAAACAAAGACTTAAAGCGCGTCGCCTGAATCCGGTTCTGCGCGACGCGCTTTAGGACGCCTTGAGGCTGGAGGCCGCTTGATCGCCGTTCGAGGTTTCGAGGCGCTCGGCATGTGCCGTGTCGGAAGCAATGCCGCGGATCGCCCGCGAAAGTGTCTCGGTCTTCCAGCCGCGTACCTTGTCGAGCGCCGCCTCGCGGTGCAGCAGCCGGTAGCGGTCGAGGAACAGGCGGATCGCCTGCGGATGCGGAAACTCGTCGGGATAGACCGCGACCGCGATGAGGAAGGCCCTGTCTTCGCTGAGATCGAGGGCGCGCAGCGCCGCAAGCAACGCGGCATAGCTTGACTGCCCGGTCACCGAGCGGGCCGTCGCGAAGTCGATCTCCAACGCATCGGCAAGGGCGGTCTGGAAGAAGGCCGCGTTGCCGGTCAGCGCCGTCTCGCGCAGCTTCAGATAGGCCGGCTGGCCGAGAAAGGTGTTGACGCCGGCACTGTCACCGGCCGGGCGCATCATCGAACGCAGCCGGCGCCGCGCATTCTCCGCCGCTTCGTCGGGCGCGGGACGGCCGGTGTCCGCCTTGGCCACGGGCTCTGGTTTCGGCGCAAGCCTGGTGACCGTCTCCGGCGGCCGCGTCTTGACCAGCGTCGGTTTCTCGAGCGCGCGGATCAGGTCGGCGATCGTCGTGTTGAGCTCCTTGCGGCGCGCGATGGCGCGTGCGTGCGGCAGCCCGTGCCGGCCGATCAGCGCGATGAGGTCGATGTCGCGCAGCGCTTTGGAGCGGGTAAGCAGGGGTGCTGCGACCTCGACCGGCTCTTCGGCCAGCCGACGTACCAGCGCGGTCGGCGCATATTCGCACTCGGATAGGGCAGCGGCGACATAGCGGCGCGATTCGACCGAGACCTCGTCGAACAGCGGCAGTGTCAGATCCTCGAGCTGGGCGATCTCGCGGCGCGAGGGGCGCGTCAGCGAGCAGAAGGCCGACACGGCGGCGCGGAACAGCCTTTCGGCCTTTCCAGCTTCGGTCCTGATAGCGATTTGCCTGAAATCCGAAGATGACACGGAGGATACGCCCGACACTCGACACAATCCTGAACCGCGCAATCCGGCCGGGCCGGTTTCGCATCTCCAGGAAAAACAAACATCAAATTAGCCGCGATCCGTTAGCGCTCCGTTAACCCTCTACGCCTCTTAATCAACTTTGGAGGCGTTGCGTTGTGCTCCGGGGAAACCGAGAGGGAATGCGCGAACCATGGGCATGGTCCTGTCTTTTGTGCCGCGAGCGGCACCTGTAAATCGAGCAAGTCGCGACACCACGACGGCGGCGGCGGTCATCATTTTCCCCGGCGTCCGCTACGAATTGCGTCCGCAGGCCAGTGAAGCTCAGCCTGGCAGTCCGGACAAGCCCGGCTCGCCGCCACCTTCCACGCCACATCACTGATAGACGTTGGCGCAATTCCGGGCAGAAGGTTACGGCGAAGTCGCCGAGCCCAACTGTTTCACGCTTTTCCCGGAATCGCTTGCGTTAGTAGTCCTGCAATTCGCAGGCGCTCTGCTCCAGGAAGCGTGACACGATCGGCTTCCAGCTCTCGTCCGGCACGAAGGCGCGGACGACGAAAATGCCTTCCTCGATCGGCGCCTCGACGAAGATCGCGCCCTGCAGATCCTCCGGAAGGTCGCGCCGCACATCGATCATCTGCGCCGGCGTCAGCACCACCGCGTCGAGCTTTTCGCCATTAGCGTTGTGGTCGTTGAAGGAATAGATGTTGTGGCCGTTGCGGTCGTAGACCGAGGCCGACCAGAACGGCACGTCGCCGGGCGCCTTGATCCGAACCAGGCCGTCGGCGAGGTCGAAGCGGCAGGCGGCGGCATAAAACAGCGGGTCGACCGACTTCACCACCGGCGCGCCGCCGGCTTCGGCGTCCAGCCGCGTCATCCTGTAGAGGTCGGAGGCCATCGCCAGCCGCGACCAGGCATCGCGCTCGGAAAATTCCGGCACCAGGAACAGCACGACGATATGCACGATGCCGGCGCCGAGGATGCCGAGGATCAGGGCGTGCAGCAGGCTACGCATTGCAGCCCGCCTTCAGGATGCGCGGCAGCGTCACGTCGGAGAGGCCAGTGCTCGAGGCGATCGGCGTGTCGTAGAAGGTCAGCACGAAATACATCTTGCCGGAGCCGCCGGTGAGCAGCCAGTTGCCGGGGGCCGGGCTGTTGCCGACGGAGACGACGACGGAATTGTCCGGCTGGCGCAGCACTTCGTAGGACTGCAGCGCCGACCGCCTCGATTTGCCGGTGTCGATCACGCCAAGCGACTGGTCGGCGGCATAGAGCGTCCAGAAGCGGGCGGTCGGATAACCGCCCGCGATCGTGTAGGCGCATTCGCGTTTCAGCGGCTGGCCGGCATCGTCGCGCTCGGCGACGAAGGCAAGCCCCTCGGCCTGGCCGAGCGCCAGCACGCCCTCTCGCGCCACACGCGCCTTGGAGTAGGGGTCGGCGGCTAAGGTCCCGACTTCGGGGAAGGCGGTCCATTGGCCGATGCGGATCGCGCCGACGCCATCCTGCGCGTTGAGCGCGTACCAGACGCTGTAGCCGCCAAGCCCGATGGCTATGGCAAGCGAAAGCAGCGTCAGGATGGCGTTCTTGAGCATGAGAGCCGCAAACAGAGGAGGTTGCCCGGGATATCGCGGCGCGGGGTGCTGTGGCAAGCCGGCTTCGCGCCAGCGTGGTCCTAAAGCGCCGAAAGCGTCTCCGGCAAGGCGGGCGCATCGAGCACGGGCGCGGCCTGGAACGCCTTGGTCAATTCCCTCAGCGTCTGGGTGGTGCGGCTGGAAAGCACCGGCGGGCGTTCGGCCTCGACCTGCGCCGCCGTGGCGTCGGCTTCTTTCTTCGCCGCCTCCTCCGCCTTGGCCGCGACCTCCGGATCGACCCATGGATGATCGATACCGGGGATCGGCTTCAGGTCGATATTCTGGTGCGCATAGACCATCAGCCGCTGCCAGACCATTGCCGGCAGCGTGCCGCCGGTCATCTTGTTGGTCGCAGTAAAGTCGTCATTGCCGAGCCAGACGGCGGCCGTGTAATTGCCGGTGAAGCCGACGAACCAGGCATCGCGATAGGATTGCGTCGTGCCGGTCTTGCCGGCGACGACGATGTTGGGAAGCTGGGCGCGCCGGGCGGTGCCGATCACCGGCACCGCCGCCAGCATGGTGTTCATGTATTTCAGCGCCTTTTCCGACAGCACGCGGTGCGGCGGCGGCGCGTCCTTGGTCCAGTCATAGACGACCTCGCCGGTGCGGGTGACGAGCTGGGTGATACCATGGCGTGAGCCGACGAAACCGTTCTGGGCAAAGACGCTATAGCCGGTCGCCTGGTCCATCACCGTCATGCCCGATGTGCCGAGCACCATGGTCTTGTGCGATTCCAGCGGCGATTCGACACCCATCGATTCGGCCATGGCCTTGATTGGACCGATGCCGAGATAATCCTTGGCGAGGCGTACCGGCACCGTGTTGATCGACTTGGCGATTGCCGTGAGCAGCGTGACATTGCCGGCCGACCCGCCACTGTAGTTGTGAGGCGACCAACTGCCCCAGCTGACCGCGCCGCCGGAAACGACCGAATCAGGCGTGAAGCCGTGCTCCATCGCGGTGGCATAGACATAAGGCTTGAAGGATGAACCGGTCTGGCGCAGCGCCTTGGTGGCGCGGTTGAACTGGCTGGTGCCATAGTCGCGGCCGCCGACGATGGCACGCACCGCGCCGTTGGTCTCGATCACCACCACCGCGCCTTCGGTGACGTTGTACTCCTTGCCGAATTGCCGGAGATGGAACTCGACCGACTCCTCGGCCGCCTTCTGGATGTTGGCGTCGAAGGTGGTGTGGGCGACCAGCGAGTGCTGGCCGGGCTTGGCGATCTTCTTGACCTCGTCGAAGGCCCAGTCGAGGAAATAATCCGGGCTCTTCTGCTCGCCGCGGTCGACGACGTCGGCCGGATGCAGCCGCGCCTGCAGCACCTGGCCTTCGGTCATGAAGCCGGCGTCGACCAGGTTGGACAGCACCACATTGGCGCGCGCGCGCGCCGCCGGCAGGTTGATATGCGGGGCGTATTTGGTCGGCGCCTTGAACAGGCCGGCAAGCATCGCCGCTTCGGCCAGGCTCAGGTCCTTGACGCTCTTGCCGAAATAGAAATCCGCCGCCGCCTCGATGCCGAACGTGCCGCCGCCCATATAGGCGCGGTCGAGATAGAGCTGCAGGATCTCTTTCTTGGACAGGTTCGCCTCCAGCCACAGCGACAGGAAGGCTTCCTTGATCTTGCGCTCAAGGGTGCGCTCGTTGGAAAGGAACAGGTTCTTGGCGAGCTGCTGCGTGATGCTGGAGCCGCCCTGGACCACCGAATTGGCGCGCACATTCTCGAAGATCGCGCGCGACAGGCCGAGCACATCGATGCCGTAATGGTCGAAGAAACGCCGGTCCTCGGTCGCCAGCACCGCCTTGATGACGATGTCGGGCATCTCGTCGACCGGTACGGAATCGCGCTGGATGATGCCGCGCTGGCCGATCTCGTTGCCGTAGCGGTCGAGGAAGGTGACGGCGAAGTCGCCCTGGTTGCGCCAGTCGCCGGTGGTGATGTCGAAGGCCGGCATGGCGAGCGCGAGCAGCACCACGAAGCCGCCGGCGCCCATGGTGAAACCCTCGCTCAGCATCTCGATGATGGCGCGGCGCCAGCCATGCACCCGGAAACGGCGGGAAAAGATGGTCGCCGCTTCCCAGAATTCGCGCGCCTTGAAACCGATCTCGTAGAGCGAGGAATCGAGCCACGCATCGAAGCCGAGCAGCGCCGAAGCGATCCGGCCTCTTCTCTTGCGTGGTTTCGAAGGACTTGCCATTCCGACTTCCGCCCCAACGCGCTTTCGCCTGAAAACAGCATGCGGGCAGTTTCAGGTGGCACCCTGTCAAACTATTCGACCATTTTATCACCGCTCACAAGGGCAGCGAAGCCACAGCACAAGCTTTGTTGAACGCTAAGGTTGATTGCACGTTGCGATATCACCGCGCCGCGATGAAGCGCATGAAATGCGCCACATCCGCTTCGCTCGGTTCCAGCCCGGTGAAGGAGCGCAGATAGGCGGCGAGATGGCTGACGCGCGCCTCGACCGGTTCCTTGAGGTCGAGCACGTAATAGCCGATCTGCATGTAATAGAGGACGCGGGCGCGGATGAAGGCGTCCTCGCCGTCATAGCCGTGCCGCCGGTACATATCGCGGATGGCGAGAAGGCGCTCCTCGTCGGCCCGGTCGATGACGCGCCGCACGTCGGCCGAGCGCCGCGCCCATTCGCGGATGGCGAAATCGAGGCGTGGATCGAACAGGCGCTCGTCGGCCCAGCATTCGAACACGTTCATCACGCCCATGATGATGGTCTCGGCCGGCCGGCGCGCCCGCTCGACGATCGCCTTGGTGTTGGTGTCCTGCCAGTGCTTGAGCAACTGGTCGAGCAGATCCTGCCGGCTTTCGAAATACCAGTAGAAGCTCGAGCGCGACACGCCGAGCTTCTGTCCAAGCGTAAGCACCCGCACGCTCTCGATGCCGTCGGAAATCAGCGTCTGCAGCGCCAGGTTGATCCAGTCCGCGCGGGTCACCTTGATATTGCCGGGCGCCGGCTCGTCCTGGCGATTGGTCATGATCATGACCGAACAAGTGGCACGGCGCGGCGTCGTGCGCAAGCTCTGGACAGAAGTGTCTAGACACATGTGTACAGATCATGTATCTTATGGCTTCCAACGAGAGGGAGAAGCTCGTGAAGTCGCACTATCGCGCGGTCGTCATCGGGGGAGGCGTGGTCGGTGCCTCGGTGCTCTATCACCTGACGCGCTTCGGCTGGAGCGACGTGGCGCTGATCGAGCGCGCCGAGCTGACGGCCGGCTCGACCTGGCATGCGGCGGCCGGCTTTCATGCGCTCAACGCCGACCCCAATGTCGCGGCGCTGCAGGACTACACCATCCGGCTCTACCGCGAGATCGAGGCCGAGTCCGGCCAGAATGCCGGGCTGCACATGACCGGCGGCGTCAACATGGCGAGCGACCCGCAGCGCTGGGAATGGCTGAAATCGGCCTGGGCGGTGTTCCAGTCGGTCGGCATCGAGACGGCGCGGCTGGTCACGCCCGACGAGATCAGGGAAATCTGCCCGATCGCCGATGTCAGCGGTGTGCTCGGCGGGCTCTACGATTCCAACGAGGGCCATCTCGATCCCTACGGCACCACGCACGCCTATGCCGGCGCGGCCAGGAAACGCGGCGCCGATGTCATCCTGCGCAACCGTGTCGTCGAGTTGAGGCAGCGTGCCGACGGCGGCTGGGATGTCGTCACCGAGAAGGGCACCATCGTTGCCGAGCACGTCGTCAATGCCGGCGGCCTGTGGGCCAAGCAGGTCGGGCTGATGGCCGGCGTCGACCTGCCGGTGACGCCGATGGAGCATCATTATTTCGTCACCGAGGACATTCCCGAGATCGCCGCGCTCGACAAGGAGATCGGCGTCGTCGTCGATCTGGACGGCTTTTCGTATCTCAGGCAGGAGCGCAAAGGCATCCTGCTTGGCGTCTACGAGCAGAACCCGAAGCACTGGAACATGGACGGCGCGCCCTGGGATTACGGCATCGAGCTGATCCCGGAGGATATCGACCGCATCAGCCCCGAGCTTGCCAAGGCCTATGAACGCTTCCCATGCCTGGCCACCGCCGGCATCCGCAAATGGGTCAACGGCGCCTTCACCTTCACGCCGGACGGCAATCCGCTGGTCGGTCCGGTCAGGGGGCTGAAGAACTATTGGGTCGCCTGCGGCGTCATGGCCGGCTTCAGCCAGGGCGGCGGCGTCGGCAAGTCGCTGGCCGAATGGATGATCCATGGCGAGCCGGAAGCCGACATCTTCGGCATGGACGTCGCCCGCTACGGCGGCTTTGCCGCCAACCGCGAATATCTGCGGCAAACAACGCGCCAGTTCTACGCGCGCCGCTTCGTCATGACCTTCCCCAATGAACGGCTTCCGGCCGGCCGGCCCTTGAAGCGGCCCGGCGGCTATGACGGCATGACGGCCGCCGGCTGCGAATGGACGGCATCGTGGGGACTGGAAATCCCCGCCTATTTCGCGCCGATGGGCTTTCGCGAGGAAACGACGCTGAAGCGCTCCAATGCTTTCGACTTCGTCGGCGACGAGGTGCTGCAGGTCCGCCGCGCCGCCGGCCTTGTCGATACCACGGCCTTCTCGCGCTACGTCGTGTCAGGCCCGGGAGCGGAGGCCTGGCTCGACCGGCTGCTCGCCTGCCGGCTGCCGAAGCCGGGGCGCGCCCGGCTTGCGCCGATGCTTGGGTCTGACGGCCGGCTGAAGGGCGATCTCACCGTGCTCAACTGGGGCGGCGAGTACTGGATCATGGGTTCCTACTATTTGCGCGAATTCCATATGCGCTGGTTCGAGGCGCATCTGACGGATGGCGTCGCCGTCACCGACATTTCCGATGCCGTATCCGGTTTCCTCGTCACCGGCCCGAACGCAAGGAAGATCGTCGAACGCACCACGCATCAGGACCTCTCCGCCAAAGCCTTCCCCTTCATGGCCTGCGCCGCGTTCGACATCGGCATGGTTCGTGCCCGGGTCTCGCGGCTGTCGATCGCCGGCGAGCTTGGCTTCGAGATCAACTGCCCGGCCACCATGCATGCGAGCCTGCGTGAAACGCTGCTTGCCGCCGGCGAGGGTCTCGGTCTTGCCGAGATCGGTTACTACGCGCTGAATTCGCTGCGGCTGGAAAAGAGCTTCGGCATCTGGTCGCGCGAATTCACCCAGGGTTACACGGCCGGCGAGACCGGGCTCGACCGCTTCATCGCTTTCGACAAGGGCGATTTCATCGGCCGCGAGGCGGCGCTCGAAGAGCGCGAGGCCGGTGTCTCGCGGCGCATCGTGACTGTGGAAGTGGATGCCGTCGACGCCGATGCCAGCGGCTTCGAACCGGTCTGGCACGAAGGCCGGCGCGTCGGCTTCGTCACCTCCGGCGGCTATGGCTACACGCTCGGCAAGAGCGTCGCCCTGGCGTTGGTCGATGACGATTTCGCCGGGGAGGGGACCGAACTTTCCGTACACATTGTCGGGGTCGAACGGCCGGCGCGCGTCATCGCGGCCTCGCCCTACGACGCGCAAGGCAAGGCGATGCGGCAATGAGGAGGAACTGCCATGATTGACGAGGCCGCACGTGATCTCAGGCGCGAACGCCGGCGGGGTCGCACCGGCGAGGCAGGCAGCGAGTCTAGCCGGCACCCGAACTACCGGTCGCTGAAGAACCCCTTCCTGCCGCAGCCGATCTTTTCCGACGACCAGGTCGCGGCCATCCACGATACTGCGCTGCGCGTTTTGGAGGAGCTCGGCATCAAGGTGCTGCTGCCCGAGGCGCGTGCGATCTACGCCAAAGCGGGTGCGTTGGTCGACGAAGACAGCCAGATGGTGAAGATCGGCCGCGACATGGTCGAGGCCGCACTTGCCTCGGCGCCGCGCTCGATTCCCGCCCTTGGCGGTGACCGTTCCCGCGATCTCATGCTCGAACTCGGCTCGATGACGTTCCTTGCCGGCTCCGGCGCCCCCAACGTCACCGACCTCGAGCGCGGCCGCCGGCCGGGAACGTTCGCCGCCTTCGAGGAGTTCATCAAGCTGATCCAGCATTTCGACGTGCTGCATATGCTTGGCCCCTGCGTCGAGCCGCAGGACATCGACAACCGCCTCCGCCACTATGCCGTCAACCGGGCACAGCTGACACTGTCGGACAAGTTCCCCTTCGTCTTCGCGCGCGGCGCGCCGCAAGTCGAGGACGGGTTCGAGATGATCCGCCTGGCACGCGGCCTTTCGCAGGACCAGTTCCGCGCCGGCGCCTATTGCTACACCGTCATCAACACCAACTCGCCGCGCCAGCTCGATATTCCGATGGCGCAAGGCATCATCGACTTTGCCAAGGCCGGCCAGGTGCTGGTCATCACGCCCTTCTGCCTGGCGGGCGCGATGGCGCCGATCACGGTCGCCGGCGCGTTGACCCTGCAGCATGCCGAGGCGCTGGCCGGCCTGACGCTTGCCCAGATCGTGCGCCCCGGCGCGCCGGTGGTCTATGGCTCCTTCTCGTCCAATGTCGACATGAAGTCGGGCGCTCCGGCCTTCGGCACGCCGGAACATATCAAGGCGACGCTTGGAGCGGGCCAACTGGCTCGCTACACCGGTCTGCCCTGGCGCTCCGGCGGCGGCAGCGCCGCCAACATTTCCGACGCGCAGGCAGCCCACGAGACGCAGTTCGCGCTATGGGGCTCGGTGCTTGCGGGCGCCACTGTCTGCATCCACTCCGCCGGCTGGCTGGAAGGCGGCCTGAGCGTCTCGCTTGAAAAGCTGATCACCGACATCGAGGCGCTGCAGACGGTCGCCGAGCTTTGCGCCGCGACGCCGGGCGACACGGATGCTATCGGCTTCGAGGCCATCGCCGAAGTGCAGCCGGGCGGCCACTTCTTCTCGGCCGCCCACACCATGGCGCGCTACCGCACCGCCTTCTACGAGCCGCTGGTGGCCGATTGGTCGAATTTCGGCAACTGGACGCAGTCCGGCGGCAAGACGGCGACGGAGCGTGCAACCGGCATCTGGAAGCGGATTCTCGCCGATTTCCAGCCACCGGTCTCCGCTGCCGCCACCGCGGGCGTGCTCGACGAGTTCATCGCGCGGCGCACCGAGCAAGGCGGCGCGGCCCCAGTCTCATAATTTGACGAAAACGTAATAAATTCGAGACCTTCGCCATTCACGTTATAGTCAAGACGATTCGCGATCTGGCATCGGATCGCGAGCGCGGCTACGTTGCCGGAGATTGGCAGCGGTGCGGAGATATGTGTTGGCGATGGACGGTAGATGACGGCGCCTGGCGATTTGATGCAGGCCTTGTTCCTGAGGCTGAAGACCGATGCGTCGCTGTCGGCGCTGCTCGGCGGCGTCGGCCTGCTCGAGCAGGCGAACGACAAAGCCGCCTTTCCGAACGTCACATATGGCCGTACCAGCGCTTTCGACCTCGAGACCGGCGCCGACGACGACAGCGACCAGTTGGTCACCTTGCACGTCTGGTCGAAGGCTCAAGGCGAGGCCGAGACGCGCCTCATCATGGACAGCATCACGGCGCGCCTCGATGGCGCGGCGTTCTCCATCGGATCGCGCGGCCAGACTCGCTTGTCGCTGGAATTCGCCGAAGCACGCTATGATGAGGACCTCGCGGTCCATCACGGCCTGCTGCGCTTTCGCGCGCTAACACAGGAAGCCGCCTGAGACTGACGCCTAAAGCTGCGCCTGGATGGCGGCTTTGTCGATGACCGACCAGACCTCGCTTATGCGGCCGTCGCGGAACTCGTAGAAAACGTTCTCGGCGAAAGAAACCCGCTTGCCGTTGACCGGCAAGCCGAACAGCACACCTTTGGGCCGGCAGTCGAAATGCAGGCGCGCCGCCACGCGCGGCGGCTCCGAGATCAGAAGCTCGATGTTGAAGCGCAGGTCGGGAATGGCCTCGAAATCGCCTTCCAGCATGCGCCGATAGCCCGACAGCCCGATCGTCTCGCCATTATACTGCACCTCCTCGCCGACGAAGCGGCTGAGATTGTCCCAGTCCTGGTCGTTCAGGCAGGCGAGGTAGCCCCGGTAGAGGCCGGCAATATCTTCGCGCGTCATCGCTTGCTCCTATGGTCAGCGGGCCGATCTGCACTAGCTAGTGCAGGGCGCAGAAACCGCATCCAAAAAGCGTAGCGGATCGACCGATTTTCCGGCTATGAATTCGAAGCCGGGCTTGAGGGAGCCACGGCATCGACACTCGCGCAGGGGTATGCCGGACATGAATTTTCGGTTGTTCACCGTTCATTTCACGTTCAGCCCGTATGCGTTAGAACCGTGATCATGAAAAACCTTGGCACCCATCTCCGCAAAGCAGTGCTGGCGCTTGCCGCAGCCGGCCTCTTTGCGTCGCAGGCTATCGCCCTGCCGGTCATCGAGCCGTCGGTCGATCAGCCGGTCGTGCTCGCCGCCGGTGATTGCTATGCGATCGGCCAGCAGGTCGCCGCGCAGAATGGCGGCACGCTGGCCAAGGCGTCGCAGTCGACGCGGGGCGGCCAGCCGGTCTGCGTCATCGTCGTGCTCGTCCCGGGCAAGGACGGCCAGCGTCCGCGACGCTCCGAAATCATTGTCCCGATGGGCTGAGCCCCTCGTTTCCCAGGCCGGCGGAATCGGCCTATACCTCTTACTCAATAGGCTTCGAACCATGCGCGTGCTCGTCGTCGAGGATGACAAGGATCTCAACCGGCAGTTGGCCGATGCGCTGGTCGATGCCGGTTATGTCGTCGACCGCGCCTATGACGGCGAGGAGGGGCACTTCCTCGGCGACACCGAGCCCTACGACGCCGTCGTCCTCGATATCGGCCTGCCGCAGATGGACGGGATCAGCGTCGTCGAGCGCTGGCGCCGCGGCGCCCGTAAGATGCCGGTGCTGATCCTGACCGCGCGCGACCGCTGGAGCGACAAGGTGGCCGGCATCGACGCCGGCGCCGACGACTATGTGACCAAGCCCTTCCACATCGAGGAGGTGCTGGCGAGGGTGCGGGCGCTGATCCGCCGCGCGGCGGGCCATGCCTCTTCGGAACTCACCTGCGGGCCGCTGCGCCTCGACACCAAGGCGTCCAAGGCCGATGTCAACGGCGTGCCGCTCAAGCTTACCTCGCACGAGTTTCGTTTGCTCACCTATCTGATGCACCATATGGGCGAGGTGGTGTCGCGCACCGAGCTGGTCGAGCATCTCTACGACCAGGATTTCGACCGCGATTCCAACACCATCGAGGTGTTTGTCGGGCGGCTTCGCAAGAAGATGGGCATCGACATGATCGAAACCGTGCGTGGCATGGGCTATCGCATGCGTGAGCCGGAGGCGTAACGCGGAACCGCTGAAGCCAACCATGAGAACGCGGCTTTCAAGGCTGCGGCTCTGGCCGCGCTCGCTGACCTTTCGCGTCATCGGCTTTTCCACCATCTGGGCGATCCTGACGCTCATCGTCATCTTCACCCTAATCACCACGCTGTACCGCCAGGCCAGCGAACGTGGCTTCGACAGCCTGCTTTCGGCGCATCTGTTCAACCTGATCGGTTCCGTCGGCATTTCCGACAATGGCGCGCTCACCGGCTCGCCCGACCTCGGCGACCTGCGCTTTTCGGAGCCGAATTCCGGTTGGTATTGGTCCGTAGAAGCTGCCTCCGAGGGCGTCCACGGCGAAATCCATTCCTCCTCGATGACGACCTCGGTCCTCTCGCCAAGTGTCGCAGAGGTTCCTTTCAATGCGAACTTCCAGCGCAGCTATTCGACCAATGGCATCAAAGGCGAGCAGCTCGAGGTCTTCGAGAGCGAGTTCGTGCTCGATGCCAAGAACCGCGCCGCCCGTTTCCGCGTCATGGGCAACCACAGCGAGCTCGAGCAGGAGATCGCGAGCTTCCAGCGCCGCCTGCTCACCTATCTCTCGCTGTTCGGCGTCGGCATGATCGCCATCAACGCCATCGCCATCCTGTTGGGCTTGCAGCCCCTGCGGCGGGTTCGCAATGCGCTCGCCATGGTACGCGAAGGCACGGCGCAGCGCCTCGACGGCCGCTTCCCGGCCGAGATCGAGCCGCTGGCCAACGAGACCAATGCGCTGATCGAGAACAACCGGCGCATCGTCGAACGCTCGCGCACCCAGGTCGGCAACCTTGCTCATTCGCTCAAGACGCCGCTCGCCGTGCTGATCAATGAGGGCCGCGCGCTCGGCGGCGCCAAGGGCCAGTTGATCGCCGACCAGGCCGCCTCGATGCAGAAGCAGGTCGATCATTATCTGCAGCGCGCCCGCGTCGCCGCGCAGCGCAACAGCGTCGTCTTCCGCACCCCGGTTTCGCCGGTGGCCGAGCGCATGGTGCGCGTGCTGCAGAAACTCAACCCACAAACTGGGCTGACGCTGTCGCTGCCGCCAGCCGAGATCGTCTTTGCCGGCGAGCGCGAGGACCTGGAGGAATTGCTCGGCAATCTGCTCGACAATGCGATGAAATGGGCAAAGAGCGCCGTCGCCGTTTCGGTCGCGCTGTCGCCGGGAATGAGCAACCTGTTCGAAATCGTTATAGAGGACGATGGCCCCGGCATTCCCGAGGACAGCGCGCGGGAAGTGTTGAAGCGTGGCAAAAGACTCGACGAGACAAAGCCCGGAACAGGGCTCGGGCTGGCCATTGTCGCCGACCTCGTCAACGAGTATGGAGGCTCGCTGGCGCTGGAACGGTCCGGCATGGGCGGCCTGAGGGCGGTGGTGAGATTGCGGAGCCTTCACTGATGTTTTTTATCGATTTGCGTGCAGCGGCTGACGGCCAAATTTCCGACAAATATCAATACTATGGGCTCAATATCCTCCCCGATCGCGCGGCCCCCAATCCATCTCACTCAAGAAGTGCATTTCGCTCAAGAAGCTCGTCCCGCTCAAGAGAACCGGTTGTTGGCATGAAGATCCGCGTCGCGCTCGTTTCCGCCCTGCTCGCCGTTTCCGGCTGCACGACGCTGGGCAGGGGCGGGCCAGGCTCTCCGGTCACGCCCGTTTCCACGCCGCCGACCGGCGGCAAGGTGTCGACAGGCATCGTCTCGGCCATGAATGGCGGGCTTATCGGCGGATCGATCGGCTCGGGCCTCAGCGATGCCGAAAAGCGCAAGGGGCTGGAAGCGGAGTACAAGGCGCTGGAATACAACACCAGCGGCCAGAAGGTGACGTGGAAGAGCGACAACGCCTCCCATTATGGCGAGGTCGTCGCCGCCCAGCCTTACCGTGTCGGCTCGCAGGATTGCCGCCAGTATACCCACACCGTCTACACCAGCGGCGCGGGTGTCACCGCGCGCGGCACCGCCTGCCGCAATGCCGACGGCAGCTGGACGCCGCTGACCTAGCGCAATTTCAGGAAAAGTGCGCAGCGGTTAGGCTCGGCTTCGCCGTAGCCTTCCGTTCGGAATTGCGTCAAGACAAGGAGATAGCGCGGTTCGCCGTTTCCGTGAAACGGTGAAACGCTCCAGAAGGAAACCGGGCCAGCCTCATTATTCGGTCAGGTTGACGTCGATCAAGGTCAGGCGGTCGATATGCCGCCAAAGCGTCGCACTACGCTTGTGTTGGCAGGGCGGGACTCTGCCTTTATTGGAAGAACCATGCTGTTCTGGGTCATAGCCGCAATCCTCACGCTGGGCGCCAGCCTGGCGGTGCTGTTGCCGCTCACCGGCGGCATGAAGGGCGCGTCGCCGGCTGGCGATCACGACCTCGAAGTCTATCGCGACCAGCTTTCCGAGCTCGACCGCGACACGGCGCGCGGCCTGATCCAGCCGGGGGAGGCCGAAGAGGCGCGCGCCGAGATCGCCCGGCGCATCCTGCGTCTCGGTGCGACTGAGCGACCGGGCGCGGCAACGCTCAAGCCCTCGCGCAGCGCCAGACTGGTCGCCAGCGTGGCCGTGCTTGCCGTTCCCCTGCTGAGCTGGGGGCTTTACGGCATTCTCGGCTCTCCCGACCTGCCTTCGCAGCCGCTGGCCGAGCGTCTCGCCAAGAACCCGGCCGATTCCTCGGTCGACGAGCTGGTCGCGCGCGCCGAGGCGCATCTTGCCGCCAATCCGTCGGACGGCAAAGGCTGGGACGTGCTGGCGCCGATCTATCTTCGCCTGCAGCGCTTTCCCGACGCCGTGACCGCCTATCGCAACGCCATTCGCCTCGACGGCGACAGCGCGGTGCGCCAGTCGGGCCTCGGCGAGGCGATCGCAAGTGCTGCCGGCGGCATCGTTTCGGCCGACGCCCAAAACGCCTTCGAGGCGGCCCTGAAGCTCGATCCGGCCAACGCCAAGGCGAATTTCTACTTGGCGGTCGGCCTTGCGCAGGAAGGCAGGAAGGCCGAGGCTGTTGCCGCCTGGCAAAAGATGCTCGGCCAGCTCGCGCCGGATTCGCCATGGCGCAATGCCGTCCAGCAGGCGCTTGGCGAGGCGGGCGCGCCGGCGGTCGCTGCGGGCACGTCGGCAAACGGGCCGGATGCGCAACAGATGGAAGCCGCCCAGCAGATGTCGCCGCAGGACCGGCAGGCGATGATCGAGACCATGGTCGCCGGGCTCGACGACAAATTGAAACAGAACCCTCGCGACGAGGAAGGATGGATGCGTCTCATTCGTTCCTATGTCGTGCTCGGCAAGTCAGACCAGGCGCGCGACGCGCTCGGCCGTGCTGTCGCCTCCTTTGGGGCGGACAGCGAACAAGCCAAGAAATTCACCGCCTTCGCCGCCTCGCTCGGCGTGACGGCGACGGAGTAGGCGATGACGCGCAAGCAGAAGCGATTGTCGGTGATCCTGGCGGGGCTGGCGTTCCTCGGCGCCGCTGCCGGCCTCACCTTCTATGCGCTCGGCCAGAAGGCGTCCTATTTCTACATGCCCGCCGATCTCGCCGCCGCAAGCGTGCCGCCCGGTCAGCGCATACGGCTCGGCGGTCTCGTCGAGAAGGGAACCATCATGCGCGGGCAGGGCGCCACCGTCGCCTTCTGGGTCACTGACACGCAGAAGTCGGTCAAGGTCACCTATACCGGCATCCTGCCCGATCTGTTCCGCGAGGAGCAGGGCGTCATCACCGAGGGCGCCTTCGGTCCCGACGGCGTCTTCGTCGCCGACAGCGTTCTGGCCAAGCATGACGAGCGTTACATGCCCAAGGAAGTCGCCGATGGCCTGAAGGCCAAGGGTGTCTGGCAGGAAAGCACCAACTGACGATGGTAGAGACCGGACATTTCGCCCTCGTCCTCGCCTTCGCGCTGTCGCTAGTGCAGATGCTGGTGCCGCTCGTCGGCGCCCGCACGGGCAATCAGCGGCTGATGGCGGTCGGCGGTTCCGTCACGGTCGCCGGCTTTGCGCTTACCGCGCTGTCCTTTGCGGCGCTCGCGAGCGCCTATGCCGGCTCCGACTTCTCGGTGGCTAGCGTCTGGGAGAATTCCCATTCGCTGCAGCCGATGATCTACAAGATCACCGGCACTTGGGGAAACCACGAAGGCTCGATGCTGCTGTGGGTGCTGATCCTGACCTTCTTCGGCGCGCTGGTCGCGGTCTTCGGCAACAATCTGCCGGCGACGCTCAAGGCCAATGTGCTGGCCGTGCAAGGCATGATCGGCGCCGCCTTCTTCCTCTTCATCCTGGCGACGTCCAATCCCTTCATCCGCCTCAATCCGGCGCCGATCGAGGGACGCGACCTCAACCCGGTCCTGCAGGATCTCGGCCTCGCCATCCATCCGCCGATGCTCTATCTCGGCTATGTCGGCTTTTCGATCTGCTTTTCCTTCTCGGTCGCGGCGCTGATCGAAGGCCGCATCGACGCCTCCTGGGCGCGCTGGGTGCGGCCATGGACGCTCGTCGCCTGGATGTTCCTCACCGGCGGCATCGCCATGGGTTCCTACTGGGCCTATTACGAGCTCGGCTGGGGCGGCTTCTGGTTCTGGGATCCGGTCGAGAACGCCTCCTTCATGCCTTGGCTTGCCGGCACGGCGCTGCTCCATTCGGCCATCGTCATGGAGAAGCGCTCGGCGCTGAAGATCTGGACGCTGCTCTTGGCCATCCTCACCTTCTCGCTGTCGCTGCTCGGCACCTTCCTGGTGCGTTCCGGCGTGCTGACTTCCGTGCATGCCTTCGCCACCGATCCGGCGCGCGGCGTCTTCATCCTGTGCATCCTGACGCTGTTCATCGGCGGTTCGTTGACGCTGTTTGCGCTGCGTGCGTCGCGGCTGACGGCGGGCGGCCTGTTCCACCCGATCTCGCGCGAAGGCGCGCTGGTGCTGAACAACCTTTTTCTCACCACGGCCACTGCGACAGTGCTGGTCGGCACGCTCTACCCGCTGGCGCTGGAGGCGCTGACCGGCGGCAAGATCTCCGTCGGCGCACCCTTCTTCGACCTGACCTTCGGCCCGTTGATGCTGCCGCTCCTGGCGATCGTGCCCTTCGGCCCGCTGCTTGCCTGGAAGCGCGGCGACGTGATTGCCGCCTCGCAGCGCCTGATGGCGGCCTTTGCGCTGGCGATCGCCGCGATGCTCGTCACCGGCCTGTTCATCAACGGCGCCTCGGTCTTTGCCGCACTTGGCATCGGCCTCGCCGTTTGGCTGGTCGCCGGCGCGCTGACCGACCTTGCCGTCAAATCCGGTGTCGGCTCCGTGGCGCCGGCCCTCATGCTTCGCCGCTTCGCTGGCCTGCCGCGCTCGGTCTTCGGCACGGCGCTTGCCCATCTCGGCCTTGGGCTGACCTTGCTCGGCATCGTCGGCACGCTCTGCTTCGGCACCGAAAAAATCCTCTCGATGCGCCCTGGCGAGACGGTGGAGCTTTCCGGCCACACGCTGCGCTTCGAGGGGTTGTTTCCGCAGAAAGGCCCGAACTTCACCGAGGATCGAGGCCGCTTCCTGCTGATCTCAGATGGCAACGCGGCTGGCGAAATCACCTCGGCAAAACGCTTCTATCCGGTCCGGCAGACGGTGACGACCGAGTCCGGCATCAGGACGCTTGGCTTGAGCCAGCTTTATCTGTCGCTCGGCGACGAGAACAAGGACGGCTCCGTCGTCGTGCGCCTGTGGTGGAAGCCGCTGGTGACGCTGATCTGGGGCGGCGGCCTGGTGATGATGGCGGGCGCGGCCATGTCGTTGCTCGACCGCCGCCTGCGCGTCGGCGCGCCGGCAAAGCGGCGCAAGCCGGCGGCCGTGTTGGCGAGCCCGACATGAGGGCAGGATTTTCACTCGCCTCGCTGGTTCTGCTGCTGATTCTGGTCTTTGCCGGCGCGGCACAGGCGGTGAAGCCCGACGAAGTGTTGCAGGACCCGGCCTTGGAGGCGAGGGCGCGCACGCTCTCGGAAGGCCTGCGCTGCATGGTCTGCCAGAACCAGTCGATCGACGAATCCGACGCCGACCTTGCCCGCGACCTGCGCATCCTCGTGCGCCAGCGTCTCGTCGCCGGCGACACCGACCAGCAGGTGATGGATTACATCGTCTCGCGTTATGGCGAGTTCGTGCTGCTCAAACCGCGCTTCAGCCTGCGCAACGCGCTTCTGTGGGGCACGCCGGTGCTCCTGCTTCTGGCCGGCGGCCTGTTCATTATCATCAGCGCCCGCTCGCGCCGCCCGGCATCGGAGAGCACTCTGAGCGCCGAGGAGCAGGCCGCGCTGGATAAGATGCTGCGCGATTAGCGCCATGATGATTGGCTGCAACTCGCCCCGTGATCGTCATTCCTGGGCGGAGCAAGGCGCGAAGCGACGCGCGCAGACCCTGGAATGACGACGTCACGGAGGTATCCGCCAATCTCCAAGGGCGGCATGCTTTACTCCTTGCGTGTCCGCTCGGCTTCGATCACCGCGTCGATTTCCGTCATTGCCGCCTTGTGAGGCACCACGCGGCCCACCTTTGCGTCGACGATCCCGCGCTTGATCCCTTTGATCATCTTGGTCTCCCAATCGACTGAGACTCGAGTTTGGTTGTTATGGCCTGTGGTCATTTTGAAACCTCGTGATCTCACGCATCGATACCAATCCCCAACATTACAAAACTTTCATGTACCGGAAATGGCGCCGTAATGTGCGGCTCTCTAATCCTCTTGCCCGAGGATGCTTCGCCTGAGCGCATCCGCTTCGATAGAGGATAAGAAACCCCATGAACAACGCCCCCAATTCATTTTCCAGCACCCGAAAGCGCCTGATGGCGGCCGCAGCGTCCCTTGCCGTTATTGGTGCTGTGGGCGCGGGCGCGCTTGCCACCGGCACCGCGCCTGTGCTCGCCGATGCCGTGCGCGTCGAAGCCCCGCAGATGCCGAGTTTCGCCGACGTCGTCGAGCATGTCTCGCCGGCTGTGGTCAGCGTCAAGGTCAAGGCCAAGATCCAGCCGACGGCCGACGACGGCTCCGACGATCAGGATGGCTTCGACAACCTGCCCGACAATCCGCAACTGCGCCAATTCTTCAAGCAGTTCCGCGGCTTTGGCGATCAAGGTCAGGGCGGCCAGTTCGGCCAGCGTCACTTCAACCACCGCGACCATGGCAATGGCCAGCCGCGCCCGGTGGCGCAAGGCTCGGGCTTTTTCATCTCCGAGGACGGCTACTTGGTCACCAACAACCACGTGGTCTCGGAAGGCTCGGACTTCAGCGTCGTCACCAATGACGGCAAGGAGCTCGACGCCAAGCTGATCGGCACCGATCCGCGCACCGATCTCGCCGTGCTGAAGGTCGACGGCGGCAGCAAGTTCACCTATGTCGACTTCGCCGACGATTCAAAAGTCCGCATCGGCGACTGGGTGGTTGCCGTCGGCAATCCGTTCGGTCTCGGCGGCACCGTCACCGCCGGCATTGTCTCGGCGCGTGGCCGTGACATCGGCGCCGGCCCCTATGACGACTTCCTGCAGATCGACGCCTCGGTCAACCGCGGCAATTCGGGTGGCCCGACCTTCAATCTCAACGGCCAGGTGATCGGCATCAACACCGCCATCTTCTCGCCGTCGGGCGGCAGCGTCGGCATTGCCTTCGACATCCCGGCCTCGACCGCCAAGCAGGTCGTCCAGGACCTGATGAAGAGCGGTTCGGTCCAGCGCGGCTGGCTCGGGGTCGAGATCCAGCCGGTCACCTCCGACATCGCCGAGTCGCTCGGCCTGAAGTCGGACAAGGGCGCGCTGGTCTCGAGCGCCCAGGATGCCGGCCCGGGCAAGAAGGCGGGCATCGTCGCCGGTGACGTCATCACCCAGGTCGACGGCAAGGATGTCGCCTCGCCGAAGGAGCTCGCCCGCATGATCGGCGCATTCGCGCCGGGCAAATCGGTCGATCTCACCGTCTGGCGCAACGGCAAGGGCGAGACGGTCAAGGTCGATCTCGGCACGCTGCCGGCAAGCGACAAGCAGGCCTCGAACGACGACAACAACAAGCAGTCGGCGCCCGCCGCCAAGGCCGACACGCTGGCCGATCTCGGCCTCACCGTCACCAAGGCGGAAAACGGCAAGGGCCTCGTGGTCACCGATGTCGATCCCGACAGCGACGCGGCCGACCGCGGCATCCAGCCCGGCGACGTCATCACCTCGATCAACTCGAACGATGTGAACACCACCGACGACGTGTCGAAGGCGATGACGGATGCCGCCAAGGCCGGCCGCAAGGCGGTGCTGATGCAGATCACCCGCGACGACTCGAACCGCTTCGTGGCGCTCCCGGTCGGCAAGGGCTGACAGCTCAGCGTTCAGCTTTTCCCTGTGGCGGTATCAACACCCCCGAGCCGCCACCGGGAAAACATGGGGCCGAGCACGTAAGTCAGTCACCGTGTTTTCGCTCCTGGCGGCAGCGGGTTTCCCATCACCCGCTGCCGCTTTAACTTGAAGGCAACAAGAATGGCTGCCCCTCAAACTTCCAGTGAAATCGCGTATAACGGTCCCATGAAGATTCTCGTCATGGAAGACGATCGCGAGGCAGCGGACTACTTGCAGAAAGCCTTCGCCGAGGCGGGCCATACCGCTCATGTCGCCGGCGACGGCGAGACCGGCTTCGCGCTTGCCGACGCCGGCGATTATGACGTGATGGTGGTCGACCGCCTGATGCCGCGCCGCGATGGCCTGTCGGTGATCGCGGCACTTCGCTCGCGCGGCAACACCACGCCGGTGCTGATCCTGTCGGCGCTGGGCGAGGTCGACGACCGCGTCACCGGACTGCGCGCCGGCGGCGACGATTACCTTACCAAGCCCTACGCCTTTTCTGAACTGCTCGCCCGCGTCGAGGTGCTGAACCGCCGCGCCGGCGCGCGCGAATCCGAGACCGTCTACCGCGTCGGCGATCTCGAGCTCGACCGGCTGTCGCATTCGGTCAGGCGTGCCGGCCGCGAGATCACGCTGCAGCCGCGCGAGTTTCGCCTGCTCGAATATCTGATGCGTCATGCCGGCCAGGTGGTGACGCGCACCATGCTTCTGGAAAATGTCTGGGACTATCACTTCGACCCGCAGACCAACGTCATCGACGTCCACGTCTCGCGCCTGCGCGGCAAGATCGAAAAAGGCTTCGACAAGCCTATCCTGCATACGATCCGCGGCGCCGGCTACATGCTGAAAGGCGGGTAGAGCATGCCCCCGGAGCGAAGGTCAGCGAACGCAAAAAGTGGGGACCGGTTTTCGGAAAATATCATGTTACAACAAAGGGTTAGATCAGAATGACGATTCAAAAAATCGTCGTCCTGATCTAAGAGCCCGATATGGCATTATCCCTGCCGGCCATCATGAAGACGACGGCGGCGCGGCTCTCGGCGCTTTATCTTCTGCTTTTCGCGCTCTGCGCGGTGTTGCTTGTCTTCTACATGACGTCGCTGTCGGCGCGCATGCTGACCGCGCAGACGCAGGAGACCATCAACGACGAGGTGCTGGGGCTGGCTCAAGCCTATCAGCGCGGCGGCCTGCCGGTGCTTGTGCGCGTGGTTGAAAACCGCTCGCGACAGCCTGGCGCCAATCTCTATCTGATCGCCGACGCCAACGGCCAGATCCTGACCGGCAATGTGCAGAGCCTGGAGCCGGGGGTCATCGAGACCGAAGGCTGGACGACGGACCCGTTTTCCTACCAGCGCTTCGGCGAGGGCGAGCTCGATCGGCTGCGCAGCAGCGGCAATACGGACCAGCCCACGCCTCCGGCCAACGAGGGCAATAGTCCCCAGTCCACCGGGGAAAAGGGCCACAACGCGATCGCGCTGGTGCTGCGACTGCCCAATCAGATGATCATGCTGGTCGGCCGCGACCTCGGCGAACCCGAGCGCTTCCGCGCCGTCATCAGCCGCGCGCTGACGCTGGCGCTTGGCATGATGGGCTTGGGCGGCTTCCTGATCTGGTTCTTTGTCGGACGCGCGGCGTTGAAGCGCATCGACGGCGTCTCGGACGCAAGCCGCCGTATCATGGGCGGCGACTTGTCCGGACGGTTGCCGGTCACCGGCGCCGGCGACGAATTCGACCGCCTGTCGGAAAACCTCAATTCGATGCTGGCGAGGATCGCCATGTTGAATGAGGGGCTGAAGCAGGTTTCCGACAACATCGCTCATGATCTGAAGACGCCGCTGACCAGGCTGCGCAACCGCGCCGAGGCAACGCTTGCCGGCAGGCACAAGACGCAAGACTACCGCCAGGCGCTGGAAGGCACGATCACGGAATCAGACCAGCTCATCAAGACGTTCAACGCCATCCTGATGATTTCGCGCCTGGAGGCTGGCTATTCCTCGGAACAGACCAGTCCCGTCGACCTCGCCGCGACGGTGAGCGACGTCGTCGAGCTCTATGAGCCGGTGGCCGAGGAAGCGGGCGTCGCGCTGGAAGCGACCGTGCCCGAGGCCCTTACGATCAACGGCAACCGCGAGCTGATCGGCCAGGCGCTGTCCAATATCGTCGACAATGCAATCAAATACTCGACCGACGCTGCCGAGACGCCGAAGGTGCGGGTAGCGCTGGAGCGCGCCGGAAGCGAGATCAAGCTTACCGTCACCGACAACGGCCACGGTATTCCCGACGACGCCGATCGCGCCCGGGCCACCGAGCGCTTCGTGCGGCTGGAAAAGAGCCGCTCGCAACCGGGCTCTGGCCTGGGCCTCAGCCTCGCCAAGGCAATCATGACTTTCCACAACGGCAGGCTTGATCTTTTGCCCGCCAATCCCGGATTGTCCGTGGTCATGAGTTTCCCGTTACGGGAGGCGCATTGATGGCGAGGACCATGGCGAAGAAGAAAGTCGAATCCGAATGGCGGCTTAGCCCGACATTGACGCTCCGCCCCCTGGATGCGGATCATGCCCGGCGCGAATTGTCGGAAATTGCCGATGCCGCCGAGGAAGAGGGCCTTTCCCGGCTCGCTGCATTCCTGGCGGGCGAGGGGCCGCCGCAGGACCTGCTGGCGGCAGTCTTCGACCTCTCGCCCTTCCTGCGCGATGTAGCGCGCCGCCAGCCGGCAATTCTCGACACGCTGTTCGACCAGACGATCGAGGCGCGGCTCGGCGCCATAGGCGAAGCGATCGGCGGGGCGGCCAAGGCGGATGATGCCTCGGAATCGAGCCTTATGATGGCGCTGCGGCAATGGAAGACCGAAGCGCATTTCCTGATCGCGCTGGCCGATCTTTCAGGCGAGGCGGAGACCTCGGTGACGGTGCGACGCCTCAGCGATCTTGCCGGCGCCTGTACATGCGCCGCCGTCGATTTCCTGCTGCTTGACGCGCACCAGCAAGGCAAGCTCAAGCTGCCGCATCCGGCCGAGCCTGCCAGGGATTCAGGCTGGATCCTGCTCGGCATGGGCAAGCTTGGCGCGCACGAGCTGAACTTTTCCTCCGACATCGACCTTGTCGTCTTCTTCGAGCCGGAGGCGCTGGCCGTCATCGATCCGCTCGACGCGACCGAGCTGTTCTCCCGGCTCACCCGTCGTCTCGTGCGTATCCTGCAGGACCGCACCGAGCATGGCTATGTCTTCCGCACCGATCTGAGGCTCCGCCCCGATCCCGGCTCGACGCCGCTGGCGATCCCGGTCGAGGCGGCGCTTCGCTATTACGAGGCGCGCGGCCAGAACTGGGAGCGCGCCGCCATGATCAAGGCGCGGCCGGTCGCCGGCGACCTTGACGCGGGCGCGGCCTTTCTCAAGGAACTGCAGCCTTATGTCTGGCGCAAATACATGGACTATGCGGCGATCGCCGACGTCCATTCGATCAAGCGCCAGATCCATGCCCACAAAGGCCATGGCGAGATCGCGGTGAAGGGCCACAACGTCAAGCTCGGCCGCGGCGGCATCCGCGAGATCGAGTTCTTCGTTCAGACCCAGCAGCTCATCGCCGGCGGCCGCTTCGCGGAACTGCGCGGCCGCGAGACGGTGCCGATGCTGGCAGCGTTGGCCGCGCGCGGCTGGATCACCGCCGATGCCCGCGATGCGCTTACCCGCCAATACTGGTTCCTGCGCCGTGTCGAACACGCCATCCAGATGGTGGCGGACGAGCAGACGCACATCCTGCCGGACAGCGACGAGGAGCTGAAGCGTATCGCGCTGATGCTGGGCTTTGCCGGCGAGGCGGAATTCACCGAGGCCTTCCGCGGCGCGCTGCAGCAAGTCGAGCGCCACTATGCGGCGCTGTTCGAAACGGCGCCCGAGCTTTCGGCGGGCGTCGGCAATCTGGTCTTCACCGGCGATGTCGACGATCCCGACACGCTGCAGACGCTGGATCGCCTGGGCTTCCAGCGGCCGAGCGACATCTGCCGCGTCATCCGCGGCTGGCATTTCGGCCGCTACCGCGTCACCCGCTCGGCGGAGGCCCGCGAGCGGCTGACGGAATTGACGCCGGCGCTGCTCAAGGCCTTCGGCCAGACGCGGCGCGCCGACGAGGCGCTGATGCGCTTCGACGAGTTCCTCGCCGGCCTGCCGGCGGGCATCCAGCTTTTCTCGCTGCTGCAGTCGAACCAGGCGTTGCTCAAGCTGATGGCGACGATTATGGGCGCGGCGCCGAGGCTGGCGGCCATCATCACGCGTCGCCCGCATGTCTTTGACGGCCTGCTCGATCCGGCGCTGCTCACCGAACTGCCTGAACGCGCCTACCTCTCGGCGCGGCTTGCCGCCTTCATCGAGGGCGATCGCGGCTATGAGGGCGTGCTCGACCGTCTGCGCATCTTCGCCTCCGAGCAGAAATTTCTGATCGGCGTGCGCCTGCTCGCCGGCTCGATCGATCCGGCACGCGCCGGCCGCGCCTTCTCCGACCTTGCCGACCTCACCATCGAGGCGGCACTTCAAGCGGTGATCGCCGAATTCGCGCTGCGCCATGGCAGGATCGCCGGGGGCAGGGTGGCACTGCTCGGCATGGGCAAGCTCGGCAGCCGCGAGCTCACGGCCGGTTCGGATGTCGATCTCATCCTGCTCTACGACCATGATGCCGATGCCGAGGACTCCGACGGCGAGAAGCCGCTGGCGCCTTCGCATTACTATACCCGCATGACGCAGCGCCTGATCGCCGCCGTCTCGGCGCCGACGGCCGAAGGCGTGCTCTATGAACTGGACCTGCGCCTGCGCCCCTCAGGCAACAAGGGTCCGGTCGCCACCCATATCGACGCGTTCAAGAAATATCAGCGCCAGGATGCCTGGACCTGGGAACACATGGCGCTGGCAAGAGCCCGCGCCATCGGCGGCGATGCCGAACTCTGCGCCGAACTCGATGACGAGGTGGCGGCGGTGCTGGCGCAGCCGCGCGATGCCGCCAAGGTGAAGGCCGAAGCCTCGGACATGCGGGCGCTGATCGAGAAGGAGAAGCCGCCGCGCGACCTCTGGGACATCAAGCTGATCCCTGGCGGGCTCATCGACCTCGAATTCATCGCCCAGGTCGCGGTCATCACCGGCAATGTCGAAGCAGGTCGCCGCGTAACCGCGACGGCCGAGGTGCTGGCGCGGCTGGCGCCAGGCTTCGCCGCAGCCGATATCCGGCAGCAGCTCAGCGATGCCTACCGGCTCTATCTGGCGCTGACCCAGATGATCAGGCTTTGCCTCACCGGCGAGTTCCAGCGTGACGATGTCCCGCCGGGGCTTTCGGACCTGCTTCTGGCGGTCACCGACCTGCCGGATTTCGGGGTGCTGGAAGCGCATCTCAAGGAGACGTCGCGGAAGGTCAGGAAGGACTTCGACCATCTGCTTCGCGCGGGAGCGTCGCCATCAACCGCATTGTCGCCGTGAGATTCCCCCAGGTGGCACATTAGCCACAGTTAATATTAATCGTCGATCCGGTCTTGCACCATTGGCGGAGGTGTCCCGTAATGGGTCAATGGGTCTGGCACCGCAATTGCATTGTCAGCAATGCCGGGGTCAACCATCACCCCGACGATGGGGGGCCCCGCCGCTTCGCAAATGGAGCGGCGGGTTCTTAACGGCTGATTTGAAGGCCGCCTGAATCGCCATGCATTGGGGCGCTGGGCAATTATGGATCTTCCGAAATTTTTGGTAGGCATGTTCACGACGTCATTCACCGTGGCGATCTGGGCTTACAACGAAACTGGTTCTGTCTGGGCGGTGCTTGGATGGGCAATCCTGACCATGATCATTCTGCAGGTCGGATATATCGGTCTGGTCGTCAGCTTGATCCATAGACGGGCATCGAAAGGCGCCGATGCAAGTCCGGCATCTGCAGCAGCAAATGATTTAAACCCTACCGGTCCAGTTTAGCGGCCCGACAATCCGTTGGGGTGGGTTTGACTGACTGCCGCCCTGACCGGCCCGGGGGGCAAGCCGGAAGCGCGTCGCCTGAATCCGGTTCAGCGCGACGCGCTTTAAGCCGCCGCCTTCACTACGGGCGGCGACTTCTTCAGCGGAATGCGCACCGATACGATGGTGCCGACGCCTTCGGTCGAGCGGATCTTCAGCGCGCCGCCCTGCAACTCGGCCAGTGAGCGCGAGATGGCGAGGCCGAGGCCCGAGCCGGTGTGGTTCTTGGAGAACTGGTTCTGCACCTGCTCGAACGGCCGGCCGAGCTTGCTCAGCGCCTGCTTGGGAATGCCGCAGCCATTGTCCTCGATGGTGAGCAGCAGCGCCCCCGAGGTGTTGCGTGCCCTGACCGTGATCTTGCCGCCCTGACCGGTGAACTTCACGGCGTTGGAGAGCAGGTTGATGGCGATCTGCTTGATCGCGCGGCGGTCGGCGTAGAGCCGCATCGAGTCGGCGATGCGCGTCTCGACATTGATCGACTTCTCCGCCGCCTGCAGCGAGATCACCCGCACCGTCTCCTTGATCAGCGGGCAGAGATCGATCTCCTCGCGGTCGAGCGAGAACTGGCCGGCCTCGATCTTCGACATGTCGAGGATGTCGTTGATGACGCCGAGCAGGTATTTGCCGCTGCCGTTGATGTCGGCTGCGTATTCCTCGTAGCGCTCGGAGCCGAGTGGCCCGAACAGGCCCTGCTCCATCAACTCGGAGAAGCCGATGATGGCGTTGAGCGGCGTGCGCAATTCATGCGACATGTTGGCGAGGAACTCCGACTTCGCGCGGTTGGCCGCCTCGGCTCGCTCGGTTTCCTTCATGTATTTGCGGTTGAGCTCGACCAGTTCGCTGGCGCGTTCCTCCTCGGCGCGCCGTGCAAGGCTGAGATCGTGGATCGTCGCCATCAGCCGGCGCTCGCTGTCGACCAGCTTTTCCTGATGCAGCTTGATCTGGGTGATGTCGGAACCGACCGAGACGACGCCGCCGTCGCGGGTCCTGAGCTCGTTGACCTGCAGCCAGCGGCCGTCGGCAAGCTGGCGCTCGAGCGTAATGCCGCCATGCGGCCCGTTGGCGTTGGCAAGCCTGCGCTCCGAGGCGAAGGCCAGCATCCGCTCCTCCAGCGCGTCGCGAACGACGCCCGGCACGACATCGCGGTCAGACAGCCCGTTGTCCTTCTGGAACTTCGAGTTGCACATGATCAGCCGCTCGGCGGCATCCCACAGCACGAAGGATTCGTTGATGTTCTCGATCGCGGTCCTGAGCCGCATGTCGGCCGCTTCCGAACGCAGCGCCAAGTGCCGCTGCTCGGTGACGTCGACGGCGATGCCGATCAGCTGGATCTCCGGCGCCTCCGGGTCGATCACCTGGGCGCGGGCCCGCATCCACACCCACTGTCCGTCGGCGTGGCGCATGCGGAAGACCTGGTCGATATGGTCGATCTCGCGTTCGACGATGCGGTTGGCAAGCTCGAACAGGTCGCCATCTTCGGGGTGGATGATCTCGTCGACCTCACCGAAGGAGAGCATCGCATCGCAAGGCTCATAGCCCAGCATGTCGTACATCGAGCGCGACCAGTACATCTTGCCGCGCACCATGTCCCAGTCCCACAGGCCGCAGCGGCCGCGTACCAGCGCCATGTCGATGCGCTGATGCGCCTCGAGGTAGATGCGGTCCGCCGCCTGGGCGCGCGCCGCCTGGCCGAAATAGGCGTATAGGATGACGATCAGCACGCCCGCCGTCAGCACGAACAGCGTGACGTTGAGCGACATCGACTTCCGCCAGCTGTCGAACACCGCTTCCTGCGGCACCAGCACGGCCGCCGCGTGTCTGCGGTCGCCGGTGAGGCTGACGGCGGCAAACCAGTCCTGTCCGCCGATGCTGACATCCATCACGCCGGCATCGTCGCCGAACATGAACAGCGGCTGGCCGCCCAGCACGAGACCGTCGAGCGTGCGGCCCTGCCAGCCCGTCGACGATGGCGAGACGGCGATGACCTTGAAGGAGGCGTCGGTGATGGCGAGCACATGGGCTCGGCTCATGGCGCCCTGGCGGCTGGTGCTTTCCAGGAGGCCTATGGCATTGGCGCCGGCCGCGTTGGGGTCCGCGGTGATCGCCTGCGCCATCTGGCCGGCCGCCAGCGCCAGCACCGCCTTGGCGTCGCGCTCGATCTCGTCATGCTCGTTCATCAGCGACAGGAAGCGCAATGCCGCGATGACGATGAGGAAAACGACGATCAGCGCCGGGATCGACCTGCGCAGCAGCGGCTCGGCGGCCAAGAGCCGCTGATAGGTGGGTTCGGCGATCAGGCGCGTATTGCCGGCAAGTCCATCGCTCCTTGCCTTGCGACGCGCAAAAGCCTTCCCTCCGGGCGCGCCCCACGCGTCCGCCTTCGCCATAAATGGCACTCCCCGATCTGCCGTATACTTGGATGATCCGGCTAACGCCGCACGCCCGAATCGCCATTAAAGAATCAAAGGTGATTCGCCTTGTCCAGAGGCGCGGCCAAAAAAGATTAAAAGTTGATTGAAATTTGTCTTTTTCCCTTCTCCCCTTGTGGGAGAAGGTGGCCGCGAAGCGGCCGGATGAGGGGTGCTCCAGGGAATGCCGGCGTCTCATTTCTTCCAACACCCCTCAACCGTCTCGGCGCTGCGCGCCGATCCACCTTCTCCCACAAGGGGAGAAGGGAAGGGCGCTAAGCCAGCGTCCGCTCCACTATATCGCGCAGGTCGGCCGACAGGTTCTCGGCCTTGGCGATATCGATCAGCGCCTGCTTGGCCTTGACCTGCCGTCCAGGCTCCAGCGAGCGCCAGGACCGCAGTGCCGTCGCCAGCCGCGCCGCCACTTGCGGGTTGCGCTTCTCGACTTCCAGCACCGTCTCGGCGAAGAAGCGGTAGCCTTCGCCGTCGGGGCGGTGGAAGCCGGTCTGGTTGGCGCTGGAGAAGGTGCCGATCAACGAACGCACCCGGTTCGGGTTGGCGATCGAGAAAGCCGGATGCTGCATGAGCCCGCGTACTTTCTCGACGGTCATGGCACCGGGCACACCGGCCTGGATCTGGAACCATTTGTCGAGTACCAGCGCGTCGCCGCGATAGCGGGCCTCGAAGGCGGCCAGCGCCTCTTCAGCCTCGGCCGTGCCCGGATGGCGATACGCCAGAACGGCGAGCGCCGCGGCTCGGTCGGTCATGTTGGTGGCGGCATTGAAATGGCGCGCGGCGAGGCCCGCACCGTCCGCCAGCAGCGACAGATAATCGAGCAGGATGTTGCGGAGCGCCCTGCGTCCGGCGCTCGCCGCGTCCGGGCTGAACGGACTGTTGTCGGCAAGGCCGTCATAGAGGGCCAGGAAAACCTCGCGGTTTGCCTCGGCGATCGTCCGCGCCAGCGCCTCGCGCGCGGCAAAGATGGCGTCGGGATCGATGCCCGTGCCGATGTCGCGCGCAATGTCCGCTTCGCCGGGCAGCGCCAGCGCCAGCGCCCGGTAGGCCGGCTCCAGCGCCTCGTCGCCGGCGATCCTGCCGGCAAGCTCGGCGAGCCGCGCCGCGAAGGCGGGTTCCCTGCCGCCGAGGATCTGGCGGAAGGCGGCGATCAGCGCGTCGGTCAAAAGCGTGTTGAAGGCCTGCCAGCGCGAGAAGGCGTCGCTGTCATGTGCCGCGAGGAAGAACTGGTCGTCGGCCTTCTGCTGCACCGACAGCGTGACCGGCGCCGAGAAGCCGCGGTTGAGCGATACCGAAGGCCGTTCCGAAACGCCCGAAAAGCGCACCGTGTGCCGGCGCTTGCGGATATGGATGACGCCGTCATCCACCGTTGCGCCCTCGACGGTGTCCCAGGCGACAGGCTTGCCGTTGGCGCCGACCAGGCCGAAGGCCAGCGGAATATGCATCAGCCGCTTGCGGCTTTCCGACGGCGTCGGCGGCACCGACTGTTCGATCTCCAGCGTGAACTCCTTTGCCGCGGCATTGTGCGCCGAGCTCACCGTCAGGTTCGGCGTGCCGGCCTGGTGATACCAGAGCGCGAATTGCGCCAGGTCCCGCCCGGAGACGTCTTCGAACACTTTGAGGAATTCCTCGATCGTCGCGGCCTCGCCGTCATGCCGCTCGAAATAGAGATCCATGCCCGCACGGAAGGTTTCAGGGCCGAGGATGGTGCGGATCATGCGCACCACTTCCGAGCCCTTTTCGTAGACGGTCGCCGTGTAGAAATTGTTGATCTCGCGGTAGCGCCGCGGCCTGACCGGATGCGCCAGCGGCCCCTGGTCTTCCGGGAACTGGTGCGCGCGCAATGTGCGCACCTCGGCGATGCGCTTCACCGCCCGCGAGCGCTGGTCGGCGGAGAATTCATGGTCGCGGTAAACCGTCAGCCCTTCCTTCAGGCAGAGCTGGAACCAGTCGCGGCAAGTGATTCTGTTGCCAGTCCAATTGTGGAAGTATTCATGCGCGATGATCGCCTCGATATTGGCGAAATCGGCATCCGTCGCGGTCTCCTCGTCGGCCAGCACATATTTGTCGTTGAAGACGTTGAGGCCCTTGTTCTCCATCGCGCCCATGTTGAAGTCCGACACGGCGACGATGTTGAAGACGTCGAGATCGTATTCGCGGCCGAAGGCTTCCTCGTCCCATTTCATCGAGCGTTTCAGCGCGTCCATCGCATAGCCGGCAAGCCGCTCCTTGCCAGGCTCGACATAGATGCCGAGCTCGACCTCGCGGCCGGACATGGTGGTGAAGCTGCCCGCCACCTTGCCGAGCGCGCCCGCCACCAGCGCGAAGAGGTAGGAGGGTTTGGGGAAGGGGTCGTGCCAGACCGCGTAATGCCGGCCGTTGGCAAGCGCGCCGCGTTCGACGGGATTGCCGTTTGAAAGCAGTAGCGGCGCCTCGTTATGCGGAGCCTCGATGCGCACGGTGTAGACCGACAGGATGTCGGGACGGTCGAGGAAATAGGTGATGCGGCGAAAGCCTTCGGCCTCGCATTGCGTGCAATAGACGTTGTTGGAGCGATAGAGGCCCATCAGCGCCTCGTTGCGCGACGGCGCGATCTCGGTCTCCAGGCGAAGCTCGAAGCGCCGCGCCGCCGGCGGCTTCAGGATCGTCAGCCGGTCCGGTGTCGCCTCATAGTCGCCGGCCGCGAGCGCTTGTCCGTCGACAACAACGCCAAGCAGCGTCAGCCCGTCGCCGTCGAGCACCAGCGGCGCCGAGGCGGCGACGCCCTCGCGCCGTTCGACGATGAGCAGCGCCGTGACATGGGTCGCGTCCGGCGACAGGCGGAAGTCGAGGCTGGTCCTCGGGATGAGATAGTCGCAGGGGCGATAGTCCTCGAGCCTGAAGACATGACCGGTATCTGTGCGCATTCCTTGTGCTTTTCCTGTCGATTTCGGTCGGCCAGCGGGCTTGGCTGGTCCAAGAATTTTGAGGTGCGCGCTCTTTACACGAAACGGCCACTCGACAAAACTGCGGGATAAGTGTGTTTCGCAATTCCGGACGGAGGCTACGGCGAAGTCGCCGAACCTAACCGTTTCACACTTTTCCTGGAATTGCTCTTGGGCTATTTCGCGGCTTCGTTTTCCGACCATCCTTGCGAGGCAAGATGACCGTCGATCATGCCGTCGGCCACAGCACGCTGCGCGGCATCACGCTGAAGATCGTCTCGGTAACGGTCTTCGTTGGCATGCAGACCTGCATCAAGGCGGCCGGCGACGTGCCAGCCGGGCAGATCGTCTTCTTCCGCTCCTTCTTCGCCATCTTCCCGATCATCGCCTTCCTGGCCTTCAAAGGTGAGCTCTCCACGGCATTCACGACCAGGCGGCCGTTCAACCATATTGCGCGCGGCCTCGTCGGCGTTGGTGCCATGGGACTCGGCTTCTTCGCGCTGACCAGGTTGCCCCTGCCGGAGGCCATCACGCTGAACTACGCCCAGCCGCTGCTGGTCGTCGTGTTCTCCTCGATCTTCCTCGGCGAGACGATCCGCGTCTACCGCTGGAGCGCGGTTGCCTTTGGTCTTGCCGGCGTTTTGGTCATTTCCTGGCCGGAATTGACATTGCTCAATTCCAATGAAGGCCTCGACGACCAGGAGGTGCTGGGCGTCATGGCCGCGCTGATCGCCGCGGCAATTTCGGCCGTCGCCATGCTTCTGGTGCGCAATCTCGTGCAGACGGAGAAGACGGCGACCATCGTGCTGTGGTTCTCCTCGACGGCTTCAGTGCTGTCGCTCTTCACGCTGCCCTTCGGCTGGCAGGCGCTGACGCCGATGCAGGCCGCGCTGCTTGTTTTTGCCGGCTTCTGCGGTGGGCTCGGCCAGATCCTGATGACGGCGGCCTATCGCCATGCCGAAGCCTCGGTCGTGGCGCCCTTCGAATATACCTCGATGATCCTCGGCGTCGTCGTCGGCTATTTTGTCTTCGGAGATGTGACCTCGCTCAACACGCTTGTCGGCGGTGCGATCGTGGTCGCCGCCGGCATCTTCATCATCTGGCGTGAGCGGCAATTGGGCCTCGAGCGCACGCGCACCAGAACGGCGACGCCACCGCAGGGGTAATTCATGCAGGACGTTTCGTGCGTCGAGTTCCTTCACACCCCCTCTGTCCTGCAGGCCAGAGGCGGGGTGCTGTCCCGCGGCCTTTCTATTGAGCTACTGAGAGCCACGCTCTTTCGCCAGCCGCACCAGCACTGCTCGCGTCTGCTCGTCGGCCGGGAAAAAGGATTCGATCGCCAGTTCCGATAGGGTGACATCGAGCGGCGTGCCGAACACGGTGATCGTGCTGATGAAGGAGAGCACCATATCGCCATGCGCAAGCCGAAGCGGATGGACGATGCCGCTCGGCTCGACCGGCGCCGGGCGCGCGCTTTTCATGCCGGACGGATAGGCGCGCAGATCGCGCTCCAGTTCTATCAGCACCGGATCGCCGGTCTCGTCGTTCTGGCGCTTCAGCCTTTCGATGAGATGTGCCCGCCACTCCGCCAGGTTGACGATGCGCGGCGCCACGCCGCCCGGATGCAGGCTGAGTCTCAGCACATTGACCGGCGGCGCGAGCAGCGACGGTTCGGAAATATCGGCCAGGAACGGGGCGATCGCCGGATTGGCGGAAACGAGGTTCCAGTGTCGGTCCACCGCCAGCGCCGGGAAAGGCTCGTGACCCTTGAGCACGGTCTCGATCGCGGCAAGCGCCGGCGCCAGCGTCGCGTCGGTGAGCGGCTTTTCGCTGAAGCTCGGCGCGAAACCCGCCGCAAGCAGGAGCTGGTTGCGCTCGCGCAGCGGGATCGAAAGCTGCTCGGCCAGATGCAGGACCATCTCGCGTGAAGGTAGGGCACGCCCGCTCTCGACGAAGGAAAGATGCCTCTGCGAGATATCGGCCTCCATGGCGAGGTCGAGCTGGCTCATGCGCCGCCGCGTGCGCCATTCGCGAATGAGGCTGCCGGCGGAGACGTCGGGTGTGGTCATGGGGGAGGAGTAGGCCGGCGCTCGGCGCAATTCAATTACCTCGGAGGTAATAGCTCCCCCTTCTCCCCTTGTGGGAGAAGGGGGATCGGCGCGCAGCGCCGAGACGGATGAGGGGTGCGCGAAGGAACGCAGCGTAGAAGAACCCAATACTATCAGGTGCTTGTGCCTTCGAAGCCGAGATCCTTCCAGCACCCCTCATCCGTCCGAGCTTCGCTCGGCCACCTTCTCCCACAAGGGCAGAAGGGAAAGGCGCTCACGCCAACCCCTTCAACTTCGCCTTCACCTCAAGGAAATCTCGCCAGGCCAGCTTCTTGTGCGCCGGCGTCCGGAGCAGATAGGCCGGATGCAGCGTCGGCATCGCCGGGATCGCAATCCCGGAAGCCGTCATATGCGTACGCCAATTTCCCCGCAGCCTAAGGATGCCTTCCGTCGTGTTGAGCAGCGTCTTGGCCGACGGCCCGCCGAGGTTGACCAGCACCTTAGGGTTGACCAGCTCGATCTGCCTTTCGATGAAGGGCCGGCAGATTTCGGTCTCGTGCGGTGTCGGCGTGCGGTTGCCCGGCGGCCGCCACGGAATGACATTGGCGATATAGGCCGAGTTGCGGTCGAGGCCGATCGCGGCGAGCATACGGTCGAGCAGCCGGCCCGAGCGGCCGACAAAGGGAAGGCCTTCGAGGTCCTCGTCGCGGCCCGGCGCCTCGCCGACCAGCATCAGGTCGGCGTTGGGGTTGCCATCGGCGAAGACCAGGTTCTTGGCGGTGAATTTGAGGTTGCAGCCGTCGAAGGCGGCCATGTGCTGGCGCAGTTCTTCGAGCGTCGTCGCGCGGGCGGCAAGCTGGCGCGCGGCGGCGGCCTGTGCTTCGTCGGGAACGGCCGCGGCCGCCGGCACCCGCGCGGGCGCGTCCGGAACATGGCTCGCGTCGAGACCGGATGATGACGTTGGCCGCTCAGATGCCTTGACCTGCCCCGCAGCCTGCACGGGCGCCGGTCGGCTCTCGGGCTTGGGTTCGCGGCGTGGCACGGCGGGTGCCCGTTCGGCCGGCCTCGCCGCCGGTTCGGCAAACCGGTTGATCGGCGCGTCTTCAAGCGCATCGTCGACGCCGGCGCTGGCATAGAAGGCGAGCAGTTCGGCGATCTCGGCAGGCGTGCTGGGGGAGGCGGCAGTCATGGCGCCACCATCGTCCGCGCTGCGCCGATTTGCAAGTTGTGAGGTCCGCCTTGAACTACGTCGAGATTCAGGGGAGGCCGTGCCGAAAACAGTGGCTTCCGAGCACCAGCCTACGCCGGCCATAGCCTAAATTCAACTGCCACGCCACTCATCAGTGCTTCGGCCGGCGAAGGCCGGAAGCGCAGGAAGCCGCCCTTTGCAGGCCGGCATCGCCTGAATATCGGCGTACTTCACCCCGTCGGAATTCGCGGATCCTGCACGATGTAGAACGTCCAGCGCGGCGTATAGTCGGTGATCAGGAAATCGAAGGTCGCCGTCTTCAGCGGATCGACCTTGCCGTTCCTGAACAGCAACTGGTCGTAAGGTTCGAACTTACGCTCGAAATCGGCGAAGTTGCTCGACCAGATGTTGTCGGGCGTCTTGTTGCGCTGGTCGAAGGAAAGGCCATCGCCGAACACGCTCGGCTGGTCGAGGATCTCCTGCAGCTCGAACTGGAACTCCACCCAGGGCAGGGCGCTGTTGTTCAGCACGTCGATGCGCATATACATCACGCCATTGGCGACTTCGCCGGCCCTGCCGAAGGGTTCGATCGGCTTGGTCGCGCGAATGGTCAGCGTCACCGGCGTCGCCGTGTTCAGCTCCTCCTTGATGATCAGCGGGTCTTCCTTGGTGCCGATGCCGGAAGCGCCGGTGATGCGGAAGCCGCCCATCTCGTCGGAGAAGGAATAGGCGCCGGTCGCCCAGACCTTCACCGGATCTGCCTCCGCCGGCACGGCCAAAAAGAGGAGCGGAAGAACCGCGCGCCAGGCCGCGCCTGGCGTGAAGAGCAAGCGCTTGGATGGAAAGCCGGATGGCTCTGGACTGCGCATGCCGGCAAGTATTGCCGATAACCAAGCCGTCGAACAATTAAAAACATGCGGACGCGGCCTGGCCTTCCAACCGATTGCCCCTGGCCTATGCTTGGCCATGGCCTGGGTGCCGACCATTTCGTAGGGAAAACCGCGACTTTTTGTCGAAATCGGCGTTGTCACGTCAGCGCCGGTTTCGCGGCGCGAATTGATGCGCTATGCAGCGCATGAGCCAGCACAATGCGAGAATGCGGCAAGCCAAAGAGGGGTCGATGAGCGATATCGAACGCGAAAGCATGGAATTCGACGTGGTGATCGTCGGCGCGGGTCCCGCCGGCCTTGCCGCCGCGATCCGTCTGAAACAGCTCAGCCCCGACCTGTCGGTCGTCGTCCTGGAGAAGGGCGGCGAGGTTGGCGCGCATATCCTGTCCGGCGCCGTCGTCGACCCGATCGGCATCGACCGCCTGCTGCCCGGCTGGCGTGAGGAGGAGGGCCATCCGTTCAAGACACCGGTGACGGCGGACCATTTCCTGGTGCTTGGGCCCGCGGGTTCGTTCCGCCTGCCGAACTTCCTGATGCCGCCGCTGATGAACAATCACGGCAATTACATCGTCTCGCTGGGCAATGTCTGCCGCTGGCTGGCAACCAAGGCCGAGGCGCTGGGCGTCGAAATCTATCCGGGTTTTGCCGCCGCGAGCCTCGTCTACAACGAAGCCGGCGCCGTCACCGGCGTCATCACCGGCGACATGGGCGTCGAGAAGGACGGCACGCATGGCCCGGCCTACGCGCCCGGCATGGCGCTGATGGGCAAGTATGTGCTGATCGGCGAGGGCGCGCGCGGCTCGCTCGCCAAGCAGCTGATCGCCAAATACAAACTTTCCGAAGGCCGTGAACCCGGCAAATACGGCATCGGTCTCAAGGAACTGTGGCAGGTCAAGCCCGAGAACCACAAGCCTGGTCTGGTGCAGCATTCCTTCGGCTGGCCGCTCGACATGAAGACCGGCGGCGGCTCCTTCCTCTACCATCTCGAAGACAATCAGGTGGCGGTCGGCTTCGTCGTCCACCTGAACTACAAGAACCCCTACCTCTCGCCCTTCGAGGAGTTCCAGCGTTTCAAGACGCATCCGGCGATCGCCGGCACATTCGCGGGCGCCAAGCGCATCGGCTACGGCGCGCGCGCCATCACCGAAGGCGGCTGGCAGTCCGTGCCGAAACTTTCCTTCCCTGGCGGCGTGCTGATGGGTTGTGCTGCCGGCTTCGTCAACGTGCCGCGCATCAAGGGGTCGCACAACGCGGTGCTCTCCGGCATGCTGGCGGCCGAGCATGTGGCCGAAGCGGTTGCCGGCGGTCGCGCCAATGACGAGCTCGCTTCCTATGAACAAGCCTGGCGCGGCACCGATATCGGCAAGGACCTTAAGAAGGTGCGCAACGTCAAGCCGCTCTGGTCGCGCTTCGGCACCATTGTCGGCGTCGGCATCGGCGGCCTCGACATGTGGCTGAACACGCTGTTCGGCTTCTCGCCCTTCGGCACGCTGAAGCACGGCAAGGCCGACTATGCGACGCTCGAACCGGCGGCGAAGCATGAGAAGATCGCCTATCCGAAGCCGGACGGCGTGCTGACCTTCGACCGGCTCTCCTCGGTGTTCCTCTCCAACACCAACCACGAGGAAAACGAGCCGGTGCATCTGATCGTCGGCGACATGGCGCTGCAGCAGCGTTCCGAGCACGATGTCTTCGCTGGTCCCTCGACGCGCTACTGCCCGGCCGGCGTTTATGAGTGGGTGGACAAGGACGGCAACGCCGCCGCCGATCCGTCGGCCAAGGATGTGCGCTTCGTCATCAACGCGCAGAACTGTGTCCACTGCAAGACCTGCGACATCAAGGATCCGAACCAGAATATCAACTGGGTGCCGCCACAAGGCGGCGAAGGCCCGGTCTACCAGGGCCTGTAAGCCGCGCGGCGGACCGGGCCGTCTCGACCGCCGCCCCGGCTAAAGCCGGCGAAGGCCCGGTCTATCAAGGCATGTAAGCCGCCAAGGCCGTTGAAGCGCCGCGCCGATTATGGTCTGCTCCGCCTCCGGACAAGGAGGCGGAGATGCGGCGGACCAGCCTGGCGATATTAGCTGCAGCGGTGCTCTTTTGCGGGGCCGCTTCCGCCGGCACCCGGTTGACCGTGCATGTGCGCACCTACGATGTCGCCGGCAAGACCGGCGCCGAACTGATCGAGGCGATGGACGGCCTGGGGCCGAGGCACGGCCATGCTACGCGCGCCATCGCCGAGACCGGCTACGTCGTGCATTGGAAGCTCGATGTGAAGCGCGACAACGGCATCTGCCGGCTGCGCCAGGCCGACGGCACGATCGACATCACCTACACCTTTCCGCGCCGCACTTCCCCGTCCAGCTCGGCCCTCAGCAGGCGGTGGGAGCGTTTCATGGCCGGCGTGCGCCAGCACGAGCACACCCACGGCCGCATCGCCAAGCAGATGATGCAGGCAACGGACACGGCGCTTGCCGGGCTGGAGCGGCCGGACAATTGGTTCTGCACCGGCCTCCGCTGGGACGCCAGGCGCCGCATCGACACGATTTATGCCGAGTATGAAGCCAAGCAGAACGCCTTCGACGCGCGCGAGCACCGCGACGGCGGCCATGTCGAGCAATTGGTCAATGCGTTGATGGGGAAGAACTGAGAACTAAAGCGCGTCGCGCTGAAACGGATTCAGGCGACGCGCTTTAGGTCCTTGTTTTTATGCATGTCGTTGTCCCAGAACCGCGTACATTTCTGGGCGACATGCATTAGCCCGTTCGCGTTACCAAGCGGGGCGTCAGCCTCGCGGCTTGTCCGGCATGTCACTCGCCGCCAGCGCCGACTTATGCACGTCCTCGGGCGCGCTGTCGGGCCGCAGCGTGAATTCGACCAGCACCGGCAGATGGTCGGAGCCGGTATCCTCCAGCCGGGCCGACGACAGGATCGTCACCCCGCCCTTGCTGAACACCTGGTCGATCGGCAGGCCCGCATAGCGACGCAGGAAGTCGGGCAGCGTGCGGTGGATCCAGGTCGGGCCGGCCGACGGCATCAGCGTCATGCCGCCGAGCCGCGCCACACGCCGCACCGCCGCGCTCCACGGCACGGCATTGCAATCGCCGGCCATGATCGCGGTCTCGCCGAGCGCGGCCAGCGGTTCCGCCAGCTCGCCGATCTGCCAGTATTGCTCCTTCGGCCACGGCCAGCTCAGATGGATCGCGGCGACGTCGACCGGAATGCCGCCGAAATCGATCGTGGCGGTCGCCATCGCGCCGCGCGGCTCGCAACGCGGCGCGGTGCCGGCCGCGAAGGGGCGGCGCGAGAGCAGCGCGACGCCGAATATGCCGTTGGGGTAGTCGCAAAGGATGCGATAGGGGTAGGCGCTGGCGAGATAGCCGAGCTCGGTCGCCCACATCCCGGACACTTCGTCGAGCGTGATCACGTCCGGATTGGTCCGGCCGATCAGCGACAGCACCTTCTTCGGCGTCGGGTTGTTGAAGCGCAGGTTCACCTGCAGCAGGCTGTAGACGATCCGGTCGGCCGGCTTTGCGACCGCCTGCTGCGGCGACAATCTGGGCAGCGCGCTCATCGTCGTGGCGAAGCAGGCAATGGCGAAGACCAGTGCTGCGACCGCTTGCAGCCGGTAGGAGCTGGCAAGCAACAACAGGGCGAGCAAGGCCGTCAGCACGCTTAGATGCATGCGGAAATGCGAGAAGGAATCGAAAGCCGGATGCAGCGCGCCGAAGAACCCGGCCAAGAGCGCAGCCGAACATGCCGTCATCGCCAGGAATGTCAGCTGAGCCATCATGCTCAAGCGCGCACCGCCCGTTGTCATTTGCTCCGACCGCCTAGAGCATTTCACCGTCTCACGGAAACGCCGAAATGCCTTATCTCTTTGTTCTGACGCAATTCCAGACGGAAAACCGCATCGCACTTTTCCTGAAATTGCTCCTGGCTATCCGTTCGGATCGCTTATCGGCCAAATTGCGGCCCAGGCAAGACGACGGATTGCCTCGCCGGGCGCCGGCCGGGTTGAGCGGCTATTGGAACGCCGTTTCGGAAAAACTTCTGAGCTTGCGCGAATGCAGCCGCTCCATCGGCATTTCGGCAAGCTTCTCCATCGCCTTGATGCCGATAGTGAGATGCTGCGCCACCTGCCGCTTGTAGAACTCGGTCGCCATGCCGGGCAGCTTCAGCTCGCCATGCAGCGGCTTGTCGGAGACGCATAGCAGCGTTCCGTAAGGCACGCGGAAGCGGAAACCGTTGGCGGCGATGGTGGCTGATTCCATGTCGAGGGCGATGGCGCGCGACTGCGACAGGCGCTGCACCGGTCCGCGCTGGTCGCGCAGTTCCCAGTTGCGGTTGTCGATGGTGGCGACGGTGCCGGTGCGCATGATGCGCTTGAGGTCATAGCCGGAAAGGCCGGTGACTTCGGCGACCGCCTCCTGCAGCGCCACCTGGATCTCGGCCAGCGGCGGGATCGGCACCCAGACCGGCAGGTCGTCGTCCAGCACATGGTCCTCGCGCACATAGGCATGCGCCAGCACATAATCGCCCAGCGCCTGCGTGTTGCGCAGGCCCGCGCAATGGCCGAGCATCACCCAGGCATGCGGGCGAAGCACCGCGATATGGTCGGTGATCGTCTTGGCGTTGGAGGGACCGACGCCGATATTGACCATGGTGATGCCGCCATGGCCGGGCTTCTTCAGGTGATAGGCCGGCATCTGTGGCAGGCGCGCCGGCGGCGTGCCTTCAGAGACCCTTGCCCCATTGGCGGTCACGACATTGCCGGGCTCGACAAACTCGATATAGCCGCTGTCGCCATCGGCCATCAATTCGCGGGCGCGTGCGACGAACTCGTCGATGTAGAACTGGTAGTTGGTGAACAGCACGAAGTTCTGGAAATGCTGCGGGCTGGTCGCCGTGTAGTGCGTCATGCGGTGCAGCGAATAATCGATGCGCTGCGCCGTGAACGGCGCCAGCGGCCGCGGCTCGCCGAATGCCACCTCGAAAGTGCCGTTAGCGATCTGGTCGTCGGTGCCGTCGAGATCCGGCACGTCGAACAGATCGCGGATCGGCCGCTTGATGCGCTCGGCAGCGGCACCGTCGACATAGGTGCCTTCCAGGAAGGCGAAATGCAGAGGGATCGGCGTTGTCGATTCCGAAACCGTCACCGTCACGCCGTGATTGCGCATGATGAGCTTCAGCTGCTCGATGAGATAGTTCTCGAACAGCTGCGGCTGCGTGATCGTGGTAGAGAAGTTCCCCGGCGTCGGCATGTGGCCGTATGCCTGGCGCGAGTCGACCTGGCTGAACGAGGTCGTGGTGACGCCGATCTGCGGATAGAAGGCCCGGTAGCGCTTGCTCTCGTCGCCGCCGGCGGCAAGTGCGGCGAAGGAATCGCGCAGGAATTTGGTGTTGCGGTCATAGAGCGTCTGCAGCGCCGCTACGGCCTTTTTGGCGTCGTGGAAGCTCTGCTTGCCGAAAGGCTCCGGCATGACGACCGATTCGATGGCTTGGGGGTAGATTCGCTTTTCCATGACTCAATATAGAGTCTCAGGATGACGCTTGGGAGGGGGCGGCAGGCTCGAAGGGGGTGCCAGCGTCGTTTTTCTGCCGCCATGTTTAAGGTGCAATGAGATTGAGGATCGGGCCAGCGATCCTGACCCTCGATACACCTATCCGCGCTGCAGGCTGATCAGCAGCACGAAGCCGACGCTGGTGTTCTTGTGCGGCGGCGCTTCGATCCTGTGGCCGGTGTCGGCGCGCATCATCGGCACAGCCAGCACCGGGACGGCGAGCAGCATCAGGATGAGCATCGCCCGCGGCAGCAGCCGGAGGATCTTCGTTGCGTTATCGGCGATGCGGTTCATTTTGGTGGTGCCCCGGTTTTCAGCTTGGTCGATTTTCAGTTGGGTCGTTTCAGCGCTTGAATTGGTTCACGAAGCCGAGAACGCAGGCACCGGCCGTTCCCACGAGCGGGCCGGATGACCGGCCTCCGCCACAAGAATGGCGAACAGCATGCCGAACAGGCTCATCAGCAGGCAGACGATGGTGAAGCGACGGGCAAGCATTTCTCTCTCCTTCAATGCGGGAGAGAATGCCTGATGGCCGCTGAACCGGTTCTGAGACCGGTATTCATCTGCGGTTCAAATTGATTGACGAGGTCTTGTACAGGGCCGGCGGCGCAGGCCCGGCCGGCGGAGCGCGGTCGCTCCAAAAGAAAACGAGGCCGCTCGGGCCTCGTTTCGGACGACCAGGAATTTGGCGATCAGAGCTTATGCCAGGTTTGGCTCTTGCAGATCAGGCCGCCGAACACGCAGCCGCTCATCTTGAGCGAAGTGCCCGACAGCGTCGCCTTGCCGGCATAGGTCTTGTCGTTCGCCGGGTCGGTGATGCTGCCGGCATATTTGTTGTCGCCGGTCGCTTTCAGCGAGCCGATGGTCTTGCCGGCGTATTTGCCGCTCTTGAGCGTGATGGAGAAAGAGCCGCTGCCGCCGATCGCCGCGGTGTCGCCGGCCTGCGTCTTCCAATTGCCCTCGATCGGGTCGGCCCATGCCGCGCCCGCCATGATCAAGGTGGCCGCCAAGGCCAGGCTTGCTTTTCGAAACATATCTGTCCTCCCTGTAGGTTCCGGTGGGGCTCCGGTCCGCCTTCCCGCCCCTTACGCAAAGGTAAAGCTAATCCAGCTCCCGCCAAAACAAAAGCGGTGCCGCCACGGAAGGTTGCAAGGTTTTTCGCCGCGCGGACGACTGAAAATAAACGGGGCCGGACAAACGCTTCGGTTTCCGTGGTTAGCGAAGTCTTGATTCCGCGCTCGGCAATTTTCATCGAATTTGACGCAAAATGGCGGAAATGCTGGATTCCCATGCTTAACAGTTTTTCGCGTTTACCTCTTGTTTTAGCTTTGTTTTCTTCAAATTAAGCAAGCCATTTAACGACGGATTCAAGGCCAGCCGTCATCCTCGAAAGCATCGAAAGAGCGGCCCGCCCCAAGGGACACCAAGGGAAAAAAGGAGGCGGCTCTCGGGAGCAAGACAGGGGATTGAAATGGCACGTTTTGAAATGCTTGAAGACGGCTTCGGCGCCATGGGGGCAACTGCCCAGGCCGACATTCTTTTCGAACTGGGCATGATGTATGCGACCGGCCGCGATTGCGAGACCGACGTCGTTGCCGCCCACAAATGGTTCAATATCGCCGCGATCAAGGGCTCGGCCCGCGCCGCCGAGCTGCGCTCGGAACTGTCGGCCACCATGTCGAAGGTGGAGATCGCCACGGCGCTGCGCGAAGCCCGTGAATGGATGACGATGCACTGATCCTGCGCACCTAGCGCTCGGAGGTTCATTGGGACAAGGCCGCGAAAAGACGGCCGGCTCACAAGATCAAGAACGCGGCAGGCCCACGGGCAAAGCCGCGCGGACCATGATCCCGAAAAGTGGGAGATCGTGTCCAGCAGGAAACAGGGAAGCGAGCGGTCAGGCGCGGGGGCGCCGGGGAAGCTCGATTGCATAAGCCGCGACCGGCCGGAACAAGGCCGGCGCGGCTTTTTGCATTACGTCTGGTAATCAGGCGCGTGGCCCAAGAAATCCTCGCTGGAATGAACCAAAACCTTCCGAGTTGTCCTCTCGACAGTTTCAGCGAAGGATGAAATTGTCCCGGCTCTGTGGAACAAGCGTGGCCAGGTTGCCGCGCACAAGTGGAGGAGTTCTTATAGTCATGAAAAAATTGGGCATTTTGAGCGCGGCCGTATTTGGCCTGATGATGAGCGCCCCGGTTGCCTTCGCCGACGATATCACCATTTCGGTGGTCGGCCCGATGACCGGCCAGCTCGCCACCATCGGTGACCAGTTCAAGCAGGGCGCGCAGGCTGCCGCCGACGCGATCAACGCGGCTGGCGGTGTCAACGGCTCCCAGATCAAGCTCGACATCGAGGACGACCAGTGCGACCCGAAGCAGGCCGTCTCGGTCGCCAACCGCATCGTGGCCAACGGCGTCAAGTTCGTCGACGGCCATGCCTGCTCGGGCTCAAGCATTCCGGCTTCGGCCGTCTATGCCGAAGCCGGCACGCTGATGATGAGCCCGGCCTCATCCAACCCGGTGCTGACCGACGCCGCGGCCAAGTCCGGCTGGCCGACCATCATGCGCCTCTACACGCGTGACGACGCCCAGGGCGCCTTCATCGGCCCGTGGATCGCCAAGAAATACGCCGGCAAGAACGTCGTCGTGCTGCACGACAAGAGCGCCTACGGCCAGGGCGTGGCCGATGCCGTGAAGGCGACCATGAATGCCGGCGGCCTCAAGGAAGTCGATTACGAAGGCATCAATGCCGGCGAGAAGGACTATTCGGCTCTCGTCACCAAGCTGAAGCAACTGAAGGCCGACGTCGTCTATTTCGGCGGCTACCATCCCGAGGCAGGTCTGATCCTGCGTCAGGCGGCCGAGCAGAACGTCAAGTTCCAGCTGATCATGCCGGACTCGATCGCTTCGCCGGAATTCTGGCAGGTTGCCGGCCCGGCCGGCGAAGGCACCATGTTCGTCTTCCCGTCCGACCCGCAGTCGAAGCCGGAAGCGAAGGATGCGGTCGCCAAGATCAAGGCCGGCGGCTTCACCCCGGAAGGCTTCACGCTGTTCTCCTATGCCGTGATCCAGGCCGTCGCCGAAGGCGTCAAGCGCGCCGGCACCGACGATCCGGCCAAGGTCGCCGAGGCGCTCAAGGACGGCAAGCCGATCAGCACCGTCGTCGGCGACGTCATCTTCGACGAGAAGGGCGACCTGAAGAACGCCAGCTACGACATCAACCAGTGGCATGACGGCAAATACGCGCCGATAAAGCCGTAATCGGTTCTGCAATCGAGGAAATGGCCGGGCTCGTCCCGGCCATTTCTTTTGGCGGCGGTCGGCCTGTCCCGCCACACCTAATGCATGTCGCCCAGAAGTGTACGCGGTTCTGGGACAACGACTTAAAAACAAGGACTTAAAGCGCGTCGCCTGAATCCGTTTCAGCGCGACGCGTTTTAGCCATTGTCACCCGGCGAGGATCCGAAGCGGAAACCCCTCAGCCCTGGCCGTCCTCCGCGAAACGCACCAGCACCGTACCGTCGCTGACCTGCGCGCCTTCGGCCGCGATCTCGGCGATCACCCCGTCATGCGGTGCGGCGATCATGTGTTCCATCTTCATCGCTTCGAGGATCAAAAGCGGCTGGCCCTTGATCACGGCATCGCCCGCCGCGGCGCGTACCAGCTTCACCAGCCCCGGCATCGGCGCGCGCAGGTTGCCCGAGGCGGCTCCTGCCTCGTCGGCCTTGGCAAGCGGATCGGGAACCGTGAAGGTGTAGCCCACCGCGCCTTCGAAGACGGTGACGTGACCGGGCCAGCGGGCGGTTTGCGGCATGGTCCTCAGGTCGTGCGTATTCACCGCGTCATGCGGTGCCTCCAGCGCCACCTGGAAGCGGCCGTCCGGCCGTGCCGAAACCCGCGCCAGGATGCTCTCCTCGCCATAGCGCAGCAGGATACGGCGCGAGAGCGTGTGGAAATGCGCATAGCCTGAAAGCGCGGACCAGGGATCGGCGGCCGGACCCGGCGCGCCGGCGTCCGTCGCGGCCAGCGCCGCGGCTGCGATCGTCTCGTCGCTCGGGCCGGGAGTGGCGGTGAGAGCCTCCTGATGTCGGCCGATCAGCCCGGTATCGACATCGCCCGCCGCGAAATCGGCGTCGGCCGAGAGCGCCGCCAGGAAGGCTGTGTTGACGGTCGAGCCGGCCACTTCCGTCCGCGCCAGCGTCTCGCGCAGCGCGCCGAGCGCCGAGGCCCGGTCCTTGCCGTGCACCACCAGCTTGGCGATCATCGGGTCGTAGAAGGGTGAGATCGCATCACCGGCACGCACGCCCGTCTCGATGCGCACCGCGGCGCCTTCCGGTGCCGCGTCGGGGAATTTGAGATGATGCAGCGTGCCCGTCGCCGGCAAGAACCCTTTCGCGGCGTCCTCGGCATAGAGGCGCGCCTCGAAGGCATGGCCGGCAAGCGCGATCTCAGCCTGCGTTTTCGGCAGTTTTTCACCGGATGCGACGCGAAGCTGCCATTCGACGAGATCGACGCCGGTGACCATCTCGGTGACGGGATGCTCGACCTGCAGCCGCGTGTTCATTTCCATGAACCAGAAGCGGTCGGCCTTGAGTCCCTGGGAGGCGTCGACGATGAACTCGATCGTGCCGGCGCCCGAATAGTTGATTGCCTTGGCGGCCTTCACGGCCGCCTCCGTCATCGCCCTGCGCAGCGCAGGCGTCATGCCGGGGGCAGGGGCCTCCTCGATCACCTTCTGGTGGCGGCGCTGCGCCGAGCAGTCGCGTTCGAACAGATGCACCGCATTGCCGAAATTGTCGCCGAACACCTGGACTTCGATATGGCGCGGCTTGTCGACATATTTTTCGACCAGCACGCGATCGTCACCGAACGCCGCTTTCGCTTCGCGCCGCGCTCCGGAAAGCGCTTCCGAGAAATCGTCGGGGTGGTCGACGCGCCGCATGCCCTTGCCGCCGCCGCCGGCCCGCGCCTTGATCAGCACCGGATAGCCGATCTCGCGCGCCTTGGAAGCGAGCAGCACGATCTCCTGCGCCTCGCCGTGATAGCCGGGCACCACCGGCACGCCGGCCTTTTCCATCAGCCGCTTGGCGGCGTCCTTCAGGCCCATGGCGCGGATCGAGGCGGCGGACGGACCGATGAAGACGAGCCCGGCCGTCGTCACCTGGTCGACGAAGTCGGGGTTTTCCGACAGGAAGCCGTAGCCGGGATGGATAGCCTCGGCACCGGTGGCAAGTGCCGCGGCAATGATCCTGTCGCCGCGCAGATAACTCTCGCCGGCGGGCGAGGCGCCGATATGCACCGCCTCGTCGGCCATCTCGACATGCAAGGAGCGGGCGTCGGCGTCGGAATAGACGGCGACGGTGCGCACGCCGAGCTTGCGGGCAGTGCGAATGACGCGGCAGGCAATCTCGCCGCGATTGGCGATCAGGATCTTGCCGAACATGGAGCCTCCGCGCGTAGGGTTCGGAAACGGCGAGAAGCAGGGCGCTTGAATACCCCCCTCTGTCCTGCCGGACAGAGGGGGGTACTGTCCCGCCGGCTTTTCCGGGCGATAACCCGCCCTTGCCTGCACTGAGGAATCTGTTGATCCATAAGTTCAGCCTTCCCTAAGAGCAGCAACGGCCCGTCGGTATAGTTCGACCATCTGCTCGTCGAAACAGCAGAAAGTAACAACGTCCGGTATCGTATTTTGACGAAGGAAGTCGCTCACGGTGCCGACAGCGATCCCGGTCGCCTCGTCCTTCGGAAAGCGGTAGATGCCGGTCGAGATCGCAGGGAATGCGACCGTGCGGCAATCATGGTCGCGGGCGATCTCGAGCGAGCGCCTGTAGCAGGAGGCGAGCAGCTCGGCCTCACCCTTGCCACCGCCTTGCCAGACCGGCCCGACCGTGTGGATGACGTAGCGCGCCGGCAGGCGATAGCCCTTGGTCAGCTTGGCGTCGCCGGTCTTGCAGCCATTGAGCATGCGGCATTCGGCAACGAGTTCCGGGCCGGCGGCGCGATGGATGGCGCCATCGACGCCGCCGCCGCCGAGCAGCGACGAATTGGCGGCATTGACGACGGCATCGACCGCGAGCTTGGTGATGTCGCCGGTGTGGATGCGGATCCTGTCGCCGAGAGCGCCCATCGTCACATCCTGAACACGCCGAACTTGGTCACTTCGATGCCGGCATTGAGCGCCGCCGAAAGGCTGAGCGCCAGCACCTCGCGCGTCTTTGCCGGATCGATGATGCCGTCGTCCCAGAGCCGTGCCGAGGAATAGAGCGGATGGCCCTCATGCTCGTATTTCATCAGGATCGGCTTCCTGAATTTCGCCTCTTCGTCGGCGCTCCACTCACCACCCCTGCGCTCGATGCCCTCGCGCTTGACCATGGCGAGCACCGTCGCCGCCTGCTCGCCGCCCATCACCGAGATGCGCGCGTTCGGCCACATCCACAGGAAGCGGGGCGAATAGGCGCGCCCGCACATGCCGTAATTGCCGGCGCCGAACGAGCCGCCGATGATGACGGTGAGCTTCGGCACCTTGGCGGTGGCGACAGCCATCACCAGCTTGGCGCCGTCCTTGGCGATGCCGCCGGCCTCGTATTTTCGCCCGACCATGAAGCCGGTGATGTTTTGCAGGAAGATCAGCGGAATGCCGCGCTGGCAGCAGAGCTCGATGAAATGCGCGCCCTTCAGCGCGCTTTCGGAAAACAAGACACCATTGTTGCCGATGATGCCGACCGGCATGCCGTGCAGATGGGCAAAGCCGGTGACGAGAGTCGTGCCGTAATTCTGCTTGAACTCGTCGAACTCCGAACCGTCGACGAGGCGGGCGATCACCTCGCGCACGTCATAGGGCTGGCGCAAATCCGTCGGCACGATGCCGTAGAGTTCATGCGGATCGTGAAGCGGCGCTACAGGTTTCTGCAGATTGAGGCTTATGGCCTTGTTCCGATTCAAGTTCCTGATGATACGCCGGCAAATAGCCAAAGCGTGTTCGTCGTCCATGGCATAGTGGTCGGCAACGCCGGAAAGCCTTGTGTGGACATCGGCGCCGCCGAGTTCCTCGGCGCTGACATCCTCGCCGGTGGCGGCCTTCACCAGCGGCGGGCCACCGAGGAAGATCGTCGCCTGGTTGCGCACCATGATCGTCTCGTCCGACATCGCCGGCACATAGGCGCCGCCCGCCGTGCAGGAGCCCATGACGCAGGCGATCTGGGGGATGCCGGCCGCCGACATGTTGGCCTGGTTGTAGAAGATGCGGCCGAAATGCTCGCGGTCGGGAAACACCTCGTCCTGATTGGGCAGATTGGCGCCGCCGCTGTCGACCAGATAGACGCAGGGCAGATTGTTCTGCAGCGCGATCTCCTGCGCCCTGAGATGCTTCTTCACAGTCAGCGGATAGTAGGTGCCGCCCTTTACGGTCGCGTCGTTGACGACGACCATCACCTCCGTGCCCTCGACGCGGCCGATGCCGGTGATGATGCCGGCCGCGGGAATATCCTCGCCATACATCGACCATGCCGCGAACTGCCCGACCTCGAGGAAGGGCGAGCCGGTGTCGAGCAATTGCGCCAGGCGCTCGCGCGGCAGGAGCTTGCCGCGGCCCTGATGTCGCTCGCGCGCCTCGTCCGAGCCGCCGCGCTCGACGCCTGCCGCCTTTTCGGCGATGTCGTCGACCAATGCCCGCATGCGCTCGGCATTGGCGCGGAAGGTGTCGGAGGAGAGGGAGATCTGCGAGGTCAGGGCAGGCATTGACGAACCTCAAATGATATCATATTTTAGTATCACTTCGGGCGCTCGCCCTATCCCCAGAGGAACTGACCATAAGGTATTCGATTGGGGAGGGCGAAAAACGATGAAGACGGCGCACCGGCAGACATTGGACAAGATATTCGCGAACCCGGTTAACGCTTCGATCAAATGGCGCGACGTCGAGGCTTTGCTGATCGCGCTCGGCGCGCGAGTGTCGGAAGGGCGTGGATCGCGAGTGCGATTTACTTTGAATGGGATAACGCTTCGAGTGCATCGACCGCATCCGTCGCCAGATACGAAAGCGTACGTGATTCGGGAGATCAGGACTTTCCTAATAGATTCAGGTGTTGAGCTATGAAGCCATACAAGGGATATCTGGGAACGATCGAGTTCGATGAAAACGACGTTGTGTTTCACGGTCGTATCATAGGTATTCGCGACATCTTCACATACGAAGCCGATTCGGCGGAAGAATTGCTGAAGGCTTTTCATGAATGCGTTGACGACTACCTCGAATTTTGCGCCGAACAGAACAAGGAACCGGAAAAGCCCTTTTCTGGCAAACTCGCTCTGCGGACCACGCCAGAGGTCCATCGTCTTGTCAGCCGAGCCGCTTCCAGTGACGGCAAATCGATCAACCAGTGGGTCTCGGACACGCTCGCCGAAGCTGCCCGCAAGCGGGTCGACGAAGGCTCGACGAAAGTGACGAGCCGGGCGCATTAAACCCCCTCCGCCATGATCTCGCGGCCGATCAGCCAGCGGCGGATCTCGCTGGTTCCGGCGCCGATCTCGTAGAGCTTGGCGTCGCGCAAGAGCCGCCCGGTCGGATAGTCGTTGATGTAGCCATTGCCGCCGAGCAGCTGGATGGCGTCGAGCGCCATTAGCGTCGCCTTCTCGGCGGCGAACAGCACGCAGCCGGCGGCGTCCTTGCGGGTGGTCTCGCCGCGGTCGCAGGCGGCCGCCACCGCATAGACGTAAGCCCGCGCTGCGCTCAACGTCGTGTACATGTCGGCCAGCTTGCCCTGCACGAGCTGGAACTCGCCGATCGGCTGCCCGAACTGCTTGCGTTCGTGGACATAGGGGATCGCCACGTCGAGACAGGCAGCCATGAGCCCGATCGGTCCGCCGGAAAGCACGGTGCGTTCATAGTCGAGCCCCGACATCAGCACCTCGACGCCGCGTCCTTCCTCATGCAGCACATTCTCGAACGGCACCTCGACATTCTCGAACACCAGCTCACCGGTATTGGAGCCGCGCATGCCGAGCTTGTCGAGTTTCTGCGCCACCGAAAATCCGGCCATCGTCTTTTCGACGATGAAGGCGGTGATGCCGCGCGAGTGCCGCTCCGGATCGGTTTTGGCATAGACCACCAGTGTCCCTGCATCGGGACCATTGGTGATCCACATCTTCGAGCCATTGAGCACATAGCGGTCGTTGCGCTTTTCGGCGCGCAGCCTGAGCGACACCACGTCCGAGCCGGCGCCGGATTCCGACATCGCCAGCGCGCCGACCGTTTCGCCCGAGCAGAGGGCGGGCAGGTACTTCTCCTTCTGCGCCGGCGTTGCCCAGCGGTTGATCTGGTTGACGCAGAGATTCGAGTGCGCGCCGTAGGAGAGGCCGACCGAGGCCGATGCGCGCGAAATCTCCTCCATGGCCACGACATGCGCGAGATAGTTCATGCCGGTTCCGCCGAAATCAGGGTCGGCGGTGATTCCAAGCAGGCCGAGCGCGCCGAGCTCGCCCCACAAATGCGCGGGGAATTCGTTGCAGCGGTCGATCTCGGCTGCGATCGGCGCGATCCTGTCCTGGGCAAAGCGCCGCACCGTATCGCGCAACGCCTCGATATCGAGATCAAGTCCGAAGTTCAGCGTATTCGTGTACATGCCGTTCCTCCCTGCACACGCCCCGGTCTTCGCGGGGATCATGCCTGTATCAGAGTGCCACGGCGTCCCTGGCGCGCCCGTAGGGACGCGCGGTGCCATGGCTGATTGTCGCGCCGACCAGGCGCATTGTCATCGAAAGATATGATGCCGTGACTTCGGCAACCGACAGCCGCTCGCCGGGCCGGAACCAGACGATGACGCCGGTCATCATCTGGATCAGCGCCATGGCGGTGAGCCCCGTGTCGTCGATGCTAAACATGCCGGCCTCGGCGCCGTCGCGCAGAATCGTGCGCAATTCCTTCTCATAGGCCGTGCGCATCTTGAGGACCTGCGTCAGCCGTTCATGCGAAAGGCTGCGCAATTCCATGTTGGAGACATGGGTGGCGTGACGCCGCTCGATGTGGAAAGCGATGTGATTTTCAACATAGGCGGCGAGCCGGCTCACCGGATCGGCCGCGGCCGGTCGCGCCGCGCTCCAGGCCGCGAGCAGGCCTTCCATATGCTCGCGCATCAGCGTGAACAGAAGGTCTTCCTTGGTCGGGAAGTAGCGGTAGAGCGCGGCTGCCTGCACGCCGACCTCCGCCGCCAGCTGTCGCATCGACATCGCCTCGTAGCCGAGGCGCGCGATCAGGCTGACCGCCGCCTCGCGGACGGCCGCCTCGGTTTTTTCTCCGTCTGAACCTGTGGTGCGTGCCATGTTCGCCTCGACGAAGGCTATTAATAAAACGAACGTTCAATTAATTCAAGTGCGCATGACACGTCGTTCCTCTCCCTCGCCGTTGGGGCGAGGAATGGGGCTAATGCATGTCGCCCAGAAGTGTACGCGGTTCTGGGACATGCATAAAAACAAGGACTTAAAGCGCGTCGCCTGAATCCGTTTCAGCGCGACGCGCTTTAAGCGAGGATCCTGAAGTCCGTGGGCGCGTCGCCAGCCGCTTCCTCGACCTCGACCTTCGAGACGAGCGCGCCGCGCGGCCCCTGCCACAGGCGTTCGATCATCGCCGCGACCGCGGCGTCGGCACCGGCGACGAGCACGGTGACCGAGCCGTCGCGCTCGTTACGCACCCAACCCTTCACCCCAAGACGCGCGGCTTCGTCGCGCGTCCAGACGCGATAGCTCACACCTTGCACCATACCGGAAACACGGGCCCGAACGGCTCTTTGCCCACCCTGCATTGTCGGCTCCAATCTTTCTATCAAATCTGGAGCAGAACAGGTCAAATGCAACGGCTTTGAGGGCGGGCGGCCTCGTGTTTAAATAATTGACTCAGTCAACCAATGAGGGAATTATCGGAGCGCATTGTCTCTGAGAGGAGGTCTGCATGCTGCACGAAGCCCTGGTTCATGACATTCGTCGCTTCAACCGGTTCTACACTGGCCTGGTCGGACTGCTCGATGAGACCTTGATGCAGAGCCCTTACACGCTGGCCGAAGCCCGCGTTCTGTTCGAGCTCGCACGCAAGGCCCGACCTGCCGGCGGACGGGCTGGCTTGCTGGCGCGCATGTTTCATCTCGATCTCGCGCCGGTGGCGTCCGAACTGGCCGTCGAACTGCACCTCGCCCCCGCCCATCTCATGAGGGTCCTTCGCAAATTCACCGCCATGGGGCTGGCTGAGCTGCGCGATGCTCCGCAGAACGGGTTGCCCGTTCTTTCGCTGACCACCCGAGGCAAGGCCGCGCTGGTTGATCTTGAGGCGGCGACGAACCGCGACCTTGCCCGCCTGATCGTCGAACTCGAGGACAAGGAAGCCGCGGAGCTTTCCGATGCGCTGAGCCGCGTGACGCGCCTGCTGGCAACCGCAAGAATATGAAATTGACCACGCGCTTCCCGGCAAGCCGATGTCGGCTGGCATAGTCAGGAGAGGCTGCGCCTCGCCCTCAGGCGACACCTCGACGGCATGGACCGGTTTTTGGTCAGTTGCCTCGCGCCGCCGCCAGCGCGCCCGGCAGTTCCTCGGCGAAGATGTCGAGTTCGTGGTCGAGCCCGACGCTGACCCTGATGCAGCGGTCGAGCCCAGGTGCCATCGGCTTGCGGATGAACACGTCGCGCGACAACAGGCCCTGCATCACTTTCAGCGCAAAGGGGCCGTCGCGGCCGCAGTCGATGGTGACGAAATTGGTCGCCGACGGCAATGGCTTCAGGCCGTTCTGCCTGGCAATGGCTGAAATGCGCTCGCGGCCCGCGGCCACGCGTGCCACCACCGACCGCAGGTAATCCTGATCGGCAAGCGCCTCGAGACCGGCGACCTGCGCCATGCGGCTGACGCCATAATGGTTGCGGATCTTCTCGAAGTCACGGATCACCTCTGCCTCCGCCACGGCGTAGCCGCAGCGTATGCCGGCAAGCCCGTAAGCCTTGGAGAAGGTGCGCATGCGGATGACGTTCGGCCGCGATACATCGATCGGCGGCAATGCCGAGGCCGGGCCCAACTCGCCATAGGCCTCGTCGAGCACCAGCATGGTGGTTTCCGGCAGCGCCTCGATGAAGCGGATGACGTCCGGCGCCTCCCACCAGCTTCCCATCGGATTGTCGGGATTTGAGAGATAGACCAGCGGCGCCTTTTCGCTCGTGACCTTGCTCAGAAGCCCGTCCAGGTCTTCCTTGTCGTTGGCATAGGGCACCGTCACCAGGCGGCCGCCGACGCCGGCGATATGGAAATTGAAGGTGGGGTAGGCGCCGAGCGAGGTGACCACGGCATCGCCGGCTCCCACATACATGCGCGCCACCAGGCCGAGCAGGCCGTCAATGCCTTCGCCGACCACCACGTTTTCGATGGCCACGCCGTGGTGAGCGGCCGCCGCCACCTTCAGCTCGTAATTGTCGGGATCGCAATACATCCACTGGTCGCGCGCGACGCTCTCCATGCGGGCGATGACGCGCGGCGAAGGCCCGAAACTGCTTTCATTGGCGCCGATACGAGCGCGGAAAGGCCGGCCGCGCTCGCGCTCCTGCGCCTCCGGGCCGACGAACGGCACCGTGGTGGGGAGCGCGCCGATGATCGGCGTGAGGGAAGGGCGCTGGCGCATGGCAAAGGCTCGCTTGAGAAGAGGTTTTCTTGCTAGCGTGGCTGGTCGGGCGGTGCAAGTTACGGAAGAGCGGTCTAGGCTGGATTCTGCCTGTCACTTTTGCTAGCGAGGCACGATGAGCAACCGATTGCCGCCCGCCTGGGCAAAGCACCTCAAAACTCAACCCGCCGCGAAGGCCGTACAGCCGAAAGCTGCGCCACCGAAAGCCAAGCCGCAGGCCGGTCCATCGCGAGCGCAGGCCGACGACATACTGTTGAGGCAGGCGCTCGAGCTACAAGAAGCCGAGCAACTGCCAGAGGCCGAGGAACTTTGCCTCAAGGTTCTGGCAAGAACGCCAAACCATCCGCTGGCTTTTTACATCCTGGGAACCCTCGGCATCGGATACGACAACGAGAAGGCCTTGCGGTACTTCGCCCGGGCGGTCGGGGAGGAGCCGCGAAATCCTTACTACCACCTTAGCCTCGGTGAGGCCTACCTGAGGCTCAGCGAGTTTACGCCGGCAATCAGGCACTTTCAGCAGGCCTTGGCTTTGAAGCCGGATCTGGTGGAAGCGCTTTGCGCCCTGGGCGATGCCTACAAGGCGTTTGACAAGGGAGAAATGGCGCTGCCGCTCTTTGAGAAGGCGCTCAAGATCGACCGAGATCATCCTGGGGCCCGGTTGGGGTTGCCTCGCGCACTCGCAAGCCTCGGTCGGATGGACGAAGCCGCAGTTCACCTGAAAGAGGCAATAGGACGGCGCATCGCGGTGCCGGCTGCTTACAGTGCACTTGTGCAGACGCGCAAATTCACGGAAGAGCCGCCAGAACTTGCGGCAATCCTGACCGAGCTTCGAGACCTAGGCCATGGGTCGGAGGGAGCGGCATCGCTCCATCACGCCGCCGGGAAGCTGCTCAACGACCTCCGTCGCTACGCGGAGGCGATGGATCACTTCAAGAAAGGGAATCAAGCCGGGGGCCATAAATTCGATCTGGAAAACTACCGTCGCTCCGTCGATGCCATGATCGAAACCTTCACACCGGAACTGGTGGCGTCAATGGCCGCTTACGGCGATCCGTCCGAGGTGCCTGTGTTCGTCGTCGGCATGCCTCGCTCGGGCACGACACTGACCGAGCAGATCTGTGCCAGCCATCCCAATGTTCATGGCGCCGGCGAGCTCAGCAAGCTTAGACGAATGGCCAATGGGATAGGCCTCAAGCGCAACTTCGAGACAGACCTCGGCAAATCGATCACGACGATTACTCCCGAACTGGTCAAGACGCTGGCCGCAGAGCATCTTGCGTATCTGCGCGAGCGAGCGCCTGACGCGCTTCGCATCGTCGACAAGATGCCTCACAATTTCGAGTTGATCGGATTGATCGGTATTCTTTTTCCCAACGCGCGCATAATTCATTGCCGCCGCGATGCCATCGACAATTGCATCTCCTGCTTCGTCCTGCAATTCGGTGAAGGACACAGTTATAGCGCTGACCTTCGAACGCTGGGACTTTACTACCGGGAGTATGACCGCCTGATGCAGCACTGGAACAAGGTTCTTCCGGGGCGCATCTTTGAAAACCGGTATGAGACACTGATTGAAGATCAGGAGGCGCAGTCGCGCCGCCTCATAGATTATCTCGGGCTGCCTTGGGACGATGCCTGTTTGCGCTTTTTTGACAGGAACAGCTCGGTAAATACTTTCAGCCGTTGGCAGGTTCGCCAGCCGATCTACAAGTCGTCCGTCAAGCGTTGGAAGAATTACGAAAGCGAGATCCAACCGCTGATCGAAGCTTTGGGCGATCTTGCTGAGGTTTGAAACTTGCTTTCGTCATCCTCGGGCTTGACCCGAGGATCCATGTCGTAACTTAATGCATGTCGCCCAGAAGTGTACGCGGTTCTGGAACAACGACATGCATAAAAACAAGGACTTAAAGCGCGTCGCCTGAATCCGTTTCCACGCGACGCGCTTTAAGAGCGCCACCGCGGTGCGGAATTCTGTGCCGCTGCACTCCTCGGCAAAAGTCACGGCATGGATCCTTGGGTCTTCGCTCCGCTTCGCGTCGCTGCGCCCAAGGATGACGACGTTGGGAAGGCTCCGGCCAGTTGCGAACGTTTGCGATGGCCGAAGCGCCCCGTCAGTTTTCCACGCCGTGGCTTCGAAGCGCCGCAAGCGGTGCAGAACCTGCTCCGCTGCACTTCTCGGCAAAAGTCACACAGGATCCTTTGGGCTTCGCTCCGCTTCGCGTCGCTATGCCCAAGGATTGTTTGACGACGGTGGGGGAGGGACCGGCCAGTTGCGAACGCTTGCGATGCTTCACCGAAACAAACTCTGAAATACTGGCTGTCAGTATGTCTGCGACCTGTCGGATTGGCGCACGGATCCCTGCGATCGTGCCGAACGCAGCGCTGCGCATTGGCGTCTCGAGTACCGCCAGCAAAAAAGAAAAAACCCGGCGGTTGCCCGCCGGGTTTCGATTTCGCCGAAGCGAAGTCTATTAGAACGAGCGCTGGAAGCGGAGGAGACCGCCGACGCTGTTCTTCTTGTCGGCATTCGTCCAGTTGCCGTAGAGGGTCGGGGTGTCGAAGTTGCCGTAGTGATCCCAGTCAACTTCGGCCGTGACCGTGAAGCCGGGGACGATATCATAGGCGATATTCGCCGCGAGGCCGTAGTTCTTGTCGTCGTCACCCGACGCCTGGAGGTTGAACGAGGTCTTCTCGTTGAACTTGTAGGTACCGCCGGCCCACCAGGCCCAGTTGCCGCCCCACTGCTTGTAGAAGCCGCGACCATGGGCGTCGATAGAGTTGGCGGCGTCGTCGTTCAGGTCGCCGTCGTTGCCGTAGCCGAACATGCCGAACAGCGAGATCGCGTCGTTGACGGTGACGTCCAAACGGACCTTGCCGGTCACTTGCTCGTAGTTGCTGTCATAGGCGACAACACCGGAGATCGCGCCCCAGCCCTGGGTCCACTTCACGCCGCCGACGACATGCGGAACGTAGCTGTCGATCGTGCCGACAACACCCGAACCTTCTTCGAGCGAGACCACCGCCGAGAAGCCGTTGCCGGCGTCGAAGTAGTACTGAACGACGTTGGTGTCGAAGTCACCGTAGGGAACGATCGTATCCTGGATGACGTTGCCGGCGTAGCCGATGAACGTGTCGAAGGCCGATTCGTCCTTACCGACGCGGAGGCCACCGAGCTGGATCCAGGCGAAGTTCAGCGAAACGTTCTTGTTGCCGGCGGGGTTGCCGAACGTGTTCACGTTCGTAACGGGGGCAGTAGGACCACCGGTGGTGGTGGTGGTACGGGCGCCGTAGCCGTTGCGGTTGCCGAAGTTGAAGCGGGTCTCGGTGTAGGTCTTCAACGTGCCGAGCTCGGTTTCCTGGCCGGTCCAGGTCTTCAACGTGAAGCGGGCGTTCTTGTAGAACGTGCTCTGCTCATCACCGTCCTGGTGATCGAACGACTTCGCGCCGTCGAACGAGCCGACGTCGCCCACGCCGATGTCGTAGCGGACATAGCCGCCGATGCGCAGGCAGGTTTCGGTGCCGGGGATGTAGAAGTAGCCCGAGCCGTACACGTCGCAGATCTTGACGTATTCAGCCGGTTCCGGCTCGGCGACGGTCACCGCGTCGGCGGCGCGTGCACCGGAAACTGCGATCAGGGCCGCAGCTGAGCCGAGAAGAAGGCTCTTGATGTTCATTTTCTGACCTCCAGTCAAAAGTTAAAAAACGGGTCTGGGTATTTTTTGCTGAAGGACAGCGTTCCCTGCCCCATCCCCACTACCGAAAAAGATGCGCACCGCGCCGCTCCTTCGAAGCTGACATTACCCATGAGCCGGCGCCGTTCAACCACGATCGTACCGGCGCAAGGGCTGTCCGGGCGCTATCCCCGGGGGTTGTTGCACAAATGACACGATTTGGCCTCACTCAGAAAGCTCTCGTTAACCATCCAGGCCGTTGAGGCACCTGAATCCGGGCGAATCCGGCAAAGGGTCGACCGAATTGCGGCGCGCCGGCGAGTCGGCCGCCAGGCGATCGCCGCAGAATCGCCACTTGGGATGGCAGGCGCGCGCCCACTTGCTGATTTTTCGCTGATTATGGCGCCGGCTTGTTGATTGTGCCGGCGCTTTTCTTTATCCAGCGGCGCGACGGAGAGGTGGCCGAGTGGTCGAAGGCGCTCCCCTGCTAAGGGAGTAGAGGTCAAAAGCTTCTCGTGGGTTCGAATCCCATCCTCTCCGCCACCCTACGCCCTGCGGGCTTCGGGTGGCAGGCCACCCGGAACCGCATTTTGGGCGTAGGAGTGTCGCCCGAAGCTACGAAGTAGCGTAGGGGGACCATGTGGTACGTCTATTTCCTGCAGCTCCATAGCGGCGATGTCTATGTCGGATCGACAAGCGATCTTCGGCGACGTTTCGAATCGCCCTGCGGGCTTCGGGTGGCAGGCCACCCGGAACCGCATTTTGGGCGTAGGAGTGTCGCCCGAAGCTACGAAGTAGCGTAGGGGGACCATGTGGTACGTCTATTTCCTGCAGCTCCATAGCGGCGATGTCTATGTCGGATCGACAAGCGATCTTCGGCGACGTTTCGAATCGCATCAATCAGGACAGGTGACCTCGACCAAGGCTTATTTGCCTGTCACCTTGAAGGCCTACGTCGGGGTCGAAACCGAGGCCAACGCGCGGCAACTCGAGCAATATTTCAAGACCGGGTCCGGCAAGGCCTTCGCCAACAAACGGTTTTGGCGGACAGAGCCCTGCTGACTGATCCAGGGCTTATCCATCTGAAATGAAAAGGAAAACGGCCTAGCTTATGCCCGAGACCCACATCACTGCCGCGTAGACAACGATACCGAGCGTCGCCAGCCAGAAGTGCCAGGTGACGAGCCGCAGCGAATAGAGCCGCTCGCGGTTCCAGAGCTTGGGCACCATGTAGTAGATCGCGCCAAACGTGATCAGGCCGACCCAGCCGAGCGCGCCCGAATGGACGTGGCCGATTGTCCAATCCGTGTAGTGCGAGAGCGAGTTGACGGTCTTGATCGACATCATCGGACCTTCGAAGGTCGACATGCCGTAGAAGGCGATGGCCGCAACCATCATGCGGACAATCGGGTCCGTACGAATCTTGTCCCAGGCCCCGGAGAGCGTCATGAGGCCGTTGATCATGCCGCCCCAGGAAGGCATCCACAGCATGATCGAGAACACCATGCCCAGCGTCTGCGCCCAATCGGGCAGGGCGGTATAATGAAGATGATGAGGACCTGCCCAGATGTACAGGAAGATCAGTGCCCAGAAGTGGATGATCGAAAGGCGGTAGGAATAGACCGGCCGATTAACCTGCTTGGGCACGAAATAATACATCATGCCCAGGAAACCGGCGGTAAGGAAGAAGCCGACCGCGTTGTGGCCATACCACCACTGCGTGAGTGCGTCCTGGACGCCGGAGAAGGCCGAATAGCTCTTCGATCCCAGGAATGATGCCGGCATCGACAGATTGTTGACGACGTGAAGCATCGCGATGGTGACGATGAAGGAGAGGTAGAACCAGTTGGCGACGTAGATATGCGGTTCCTTGCGCTTCAGGATCGTGCCGAGGAAGAGCAGGAGATAGGCGACCCAGACGATGGTCAGCCAGATATCGACATACCATTCCGGCTCGGCATATTCGCGGCTCTCGGTGATGCCCAGCAGATAGCCGGTCGCGGCCATGACGATGAAAAGCTGATACCCCCAGAAGACGAACCAGGCGAGATTGCCGCCGAAGAGGCGTGCCCGGCAGGTGCGTTGGACGACGTAAAGCGAGGTGCAAATCAGCGCGTTGCCGCCGAAGGCAAACACGACGCCGGAAGTGTGGAGCGGCCGCAGCCGGCCGAAATTGAACCAAGGCTCGATGTTGAGGTTAGGGTATGCAAGCTGCAGCGCGATGATCACGCCGACCAGCATGCCAACGACGCCCCAGAACACCGTTGCGATGGCCCCGTAGCGGATAGGACCATCCATGTAGGCGGAGGGATCGATCGCCGCCGCGGGCTTGAAATCCGCATTGCGCAGCAGGATCGCAGTGAAGCCAGCCACGGCGAAGAACAAGACCCACATGTGCTGGCGAAAAGGTTCATCCACGCCGAAGCCGGCGGCGACAAGAGCGCCAAAAGCAAACAGGCTTAAAAGGACGATCTCCGTGCCAAATTTCATCGCAAGTCCCCGATCTCGTCTCGAAAGTTTCGGCGGAAATGCCCGCTCGCGGCACCTTTTCGGGATTTTGCCGTCCCCGGCCTTGATCCAGGTCAAACGCAGACCGCTTTTGTTTGGGGGGCGTGCATGAGCCGGCTGCCGGAACGACTGCCGACTGTACCAAGGGCAAACCAAACGATTTGCTGACCGAACACCGGGGCTTGGTTCGGTGGCCGAAACTCGACCACTGTCCGGCAAAGGCGCGGCGGTCGCTGTTCAATCGCCGCAGCGTGCCTCGAGCTGAGCTATGCTTGCGAGGCTGATCTGCCGCTTGTTTGCGATCCGGATCGCGCCGTCCAATCGCAGCCTGGACAATTCTCGGCTTACCGTCTCGATCGTCAGCCCAAGAAAATCGGCGATATCCGCGCGCGTCAGCGGCAGGTCGAAGCTTATCGAGCTGGCCGGCCGGTGAGCGGGATCGATGTTTCTGGCGACCATGAGAAGGAAGCTTGCGACCTTCTCGGACGCCGTCTTGCGCCCCGGCGCCGCCATCCAGTCGCGTGCGTCGTCGAGCTCGTCCAGCGCATGCTTCAGCAGTCGACGTCCAAGCTCCGGCGTCTCGTTGGCCATTCGATCGACAAGCGTCCTTGGAAACGAGCACAGCGCCACATTCGTCAAGGCTTCGGCCTTGATCGGCCTTTTTGCCTCGAACGGCCTGCCCAGAAGGTCGGGCGCGAAATGGAACCCGACAATCTGCTGACGACCATCCGAAAGGTCTCTCGTGAGCTTGACCACGCCGGACAACAGGTTCGAATAGGTTCCCTCGTCGGGCAGTTCCGTCCCTGCCGAAACCTCATGCATGGACGAGGCTTCGGCCAACTCGGCAAGTTGGCGGGCGTTGAGCGCACCGCATAATCCGCCCTGCCGCGCTTCGCAGGATTTGCAAATTGCGGGAACGTCGGCTTGCTGAGCATCCTGTCTGGCGGCCATTGCGACGCCCGTGATCAAATAGGGACTGCAATTTGCGCCAGATGGGCCCTGAGTCGCCTTGATCGAAATCAAGGTTTTGCCGGCGTTGTTCAGGCAGTTTGACCGTCATGACCCCTTCCGCCGCTACCATCGATTCCACGCGCCCAACCCCGACCGTGGGCCTTGGCGACAACGTGCCGCGCTACACGAGCTATCCGACAGCGCCGCATTTTCATCCGGGCATTGACGCGGTCACGGTTCGCGGGTGGATGAATGCGCTTGATGCCGATGACGAGATATCGCTCTATCTGCATATCCCCTATTGCGACCGCTTGTGCTGGTTCTGTGCCTGCCATACCAAGCAAACACGTCACTATGCGCCCGTGGCCACCTTCCTGCGCTCACTCCACAAGGAGATCGAAACGGTCGGCGGCCTTGTGGGTGGCCGGGGCAGGGTCCGCGCCGTCCATTTCGGTGGCGGCTCCCCGACAATGCTGAAGCCCGACGACATCCTCATGCTCGGAAGGGCGTTGCGAGACCGGTTCGTCTTTCTCGACGATGCCAGCCTCAGCGTCGAGATCGATCCGAACGACATGGACGAGGGGCGGCTCGATGCCTTCGCTGCGATCGGGATGACCAGAGCAAGCCTTGGCGTCCAGGACTTCGATCCCAACGTACAGAAGGCAATCAATCGCGAGCAGAGCTTTGCGCTGACCAAGAGCGTAGTCGAAGCGGTGCGTGCGCGGGGTGTTCTCTCTGTCAACCTGGACCTGCTCTATGGGCTCCCGCATCAGACCTGCGAGAGCGTTGCGGCGACGGTCGCGCAAGCGCTGACGCTGGCGCCAGACAGGCTGGCCTTGTTCGGCTACGCGCACGTGCCGTGGTTCAAGAAGCACCAGACGATGATCGATGAAGCCTGGCTGCCCGATTCCGCGGCACGTCTGGCGCAGTCGCAGCTTGCCGCGCGGCTGATCGTCGATGCCGGCTACGAGGCATTGGGATTGGACCATTTCGCAAAGCCGGAGGACACGCTGGCGGTTGCCGCCCGTTCGGGCAAGATCCGCCGCAATTTCCAGGGCTACACCGAGGACCAGTGCGAAACCCTGATCGGTCTAGGTCCCTCCTCGATCAGCCGGTATCGCCAGGGCCATGCACAAAACATCGTTGCGACGGGTGAGTACCAGAAAGCCGTGAATTCAGGAGAGCTGGCGATAGCGCGAGGTGTCGAGTTCAGTCTGGATGACCTGGCGCGGGGCTGGGTCATCGAGCGCCTGATGTGCAACTTCACTTTCTCGGCGGTTGACCTTGTCGAACGCTTTGGAGCGGTCGGCCAGACACTGCTTTGCGAAGCGAGCCGCATGGCCATCAGCGGCGCAGGCCAGCTTCTTCGGCTCGACGGTGAAAACTTCGTCGTGCCGGAAAAAAGCCGGCCTCTCGTTAGGACAGTGGCGGCGAGATTTGACAAATATCTTAGCAATGGAACCGGCAGGCACTCGCCAGCGGTTTGAGCGATGGCTCCGGCAGCGGATCAAAAATGCTCGCCGATCCTGAAGGGGCCGACACGGGTGCCGGCCCCGATCAGATAGGCGGTCGACCATCCAATCAGTAGAAAGCCATTGATACCCTCCAAGGCGGCCAGCACGCGCCAGCCATGGGCGGGCACCACATCTCCATAGCCGACCGTCGAAAAGGTGATGGTCGAGAAGTAAAGCGCCGTCTCGAAGTCGCTCAAGACCCCGAGCAGCCGGTAGATTCCGACCCATAGCCAGACTTCAGCCGTCATGACCGCGAAAAGCCCCATAACCACGCTGATCATGGCCAGGACCCGGCTGCGCCGCCCATGCATGCGAAAGAGCGCCACAAGGCGTGCCATCACGTGAGTGACCGCGATAAGGCCGAAAGTGTGGATCAGAACCGTCAGGCTTATGACGATCGTACCGATGCCAAGATTGAAAATCATCGGTGGAAACTACGCACCCCGACGGCAGCGGTCGTTGCGTAGGATCAAGCCGGATATCTCATAACTGGCGGACTTGCCCTTTTCATACCTCAGGCTGTCACGCGGCAGGACCGCTCCGCTCATCCCCGACACGACATGCCAGGGTAATCGCCCCGCCGGGCGCGCAGCGGTAAACGAATGTCCCTAATGCATGTCGCCCAGAAGTGCGCAGCGGTTCTGGGACAACGACATGCATCAAAACAAAGACCTAAAGCGCGTCGCCTGAATCCGATTCAGCGCGACGCGCTTTAGGTAGTGTTTCACACAGCTTGTCCGCTTTGGAGGCAGGTATGTTGCATCCGATTTACAGGGTGTTCGTTGCGCTGAGACAACGAGGACGCAGCCCGATGCTGTCCCTCACATTCAAACGGAACAGATGGTCGACCGTGTCAGGAACCGCTTCTCCCGGCCATTGTCGAGCGAGAACATGCCGCCTCGGCCGGGCACCACGTCGATGATGAGATCGGTATGCTTCCAGGCCTCGAATTGCGATGCGCCGATGTAGAAGGGCGCCTCGGCGATATGGCCGAGCAGCACATCCTGATCACTGACGATGAAGTCGGCACGCGGATAGCACATGGGCGACGAGCCGTCGCAGCAGCCGCCGGATTGATGGAAAAGCACCGGACCATGCTCGGCGACGATCTCGGCGACGAGTTCAAGGGCCGCCGGCGTTGCGGTGACTTTCGCTTGCATGGGCTTTCCCTGGATTCACTCATAGGCGCAGCCCTTGAGGGCCACGCCTATGAGCCAAGAGGCGATCAGAAGAAGCCGAGCTTCTTCGGGCTGTAGCTGACCAGCATGTTCTTGGTCTGCTGGTAGTGGTCGAGCATCATCTTGTGCGTCTCACGGCCGATGCCGGACTGCTTGTAGCCACCGAAAGCGGCATGTGCCGGATAGGCGTGGTAGCAGTTGGTCCAGACGCGGCCGGCCTGGATCGCGCGGCCGAAGCGGTAGGCGCGGTTGCCATCGCGTGTCCAGATGCCGGCGCCGAGGCCGTAGAGCGTGTCATTGGCGATGCTGAGCGCTTCGTCATCGTCCTTGAAGGTCGTCACCGAAACCACCGGCCCGAAGATTTCCTCCTGGAAGATGCGCATCTTGTTGTGGCCCTTGAACACTGTCGGCTTGACGTAGTAGCCACCTGCAAGATCACCAGGCAGAAGATTGCGGGCACCGCCGGTCAGCACCTCGGCGCCTTCCTGGCGGCCTATGTCGATATACGACAGGATCTTTTCCAATTGCTCGGACGAGGCCTGCGCACCGATCATCGTTGCCGGATCAAGCGGATCCCCCTGGACGATCGCTTCGACGCGCTTGAGGGCACGTTCCATGAAGGTGTCGTAGATCGATTCATGGATGAGCGCGCGGCTCGGGCAGGTGCAGACCTCGCCCTGGTTCAGCGCGAACATGACGAAGCCTTCGATCGCCTTGTCGAAGAAGTCGTCGTCCTCGGCGACAACGTCCTTGAAGAAGATGTTGGGCGACTTGCCGCCGAGTTCCAGCGTGACGGGGATCAGATTCTGGCTGGCATACTGCATGATGAGCCGGCCCGTCGTGGTCTCGCCGGTAAAGGCGATCTTGGCAATGCGCGGTGACGACGCGAGCGGCTTGCCGGCTTCGAGGCCAAAGCCGTTGACGATGTTGAGCACGCCTGGCGGCAGGAGATCGCCGATAAGATCGGCCCACAGCAGGATTGCGGCCGGCGTCTGCTCGGCGGGCTTCAGCACGACGCAGTTTCCGGCCGCAAGCGCGGGAGCAAGCTTCCAGCACGCCATCAGCAGCGGGAAGTTCCACGGGATGATCTGGCCGACAACCCCGAGCGGCTCATGGAAATGATAGGCGACTGTATCGTCGTCGATCTGGGAAAGGCTGCCTTCCTGGCCACGCAACGCGCCGGCGAAATAGCGAAAATGGTCGATCGCCAAAGGCAGATCCGCAGCGGTCGTTTCGCGGATCGGCTTGCCGTTGTCCCAGGTTTCGGCGCAGGCAAGGAGATCGAGATTTTCCTCCATACGGTCGGCGATGCGGTTGAGGATGAGCGACCGCTCGGCCACGCTGGTGCGCGCCCAGGCATCCTTCGCCGCGTGCGCCGCGTCCAGAGCGGCCTCGATGTCCTGGGCATCCGAACGCGCCACTTCGCATAGAAGCTGGCCGTTCACCGGCGAGCGGTTCTCGAAGTAGCGGCCGGAGCGGGGTTCAGTCCATTTGCCGCCGATGAAGTTGCCGTAACGCTTGTCGAAGGGCGCCTTGACCGAGCGTGAGAATTCAACCTTGTTCATGTGTCTTCCTCCCAAAGCTGACGTCGCGGGATGCGACGCTTCGGAGGATAGGTTTGCGATTTCCGCCGCTGTTGTCACCGCGTCGAATGCAGCAAGCGGCCGCGAGGTGTCGCAGAATTGCGACAGTCGTGAATGGATACGAAGGATCAGTGAGGCCTGTGAACATCCAGGCGGTTGAGCTTGCGGTGCAGCGTGGCGCGGCTGATGCCGAGCGCCTGGGCCGCGGCCGAGACATTTCCGTCTGCCCGCGCCAGCGCCCGCTGCAGGACGCCGCGCTCCGCCTCGGCGAGGACTTCAGGACGGTTCTCCGCCCAACCGAGCAGATCGCGCGCAGGCATCGGCTTGTCGAGACATTGTTGCGTAAGTCCAAGCGCCAGGCGAGCCGAACGGGTGGCGCCGACCACGAGGTCGTCGGCATCGATGGCGATGAGCGCGCCGGAACCTTTGTCGGCGACCGGCGCCAGCAGGATTCGCGCCTTGGGGAACGCAATCTTGAAATTTTCCGCTTCGATCCGGCGCGCCGCGTCGATCACCGCTACCGAAATGAGATTGGCGAAGGCCTCCGTGAGATCGGCTCGACAGGAAGACACGTCAAGCGCGGCCACAAGATCGCCCTGGTGGTCGTAAATCGGTGCGGTGGTACAGCTCAAACCTGTATTGCGCGTGTGGAAATGCTGATCCCGATGGATCGTCAGCGCGCGCTGTTCGACAAGACAAGTGCCGATCCCGTTGGTGCCCTGGCTTCCCTCGTTCCAGACGGAGCCAGTCCACAAACCCCAGGAGTGAAACGTCTCGTCATCCACGGGCGCGCCACGCCGTTCGACCGGTACGCCGTCGCGATCGGCGAGCAAGACGCAGCATCCGACCCCGCCTACTGCGAGATAGAGCCGGTCGAGGCTCGATTGGGCAACTCGGATGAGCGGCTCGATGCGTTGGCGCGCCTGCCCCAGCTCAGGCTCCGTCAAATAGCGGGCCGGGCTGCAATCGGCTGGATCGAGCCGATGGAGATTGGAAGATCGTCGCCAGGAGGCGACCAAAGCGGACTTTGCCGCCGCATCCGAAGCGATCGCGGCCTGAATGCGGTCGGCATGATGGCCGGGCAAAACCTCGCCCATGCTTGTCCTCCCAAACCCTGTCGGTCCTTCGGTTTCTGAACCGGTCCGCCCCAGGGCTGTGTCGTTCCCGCGCCACTTTCTGCGTTCAATCGGCGCACCCGTCAATTCGACAGAAGGCTTAGGAATGTTTTCCATTCTCGTCACCCGCGATGTTTGGGCCCGCGATGTTTGGCCCGCGATATTTGGATTGACCGATAAGCCTCCTTGCCGGGTGCGTTGTCGCAAGCATTCCCACCGCTTAACCGGCTCGACTCTATGGGTACGAAACTGGGCATTCCTTGATCGAGCGCAAAGACGACCGGCAAAAGGGGTAGGCAGCGTCCGCCAATTGCGATGGATCAAAGCTCGGTCCCTCCTCGCCGGATAGATCGATTGGCGGCCAGTCTTGACACCGACCGGTCATGAACCGGTGGCAGCCTCGGTGCGTTGAACGTCAGCCGGGGTTGGTTTGGAACCAGCGAAGGAGTCGGAAATGATCGAGCGTCCCAGCAACAATCGCCTGTCCGCACCGGAGTTGCGCGACATCGATGCCTACTGGCGTGCCGCCAACTACCTGACCATCGGGCAGATCTACCTGCTCGACAATCCGCTTCTGCGCGAGCCGCTTCGGCTGGAGCATGTCAAGCCCAGGCTGCTCGGCCATTGGGGAACCTCGCCAGGCCTCAGCTTCATCTATGCGCATCTCAACCGCGCAATCAGACAGCGCGATGCCAATGTCATCTATGTCTGCGGTCCCGGCCATGGCGGACCCGCCATGGTGGCGAACACCTACCTCGAAGGCACCTACAGCGAGGTCAATCCAAATGTCTCGCTGGACGAGGCCGGAATGAAGAAGCTGTTCCGGCAATTCTCGTTTCCGGGCGGCATCCCAAGCCATGCAGCGCCCGATGTGCCCGGATCGATCCATGAAGGCGGCGAGCTTGGCTACGCGCTCTCGCATGCCTATGGCGCGGCCTTCGATAATCCGGACCTTATCGTCGCCTGCGTCGTTGGCGACGGCGAGGCCGAAACCGGGCCGCTCGCCACGTCCTGGCATTCGAACAAGTTCCTCAACCCGGTGCTTGACGGCGCGGTGCTGCCGATCCTGCACCTCAACGGTTACAAGATCGCCAATCCCACCATTCTGGCCCGTATCCCGGACGAAGAGTTGCGTGCGCTGTTCATCGGCTACGGCTACGAACCGCTCTTCGTCGAGGGTGACGATCCGGCCTTAATGCATGAGCGGATGGCGGTCGTGCTCGACGATGCGCTCGACCGCATCAAGGCGATTCAGGGCGCTGCCCGCAGCGGCGCAAAGACCGCCCAGTCGCGGCCGAAATGGCCGATGATCGTGCTGCGGAGCCCGAAGGGCTGGACCGGCCCCAAGGAGGTCGACGGGCTGAAGACCGAGGGCTTCTGGCGTGCCCACCAGGTCCCGCTCTCCGGCCTCGCCGAAAACCCCGAGCATCTGAAGATGCTCGAAGAGTGGCTGAGGAGCTATCTGCCCGACGAGCTTTTCGACGCGGCTGGCGCTCCGGTCTCCACCATCCGCGCCACCGCGCCGCAAGGCGCCATGCGCATGGGCGCCAATCCGCATGCCAATGGCGGTCTGCTTCGCCGGTCTCTCGAACTGCCGGGCCTGCACCAGCGCGCTGTCCCGGTCGAACGGCCGGGGGGCGTCAAGGCGGAGGCGACTCGTGTGATGGGCAGCTTCCTGCGTGACGTCATGGCGTTGAACCAAGCCAGCAGGAACTTCCGCATCGTGGGGCCGGACGAGACAGCGTCGAACCGCTTGCAGGATGTTTTCGAGGTGACGGAACGCGCCTGGATGGAGAAAATCCTGCCCGAGGATGTCCATCTGGCGCGGGAAGGCAGGGTTCTGGAAATTCTATCCGAGCATACCTGTCAGGGTTGGCTGGAAGGTTACCTGCTTACCGGGCGCCACGGCTTCTTCTCCTGCTACGAGGCCTTCACGCACATCGTCGATTCCATGTTCAACCAGCATGCGAAATGGCTGGATGCCTGCCGCAAGCTCGCCTGGCGGCGACCGATCGCTTCTCTCAACTATCTGTTGTCCAGCCATGTCTGGCAGCAGGAGCACAATGGCTTCAGCCATCAGGATCCAGGTTTCATCGACGTGGCGCTGAACAAGAAGGCGGACGTCGTGCGCGTCTACTTGCCGGCGGATGCCAACAGCCTGCTTTGCGTGACCGATCATGTGCTGCGGACATGGAACCGCATCAACGTCATCGTCGCCGGCAAAGCCAATTCCTGGCAGTGGCTATCCATCGACGAAGCGAAAGTCCACTGCAACGCCGGCATCGGCATATGGGAATGGGCATCGACCGACGGTCGGGCCGAGCCGGATGTCGTCATGGCCTGCGCCGGCGACGTGCCGACGCTCGAGACGCTGGCCGCCGTCCAGATTCTGAAACGCCACATTCCCGACCTCAAGATACGGCTGGTCAACGTCGTCGATCTGATGACCCTGCAGCCGAAGGAACACCACCCGCACGGTCTGTCGGATCGCGAGTTCGATGCGTTGTTCACCAGGGACAAGCCCGTCATCTTCGCCTATCACGGCTATCCATGGACCATCCATCGCCTGACCTACCGGCGGACCAATCACGACAACATCCACGTGTGCGGCTACAATGAGGAAGGCACGACCACGACGCCGTTCGACATGACTGTGCTGAATGGGCTCGATCGCTACCATCTCGTGCTCGGCGTGCTAGACCGCATCCCCGAGCCGGCCGGCGCGCACGTCCAGCTGAGACAGGCCATGGAAGGCAAGCTGATCGAGCACGCAGCCTATATCCGGGAGCACGGGCAGGATATGCCGGAGATCCTCGGTTGGAAGTGGGAGCAGTAGCCGATGCTGAAGCGGGCCGAGGCGACGAACATCCCAAGTGCGGCGGGGCTTGGCCGACTATGACCGACGCCATTCTCGTCCTCAATGGCGGCTCCTCGAGCCTGAAGTTCGCCGTCTTTCAAAGGGGCGACGAACTTCATCTGCTGGTGCGTGGCAGTGTCTCGTCGATCGGGCAGCGGCCCCGGCTTCACGTCGCGCCCGCGGCAACGACGCCGGCGTTAGACAGAAGCCTTGGCGAACAACCGATCTCCATCGGCAAGGCATTCGAAGCCGTTGCGTCCTATCTGGCGGACCGCGACCTGTTGCGCCGGGTGCGCCGGGTCGGACACCGCATCGTACATGGCGGCCGGGAGTTTGCCGGTGCAACGTTGCTCGACGAGCGCACACTCGGTGCGTTGCGCAAGCTCGAGCCGCTCGCACCTATTCATCAAGCGATCAACCTCGAACTCGTCGACCTGGCCAACCGCCTTCTGCCCGGCGCCGTGCAGGTCGGTTGCTTCGATACTGCCTTTCACGCCACGCAGCCCGAGCTGGCAAGACTTTATGGCTTGCCGCATGAGCTGTCACAGCAAGGCATCGTGTCTTATGGCTTCCACGGGCTCTCCTACAGCCATATCGCCAGCGAGCTCCACAACCGTTACGGTGCCGCCGCCGGTGGCCGAACGATCGTTGCCCACCTCGGCAGCGGGGCGAGCCTGTGCGCGATGAAGGCGGGCGTAAGCCACGCCACCACTATGGGTTTCTCGACGCTTGACGGCCTCGTCATGAGCACGCGCTGCGGTGCGATCGATCCCGGCGTCCTCCTGTACCTTCTGCAAGACCGGAAGCTGTCGTCCGATGAACTGACCGACTTGCTGTATGAGCGATCCGGTCTGCTGGGGGTTTCAGGCATATCCGGAGATATGCAGATACTGCTTGCATCGAAAGACCCGGCGGCCAAGCGCGCCGTCGATCTCTTCGTCTATCGTGTTGGGCGCGAGATCGGGTCGCTTGCCGCGGCGATAGGCGGGCTTGATACGCTCGTGTTCACCGCGGGCATCGGCGAGCATGCGCCTGTGATCCGACAGAAGATCTGCGAAGCTACGGGATGGCTGGGCGTCGCGCTCGACCACGAGTTGAACGCGAAGAGCGAAGAACTGGTCAGCACCCCGGATTCGCCCGTCAACGTGCTTGTCATTCCAGCCGATGAGGAACGCGCGGTGGCCGCCGAGGTGCTCGACTTCGACACAATCCCAGGGCCGCGCTAGCCGGACGGCAAGGACTGGCCTGCCAACTTGGCGCCGAGCTTCCGCTGAACCAGGACGAGCGTCGGGTCATCTGAATCCGTTGTGACGGTGAAACCCATGTCGCGCTCAACCTCGATCGCTGCGCGGTTTTCGCGGCTCTCGATCGATTCGATCGTCTCGATGCCGTGGTCGTCGGCATAGCGCGCGATATAGCCAAGAAATTCCCAGCCGACGCCGAGATGCTTGCGGTCCTCGCGAATGCAGATGGCGACCTCGCCACGCCGGTCGGCCGGATCGGCGGCGAGGGTCGCCGCCGCGATCGGCATTCCGTCGGTCGAGAGGGCGAGAAAATTATGGATGTGCGGATCGTCGGAACGGGTCATTGCCACTAGGCGCTCATGCGAAACTTCCCTCACTGCTCCGAGGAAGCGGAAGCGCAGATCCTCTGGCGTCACATGGGTGAAGAACTCGGCGACGAGCGGTTCGTCCTCAGGGTTGGCGCGTCGCACTTCGAAGCGAAATCCCGTATGCGTGGTGAGTGTGCTTTTCATGGTCGTCCCTTTCAGGAGATTGATGCGTCTACGGGTCGAAATCGGCCTCATTCCGCCATTGCCAGCAGCGTATCGCGCTTGAGAATTTCGATGCTGCGCAGGCTGAGCAGGCGGATCACGCACTTTTCTTTCAGGCGGGTGAAGACTCGCGAGACGGTTTCGATGGTGAGGCCGAGATAGTCGCCGATGTCGTTTCGAGACATAGGCAGTTCCACCTGCTGCAACCCGCCCTGACGCTCCGACATTTCGACCAGGAATGCCGCGACGCGCTCAATGGCGTTCTGGCGGCCGAGCACGAGAAGATGTTCCTGCGCACGAGTCAGGCCTCTGAGCGCAAGAGGCAGCAGCTGGCGGGACATGTCCATGCCGCAAGGAGTGCGAAAAACCCGCACGCCGGTTGCGCTGATCGCTTCGGCGAAGAAGTGGTGCGTGGCGTCGGCCTCGAAACCGAAGGTCTCTCCCGCCAGGTGAAACGCGCTGATCTGCCTGCGGCCGTCGGCAAGCAGCCGGTAGATGCGGACCGCGCCGAATTCGACCTGGTAGAGGGCGCCGGCCTTTTCGCCTTGGGCGTAGATTTCGGCGCCTGCCGGGAAGAAGCTGACCGGGGTTGTCGGCCCTTCAAAGACGGGCGCAGGGCTCTGGTGAGGGAGATAGGACGGCAGTTCGATCTTGGCGGAGGCTTGAACGTGCATGGCTGTGGTCCCGGTGAATCTGTGACAACAGCAATCGCGCAAATCCCGCCATGCCGAAATTCGGTTATGTCCCTACGGGAAACCACTTAGAGCGGAACCCGGATCGACGGCGACATCGTGCCTTACCTCGTCAACATGACCAAGCGCGGCGCCGACCAGATCGGCGGCGAGATCGACCGTGCCTCCGATCAAAGCAGATTTGGATGGAAGTCAGCCACGGGCTGCTGCTTCGGTTTCGGCGAAGCAAAGGACAGAAAAAGACTTCTTTTGGCGACCCGGCCCGGGTGCTCTCTTGCGAGGCCTAAGAACACGCAAGGCTCGCCCGGGAGGCGACGCATAACAAGAGAGCGGCTGCCAAACACCGCCTGGCATAGGCCATTCGAATGGGCTGATGCCGGCAACAGCCATGGGGAACCACGATAATGAAGACATTCCGAAATTGCCTGATGACCGCGGTCGGCGCAGGCCTGCTGGGCCTGGGGCTTGCCGCTCCCGCCGACGCAGGCGCCATTCGCCTCGGCATGACCACCTGGGTTGGCTACGGACCGCTGTTTCTTGCCCGCGACCTCGGTTACTTCAAGGAGGCCGGCGTTGACGTCGACCTGAAGGTCATCGAAGAATCAGCGCTTTACATGGCGGCGGTCGCCGGTGGCGACCTCGATGGCGCCGCGTCCACCGTCGATGAGCTGATGAAGTACCGCTCGGACGAGCTCTGCTTCAAATATGTGCTGGCGCTCGACGACAGCCACGGCGGCGACGGCGTCGTCACGCAGGCCGACGTCAAGTCGCTGAAGGATTTGAAGGGCCAGCAGGTGGCCCTGAACGAGGGTTCCATATCCGAATTCTGGTTCACCGTGCTCCTGAAAAAGGAAGGCATGACCGAGGACGACGTCACCATCACCAACATGACCGCCGATGATGCGGCGACCGCGTTCATCGCCGGCCAGGTTCCCGCCGCGGTGACCTGGGAGCCGCACCTCACCGAAGTCCGCAAGGGCGGCAAGGGCAAGGTGCTGATCGATTCCACGACCACGCCTGGCCTGATCGTCGATGTGATCGCGCTTAAATGCGACCTGATCGAGAAGCATCCCGAGGACGTGAAGGCCCTGGTCAAGGGCTATTACAAGGCGGTCGAATACATCAAGACCAACCCGGACAAGGCCTATGAGATCATGGCCAAGGGCATTGGCGGCTATCTCGAAAAGCCCGAGGACTTCGCCGCCGGCGCCAAGGGCGTGCGCTACTACGATCGTGCCCGCAACCTCGATTTCTTCGGCACCCCCGAGAAGAGCGAGGCGTCCGAGCTGGTGAATTTCGCGCAGGACATCTGGGGCAAGGCCGGCAAGCTCAAGATGACGATCGACGCCAAAACCATCCTCGATACCGATTTCATCAAGGAACAGTGAGCCTTCGAGATCGCCGGGGTCGGCCCGTCCGGGCCGGCAGCGTTTTTCCGAAAGCCAGAGTTGGTCGGCCTCCTGGGGCCGGCCGCGTTTTCCAGCGCTACGCGCTTAAATCAACGGAGGCCATCTAATGGCACAGAGGCGGACGGCGTGGACACGCCTGACGACCCCATTCGCCAACATTCCCGCCACCACCGCAACCACGCTCGCGCTGGCGATGTGGGTTATCGTGATCGGCGGCTGGGCTCTCCTGTCCTATGGCCGCATCGTGCCGAACATGTTCCTGCCGACACCCGGAACGGTGTTGCAGACGACCTATCGCATGTCTGCGGACGGCAGCCTTTTCTACCACACTTTGACCAGCGCCAAGGTGGTGCTTCTCGGCTTCATCGTGTCCTCGCTGATCGCGGTGCCGCTGGGGCTGTGGATGGGCACCTACCGGGCGGTGCAGGCACCGCTGGAGCCGCTGGTCAACTTCATCCGCTATCTGCCTGTCACCTCCTTCGTGCCCCTGTTCATCCTTTGGATCGGCATCGGCATCGAACAGCGCATAGCGGTCATCTTCTTCGGCACCTTCTTCCAGCAGCTCGTGATGATTTCCGATTGCGCGCGCAGCGTGTCCAGGGACCTGGTCAACGCCTCCTACACGTTGGGCACCAAGCGCAGCGAGGCGGTGTGGCACGTCATTTTCCCTGCAGCACTTCCCGCGATCCTCGACACGCTTCGCGTCACCATGGGCTGGGCCTGGACATATCTGGTCGTGGCGGAACTCGTCGCGGCGTCGAGCGGCCTCGGCTACATCACCCTCAAGGCGATGCGCGGCTTCCAGGTCGATGTGATCTTCATGGCGATCGCCGCGATCGGGCTTCTCGGCCTCATCACCGACACGGCATTCCGCATCATCCGAGCGAGGGTCGCGCCATGGGCACCTTGATTTTGAACGCGTCCTCGCAAACCGCAGCCGGATCAAGGGTAGCAATGACCGAATCCATCAAGGCGAACAATCCGGTCGGAGCGGCCTCGGCGGCCGGTGATCCGCGGTCGGCCGGCACCACGATGGCCATCGAAGATGTGACATTGCGCTACGGCGACGCCAATGGCGTGCTGGCGCTGGACGATGTGTCGCTGAAGGTGGCCAGGAACGAATTCTGCGTCATCGTCGGCCCGTCGGGATGCGGCAAGTCCAGCCTGCTCTATCTTGCGGCCGGCCTCAATGACGCGACTTCGGGCAGCATCAAGGTCGATGGCAGGGAAGTGATCGAACCCGGTCCCGACAGGGGCATGGTGTTCCAGAGCTACACCCTGTTTCCCTGGCTCACGGTGCGCGCCAACATCGAGTACGGGCCCAAGCGCAAGGGTTTGCCCGCAGAGCAGCGCAGGCGGATCGTGGACCAGTATCTCAACGAGGTCGGCCTTGCGCCCTTCGCGGATCATTATCCCGCGCAACTCTCAGGAGGCATGAAGCAGCGCGTGGCGATCGCGCGCGCGCTTGCCAACGACCCGGCCGTGCTGTTGATGGACGAGCCTTTCGGCGCTCTCGACAGCCAGACGCGCGGCACCATGCAGAAGCTGCTCTTGCGCGTCTGGGAGCGGCAACAGAAGACGGTGCTCTTCGTCACCCACGATATCGACGAGGCGTTGGTGCTGGGTGATCGCGTTCTGGTGATGACGGCCCGGCCCGGCAAGATCAAGGCCGAGATCAAGGTCGATATCCCCCGGCCGCGCTCGATGGACGTGATCCTCGAACCCGACTTCATCGCGCTCAAGCGCCGCATCCTCGGCCTTTTGCATGACGAGATCGACGAGGATCATTAAACTAGTCTCTCGACACAGGGTTTCTGAAACGGCTGCAGGCTTGTCGGCGGCAAGATTTTTACCGTTCATTTCCGTGAAATCAGCGCAGACGCTGGGGATTGGGGGGCTCAAGCCAATTCCAGACGTTTGCGACGGTTCACCGAAACAGCGGTGGCCTATTTTGCCGCCGTTATGCGCCCCCACCAAGGATCATCTCCGAAGCCCTCTGCCCGATCATCATGCTTGGCGCATTCGTGTTGCCGCCGATCAGCTTCGGCATGACCGAGGCATCGGCGACCCGAAGCCCGTCCACGCCGCGTACCTTGAGCGTTGCCGGATCGACGACCGCCATGCCGTCCGTTCCCATCTTGCAGGTCCCCACCGGGTGGTAAACGGTCAGCGCTTCGGCGCGCAGATAGGCGAGGATTTCGTCGTCGCTGCGGACATCCTTGCCCGGAAGCATCTCCTTGCCCCGCACCTCGTCGAACTCGGACGCGGCAAGGATATTGCGCGCGATCTTGATGCCTTCGACCAGCACCATGGCGTCCTCATCGTCCGCGAAGAAGCGGTGGTCGATCAAGACGTCCCGGCGAGCACTGTCTCGTGACAGCCTGATCTCGCCTACGCTTTTCGGCCGGAGCACGCAGGTGTGAATGGCGTAGCCATGGCCGTATTCGATCAGCCTGCCGCGATGGCTGCGATAGCCCGGCACGAAGTGGAACTGAATGTCGGGAAGGCCGTTCGCGTATCTGGTTTTGGCAAAGCCGCCGGCTTCGACATAGTTGGTGGTGAGCATGCCCTTGCGGCGCGCGAAATACTGGAAGGGCGCCGCCGCGATGCGCGGCAGGTTGGCGATCGACAGGCCGAGCGTCCTGGTGCTCCTGGAGCGCACGGTGATCATGCCGTCGACATGGTCCTGCAGGTTCTTGCCGACGCCCGGCAAATCGAGAACCGGCGTGATGCCGATCTGCTGCAGCTCGGCTGCCGGCCCGATGCCCGACGCCATCAGGATCTTGGGCGAGTTGATGGCGCCGGCCGAGAGCACGATCTCCCGGCTGGCCGAGAGCGTCTTCCGCTGGCCCTCATGCCGCACGTGCATTCCTGTGGCGAGCCCCTCGGCAATAACCAGGTCGATCACCTCGCATTCGCTGAGCAGTGTCAGGTTCTTGCGATCGAGCACCGGGCGCATGAAGGCGCTGAAGCTGCTGAAGCGCTGGCCGCGGTCCTGCGTGACGTTGTATATGCCGACGCCGAACTGGCTTTCGGCATTGAAGTCGGTGTTGGCGGGCAGGCCCGCATTCTTCCCAGCCTCGACGAACATGCCGGAAAGCACGTTCGGATCGCGCGGATTGTCGACCAAAAGCTCGCCGTCGATGCCGTGATAGCGCGGGTCCTGGGCGATCAGATTGCGCTCCAGTTTCTTGAACACGGGCAGCACGTCGCGGTAAGCCCAGCCGGCGCAGCCGAGCCCGGCCCACTCGTCATAGTCTTCGGCGGCGCCGCGAATATAGACCATCGAGTTGATCGAGCTCGATCCGCCCAGCGCCTTGCCTCGGTTGACCGGAATCCTGCGGTTGTTGAGCCGAGGCTGCGGCACGCCGACGAAACAATAGTCGTAGGTGGGGTTGCCGTAGAGCGAGAGAATGCCTGCCGGCACTTTGACCCGCAGGCTGTTGTCGCTGCCGCCGGCCTCGATCAGGCACACTCTGACGGACGGATCGGCGCTCAGCCGGTTGGCGACCACGCAGCCGGCTGAACCGGCGCCGACGACGATGTAGTCAAACTCAGCCGCTTCCATCCAACCCCCAAAGATGCGGTTTCAAGCCGCGGGTTCTTCCCAGACCGATTTGCCGCCGACGATCGTTTTCAGCACTTTGATATCCGCGAGTTTGTCCGGCTCGACCTGCAGCGGATCATCGGAAAGGACGATGAAATCGGCGAGTTTGCCCGCCGCCAGACTGCCCTCATCCCTTTCCCGGTGGCCGGCAAAGGCCGCGCCCAGCGTATAGGCGTGGAGCGCCTGCGCGACGCTGATCCTCTGCTGCGGGACCCAGCCTGCTTCCGGCTGATGATCCCGGCTTTGGCGCAGCACCGCATTCCTGATGCCAACGAGGGGATTGAGATCGACGATAGGCCAATCCGTACCGAACGCGACGGCGCCGCCGGCCTCCAGGATGGAGCGAACCGGAAAGGCCCGCGGCAAGGACTTGGAGCCGACACGCACTTCCCAAAGGCCCTCCATCCCGAGCCACTGGTCGCGCGGATAGATCATCGCGGGCTGGAAGCTGGCTATCGCGCCTATCTGGCCAAAACGCTCGATGTCGCGCGCGGTGGGTATTTCGCAATGCTCGACCCGTGGCCGGCACTGCCGCGAGCGTTCACCGTCCGATGCATATGCGTCGAGGGCCATTTCGATGGCGCCGGTGCCGATCGCGTGCGTCCAGACCTGAAAGCCTTCCTGCTGCGCACGGCTGACGGCCGCGTTATAAGCCGTCGCATTCCACAGGCAGGTTCCGGTTTGATCGGGTTTGTCGGCATAGCCCTGAGGCATGAAGCCTGTGTGGGATTCCAGGACGCCGTCCAGGAAGAATTTGATGACACGTCCGTCGAGAAAGGCGGGATCAAGGTCGTTCCGCCATCCCGATACGCGCGCAATCACCTCGTCGAGGTTCGAATCCGGATTGGCAATGCTCGAAAGCGTGAAGCGCAGGCTCAGCTCGCCGTTCGCGAATATTTCAGCCAGCAAGGGGACTGCTTCGTCATCCATCCCCGCGCTTTGGACCCGCGACAATCCCAAACGGTTTGCTTCCTTGATGGCGGAGAGCAGCGCCGATCGCATATCCGATTGCGAGGATTGGGGGACCAATGCTTCAAACTTGGACCACGCTTTCTCCTTCAACCATCCGGTCGGCTCACCGCTCCCGTCTTTCACGATCTCGCCACCTTCGGGATCGGGTGTGTCCCGTGTGATGCCGGCAAGTTCCAGCGCCTTGCTGTTCACCCAGGCGGCGTGAGCCATGCCGGAGCGGAAGAAAACCGGGTGATCGGCAACAACTTGATCGAGAAGCGATTTGTGGAAGCCGCCTTCGGGGAGATCGGGGTAGCCGTAGCTGAATTCGCTGCCCACGATCCATGCGCGGTCGGGATGGGCTTGCGAATAGGCCTTCAACCGGTCGAGGACGTCGCCAAAGGTCTTGGCCTCGCGCAACCGCACTTCATCGAGATATTTGCTTCCCCAGGCGAAATGGACGTGAGAGTCGATGAAGGCCGGCATTGCGAACCGGCCCTGGAGATCGACGATTTCGGCGTCCTTGGACGCTTGCGCTCTGACGGTGGACCAAGAGCCGACAGCTACGATGCGGTCGCCGCGAACCAGCATCGCCTCGGCCTGGGGATTCGCCGCATCGACCGTGTATAGCGCGCCGTTTGCGTAAAGGGTCTCTCGCGCCATTTCACTCTCAGCGATCGTCGCTCTGATGCGGGGTGACGCAGGGAACCACCAAATCCAGGGCACAAGAATTACTTTTTCCAGCACCCGTGCTTAGGGTCTGCCTAAGCTTTTCTCGATGTCCGGAGGTGGTTTTGCCGATCGTGATCGCTCGAATTGAGTGCCCCTCGGCGCTCTCATTCCAGCGTTTAGGGATAAGCTAAGCACTGACACATGAAATCATAATTTTCGCTCCTGCGGCCCGCCAGTAAAGCAGGACGGACCTCCATCACAGCGGCGAAAGCCCCATCGAAAGAGACGTGGATATGTCGGTTGAGAAGGTAGACACGCTTGTCGTCGGCGGCGGCCAGGCGGGGGTGGCTATGAGCGAGCACCTGAGCAAATGCGGCGTGCCGCATCTTGTTCTCGAGCGTGGCCGGATTGCCGAGCGCTGGCGCTCGCAGCGGTGGGATTCCCTGGTTGCCAACGGTCCGGCCTGGCATGACCGGTTCCCGGGCATGGAGTTTCCTATGACCGGTCCCGATGGCTTTCCCCCCAAGGAGGAGGTTGCCGACTATTTCGTCGCCTATGCAAAGCAGATCGATGCGCCGATCCGCTGCGGCGTCGAGGTCAAGCTCGTCCAAAGAAATGTCGGCCGGCCCGGATTCCGCGTCGAGACGTCGGATGGCGCGATCGAGGCCAACAGCGTCGTCGCCGCGACCGGACCTTTCCAGGTCCCCGTCATCCCGCCCGTCGTTCCTGCCGATACTGGCATCCTGCAAATCCACTCGAGCGCCTACCGCAACCCGGCGCAGCTGCCAAAAGGCGCGGTGCTGGTGGTCGGCGCGGGATCCTCGGGCGTGCAGATCGCCGATGAGCTCCAGCGCGCCGGCAGGCGCGTCTATCTCTCGGTCGGCCCGCATGATCGTCCGCCGCGAGCCTATCGCGGGCGTGATTTCTGCTGGTGGCTGGGCGTTCTCGGCAAATGGGACCTCGAAACCCCGGGACCTGGCACGGAACATGTGACGATCGCGGTCAGTGGGGCGCGTGGCGGCGAAACGATCGATTTCCGTCGCCTGGCCGCGCAGGGACTTATGCTCGTCGGCATGACCAAGACATACCACGACGGTGTCATGACCTTCGCGCCCGACCTTGCGAAAAACATTGCCCGCGGTGACGCCAATCTGATGTCGCTGCTGGACGAAGCCGACGCCTATGTCGCTCGCAACGGTCTCGACCTTCCGGAAGAGCCCGCGGCGCGCCGGATCGACCCCGATCCGGAATGCGTGACCAATCCGCTTGGTGAGCTCAACCTGGCCGAGGCTGGGGTAGCGGCGATCATCTGGGCGACGGGCTTCGCCGTCGATTACAGCTGGCTGAAGGTCGATGCTTTCGACGACAAGGGGCGGCCAAGGCACCATCGCGGCGTCTCGACCGAGCCAGGGGTCTATTTCCTCGGGCTGCCCTGGCAGTCGCGAAGAGGGTCGAGCTTCATCTGGGGCGTCTGGCATGATGCCAAGCACGTGGCCGACCGTATTTCGACGCAGCGAAAATATCTGGCCTATCACGCCGCCGCTAAGCGCGAGCCCGTGGATGCCTGACCAGAGCCGACGAACGCTGCGAGCCCGACCCTGATGGAGACCAAGATGGCGCATACGCGAATTCGAACCTTCAACACCAAGGATACCTATCCCGAGCAGAAGCTCGACAATGATCTCTGCCAGGCGGTCGTCACGCGCGGCGGCCGGACCGTCTATCTGCGCGGGCAATGCCCGCAGGATCTCGATACGGCCAAGACCATCGACAGCCACGACCCCGTCGAGCAGACCCATAAGGTCATGCAGAACGTCAGGCAGCTCATCGAGGAATGCGGCGGCACGATGGAGCATCTGGTGAAGGTGGTCGTCTACCTCACCGATGTCCGCCATCGCGAAGCCGTCTACCGGACGATGGGTGAATATATCAAAGGCGTCCACCCGGTTTCGACCGGTCTGGTCGTGTCGGCCCTGGCTCGGCCGGAATGGCTGGTCGAGATCGACGGCACCGCCGTCATCCCGGACTAAAGCGCCATGACCTTTTCCATCGTCGCGCGATGCCGGCGCACGGGCATGTTCGGAGTGGCGGTGTCCTCGTCGTCCCCCGCGGTCGCGGCGCGCTGCGCCTATGCGCAGGCCGGTGTCGGCGCAGTCGCCAGCCAGAACGTCACCGACCCGACGCTCGGGCCACGGGCATTGGAGTTGATGGCGCGCGGCGCCTCCGCCGCCGAGGCCGTCGCGATCCTGAAGCGCACGACCGCTTTCAGCGAATACCGGCAGGTCCTGGCGGTCGACGCGGCCGGCGGCAGCGCAATCCATTCGGGACCGAAGGCGCTCGGCATCTGGGCCGAGGCGCGCGGCGAGGACGTCGCCTGCGGCGGCAACCTGCTTGCCAACGACAAGGTTCCGCAAGCGATGGTCGACGCCTATCTCGCCTCCGAAGGCGACCTCGGTGACCGGTTGATCGCCACGATGCGCGCCGCGCTTCATGCCGGCGGCGAGGCCGGGCCTGTCCGCTCCGCCGGCATGAAGCTGGTGCGCGATGTGTCCTGGCCCGTCGCCGACCTGCGTTGCGACTGGACGGAAGCGTGTCCGATCGAGCAGCTGGCAACGCTGTGGGAGATCTACAAGCCTCAGTTGGACGCCTACGTCACCCGCGCCCTCAACCCGTCTGATGCGCCGAGCTATGGCGTTCCCGGTGACGAGTAGCCCCGACAGTCTGGAGCCAGCATGAGCGAACTCAGCCATAAGGACTGGATCGGCAAGGCGTCCGCGATCCGCTTCCGCGACAAGGCGTTCATTGACGGCAAGCCGGTGCCCGCGCGCTCCGGCCGGACTTTCGCCAGCATCAATCCCGCCACGGGAGCGACGCTTGCTGAAGTCGCCTCCTGCGGGGGAGAGGATATCGATCTTGCCGTTGCCGCGGCGCGGCGCAGTTTTGAGGCCGGCGTCTGGTCGCGGACGAGCCCCGCGCATCGCAAAGCGGTGCTGCTGCGGCTGGCGGAGTTGCTGCGCGAGAACCTGCAGGAGCTCGCGCTGCTGGAATCGCTGGATATGGGCAAGCTGGTCAGGGACGCCGCCACCATCGACGTGCCGGGCTCGGCGGCGCTCTTCCAGTGGTACGCCGAGGCGATAGACAAGGTCTATGACGAGGTGGCGCCGACGGGCCAGGGCGACCTCGCTCTGGTGCGGCGGGAGCCGCTCGGGGTCGTGGGCGCCGTCGTGCCGTGGAATTTCCCGCTCGACATGGCGACCTGGAAATGCGCGCCGGCGCTGGCGGCGGGCAATTCGGTGGTGCTGAAGCCGGCCGAGCAGTCGCCTTTTTCGGCGCTCAGGCTGGCCGAGCTCGCGATGGAGGCCGGCTTGCCCGCAGGCGTGCTCAACGTAGTGCCGGGCCTCGGCGAGACGGCCGGCCAGGCGCTTGGCCGCCATATGGATGTGGACTGCCTCGCCTTCACGGGATCGACCGCCGTCGGCAAGCTGTTCCTGCAATATTCCGGCCAGTCGAATATGAAGCAGGTCTGGCTGGAGACCGGCGGCAAGAGCCCCAATCTGGTGTTCGCGGATTGCGGCGATCTGGATGCGGCGGCCGACATGGCTGCCTTCGGCATCTTCTTCAACCAGGGACAGGTGTGCTCGGCCAATTCCCGGCTTCTGGTGGAGCGCAGCATCAAGGATGCGCTGGTGGAGAGACTAGCCGAGCGCGCGTCGGCGACGCAACCCGGCGACCCGCTCGACCCGGCATCCAGAATGGGCGCGATGGTCGACGCGCGGCATGCCGCGACGGTGATGCGTTTCATCGATGGCGGCAAGAAGTCGGCCCGGCTGGTGACCGGCGGTGGCCGGGTCGCGGTCGATGGGCGCGGCAGCTTCGTGCAGCCCACCATCTTCGACAATGTCTCGCCGGACGATCCGCTTGCCCGCGATGAGATATTCGGCCCGGTCCTGTCGGTCATCGCATTCGACAGCGAAGAGGAGGCGCTGCGGATTGCCAATGACAGCGTCTACGGCCTGGCCGCATCGCTTTGGACCGACAGCCTGTCGCGGGCTCACCGTATCGCGGAAAGACTGCGGGTGGGCACGGTTTCCGTGAACACCGTCGATGCGCTGAGCCCTATGACGCCCTTCGGCGGCTTCAAGCAGTCCGGCTTCGGGCGCGACCTGTCGCTGCACGCGCTCGACAAATACACCGCGCTGAAGACCACCTGGATCAAGTACTGAGGGCCGTGACTTGATCACCGGGTGCAAACCGGCAACATAGGACCATGCCGCTCCGCTTCACGCTCAGACAACTCGAATATTTCGTCGCCGTCGGCGAAGCGGGTTCGATTGCCAAGGCGGCCGAGCAGGTCAATGTCTCGCCGCCGTCGATCTCGGCGTCGATCGCCCAGCTCGAAGCTGAGTTCGGCGTGCAGCTGTTCGTGCGCAAGCATTCGCATGCCCTTGCACTTACCGCGGGCGGGCGTTTGTTCCTCAAGGAAGCCGCGCGCCTGCTCAACGACGCGGACGCGCTGCACGACATTGCCGGCGACATCGCGGAAAAGGTGCGCGGACCGCTGGCGATCGGCTGCCTGCTCACTTTCGCGCAGATCGTCCTGCCGGCGCTGCGCAGGAAATTCGAGGACGCCTATCCGGATGTGCGCGTCAGGCAGTTCGAGCGCAACCAAGGGCAATTGTTCGAGATGCTGCAGCGTGGCGAAATAGACGCAGCACTTACCTACGATCTCGAATTGTCGCAGGATATGACGTTCGAGCCGCTGATGCAGTTGCCGGCCTATGTGATGCTGCCGGCCGCGCATCATCTGGCGGCAAAGGCAGGCATCACGCCCGAGGAACTGGTCGACGAGCCGATGGTGCTGCTCGATCTGCCCTATAGCCGCGAATATTTCCTCTCGGCATTTCAGCCCAAGGGACTGCGGCCCAAGATCGCCGAGCGCACCGGCGACATCGCCGTCATGCGTTCGATGGTGGCCAATGGTTTCGGCTACGGCATCGCCAATATGCGGCCGCTCAACACCATGTCGCCGGACGGCAAATTGCTGGTCTTTGTGCCGCTGCTGGGCGACATCAGGCCGCTGACCATGGGAATTGCGCTGCCGAATGCCGAGCACCGCACGCTGACGGTGCAGGCCTTCATCGACCATTGTCGCCGCTTCGTCGTCGAGCAAGGCGTCTTCGGCACCGAACGCATCGTCAAATGAGCGACATCATGGCCAGAGCAGTTCAGCGTTACATGTAATCGCTGACCTGCTCCAATTTTTTGTTTTTCCGCAATTCCGGACGGAAAACCGCTGCGCACTTTTCCTGGAATTGCTCTATCCATCGGCGAGTCGCGACAGCAGCCGCTCCAGCATCTCGTCGCAACGCCGCAATTGTTCGACGCTGACAAATTCGTCCGGCTTGTGCCCCTGTGCCATGGAGCCCGGTCCGCAGACGACGGCAGGCGTGCCGAGATCGCGGCTGAACAGTCCGCCTTCCGTGCCGAATGCGACTTTCATGGTGCTGTTGGCACCGGTGAGCGATTTGACGAAGGCGACCGCTTCCGACGCGGCCGGCGTGTCGAGGCCCGGATAGGTGTTGGTGATCTCGATGTCGATTGCGGCCTCTGCCGCGATCGACGCAGCGTCGGCGGCAATGCGCGCCGCGGCAACGCGCAGCCTGTCGAGAATGCCGGCGGCATCGTCGGCGGCAACGTTGCGGATCTCGAAATCGATCTCGCAAAGGTTGGGCACGATGTTGAGCGCCACGCCGGCATTGATCTTGCCGACATGCACGGTCGTGTAGGGAATGTCGTAGTCGCCGTCGCGAGCGCCTTCGCGGGCCAGCCGGTCCTGTTCGTCGCGCAAGGCGCGCACGAAATCGCAGCCGAGATGGATGGCGTTGAGCGCCAGCGGGGCGAGAGCGGAATGGCCTTCCCGTCCCCTGCAGACGGCGCGAGCCGCAAGCTTGCCCTTGTGCCCCGTCGCCACCTGCATGTTCGTCGGCTCGCCGACGATGCATAGCAGCGGACGCTGCGGTGCTGCGCTCAGCATCTCGATCAGGTCGCGCACGCCCAGGCAGCCGACCTCCTCGTCGTAGGAGAGCGCCAGATGCAGGGGCGTGCGAAGCGGCATCTTCGAGGCCTTGATGCAGGCCGCGAGCGCTGAGGCCACGAAGCCCTTCATGTCCGCGGCGCCGCGACCGTAAAGCTTGCTCTCGCGCGCGGTCATCGCGAATGGCGGCAGCGTCCAGTCCTGGCCGTCGACGGGCACCACGTCGGTGTGGCCGGACAGCATGATACCGGGCTTGTCGGCCGGGCCGATGGTGGCAAAGAGATTGGCCTTATGCCCGTCGGCGCTGTGGATGATCTGGCAGGCGACGCCGCTCGCTCCGAGCAGGTCCGCCGCATGGCCGATGAGGTCGAGGTTCGAGTCGCGGCTCACTGTCGGAAAGGCGATCAGCCGTTCGAGAATCCTGATGCTGTCCATTTATCTTGTCCCGTTGCCGCAACCGGCTGTCTACATCGCGCGCCCGCTGTCCTGAAGTCGCATTTGGCTCAGCCCCGGTTCATCGCAGGCTAATCCGCCCGACGCGCGATTAGGCGTGTCCTAATCCGCGCAGAAGAATTCCGTAGTTTTCCCGCGCCGGCGCCAACTTATGAGTAGTCTCGGCAGCGCCAAGCCGACGGAAGGGAAGTGACATGCGCGACCCACGCTACGACATTCTGTTCGAGCCGATGAAGATCGGTCCAGTGACCGCCAAGAACCGCTTCTATCAGGTTCCCCATTGTAATGGCGGCGGCTATCGCGATCCGTCGGCCGCGGCCGAGATGCGCCGCATGAAATCCGAAGGCGGATGGGGCGTCATCTTCACCGAGCAGACGGAGATGCATCACACTTCCGAGATCACGCCGTTCATCGAGCTCAGGCTGTGGGACGACGCCGACATTCCGGCCTTGGCCAAGATGGCCAAAGCCATGCACGAATACCGGGCGCTCGCCGGTGTCCAGCTCGCCTATTCGGGCATCAACGGTCCCAATCTCTACACCAAAGAGGTCCCGCGCGGGCCGTCGGCCCTGCCAATCCGCACCTTCACCAACGATCCGGTGCAGGCGCGCGCCATGGACAAGCAGGATCTCCGCGATCTGCGCCGCTGGCATCGCAATGCCTTCAAACGCGCCAAGCAAGCGGGTTTCGACCTGGTATGCCTCTACGGCGCGCATGGCTTCGGCATCATCCAGCATTTCCTGTCGACCGCCACCAACCAGCGCAACGACGAATATGGCGGCTCGCTGGAAAACCGCTCGCGGCTGATGCGCGAGCTGATCGAGGAAGGGCGCGACGCGATCGGCGACACTTGCGGCCTGACGCTCAGGCTGTCGCTGGACGAGATGATCGGCGAGCTTGGCTTCGCCAACTCGGAAGTTCGCGACATGATCGAGATGCATGCCGACCTGCCCGATCTATGGGACCTCGCCCATGGCGCCTGGGAGGATTGCTCCGGGCCGTCGCGCTTCAAGGAAGAGGCGGCGCAGGAAAGCCTGGTCTCCGGCATCAAGAAGCTGACCTCGAAGCCGGTCGTCGGCGTCGGCCGCTTCACCTCGCCGGACGTGATGGTCAAGATGATCAAGTCCGGCACGCTCGACTTCATCGGTTGCGCGCGCCCGTCGATCGCCGATCCCTTCCTGCCCAAGAAGGTCGAGGAGGGACGCATCGAGGATATCCGCGAATGCATCGGCTGCAACATCTGCATCACCGGCGACATGACGATGTCGATCTCGCGCTGCACGCAGAACCCGACCTTCATGGAGGAATGGCGCAAGGGCTGGCATCCGGAGCGGATGCAGGCCAAGGGCGACAGCGACAGCGTGCTGATCGTCGGCGCCGGACCCGCGGGGCTGGAGGCAGCCCGCGCGCTCGGCATGCGCGGCTACCAGGTGGCGATTGCGGAAGCCGGCACCGAGCTCGGCGGACGCGTGGCGCGCGAGAGCTTGCTTCCAGGCCTCTCGGCATGGGGGAGGGTGCGCGACTATCGCCAGTATCAGCTCAGCCAGATGCCGAATGTCGATATCTATTTCGAAAGCCGGCTGACGGCCGATGACATCCTGTCCTTCGGTTTCCAGAACGTCGCCATCGCCACCGGGTCGAGCTGGCGGCGAGACGGCGTCGCCCGCGCCCATGTCGTGCCGATGCCGATCGACGCCGCCATGCCGGTCTACACGCCCGACGATCTGATGGACGGCAAGGTCCCTTCCGGCAACGTCGTGCTGTTCGACGACGATCACTACTACATGGGCGGCGTCCTTGCGGAACTGATGGCGCGTCGGGGCGCCAAGGTGACCCTGGTGACCCCATCGGCCTATGTCTCGGACTGGACGCGCAACACGCTGGAGCAGGGTGCCATCCACCGCCGCCTCGCGGAGCTGGGAGTCGATATCGTCCTCAACAGGGCCGTCACGACTATCGCTTCGGGCGGCGTCGTCACGGCCTGCGTCTATACCAGCGCGCGCCAGGAACTGACGGCCGACGCCGTCGTTCTGGTCACGTCGCGCAATCAGGACGATGCCGTCTGGCGCGAGCTCAAGGCGCGGAAACACGAGTGGACCGACAATGGCATCCGCTCGATCAAGGTCATCGGCGATGCCGAAGCGCCGGGGCCGATCGCCTGGGCCACCTATGCCGGCCACCGCTTCGCCCGCGAACTGGACGAGCCCGGTATCGGCGACGCCCTGCCTTTCCGTCGGGAAGTGACGGCGCTGGCGGCGGACTAAATTAGACCATCGTGTTCGTTCAACCGGCGTAGCCGGACGGCAACGAAGAAGCCGGGCGCATGCCGGACTCGATATCCGTTACGACTCAAGGCCTTCTCTCGGCAGGCTTCGGTAAAGCCAAAACCTCCCTTGTGCTCGGCGGCGCCTGGCATCGCTTCCTCAAGGCCAGCCTGCCTTCGACGTCGGCCTGAGCCGGCATTGCAGCTGCCGGTGGAGCGGTTCAGCGTTTCACAGAACCAGCAAAGCGCTCTAAGGCTTTGTTTTTGCACAATTCCGGACGGAAAGCTACGGCGAAGTCGCCGAGCCTGACCGCTTCGCACTTCTCCTGGAATTGCTCTACCCTGCCGGCTTGTTGTCCGGGTGGCCCAGCTCGCAAAACCAGCCGCCGAGATACTTCACCGACGGCTTCTTCGGATCGGGAACAGGGGTCTTCGCCTCGACGGCGGCGCGGAACGGCTCGGCACTGTCCTGCGGGATAAATCCAAGGTGGTCCGCGCCGCTGTTGTCGACCATCTTCAGCTTGTTGTCGGAAATGCCGAACGAGATCGTGTGCCCGACGCGCGGTGCGGTCAGCGATGCCTCGACCAGGCGCACGCAGTCGGCGAAGGAAAGGTACGACCACAGCATGCGGCGGTCGGCCGGTTCGGGGAAGGACGAGAAGATGCGCAGGCATGCGGTTTCGATGCCGAACTTGTCCCAGTAGAGCCGGCTGAGGCTCTCGACGAAATTCTTCGACACGCCATAGAGGCTGTCGGGACGCACCGGCGCATCGACGCCGATATGCGCCTCGATCTCGTGATAGCCGATAGCATGCACCGACGAGGCGTAGATGACACGCTTCACGCCATGTTTCCGCGCGCCTTCATAGATATGGTAAGAGCCGCGGATGCTGGAATCGAGGATGGTCTGCCATTCGCATTCGAGCGGCGCGCCGCCGAAATGCACGATCGCGTCGCAATCCTTGGTGGCCGCGATCGTCGCCTCCATGTCGGCGAGGTCGAAGACCGCTTCTTCTTCGTGAGGCGCGAGATCGTGGAACGGTTCGCGCCCCGCCAGGCGGATGGTCTTGGCCAGCGGCACCAGCCCCTTGCGCAGCTCCGAGCCGAGCCGGCCGGCGGCGCCGGTGATCAGGATACGTTCGTAGTGCGGCATTCTTTACTCCACTTGCGCGACGGCGGCGTTGATCCGCGAGATCGCCTCGGTCAGCACCTCTTCGCTGGTCGCGGTCGAGATGCGGAAATAGGGTGACAGTCCATAGGCGACGCCCGGCACCGACGCCACCCGGCCTTCGTTAAGAAGATAATTCGACACGGCCGCATCGTCCTCCAGCACGACGCCCTTGGGTGTCTTGCGGCCGATCAGGCTGGCGCAGCCGATATAGGCGTAGAAGGCGCCATCCGGCGGCGACAACGTCAGGCCGTTGATCTTCCTGATGCCGTCGACGACCAGGTCGCGGCGCCGCTCGAAAGCCTGACGGAAACGTGCGACTTCATGCTGCGGCCCGTTGAGCGCGGCGGCGGTCGCTGCCTGGGCGATCGAGCACACCGACGTGCAGGACTGGCTCTGGATCGTCGACATCGCCTTGAGAAGCGGCGTCGGCCCGGCCGCATAGCCGACCCGCCAGCCAGTCATCGCATAGGATTTCGAGACGCCGTTGACGATCAGCGTGCGGTCCTTGAGATTTGGGCACGCCTTCCCGAAGGAAACGAACTCGCGGCCGTCGAAGAGAATGTGTTCGTAGATCTCGTCGGAGAGGATCAGCACCTGCGGGTGTTTTGTCAGTACAGCACCCAACGCCTTGAGATCGGATTGCGAATAGACCGCGCCGGATGGGTTGCCTGGCATGTTGAGGAAAAGCCACTTTGTCCTTGGCGTGATGGCCTTTTCCAGCAGCGCCGGCGTCAGCCGGAAGCCGGTGGTCTCCGGGCATTCGATGACGACAGGCGTACCGCCGAGCAGCTTCACCATTTCCGGATAGGAGACGAAGTAGGGGGCCGGCAGGATCGCCTCGTCGCCGGTCTCCAGCGTCGCCATCAGCGCGTTGAAGATGATCTGCTTGGCGCCGTTGGCCACCACGATGTCGTCGGCCGTGTAGTCCAGCCCGTTCTCGCGCCGGAATTTTCCCGCGATGGCTTCGCGCACTTCAGACGTGCCGGCAGCGGCCGTATAGAGCGTTTGCCCGGCCTTCGCCGCGAAATGGGCGGCATCGATGATATGATCGGGGGTTGGAAAATCGGGCTCGCCCAGGCCGAGGTCGATCACGTCGACGCCCTTGGCGCGCAGCGCCTTTGCTGCCTGGGAAGCCGCCATCGAAGCCGATGGCTTCACCACCGCCAGGCGCGAGGCAACATAGCTCATCAGTCGTTCTCCGAGATGTATCCCTTGGATCGGTCATTGGCCCGTGCGCTGGCGCTGCGCCTGGCCGGATCGCCATAGCCGCCGCCGCCCGGCAGTTCGAGGATCAGCCGGCGCCCGGCCGGCACATGCTGCCAGCCTTTCGGGCGCATCTTGGTGCCGTCGTCGAGCTTGACCACGCCGGCAACGCCCGGCCTGCCGCCATTGCGCCCGTGGGCCGGATGATTGACGCGGTCGAACATCGCCGAGAAGTCGAACTCGTGGCCGTCGGTCGCGGCGATCTCGATGACCTGTCCAAGGCCACCGCGGAATTCGCCGTCGCCACCGGAATTCGGGCGCAGCTCCTTGCGCCAGATCACGATCGGACCGGTATGCTCCGTGGCCTCGATCGGCATCGTATGAACGCCGGACGGAAAAGCCGTCGCCGACAGGCCGTCGAGTTCGGGGCGCGCGCCCATGCCGCCGGAGTTGAACATCAGCACCTCGGCACGGCGGCCGGACGCACCGGCGACTGGCCGCGCCGAAATATGGATGTTCCACAGTGCGCCGGCGCCTTCGGCGAGGATTTTTCCGGGCAGCGCCTTGGAAAACGCGCCCAGCACCAGATCGGGAACCATGTGGCCGAAGATATGGCGAAGCGCCACGGGCGCCGGCCGCACCGCGTTCAGGATGTTGATGGGCGACGACACGGTGAAGAAGGCGAGCGAGGCGGCATTGTTGGGAATGTCGGGCGCCACCATGCATTTCAGCGCATAGCAGGCATAGGCTTTGCTGTAGATGATCGGGCAGTTGATACCCCAGCGGCTCATCGGGTCGGTGCCGGTGAAATCGACTTCGACATGGTCGTCGCGAACCGAGACCGTCGCGGCGAGCTTCACCGGCTCGTCATAGCCGTCGGTCACGAGCTCGTTCGACCAGCTTCCCTTGGGCAGCGCCTCGATGCGTTCGAGCATGGCGTCGCGGGTGCGCGAGAAGATGAATTCGCCGAGCCCGTCAAGCGAGGTGAGGCCGATCTCCTTCATCATGTTGACGAGGCGTCGGTGGCCGACCTCGTTGCAGGCGGCCAGAGAATAGAAATCGCCGACGACCTGGTTCGGCTCGCGGACATTGGCGCGCAGGATGCGGACGAGGTCGAGATTGACCTTGCCCTTTTCAGCGAACTTCATGATCGGGATCTGGATGCCTTCCTCATAGACCGACTTGCCGTCGGCGCCGAAGCCGCGCCCGCCGACGTCGACGACATGCGCCGTGCAGGCGAAAAAGGCCACGAGTTCGCCGTTCAGGAAGGACGGCGACACCATGGTGATGTCGTGCAGATGGCCGGTGCCGAGCCAGGGATCATTGGTGACATAGGTGTCGCCCTCGAACATGTTCTCGCGCGGGATTTCGTTCATGAAATGCAACACGGCTTCGGCCATGGTGTTGACGTGGCCGGGCGTGCCGGTGACCGCCTGCGCCAGCATCTGGCCGCGCGGGTCGAACACGCCGGCCGACAGGTCGCCGGATTCACGCACCGAGGTCGAGAAGGCGGTGCGCAGCAAAGTGAGCGCCTGTTCCTCGACCACCGAGATCAACCGGTTCCACATGACCTGCATGCGGATTTCGCCAATGCTGTTCATGCCTGGGTCGCTCATGCCTGGCTGCCTTTTCGGATCAGGAGGATCGCGCCGTCGCTCTGGATGACGGCGTCGAAGCTGGTGGTGACGACGGTGGAGGTCTCACGCTCGACGATGACGACCGGACCTGAGACGCGATCGCCGGCGCAAAGCGTGTCGCGCTCGACAATGCCGTAGGTCTGCGGAGCGCCGGTCGCCGGATCGAAAACCGAACGCGTCGTTGTCGGTTCGTTCGTCTTCTTGCCCGTGGTCAGTTCGTGTCTCGTGACGGCAGGACGAACATCGGTTGCTTTCACCGACCAGGTGACGATCTCGATCTCCAGCCCGTCCAGACCTTCGATGGCGCGGCCGAAGAAGCGCTGGTAGTTGGTCTCGAACAACTCCTTGAGCTTGGCGACAGCATCGTCGCCGAACCGCTCGTCCGCCAGCGGCACGGGGATTTCCCAGCCCTGGCCGGCATAGCGCATGAAGGCGGTGATCTCGCAGACGATGCTGCCGCTGGCGCCGGTGCGCACAAAACCCTCGGCGGATGCCTTGAGGTCGGCCAACAGGGCGTTGACTTCGGCCGGCTTGAACCGCGACAGGCGCGTCAGCTTCGATGCCAGCGCCTCGTAGCCGAACGGCGCCTTGAGGAAGCCGATCGCCGATCCGACGCCGGCGCCGCGCGGCACGATGCACTGGTCGATGCCGAGCTTTTCGCAGAGCCTTGCCGCATGAAGCGGCGCCGCGCCGCCAAAGGCGATCATCAGATTGTCGGAGATGTTCTTGCCGTTCTCGACCGCATGGACGCGGGCGGCGTTCGCCATGTTCTCGTCCACCACCTCGCAGATGCCGAAGGCGGTCGACATTGCGTTGAGCGACAGGCGCTCGCCCACATCGCGCATGATGGCCTGTTCCGACGCGGCAGTATCGAGCTTGATCGCGCCGCCGGCGAAATTGTCGGGGTCGAGCTTGCCGAGCACGAGGTCGGCGTCTGTGATTGCCGGACGCTTGCCGCTGCGGCCGTAGCAGGCCGGACCCGGCTCCGATCCGGCGCTCTCGGGTCCAGTCTGGATCCGGCCCATGGCGTCGACCCAGGCGATGGAGCCGCCACCGGCGCCGATCTCGATCATCTCGATCACCGGAATGGAGATCGGCATGCCCGAGCCCTTGGAAAAGCGGTAGGTGCGCGCCACTTCGAAGGTCCGCGCCGTGCGCGGCGCATAGTCCTCGATCAGGCAGATTTTCGCGGTGGTCCCGCCCATGTCATAGGAAACGACCTTTTCCAGGCCGAAACGACGGGCGATGTCGGCGGCGAAGATGGCGCCGCCGGCCGGTCCGGATTCGACCAGCCGCACCGGGAATTCCGAAGCGGTTTCCACCGAGATCAGGCCGCCGCCCGAATGGATCATGAAAACCGGGCACTCGGCGCCCATGTCCTTCAGGCGCGTCTGCAGGCGGGCGAGATAGTCGGCCATTTGCGGCCGCACATAGGCGTTGGCGCAGACGGTGTTGAAGCGCTCGAACTCGCGCATCTGCGGCGAGACTTCGGCGCTGATCGAAATCGGGATGCTGAGCTTGCGGGCAAGGATCTCGCGGGCACGACGCTCGTGGTCCGGATTGGCATAGGCATGTATGAAGCCAATCGCGACCGAGCCGAAATTGCCGGCCGCAATGCGCTCGGCGATTTGCTCCAGCGCGACTTCGTCAAGCGGCTGCAGCTCCTGGCCCTCGGCGCCGATGCGGCCCTTGACCGTGAAGCGGTCCTCGCGCGGGATCAGCGGCGTCGGCAGTTGCAGGTTGAGATCATATTGCTCGAAACGGTTTTCCGTTCGCATCTCGATCACGTCGCGGAACCCTTCCGTCGTGACCAGCGCGGTCTTGGCTCCCCGGCGCTCGATGAGCGCGTTGGTGGCGAGCGTCGTGCCATGGATGATGATGCCGATCTCGGCCGCCGAAATTCCGGCGTCGCCGACGACCACATCAATGCCGTCGAGGATCGCCTGCTCCGGCGCCGCGTAATTGGTCAGCACCTTGGTGGAGAACATCGTTCCCCTGACATCGAGGGCGATGTCGGTGAAGGTGCCGCCGATGTCGGCGCCGAGGCGGATGTCTTCGGTTCTGGATGTCATGCCTTGGCCTTCTGCGAAGCGAGCGCGGCGTCGCGCATCTGGGATAGGGTCTGCCGGGGTGTGAGCGCTTCGGGCGAGACGACGATGTCGAGGACGGCGCCAGTTGCGGAGTTGAGCGCCCGCCGGAACGCCGCCGCGAAATCCTGCGTCGTCTCGACGCGCTCGGCGTGAAAGCCATAGGCGATTGCCAGCGTCACGAAGTCAGGATTCTCGAGCGAGGTGCCGGATACCCGGGCCGGATAGTTGCGCTCCTGGTGCGCGCGGATCGTGCCGTAGATGCCGTTATTGATGATCAGCACGATCGGCTGCGCGCCGGCCTGCATGGCGGTGCCGAGTTCCTGGCAATTCATCTGGAAGTCGCCGTCGCCGGCAAAGCAGACGACCATGCGCTGGGGATAGGCGACCTTGGCGGCGACCGCCGCCGGCAGGCCATAGCCCATGGCGCCGGATTGCGGGGCAAGCAGCCGGGCCTCCGGGCCGAACTTGAAGAACTTGTTCGGCCATACCGTGAAATTGCCGGCGCCATTGGTGAGGATGACGTCGGCCGGCAGGTTCTCGCGCAGCCAGGCGCTGACCGCGACCATGTCGACAGGACCAGGCTGCACAGGCGCCGCGAACGTCCCCTCATAGGCCTTGCGCGCCGCTGTGCGCCAGCCGGCCCAGGGGCCCTTGACCGCGGTCAGCGCCCTGGCGAACGCGTTCGGGCCGGCATGGATGCCAATCGCCGGCACATAGATCTTGCCGATCTCGCGGTCGGAACCGTGGACATGGATGAGCTTCTGGGTCGGCTCGGGCACGGAAAGCAGCGTATAGCCGTCCGTGGTCATCTCGCCGAAGCGGACATTGACCGCCAGGATCACGTCGGCATCGCGGATCAGGCTCTTGACATGCGGCACCATGCCGACGCCGGCCTCGCCGACGAAGACCGGCGAATGATTGTCGAACTGGTCCTGATAACGGAAGGCGGCGACGACCGGGATGTCGGAAGCCTCGGCAAAAGCCTGGAGCGCGTCGCGACCATCCGCCGTCCAGTTGGCGCCGCCCATGAGCAGCACCGGCCTCTCGGCCGCCGCCAGCATATCGAGGGCCGATGCGATGGCGTCCGGCGACGGAGCTGCCTCGAAAATCGCCGCGGGGCCGCCGAGTGGTGCGGCCCCGGTCACCGTTGTCAGCATGTCTTCCGGCAGCGCGACCACGACGGGGCCGGGCCTTCCGGTCAAGGCGGTGGTCCAGGCGCGCGCCACGATCTCGGGGAGCCGCGCGACGTCATCGATCTCGACCGCCCACTTGGCGACGGTTCCGTACACTGCGCGGTAGTCGATTTCCTGGAAGGCTTCGCGCCCCTTCATGTCGGTGCCGACCTGGCCGACGAAAAGGATCATCGGCGAGGAGTCCTGCATCGCGGTATGCACGCCGATGCTGGCGTTGGTCACGCCCGGGCCGCGGGTGACGAAGCAGATGCCCGGCGTGCCGGTTAGCTTGCCGTAGGCGCAGGCCATGAACGACGCGCCGCCTTCGTTGCGGCAGAGCACATAGTCCAGCTTGCCATGCGTGTCGTGCAGCGCGTCGAGAACGGCGAGATAGCTCTCACCGGGAACGCCGAAGCTCTTGGTCGCGCCCAAGGCGATCAGGCACTCGACAAGAAGGCGACCGCCATTGCGGACCATGCTTCGATATCCTTACAACTGGCGGCAAGCGGACGATGCTGCCTTTCGGATTTATACCTGCACTCGAACGGGCCGGTGCGAAATCAAGAAATACGGTTCATTCGAAAGTTTTTCTTTACTGTCGTACGCGCACCAGAACGCCGGGATTCATCGTGCCCTGCGGATCGAATGCGCGCTTCAACTGCGCCATGAGGTCTCGTTCGATGGGCGCGCGATTCAGGTCGGCCATGGCGATCTTTGCACGCCCCAGCCCATGCTCGGCCGCGAAGCTGCCGCCCATTTCGGTTGCTAAAGCAGCCAGCGCTTCGGCAAACTCCCCGGCCTTGCCGTTGAAATCGGAGCGGCCTTCCGGCGGCGACAGATTGTAGTGGATGTTGCCGTCGCCGAGATGGCCGAACGGATTGATCCGCACGCCAGGCAGGATGTTGTCGCAAATCTTGGCGCCGGCCTCGATGAAGCGGGCAATAGCGCCCGGCGGCACGGAGATGTCGTGCTTGAGCTGTTCGCCTTCCAGACGCTGCCCTTCGGGCAGCTCCTCGCGCAGGCGCCAGAACCGTGCGCGCTGCGTGCTCGAATTGGCCAACGCACCATCCATGACCAGACCCCGCTCCATGCCCCATTCCAGCGCCGAATTCAGAATCTCGTCCAACGGGACGCGCGTCGAGCCCGAAGCCAGTTCGACGAGCAGATAGACGTCACCCCGTGACTCAAGCTGGTAGGCGAGATCCGGCAAGTGTTTGAGCGCGAGTGCCAGGCCGACCTCCGAGAAGAATTCGAGCCCGGTCAGGAATTCTCCTGCTTCGCCGCGCAGGAAGGCGCCGAACGATACGGCGGCGGCGAAATCCGACATCACCAAGAGCGCGCTCGCCTGCTGCTTTGGCGTGGGGTAGAGCCTGAGGATTGCGCGCGTCACGATGCCGAGCGTGCCTTCCGAGCCGCAGAACAGCTTGCGCAATTGATACCCGGCATTGTCCTTCTGCACTGCGCGAAGACCGTCCCACACCGCGCCGTCCGGCATCACGACTTCGAGGCCGAGCACCAAATCCTGCATCATCCCGAAGCGGAATGCCTGGCTGCCGCCGGCATTGGTGCCGATCAGGCCGCCAATCCTGGCGCTGCCTTCGGCGCCCAGACGCATCGGGAACATCAGCCCATGCGGCTCGAGCGCATCGTGCAGCGCCGTGAGAACGACGCCCGCATCAACCGCGATCGAACCGCTCTCCTGATCCGGTTCGCCAATTGCGGTCATGCGCGAAGGCGAGACGATGACCGCATTCGGTTGCGCGGCGACGGCGCCACCGCATAGGCTGGTGTTTCCGCCTTGCGGCACAACTGCCAATCCCGCCTGCCGGCAAGCCTTGACGACCGCTGCCACCTCCGCGGTGCTCGTCGGCCGGGCGACGCCCAGAGGCTGGAGGCCATACCGGTCGAGCCAATCGCGCTGGAAGGGTTGGGCGTCATCGCCCGAAAGCCAGCCTTTCGGTCCGAGTATCTCGCGCAAGGCGACTGCGGGATCGGTCATTGAAATTCCTGGTGATGTTGCTGCAAGCGGAACGTTGCATCTCTCGGGATGCCCTTCAATGACCCAGCACCTGCGACAGAAACTGACGGGTGCGCTCGTTTCGGGAGGACGTGAAGAACTCCTCCGGCGGCGCCTCCTCGACGATCTCGCCCCCATCCATGAAGATCACCCGGTCGGCAGCGCGGCGGGCGAAGCCCATCTCGTGGGTCACGCAGATCATCGTCATGCCTTCGGAGGCAAGCGTGGCCATGACGTCCAGCACTTCCGCGATCATCTCGGGGTCGAGCGCCGAGGTTGGCTCGTCGAACAGCATGATCTGCGGCTGCATGCAAAGCGCGCGCGCGATCGCGACCCGCTGCTGCTGGCCGCCGGAGAGTTGGCCCGGAAACTTCATCGCCTGCTCGGGAATGCGGACCTTCTCCAGAAAACGCCGGGCGGTCGTCTCGGCTTCGGCGCGCGGCCGCTTGCGCACGATTATCGGCGCGATCATGCAGTTTTCCAGCACCGTCATGTGCGGAAACAGGTTGAAGTGCTGGAACACCATGCCGACTTCGCGCCTGATCCCATCGATGTTGCCGACATCGTCGTTGAGCTCGGTGCCGAGCACGGCGATGCGGCCGCCATCGTGCTGCTCGAGCCGGTTGACGCAGCGGATCAGCGTGGATTTCCCGGAGCCGGAGGGACCGCAGATGACGATCCTTTCGCCGCGCCCCACAGAGAGGTTTATCTTCCGCAGCGCCTGGAACGACCCGTAGTATTTGTCGAGGCCCTCGATACGGACGGCGGGGCCCGATGACTGTGTCGAATTCATCTGCGTACCTCCCTACCGTTCGCCGAGCGACATGCGCCGCTCGAGGAAGGCGCCGTAGCGGGACAGGCTGAAGACGAAGATAAAATAGATGGAGGCGATGAAGGCGTAGACCTCGACATAGGCGAAGCGCCATTCGCCGGTGCCATAGGCGGCGTTGCCGGAGGCGAGGATCTCGAAGAAGCCGACGATCACCACAAGCGAGGTTTCCTTGAACGAGATGACGAACTGGTTGATCGTGGCCGGCAGCGCGTTGCGCATCGCCTGCGGCAGAACAATGCGGCTGATGCGCTGCCAGTAGCTCATGCCGAGCGCCATGGCGGCCTCTTCCTGTCCCGCTGGAACGCCCTGCATGCCGCCCCTGACGATCTCCGCCTGATAGGCGGAGAAGAACAGGGCGGAGCCGATGATCACCCGATAGAGCTTGTCGCCCTGCAGCCATTGCGGCAGCGCAAAGGGCAGCACCACGGCGAAGGTGAAGAGGATCGAGATCAGTGGCAGCGAGCGGACACCGTCGATGATGAGACCGGTGGTGCGCGATATCCAGGGCAGTTCCGAGCGGCGCAGCAGCGCCAGGCAGATCGCCAGCGGGAAGCCGATCAGGCAGGTGGTCACGAAGATGAAGAGGGTGAGCGCCAGTCCGCCCCATGCCTCCTCGCCGACATAGGCAAGACCAGGCACGCCGCCTTTCATCAGCACGTAGTAGAGGCCTGTTCCGGCGCCCCAGACGAGCGCGATGCGGCGGCCGGTCCAGAAGGCCGGAATGCAGCTCAGCACGGTCATGACCACCACGGCCACGCAGGCCAAGGCCGAGCGCCATTGCTCCTCGAAGGGATAAAGACCGAAGAGAATGATGCGCCACCTGGCCGCGATGACCGACCAGCAGGCTCCGCCTGCCGCCTGGCAGGCCTCGGGCCCGCCGCTCGTCGTGAACACGGCCGAGAAGATGGCCCAGTTGAGCAGCTTCCAGACGACGAAAACCATGATCGCCAGCGATATCAACGACAACAGCGCCTGAAGCGGTGTCGCGAAGAAGCGGCGCTTCAGGTCTTCGAGCCTGCCGGGGGCAGGGCAGGGGAATCGCAGATAAGTCGATTGTGTATTGCCATGCAGCAAAAGAAGGATTCTTGAGTGGCTTTCTCGAAGCAGAGGAGGCCGCAATGCCATTGGTTTTGTCGATCTTGCGAGAAGTACGCGATCCACGCGACATCAATGCGCGGCATAATCTTGCGGAACTTCTGTTTGTGGCGTTGGCAGCGA